>NZ_JBLIAI010000001.1:0-181899 GCF_047634455.1 Maritalea sp.
ATCATCGCCCCGATGGCGAGTGCAATTCCGTATGGCGCACCGACTTTGTTGTCATGCAATCGAAGTATCCACTCGGCTTTTGGCAGCCAAGTCTTCGGCACTTTCCAGCGAAACAACAATAAAAGCAACGTCAGTACACCGCCCAAAAAGGCAGAGTACACGAGATACTGCACGGCTTGTTCTCCAGCCCCCATCCACAGCCCAATCGCTGCTGCAAGTTTTGCGTCCCCGCCGCCAATCCAACCTGGAATGAACAATAAGAAGGCAACAGCCAACACGGCGGCACCGATACCGACATGGATACCGACCTGTTGGATCGGCATACCTATGGCAACGGCGCATATTGCAAAACTGACGATTAGCGCCAACGAAATCCAGTTGGGAATCCGCATGGTCAGCAAATCATAGGCTGCTGCAAATGCCATTAGGAGCGGAAAAGCTAAAGCCAATACTGAAGTAAGCATGTGGTTAATCTCTACTAAATTCGTTCGTCTGGATGGTGCTTGTTTACCGGGAAATAGTTAGGCCGCAGTAAATCTGATGCAAAAGCACATAAAAAAAGAGGGGCAAATTGCCCCCCTTAGTATTTAGCTGTAGATCACATCTTGTGATCATGTGGCTTATTATGATGCAGCTGTGCCGCCCATTGCCACTGTAATGCTATTGAACACTGCGAACAGCTGACCGCCCATTGCAGTTGCTGCACCAATGATTACGACAGAAATCAATGCTGCGATCAAACCGTATTCGATTGCGGTCGCGCCTGACTCGTCACTTAGAAACTTTTTTACCAAATTCATTTTGTTGCTCCTTGCTCTTTGTCACGACGTGACAATAAATTTGTCCGATCCTCACCACCGAACTCGAACACCAACTTAAGCTTGCTTTCTTGAAATAGTGTTAATTTGAACTAGCAGCGCCTAAGCATAGCCAGTCGCGTTACTTATGATTACTATATCGTTACTTTTTATAGTTAACAGTTTGTAACTAGAATAATACAACTATTTCCTTCCTTCCATCTTTACTAGGGTGCAGCACCCGGGCATGGCACAATTGGGCATATTTGCCATTTGTTCACCATTATTGTGCATGTTGGGCGTGAGTTTATAGTTACAGTTAGGTAAATCATGACATTTGCAAAATTCGCCGCTGGGATCAGCGCTGGTGTTTTGGGGATCGCAATAGCAACCGCAACAATTGCTGCGGAGTCTAAAAGCGAGATAAGCGTCATGATGAATATGGCCCGCATTTTGCGGCTACCTTCTGCCGCTTCCACCATAGTAATTGGCAACCCCATCATAGCGGATGCAACCATACAAGACCCCAGGACTTTAGTTCTGACGGGCAAAGGGTATGGTTCAACCAACTTGATTGCGTTAGATGCGGTGGGCAATCCGATCGCCGATCTCATCATTAATGTAAGTGCTGATGGCGCAAATCTTGTCACCGTCTTTCAAGGCAGTGCAAAGACGTCTATCTCGTGTGCGCCGAATTGTCAGCCGATGGCGCTGGGTGGCGACCACCCCGATTATGTTAAAGATATCGTTGATTCTCTAAACACGGCAACCAGCGTGAACAGCGGCAACTAATCTATCAGGTACACACAATAGTTTGCATTGAAGCTCAGTTTTCAATGGAACGGTAATGTTCTTGTTCGATACTCAATACTTGAAAACTCCCGTTTGTGGATTTGGAATTGGCTTTGATTAGGAATTTCAGAACATTATTCATACGCCAGACCAAGCGCCTCGCCAGTCAAGACGATGGCGTGACCGCTATCGAATTCGCACTACTAGCATTGCCATTCTTCGCCCTAATCGGCGCAATTTTGGAAACGGGTATGTTCCTTCTAGGTAGCCAAATTTTTGACAGTGCCGTTGATGATGCAGCCCGATTAATTATGATCGGTGAAGCCAAGAGTTATTCTGCTGCCGATTTTCGCACTAAAGTTTGCGAGCGTACATTTGGGTTGATCAACTGCCCGGGGATCAAGTTGCGCACGCGCCCTATTGCAAACTTCGCAGTTGCCGACACCACCCCGCCGGTAGATGAGAACGGCGACTGGATATTGGTAGAACAATTTGCACCCGGGAATTCCAGGCAAGTCATTCTGGTGGAAGCCTATTACAAGTGGAACACATTTTTGGGCTTCGATTTTGGATTCTCCAAATATGGTAGCTCGCTGATCATTTCGTCGGCTCGTGTATTCATGAATGAGCCGTTTTGATGAGCATATTGATTTTCAAGTCTCTTCGCTTCTTCCAAAATGCGGCCTTGCGATTTAGCCGAGATACCAAGGCTGTTGCAGCGGTCGAGTTTGCGCTCATTTTGCCAATCCTGTTGCTTACCTATATCGGTACTGCAGAAGTTAGCCGCCTGATTATTATGGATCGTCGCTTGGCTGTCGTGGCAGGCGCAGTTGGCGATCTTGTCGCTCGTGCAGACGGCTCATTGCCAAGCACCGTTTTGGACGATTATTTCGAAGCTGCGGAATTCACCATGGCCCCCTATCCTGCTGGGACACTTAAACAAGTTGTCACCAGCGTTTATGTGAATAAAAAGGGCAAGGCAAAGGTGCGATGGAGCAGAGGGTTTAATGGTGGCGTCAAATATGCGAAAAACTCAATTTACGCATTGCCGCCGGAAATGGCCAACCAATCCAAAAAGAAATACCTCATCATTGGTGAAGCCACCACACAATGGGTACCAATTGTCGATTTTATCTTCCAGTCTGGCTTTACATTGGAAAAAACCTACTTCTATCGCCCTCGCTTTGATGCTGAAATCCTCTTAAACTAACTTCCAGCACCCCCAACAAACGGATTTCCCATATGTCAGATTATTTGGTCCCAGTATTTGATCTGGGCGGGGTTTTTATCGACTGGAACCCAATGTATTTATTCCGCAAACTTTTTGATACCGAAGAAGATGCGCAATGGTTTCATGACCATGTCTGCACCAGCCTTTGGAACATTGAGTTTGATGCGGGCAAGTCTTATGCCGAAGGTATTCAAGAGAAAACCAATCAGTTTCCGCAATATTTCGAGCAGATTTCGGCTTTTGATCGGCGTTGGCACGAAATGATATCGGGCCTAATTGAGGGTACCATCGATATTCAAAATGAATTGATCGAAGCAGAAATCCCGACATTTGCAATTACCAACTTTTCCCGCGAGAAATTTCACGAGTGTTTGGAAAAATACGAATTCTTGCGCAAGTTTGACGGTATCGTCGTTTCAGGAAATGAAAGATTGATCAAACCAGACTATCGGATTTTTCATCGGCTTTTGGACCGGTATAGTTTAGCGCCCGACCAATGCGTTTTGATTGATGACAGCTTTCCAAATGTGACCGCCGCGCGTTATTTGGGCATGAAGGCTGTCCATTTTGAGAACCCTGCGCAGGCGCGCAAAGAGCTTATTGAATTTGGACTGCCGCTCAAAGCGGCATAAAAAAAGGCAAAGCAACCCGTGCTTTGCCCCCCAAATCAAATTCTATTTCTGAGTTATCGCGTTCCGTACATCCGGTCGCCAGCGTCGCCCAGACCCGGAATGATGTAGCCTTTTTCGTTTAGCCGTTCATCAATTGCTGCGGTGAAGATCGGCACGTCCGGATGCGCTTCTTGAAAGCGCACAATGCCTTCGGGGGCTGCAAGCAAGCAAAGAAACCGCAAATTATCCGCCCCGCGCCGTTTGATACGGTCCACAGCTGTAATTGCAGAGTTGGCGGTTGCCAACATCGGGTCAACCACAACGACCAAACGGTCTGCCACATCTGATGGGGCTTTGAAATAATACTCAATCGCTTCAAGTGTTTCAGGGTCCCGATAAAGACCTATATGTGAAACGCGGGCGGATGGCACGAGGTCCAACATTCCTTCAAGCAATCCATTACCTGCGCGCAGGATTGAAGCAAAAACCAATTTTTTGCCTTTGAGTGTCGGTGCTTTCATCGGCTGAATTGGGGTTTCAATGTCGATATCTTCAAGCTCGAGATCGCGGGTTATTTCGTAGCACAATAGATGCGCGATTTCGCGCAACAACCGACGAAAGCTTGCGGTCGAGGTTTCCTTGTTGCGCATAATCGTGAGCTTATGTTGCACCAGCGGGTGATCAATAACCGTTACATTTTTCATATTCGTCGTCCTTGATCCTTAAAAAAACGCGGTGCCGTGTGGTCCGGCAGGCAATTGCAGCCATGCAGCCACTGTTTCACCAATGTCGGCGAATGTCGATCTAGCGCCCTTTGATCCTTTGGTCAAACTTGGGGAAAACAATAAAACAGGCACTTGTTCGCGCGTATGGTCGTTGCCTTGCCATGTCGGATCGCAACCGTGATCAGCCGTCAGTATGAGTAAATCATCTTCATTCATTTTGGCAATAATTTCAGGCAAGCGTTGGTCAAACCGCTCTAGCGCTGCGGCATAACCTGGCACATCACGTGTATGGCCATAAAGCATGTCGAAATCCACAAAATTTGTAAAAATCAAATCGCCATCCCGCGCCATGTCAATTGCGTCCAATGTGGCATCGAACAGCTTCATATTGCCGTTGGCTTTGATCTTATGGGTCACCCCCTGCGCCGCATAAATATCCGATATTTTACCCACTGCAAAAACTTGCCGACCGTTATCTTTGGCGCGGTCCAACAAAGTTGGCTCCGGTGGTTTGATTGAAAAATCACGACGATTTCCCGTGCGTACAAACGTGTCTGGCGTTTCACCAACGAAGGGTCGAGCTATAATACGACCGATATTATAGGGCTTCACCAAATCAAACGCGATTTCACAAATCTCATTCAATCGATCCAAACCAAAGTGGGTTTCATGCGCCGCAATTTGAAACACGCTGTCCGCGCTGGTGTAGCAAATTGGCATGCCGGTTTTGATGCTTTCTTCGCCCAACTCGGCAATGACGAAAGTACCCGACGCATGTTTATTCCCTAAAATACCGGGCAAGTTGGCGCGCTTGATGAATTCATCAGTCAATTCTTTTGGGAAAGTTGGCGCAGTTTCGGGGAAGTAACCCCAATCAAATACTACCGGCACACCTGCAATTTCCCAGTGTCCTGACGGGGTGTCCTTACCCTTTGAAACTTCGCTGGCATGCGCCCATATGCCCGCTCTATGTTCACCCGATAAACCTGCTGGCAGTTCACCACTTGCGCCCAACGCTGCTTGGCCAAGGCCAAGCATGTCCATGTTGGGGATGTTAAGCGGGCCAGCTCTCAAACCAGTTTTATCGCCCAGTCCCTGCACACATGCATCCGCAATATGCCCAAGCGTATTCGAGCCCTCATCGCCGAACACTGCTGCGTCCGGCGCGCCGCCAATGCCAAAACTATCCAGAACACACAATATCGCTCGGGGCATATTTGCCTCCATATGTTTAGAACTAGCGGTCAGATCAGTTTGTGATCAGGCCGTGAAAAAGTTCGCTCGATGCGCCCACTTCACCAAATTGATAGGCTTTGCGCAACCGGTTAGCGGCCTCTGAGGCGCTATCTTCATCTGCGGCGTGGATACGCGCAATCGGTGTATTCGCGTCCAATTTGGTGCCTATTGGCGTGATGCGGTCAAAGCCCACTGCATAATCGAGTTGATCGCCGGGGGTTTTGCGACCGCCCCCTAGCACCACAACCGCCATGCCGACGCCCTTTGCATCGACACCCGAAATGTTAGCTTCACGGTCTGCAAAAACATCACGAATGATCGGCGCAACTGGCAAATAGGTATCGTGATTTTCGACGAAGTCTGTCGGACCACCAAGCATTGAAACCATTTTGCCAAACCGTTCGGCAGCGGCACCATTGTCCAACGCCGTTTGGCATTTCTGACGGGCAATCACCATGTCGCTTTCAATGCCAGCAAGACCAAGCCCGAGCGCGGCCAGTTCAATCGTAACGCTGAGCAAACGCTTGTCTTGGTGCGCGCCTGTGAGGAACCTCACAGCGTTGCGCACTTCCACCGCATTGCCTGCAGCGCTGGCCAAAGGTTCATTCATGTCGGTGATCAAGGCTGAAGTTTTCACCCCTGCACCGTTTGCTACATTAACGAGGCTTTTGGCCAATTCATCCGCGTCGCCAGCGGTGCGCATAAAGGCTCCGGTACCAACCTTCACGTCAAGCACCAACGCATCCAAACCAGCTGCCAGTTTTTTTGACAGAATTGAGGAGGTGATCAGGGAGACGTTTTCGACCGTCGCAGTCACATCGCGAATGCCATACATAATTTTGTCTGCCGGGGCCAAATTGGCCGTTTGACCAATAATTGCGCAACCCGTTTCACGCACAACTTTGCGAAATAATTCGTTGTCTGGGCTAGTGGTATAGCCCGGGATCGCATCAAATTTATCGAGCGTTCCGCCCGTGTGGCCCAATCCTCGGCCAGAAATCATGGGCACATAAGCGCCAACAGCGGCCCAAATTGGCGCAAGCATCAAAGAGACATTATCGCCAACGCCACCTGTGGAGTGTTTGTCCAATATCGGCCCATCAAAGTCTGACCAATCAAGCACATCGCCGCTGTCGCGCATGGCCTCTGTCAACGCAATGCGCTCATCCAATTCCATGTTCTGGAAGTAGACGGCCATGGCAAAAGCGGCGGCTTGCTCAGGCTTCACCTCACCATTGGTCAGGCCCGCAATGAAAGCGGTGATTTCTTCACTAGAAAGCCGCTCACCGTCGCGTTTTTTGGCAATCACTTCTTGGGGCAAAAAGACCATAAATACTCACCATTTAGGCGCCGTAAGGCACCCATACATTTTTGACTTGTGTTGTGCGGGCTAAGAAATAGTCGCCTTCACAAATCGCTTTGTCGGTCCAATCAATGGCTTTGCCTTTGTTGGTCCATGTTTGTTTGAGATTGTGGATCGACATTTGTTCGACCAATTTACCGCCCGCTGCGTCACCCGCATAAAAATGCGCATCAACGCCGTCATGCTCGACAAGCGTTTTGGTTAGGCTGTCTTTTTCGCCCGTCACAATGTTCACCACGCCGCCCGGCAAATCAGACGTATCCATGACTTGATAAAAATCCGTCATGGCCAAGGGCGCATGTTCGGATGGCACCAACACCGTCGTGTTGCCCATCGCAATTGCAGGTGCGAGCAAAGAAATCGCGCCGAGCAAAGGCGCTTCATCTGGCGCAGTTATGCCGATAACGCCAATCGGTTCTACCATGGCCACAACCATCGACCGGGTTGGTGGATTGTGCACTGCGCCATCATATTTGTCGGCCCATCCCGCAAAAGCAAACAAGCGCTCGATAGATTGATCGACTTCTTTCTTTGCAGCAGCGGCACTCACACCCGTCATGGCGCGAATGCGATCCGCGAACTCAGATTTGCGGTAGTCGAGATTTTCACCCATGTAATACAGAATTTGCGACCGCAAGTGGGCGGTTTTGCTGCCCCAACCCAAAGCGCCTCTGGCGGCTTCCACTGCGTTGCGAATGTCTTTGCGATTTCCTTCGCCGACTTCGGCGATCAATTTGCCATCCGGCCCAGTGATTGGGCGGGCATAGCCGCCGTCCGGACGTGTTTGCTTGCCGCCAATATAGAGTTTGGCTGTGCGATCAATGCCATCTGTTTCAAACAATTTCGGCGCAGCGGGTTTTGGCGTTGCAGGCAAGGCTTTGAGCTTGGTTTCCCACGTCGGGCGCAGGTAGGCTGACATGCCTTCTTTGCCGCCTTCACGGCCAAATCCACTTTCCTTATAACCGCCAAAACCACATGCAGCGTCAAACTGGTTGGTGGAGTTAATCCACACAATGCCAGACTGAATGCGCGGCGCGATATCGAGTGCGAGATTGATGTTCTCGCTCCAAATGCTGGCCGCAAGTCCGTAGCGAGAATTGTTGGCAAGCGCGACCGCTTCATCAGGTGTGCGGAAACTCATAGAAACCAAAACGGGGCCAAAAACTTCTTCACTGGCAATCGTATTGGCAGGGCTCACATTTGTGAAAAGCGTTGGCTTCATATAGCAACCATCGGCCGGCAATTCGCCATCAGGCTGATATTTTATCGCGCCTTCTGCTTCGCCTTTTTTCATCAATTCTGTGACGCGTTCGATCTGAATTGGTGCAATCATCGCGCCGATGTCGATGGCTTTGTCGAGCGGGTCACCCACACGCAATTTTGCCATGCGTGCTTTAAGTTTTTTGATGAAACGCTTCTCGATGCTTTCTTGGACCAATAGCCGTGAACCAGCGCAGCATACTTGGCCCTGATTGAACCAAATCGCGTCCACTAAGCCTTCAACCGCGCTATCAATGTCCGCGTCTTCAAAAACGATGAACGGTGACTTGCCACCCAGCTCGAGCGAAATGCCTTTGCCAGAGCCTGCGGTTGCTTTGCGAATGGCTTTGCCGACACCTGTTGATCCGGTGAAGGCAACTTTGTCTATACCTTCATGTTCCATGATCGCCGCGCCGACTTCACCATTGCCAGTGACGATATTGACCACACCTGCTGGCAGGCCAATTTCACGACAAATCTCTGCAAACAATAAAGCTGTAAGCGACGTGAGTTCTGCAGGTTTCAACACCACTGTGTTGCCTGCCGCCAAGGCTGGCGCAATTTTCCATGCCATCATCAATAGTGGGAAATTCCACGGGATAACTTGCCCGCAAACCCCATAGGGCTGGTGGTCTGGGAACTCGCGCTCAATATGCTGGGCCCAGCCTGCATGGTGATAGAAATGACGCGCCACCAAAGGCACATCCACATCACGGCTTTCGCGGATGGGTTTGCCATTGTCCATGGTTTCAAGCACCGCGAACAGGCGCGCGTGTTTTTGCACTTGGCGGGCAATTGCATAAAGGAACTTTGCCCGTTCAAAGCCGGACAAGGCTTGCCAAGGACCAGTTGCCTTGCGTGCCGCTTTTACCGCGCGGTCCAGGTCAGCCTTAGTGCTTTGGGTGATTTGCGCCAGTTCTTTGCCGTTCGCTGGATTGTTTGTGGCGAACGTTTTGCCGGGCTTTGTGAAGTCGCCATCAATGAAGCTGCCGAACTTGCGGGCATGGCTATCAAGCCACGCCACCGCTTGCTCGTCCCCCTCAGGGGCTGGACCATATTCAAGGTTCTTGAAAATCTCAGGAATGTTCATTGTCCTGCCCTAAACCATCGGTTGGCGATAGTCGGCTGAATAGCGACCGGTCGCATTATGTTCGAGTTGTCTTTCGATATCCGTCAAAAGGCTAGAAGCGCCAAAGCGGAACAGGTGCGGTTGCAACCAATTGTTGCCCAGCTCTTCCTTCATCAACGCCATAAAAGTAATCGCATCTTTGGCTTTTGAGATACCACCAGCGGGCTTGTAGCCAATTTCAACGCCGGTTTCTTCGTGGAACCAGCGGATCATACGGATCATCGACAAAGATGTTTGTAAATCAGCGTTGACCTTTTCCTTGCCTGTCGACGTTTTGATAAAGTCAGCCCCGGCCAACATGCAAACCAATGACGCTTTTGCCACATTGGTCTGCGTCGCCAATTCGCCGGTTCCCAAGATCGTTTTCAAATGCGCTTCACCGCAAGCTTCGCGGAAGGCCTTCATTTGATCATATAGGGCTTGCCAGTCACCATTAAGAACATGATGACGTTCAATCACTACGTCGATTTCTTTTGCACCAGCGGCAACCGAGGCTTCAACTTCTTTCACGCGGGTTTCAAACGGGGTAAGCCCGGCGGGAAAACCCGTGGAAACCGCTGCCACCGGAATACCCGTGCCTTTGAGCGCATGCACAGCGGTTTCGACGAAATTGTGATAGACGCAAACGGCGCCGGGATTGATTTTCAATCCTCCGGCACCAAGTGCGGCCAGAATTTCTGGGCGAACCGGCTGACGGGCTTTTGCGCATAGACGTTCAACGCGCCCCGCACTATCGTCGCCGTTCAGCGTCGTCAGATCAATCACGGTGATCGCGCGGAGTAACCACGCAACCTGCCATTGCTTTTTCACGGAGCGACGGGTGCCAATTGTCGATGCGCGGCGTTCAAGCGCCGAGCGGTTCATGCGCACTTGCCGCAACCATCCCAAATCCAGATCAAAACCCGGATTTCGCTGATGATTGTGATTATGCGCATCAATTGAAATAGCTTTGAGGGTCATAATTCCCCTACCAATCTTTCGAGCAACTGCTCGAGTTTTTTCGCGCCTTTAAGCGCCATTTCCTTGGTGTGCTGGTGGGAGATGGTTTCATCCGACAGCCCTGCACCCATATTCGTGATCGATGAACAAGCCCAAACACGCATCCCCAAGAAACGCGCCAAAATCGCTTCCGGAACCGTAGACATGCCGACAGCGTTCGCCCCAAAACCTTTGATCATGCGGATTTCGGCTGGCGTTTCAAATGTCGGGCCAGAGTACCAAGCGTAAACGCCTTCTTTTAACGTAATCCACAAATCGTCTGCGATGGATAGCGCCTGTTTACGCAATTGCGGGTCGTAGGCATCAACCATGTTGACGAACCTGTCGTCTGTTGGTTCGCCAATCAGCGGGTTAAAACCGTTATAATTGATGTGATCAGAAATCATCATCAATTCGCCCGGTGCAATGTCGTTCTCCAAAGACCCGGCAGAATTTGTCAGCAACAGCGTTTTTGCGCCAACTGCGCGCATTGTTTCAAGCGGCACGCGCATCACGTCGGCGCGGCCTTCTTCGTAATAGTGGGCGCGGCCGGTCAAGATCGCAGTACGCTTGCCACTTAACGTGCCAACCAACAAAGCCTTGCCATGCCCAGACACGCCACCTGTTGGAAAATCAACAAGCTCATCGTAGCGAATTTCTTCGCGATCACTGAGCAAATCGCCAACACCTGACAATCCTGATCCCAGGACTAATGCGACCTCAATTGGTTCAGAACCAGCACGATCTCGAATGATTTCTGCATTTGCATTTGCTGCACTCACTTTACCGCCTCCAAACTTTCTGGGCCAAACCCGTCGGGTAACAATTCGCTCATCGAATAGCTTTTTGAATCGCCGTCTTCACTTGTGCAAATAATCACGGTCTCAGCCGTGGCAAATTCGCGGATACGTTGACGACACCCGCCACACGGGGTGACAGGGTCGACACCTTTTCCGATTACAAAGATGCGGTGTATCTTTTTTGCCCCTGCGCCAATCATTGCCGAAATCGCCGATGCTTCAGCGCACGACCCTTGCGGATAAGCTGCGTTTTCGACATTGCAACCAGCATAAATCGCACCGTCATCAGCCAAAATTGCAGCGCCTACTGGAAAGTTAGAATAGGGCACGTGTGCATGCTTGCGCACCTTTTGGGCCGCATCATAAAGGGCTTGCGTTACCGCATCCATTTTATCTCTCCTTGACGTAGGGCTGCCCAACAGCTTTTGGTGGAACAGCGCGGCCGATAAATCCAGCCAGCAACACAACAGTCAGGATGTATGGCAGTGCTTGAATAAATTGCACCGGCACTTCCCCAATAAATAGGAACTCAACGCCTTGCAATCTGATTTGCGCGGCACTCAACACACCAAACAACAAGCAAGTCCAAAGAGCGTTCCAAGGCCGCCATTTTGCGAAAATGAGGGCAGCAAGCGCGATAAAACCACGTCCTGCGGTCATATTTTCGCTAAAGTTTGCCCCCTGTGACGTTGACAAATAAGCCCCCGCAATGCCGCACAGAACACCTGTAACAATCAATGCTTGGTAGCGCAGTTTGAAAACTGAAATGCCCGCCGTGTCGAGTGCTTTGGGATTTTCACCAACCGCGCGCAGACGCAAACCGAAACGCGTACGCATAAGCACCCAAGCCGTGATGGGCACAGCCGCAAACGCAAAATAGACAATGATCGTATGTCCAGAAATCAATTGCTCATAGATTGGACCAATGAACGGCACTTGTCCAATTTCTGTGGCAAATGGCAATTCAATAGGCCCTATACGAGCATCCTGAGGCAAATTCGGGGTGGTTCCGCCGCGTTTGAATATCGAATGGCCGATAAACACTGTTAAACCAGCAGCCAAGAAGTTCAACGCGACGCCAGAAATGACTTGGTTGCCGCGCAAATTGATCGACGCGAAGGCGTGGATCATCGACATCGCTGTTGACACCGCTATGGCTGCAAGCATACCAAACCACACTGAACCCGACAGCGAGGCCACTGCAGCGGCGGCAAATGCCGCGCCCAGCATCTTGCCTTCAAGACCGATGTCAACAATGCCTGCGCGCTCGGAAAATAACCCTGCAAGCGTAGCCAACAGAATAGGCACTGCCAACCGGACAGAGGAATCAAGAAGGAAAATGATATCGTTCATGCCCATCGTTACACTTCCTTCTTTTCAGCTGTGTCGTCTTGATTTCCCGAGGGCGACCGGAACGCTCCAAATATGCGCTCAAGCATCGGTTTAAACATTTCGTCCATGGCACCAGAAAAAAGAATAACGAGTGCCTGAATAACGACCACGAGGTCGCTTGGTACCGACGGCATAACGAAAGCCAACTCCAACCCACCTTGGTACAGCGCCCCAAACAAAACGGCAGCGAATGCGATGCCAACCGGATGTGCGCGGCCCATAAAGGCCACGGCGATGCCCACAAAGCCAAAGCCTTGGACATAACCAACAACCAGGCGTTTTTGTACGCCAACCGCTTCATTTACCGCCATCAGACCGGCCAATGCGCCTGCGATGGCCATAGCAATCATAATGATCGTGACGGCGTTGATCCCGGCATATCGAGCGGCTTCGGGGTTGGAGCCAAGTGTGCGGATTTTGAAGCCCAATTTTGTGCGCCAAATAAGCACATAAACAAATATCAGCGCTAGAATACCAAAGATGAATGTTACGTTGAGCGGCGAATATTTGAAGTAACTGAAATATTCTGCCATTAACGGCAATCGACCGGCTTCGGCAATCGTGCGTGTTTCAGCGTTTGCGCCAGGGTTGGTGATCACTCGGGCGAGCATGTAGCTCATAAACGCAGAGGCGATAAAGTTAAACATGATCGTTGTGATCACGATATGGCTGCCACGCTTTGCCTGCAAATAGCCTGGTATGATGGCCCAGATTGCGCCGAGTGCCATCGCAGCAAAAGTTGAAGCGAACAGCACAATAATCCAGTGGGTTTGGTCAAGCCAAAGCGCCATCATGATCGCGCCAAGCCCGGCGACATACGCCTGACCTTCACCACCAATATTAAACAGACCTGCATGAAATGCGACCGCAACTGCGAGGCCGGTAAAGATGAAACTGGTCGCAAAATGCAAGGTGAAGCCCATGCCCGTGCCGGTGCCAAAAGCCCCGTAGGCCAGAACTTTCATGGCTTCGAACGGATTCTCCCCAATCACAGCGACAGCAAGTCCGCCAACAATTAGCGCCAGCAACACGTTCATGGCTGGCATAAGGACATTCAATGCCCAATTCGGCAATGGCTGTCTCGAACTCATCGCAATTCCCCCGATTTATTGCTCAGCTGGGTCTAGCCCGGCCATTGCCAACCCAAACTCTTTTTCACTTGCAGTTGGTGGCAACTCGGTGACAATTTCACCGTCAAACATCACAAGTACACGATCCGAAAGCGATCGGATTTCATCCAGCTCAACAGATACCATAAGCACCGCTTTACCTTGATCGCGCAATTCAATAATTTGCTTATGGATGAACTCAATCGCCCCGATATCCACGCCGCGCGTGGGTTGGCCGACAATCAAAATATCCAGATCACGGTCCATTTCACGGGCTAGCACAATTTTTTGCTGATTGCCGCCAGAAAAATTTGCGGTCTTTAGGCGCGAGTTTTGCGGGCGGATGTCAAACATCTCGATGCGTTTGTCCGCCTCTTTTCGAGCTGCGGTGAGCGAAAGCATTGGCCCATTGCCATATTTTTGCGCATCTTCGTAACCGAGCATGGAGTTTTCCCACTCCTCGAACTGCGTGACCAAGCCCATTCTGTGCCGGTCTTCTGGCACATGGGCCAGCCCCATCCGGCGCACTTCTGCTGCAACACCGTCGCCATCGAACTTGATCTTTTTACCATTGATCCGAATTTCACCCAAAAGCGGTGAAAACATGCCCGAAATGGCTTGCAACAATTGCGATTGACCGTTGCCGGAGACCCCTGCAATGCCGACAATCTCACCAGCGCGGACGTCAAATGAGACGTTCTTGACGCGCGGCACACCAATATCGTCGGTCACAGATAGGTTCTCGACTTCAAGTACCTTCTCACCCGGCTTGGCTTCAGTTTTTTCAACTTGCAGCAGAACACGACGGCCGACCATCATTTCTGCCAATTGATCTGGCGATGTATCTTTGGTGGCGACGGTACCAACCATCGTACCTCGCCGCATCACTGAAACAGTATCGGTAATGGCCATAATTTCGCGCAGCTTATGGGTGATCAAAATGATCGTTTTGCCTTCGTCGCGAAGCTGTTCCAAGATGCGGAACAATTGATCCGCCTCAGTTGGCGTCAACACCCCCGTTGGCTCATCCAGGATGAGCACGTCGGCACCACGATAAAGCGCTTTGAGAATTTCAACACGCTGCTCTTGCCCCACCGAAAGGTCTTCGATGATCGCGTCCGGGTCAACATTCAACCCATAATCTTCAGCCAGTCGCGTCAATTCCTTGCGCGCCGCAGCCATACTTGGTGCAAGGAGATGATCACCTTCAGCGCCAAGAATGATATTCTCAAGTACCGTGAAATTTTCGACCAGCATGAAATGCTGGTGCACCATGCCGATACCCAAATCCAGGGCATGGCTAGAATCTTTGATTTTTACCTTCTCGCCATGGACGTAAATTTCGCCGGCGTCGGCTGTGTAAAAGCCATATAGGATCGACATTAAAGTCGACTTGCCAGCACCATTCTCCCCAACAATGCCGTGGATCGAATTACGCTTTACAGTCAAGTTGATGTCTTTATTTGCCTGCACCGGGCCAAAAGACTTCGAAACGCCTCTTAGATCAATCGCAGGAACAGACTCAGCAGCCCGCGAGGGCTGCTGAGTTGCTTGAGTTAAGTTCTCAACCATATTGAGTTACCGTTACCAGCCTTCGATTATGAAACTGGGCAAGAATTGTCTGAACGATAATCGTGTACAGCGATCTCGCCAGAATTGATCTTGGCAGTAAGCTCTTCAACTTTGGCTTGCATCTCTGGTGTGATGAGCGCGGCGTTGTACTCGTCCATAGCAGCGCCAACACCACCTTCAGCCAAACCAAGTGATTGGATGCCTGAAGTCCAGTTGCCATTCATCTCGTCTGTGAATGCATTTTGAACCGCAACGTCAACACGCTTCACCATTGATGACAACATTGTGCCTGGGAAGAGGTAGTTTTGGTTGCTATCAACGCCGATACCAAATTTGCCGGCATCAGAGGCTGCTTGCAACACGCCTTCACCAGATGCGCCTGCGGCTGCATAGAGCACGTCCGCACCACGCTCAAGCTGTGAACGACCAACTTCACCACCGGTATTGATGTCGTTAAAGGCACCAAAATCTGTTCCGATGAAGTTTTGAAGCACGACAACGTCTGGGTTTACCGCACGTGCACCTTGCACGTAACCACAACCAAACGCTTGAAGCAGTGGGAAATCAAACGCTGTAACATAGCCGATTGTGCCGGTTTCAGACTTCATCGCCGCTAGTGCGCCAACAATGTATGAACCTTCTTGCTCTTTAAACAACACAGACCGCACGTTAGGCTGATCAACAACCATGTCGATGATCGCAAAATGAGTGTCTGGGAATTCTTGAGCCACAACGTCAAGTGGTCCGCCCCATGTGAAGCCAGGCACCACAATTGGGTTTGCACCTTGTTGCGCAAAGCGACGAAGTGCTTGCTCACGCTGTGCATCTGTTTGGATTTCTAAATCTTGGTACGGGTTGCCAGTTGCTTTTGTATAAGCTTCCGCACCGTTCCAAGCCATTTCATTGAAAGATTTATCGTTTTTGCCGCCTACGTCATAAACCAACGCAGGTTGGGCAAGCGCCACACCTGTCATCAAAGCAGCAAATGTTGCTGCGCCAAGTACGGCTTTTGCACCACCAGAAATTTTATTTTGGACGGTCATGAATGTCTCCCTTGTCACGTCGTCATATGGTTTAACACAACAGGTCAATAAACCTGCTATGCGTCCATTTGATGTTTTTAATTCAAGCGTTTTATCAGGTCCTCCGCAAGCAAAAACGCCAGCTTGCTTCCTTCAATCGTTAGCTGGTGTGGAGCGCAATTACAAGTATTTTTTGACCGTTCGGTCAAACACCAGCACATTCACCAGCAAAACCATGGTGTTTTACTACATGGTAAAATTTTATATGGTGATTATTTGCCCGCCCGACATGTCAGCATCTGCGTGATCATGGGTCACCAAAAGTGTGGGTAGTTTTTTGGCTTTTGCCTGCGAAAAGACAAAATCGCGCACTTTACCACGCAACCCAGAATCAAGTGCGGAAAAAGGCTCATCCAATAACAAGGCTTTGGGCTCTGACAATAGAACACGTAACAACGCAATGCGTGACTGTTGTCCACCCGATAAGGTCAGCGGATCACGGCGACCAAGATCGGCCATATTCACCGCATCAAGCGCTGCACGAACCTTGTTGCAGCGTTCGTGATGACTGCCGCCTGCGGGCAAGCCGAACATTAAGTTTTCTTCGACATTAAAGTGGGGAAAGAGCAGCGGATCCTGAAACATCAATCCAACTTTTCTTTGCGCCGGATCAGCATCGGTTATGTCGACATCATCGAGCACCACGCGCCCCGTAAAACTAAAACTTGGTGGTAAAAAACCCGAAATGAGATTGAGCAGTGACGATTTGCCGGAACCCGATGGCCCCATAATGGTAACAACTTCGCCCGGTTGTACGTTGACGTTAAGTTCAAACAGCTTACTGCCATCATGAAACAAACGAACATTTTCAAGACAAAGAGCGTTTTTGTGGTTTGGATGTTTCATCACCTACCTGAAATACTTTTTGTTGGGAAACGCAAGCCGCGGCACCATAGCTGCCACAACAAATCCGATAGCAGGCAAAAGCATTTGCACCAAAGCATATACCCCAATCAACCGCCGATCACCGCCAGCAGCGAGCGCCACCGCCTCTGTTGTGATGGTGGGAACACGGCCCGCGCCGATCAGCAAAGTTGGCAAATATTGTGCAATGGAGATGGCAATTCCAAGTGCGGCGGCCAACAAAATCGGTTTGAGCATCATCGGTAAACGCACGGCAAAAAGGGCACGGTTTTGAGTGGTACCCAATGATGCGGCGACCCGCAAATAGCGCTGATCATAATTTCGATACGGCGCGGCAAGGGACAAAAACACATAGGGCAAAACAAATATTGTGTGCGCCATGGCGACCGGCCAGAAGCTGCCGTCCAAACCGTAGCGCACCAAAAACACCGAAATGCCAAACAGAAAGGCAACCTGGGGCACGATCAAGGGCAGGTACAAAATGCGCAACGCTGAAGGAGTGAATTCAATATTGCGACGATATTCGTTTTCCAAACAGGCGACGGTCAAAACCACGGAAAACAGCGTTGAGGTGATGCCGATTTTGATGGCATTTGTTATAGGCACCCAAAGGGTGGGACCGTTACTCATCCATCTGGACAATGTGAAGTTGGCAGGCAAAATATGTGGAAACTGCCAAAAACCGGCAATTGACCAAATGAGGAGAATAATCAAAGACATTATGAAAACCACAACCATCATGCTCATGGCCGATGCAGAACCGAAACGAAACCAAGCGTCTGATTTATGGCGCTCACCGTTGACAGATGCGCGCCGCCCGACATAGCCAACAATTGCTTCACCAACACGCCAAATCAACAACGCTGTGAGCGTTGCACCTAGCTGCCAAACCGCACCTGCTGCTGCAACAAAACGCATTTCCAATTCAGGGTCATTCATCCAACGCAGCAACTGCACGGGCAACATTGCAGGGAAGTTTGGCCCCAAAATCAAAGCAACATCGACAACCGATGAGGAGAAAGCGATGACCGCATAGATGGGCAAACGCATTTGTTTATAGAACGAGGGGAAAACAGCTGTGAACCAAGACCATACGCGGCCATACCCCAGCGATCGCGCCACTTTGAGCCGTTCATCCACATTGATTTGGCTGGACGCGGCTAATCCAACCAGAAATAAAAATGGAATTTCTTTTAACACCAGACCGAACAGCAAAGCATTGCCAATTGGGTCGTTGATGATCAACCAATCGGGGGGATGGGTAAAACCCGTTGCCCACGGAGAAAACAGGCGAACAAGCCATCCTGACGGCGCGATGAGGAACGCAAAGCCAAAAGCCGCTGCCGCGTGCGGCACGGACATGAGCGGCGAAATAAAACGGGAAATGGTTCTAAAGCTTGAACTGCCCCACTGTGATGCAAAGAAGCTGGTTACAAGCACCAAAGATATTAGCGTCGTTGCCAAACCAATCCAAATCGACAAATTTACCGAATGCCAAAATCCGGGTTTTTGGGTCACCGCGTGCAAATAATTTAGCGTGAATTGCTCGCCACCAAGCGAGGGGAAAAATCCGACCGCTGGCAACAAGACGCCAGCAAGTCCGGCAATCAGAGGCCCCGTGAGAACAACGATCATGAAGATCGGGGCCATCCATAGCGGATCGCCCCAACCTTTAGTTTTGGTTTGCATTAGTTAGAGCGCACGTATCGGGCAGCCCATTCATCTTCCAGCCTAGCAGACCAGCTCACGTCAGGTTCTAGCAATGTCGCACCAAACTGATCTGGGGCCAAAGTTGCTGGGCCACGCTCAAGCGTTTCGAACAGGGCCCTGCTTTCAGCAGAAAGGGAATTGATGTCCAGCACCGTTGGATCGCCCCAGACGTTTTCATCGGCTTTGCGGGCTTGCGCTTCTGCTGACAATAAGAAATTTGCGACAACCATCGCGCCCGCTTTTGCATTGGCGTTATATGGAATGGTCACGAAGTGGGAGTTTCCCATTGACCCATAATCTAAAACGAATGAGCGCACGGTTGCTGGCAATTCTTGCGCGCTAATCGCTGAAGACGCTTCGCCGGGATTGAATGTCATGGCAAAGCCAATTTCGCCATCGGCCAACAGGTTTTTCAACTGCGTCGTGTCTGCCGCATAGATTTCACCAGAACGCCAAAGATTGGGTTTTAAGCGATCAAGATATGCCCATAAAGGTGCAGTGACGGCGTCAAAATCTGCGTCATCAACCGAACCGCGCAGAACCGATTGATCTTTGATAACGCCATAAAGCACCTGCTTGAGGAATGTCGTGCCGATGAAGTTTGGCGGAGCTGCATAGGTAAAACGGCCCGGGTTTGCTTCAACCCAAATCGCCAAATCTTCAAGGTTGGTTGGTGGCGTTTCAACCATTGCGCTGTCATAATAAAACGTCAGCTGCGCCATGCCCCATGGGCTTTCTTGACCATCCACCGGCACCGTAAAATCGTAGGTCAGTGTTGGCTTGCCTGCAATGTCAGCAAATTGATAGTTTGGTAGTTTCTCTGACCAATTGTCGTCAATCAACAAGCCTTGGCGCTTCATGGACGCAAAATTTTCGCCGTTAATCCATATGAGGTCAACCGAACCGCCTTCATCGCGACCCGCCGCCTTTTCTGTCACCACTCGGTTCACCGCATTAGCTGTGTCATCAAGCTTTACCTGATTGAGCGTGACGCCATAATCCGCTTTCACCCGATCGCCGACCCAGGCAATATAGGCGTTAATGTTCGGCGCACCGCCCCAAGCGTTAAAATATACTTCTTGACCTTTTGCAGCTGCAACAACCGATGGCCAGTCGCTAGCATCTACTTCATCAGCCTGAACAACCCCGCCCAACATGGCAATTGTTACCAACCCCATAGCGGTAAATTTTTTTGCAAGCGTTTTCAACATATTCCCTCAAATGACTTTGTTGGTTTGTTCCAAAAATGCATTTGCGAACAAACAAGTGCAACACACATTGATGTTATATCATTGTGAGGGGGCAAAATGAACCGTGCGCAGCGCCGCAGGTATGCTTTCGCTTATTCAACGGGAACTGCGGTTGCGCCGAACTGCTCTGCAAAATGCTCGAAGAAGCGATCAATCACCCCTTGGGCGGCACCGCTGACCAGTTTGGCGCCGATTTTTTCGATCGATCCGGACACCTCACCATAGGCAGAAAACTTCAACGTTGAGCCTTCGGAATGATCATCCAATTCGATGTCAGCGAAGCCTTTTGCCAGTCCTAAGAGCCCGCCGCGCCCCTGTCCTGACAGTGTATAGCTCCGCGCCGGATCAATTTTTGACAATGCGAGATCGCCAACAAATTTTGGATGCGCGATGCCGAGATTGACCTTGATGGTGGCTTCCAGATTTGCGTCATCTATCCAATCAATTCTGTGGCAGCCGGGAATGCAGGCTTTAAGGATTTGTGTATCATTGAGCGCGTGCCAAACGTCCTTACGAGAGGCGGAAATAATGTAATGTCCAACAAATTTCATGAAAACCCTTTACCTTGAGCGATTTTGACACAATATCTCCAACACATGGTAACATGGTTGCAACCTGTCAATCGTTAGCGGTAAAAAGCTTACGGGCATCAAAAAATGGCCTTGAGCCGAAAATTTGGGAAAGAAACATCATGGCGACTGAACTTGCTGAAAAACCATTGCAATATTTGGACAAAGCAATGGGTGCGATCCGCGAAATGGGCCTATGGCCAGAAAATGTAGAAGAGGCACCAATTACTGCCTTGCTCGAACAAATCACGGAACTTGACGAAACCCGCGTGATTTTGATCGGCCGTACGTTGAACCAATCCAGCATCTTCAATGAAGTCGTGCGCGAGCAAATCGCTGCCATGAGCATTGGTGAGCGCTACGAAGACATCACCAAAGGTTTTGACAGCATTCGCGACGACGCTAAGGGCATGGTTGATCAACTCGAAGACGGCAAGCTGGATATGCTTGAGCGCGCATCTAACGTTTGGATGAAGGTCACCCGTGGCGACATCCCATCGCGTTTTGATAAAATCCGCACGATCTTTCTAGACGTTACAAAAGACACGAAAGACCAGATTGATCGCGAACACACAATTCTTGAAGCCTATCGCGATTTCCGCGGCGCATTGAAACAATCTGAGGTCATGGCTTTAGAGGTGTTCGAAAAAGCAGAAACAGAATTGCAGGCATGCAAAGACGCGCTGAACGCGGCAAGCAAGGCACTTGAAGATTTTACTGAAGGCACACCTGCAGACCGCGCCCGGCTTGAAATGGCCCGTGATGAGCGCCTTCGCGATATGCAGAACGAAGAGCGTCGCTACCAAATTTCAAAAGATCTATCGGACAATTTGACGATTTCTTACAACACGTCTGAAGTTGTGATGGCGCGCTTGATGCAAACCACCAACGCAAAAGAACGTGTTTATCAGCAGTCAATTTCGTTCTTTTCGACCAACGAAACCGTATTTACAGCGCTAAGCGCGTCTTTTACCGGCTTGTTCGGCCTGCATGAGAGCACTGAAACCTTGAATGCCATGAAAGAAGGCATGTCAAAAAGCCTTGAAACATTGGCTGAAATTGGTGACACCGTGCAAGAAGAAGCACTTAAGGCTGGTTACGGACCAACAATTCGTTCGGATGCCGTCATCAAACTGGTCGATAGCGTTATAAACTTCCAAGAGCGTTCACGCACAATCATCAATGAAATGCGCGAGCAATCAACGAAGAACTCAACCGAAATCCGTGATGCGGTTGAAGACGGCAAGCAACGCCTTGCGCGCCTTGCGGCTGACGGAAACACAATCTTGCTTGAGCAAAAAGGCTAAGCAAGGACGGGCGGCACGAACAATATCGGTTTGATGAGTAGAACTTGATGAGCAGATCCAACAAGAAAAACACAGCGCCTCTGGATGAAGTCATGCTCGCCATGGATGTGGTGGATACGCTGCGCCATAGCGAGAAACTCGTCGCCCGCGAATTGGGTGAAGAGGAGCGCGAAGGCGCTTTGATGGAACGCTTACGCAAGGTCTACTCTCAGCAGGGCATTGACGTGCCGGACCGCATTTTACGCGAAGGGGTAGCCGCGCTCAACGAAGCGCGGTTTGCCTACACGCCACCAACTGGTGGTGTGGGTTATATGCTCGCAAAAATTTATGTGTCTCGCAAAAAATGGGGCAAGCCCGTTTTGGTTATCGCCTTGGCCGCCATTATCGGGTTTGCAGGCTACAATTTTGCATACAAACCATTTGTCGAAGGGCAAGCAAATGCCGCAATTGAGCGGGTGCAAATTGAGCTACCCGCGCGGTTGGATCAGCTGCTCGCGCAAATAAAATCGACTTCAAAAGTTGAAAGCGCGGTCGTCACTGCGAACGAAACGGCGGCTCGGGGTAAAACGGCGGCGGCATCGTCTGATGCATCTCGTGCTGAGCAAGCGATTGCTGAGCTCACCGCCACGTTGGCCCAGTTGCAAAACGAATATAGATTGCAAATTGTCAATCGCGAGGGAGAAGACACCGGCGTTTGGACCTATCCCGATGTCAACGAGAACGCGCGCAATTACTACATTATCGTAGAAGCCATTGGCACCGATGGCGACGCGCAAACATTGACAGTTTTGAATGAAGAAAATGGACAGGCCGAACTTGTCAGTCAATGGGGCGTTCGGGTTTCTGAGGTTGTGTTTAATGGCGTTCGTGACGACAAGGTGGACGACGGCATCATCCAAAACAATATTATGGGCCTCAAGCAATATGGGTATTTGGATGTCGACTATGTGCTTCCGGTTTTGGGTGGTGAGATAACACAATGGTAAGAAGCAAAAAGATATCTGGCCCTGAAGCCTTGCGCTCACTTGATGGGGCGCTAAATGATATCCGACAAGAAGAAAAACAGGTTTCGCGATTGTCTGCCGACGCGGGTTCTCGTATTGGTCGGTTGCGTGAAATCGAAGCAGAGCAGTTCATCGCCTTGGCTGAGTTACGGCTTGACCCTGCGCGCAAAACTGAAATCACCGGCGAAATATCACGGGCTGAAGCGCAAGCGCGCTCTATTCTTGAAAAGCACGAAAGTCAGTTTAATCAAATTGGCGAACGCTTGGACGAAATTGATGGCGAGATCAAACAGATCTTGTCTAAACGGCAAGACGCGCAAGCCATTTTTGAAAAAGCTGAAGCTGAACTCGACGCCTTAAGTAGCGATGTTTTCAAAACCTTGAAGACCGATGAGAAGTATCAATCTCAGCTCTCCATAGCCAATGAAGCAAAGAGCGTTGCCGAACATGCATTGAAGAAAACTGAGGTGGCAGAAGCGGATTGCGACGAAAAGGGCAAACCTTATCGCGAAGACCCGTTGTTTATGTATCTTTGGGAAACCGGCTTTGGCACCAGTTCTTACAGCAGCAACAATTTGATCCGATTTTTCGACAAGATGATCGCCAAAATGGTGCGCTACCATGACGCGAAACCAAACTTTTCAGTTCTCAACGAGATTCCAATGCGCCTGCGCGAACATGCCGAGCGGTTGCTTGCAGAAGCAGATACAGAACATGCAAAACTGAAAAAGCTCGAAGACAAAGCTTTTGATGCAGCAGGCGGAAAATCCTTTCGGCTAAACTCTGAAAAAGCGGCCAAAGAAATCACGGCAATTGATGAAGCACAAATTCGCTTGGAAGACGAGCGGGATGAATTGGCGCGCAAGCATTCCAAACTTTCTGAAGGCGGTGACAGCGCCTATCGTGAAGCGGTTGAGACCCTGACCGCGGGTTTGCAACGCGAAACCGTTTCTGAGCTTTATGAAGCAGCGCGCCAGACCTCTAGCCGCGACGACGATTTGATCGTTCGAAAAATTGACGCCGTGCGAGCAGAGATTTTGGAACAAGACGACGATATCAACGAGGCAAAAGCCAGATTAAAAACCCTCGCCGCCCGGCGTCGCGAGCTGGAAGACATTGAATGGGAGTTCAAAAAATCCAATTTTGACGATCCGCGTATGAAATTTGACGACCATTTGGTTGAAGACCTACTTGGCGAGTTTTTAAAAGGCGCGGTCACCGCGTCCGGCTATTGGGGACTGTGGCAAGAAGCACAGCGCAGCTCGGGCTACACTCCGCGCTCAGGCAGCAGCAAAAACGAGCGCTCAAAGCCTGGGCCATGGAGCAAGGGCAATCTCGACTTTGGCTCGTTTGGCTCCCCAAGCAGCGACTTTACGCGTCCACGCGGTTCGTCCCGGCAAGGGTCAAAAGGCACACGCAAACACGGTAACTTTAAAACTGGCGGTAAGTTTTAGCAGGAGAATATATGACGGGCGTTCACGATAGTGCAGCAAAGGGATATCAAACTTCCGCTAATGCCTATCAAAAAGGGCGGCCCGACTATTCTCCAAAGATTCTCGAGTGGTTGCGTGATGACTTGAGTGTTTCGCGTAACAGCATAATTGTTGATTTGGGGGCTGGCACAGGCAAGTTTACCCAACGGCTTTGTGAGATTTCCAATAATGTTATCGGCGTAGAACCGGTTGATGCCATGCGCGAGCAATTGGCGCACAATTTACAACAAGTTCAGACGCTTAAGGGCACCGCAACAGCAATGCCGCATGCCGATGCGTCCGTAGATTTTGTGATTTGCGCGCAAGCATTTCATTGGTTTGCGACCAAGCAGACCATGGCGGAAATACACCGTATTCTAAAACCCGGTGGACGGTTGGGACTTGTCTGGAATGTGCGCGACGAGAATACCGACTGGGTTGCTGAACTGACCAAAATCGTCACCCCATATGAAGGGGACGCCCCGCGCTATTACAAAGGCGATTGGCGCAATGTTTTCCCGGCAACTGGCTTTACTGATTTGCATTCAAGCAGCTTTGCGCACGCTCATTTTGGGTCGCCTGAAGATGTGATCATCAATCGATTTATGTCGGTGAGCTTCGTGGCGGCGCAGGATGCTGCGACACGCAAAACGATTGAAGAAGAAATGCGCACCCTTATTGCAAAACACCCGGCATTAATTGGCAAGACCGAACTGGCGTTCCCCTATGTCACAGAATGTTTTTGGTGTGAAAAAACTTATTAGCAATCGCGAATTTCCTTGTCTTTGGATTTTTCCAACAGCTCTTTTAGCGTCAAGTTGTCGATCAAAGGCATCAGGTCGCCTTTGCCGCCTTGAGCAATATAGACGCTGAACCGTTCACGCGCATAATCGATCCGCTCAGTCTTACAAAAATCAGGCGACACACCAATGGAAAGACTAACTGACTTTGTTTTCTTCGACTTCATGTCCCGCAATAATGCCTGATGGGCCGTGATCTGTTGTTTTGCCTCCTCAGAGAATTGGAAAAGGCTTAGAACCTTGCCGCGATTTTGCGGAATATTGTTGAGTGCCAACTGGCTCGGCTCAACTCGCACCAATCCAAATCGTGTGGTCGAGGGGCCATCACCTGCCACTTGCAGGGTCATTGTGTATTTCGACGTATCTGGCTGAGCTTTTAGTTTGGGTGTTGCTTGTACGCCAAAAACCAAATTGGCCATATCACTCGTCAACGGGTCAAAGTCCGACATGGTTTGCATGGTTTTAATGGTCGAAAGGGAAACGCATGCATTAAGGAACAGCGCCAGAGCGACGACAGAAAATAGCTTTAAGTATGTCAAAATAAAACACCCGCAAAATTGAACTTGCGGGTGAGATAAACGACAAAATTCGTCTGGAATAAGGCGAACCTAGAAAATGTCACCCAAGGCACTTGCCCCTTGATCGGCAGAACCAACCAACGCGCGCATACCGGAGAACAATTCGCGGCCCAAACCAAAGTGCGAAGCACTGAGATCTTGTGTGGCCAATGGGCGCGCATCGAATTCAGCTTGGTCACCCAAAAACTCCAAGGTGCCTTTTTCTGCATCCAAACGCAGCATATCGCCATCTCTAATTTTAGCGATTGGGCCACCATCCAGCGCTTCTGGTGTTAAGTGAATGGCGGCCGGGATTTTGCCCGACGCGCCAGACATGCGGCCATCGGTGACCAATGCGACCTTGTAGCCCCGACCCTGCAAAATACCGAGCGGTGGTGTCAATTTGTGCAATTCCGGCATGCCAATGGCTTTTGGGCCGGAGAACCGCACTACAGCGATCATATCTTGCTCAAGCTTGCCTTTTTTGAACGCTTCTTGCATCTCGTCTTGTGAATGGAAGACTTTTGCTGGCGCTTCAACAAACCGATGTTCCGGCTTCACAGCAGAGATTTTGATCACGGACTGGCCTAGATTGCCTTTGAGCAATTTCAGACCACCTGACTTTGCGAACGCATTGGCTGTACCGGCCAACACTTTGTCGTTGCCTGTGGTTTTTGGTGCGGACACAAAATGTATTTTTTCGCCATCCAGTTTTGGTTCTTGCGCATAGACGTGCAAACCTGAACCCCATATGGTTTTTACATCGTCATGCAACGCACCATCGTTGAGCAGTTGCTCGATCATGAAGCCCATGCCACCCGCTGCGTGGAAGTGGTTCACGTCGGCCATGCCGTTTGGATAGACTTTGGCCAACAATGGCGTGCAATCCGACAGATCAGACATGTCTTGCCAATTGATTTGAATGCCTGCGGCGGCGGCCATCGCGATCAAATGGATCGTGTGGTTTGTCGAACCGCCAGTGGCATGCAAGCCGATCATGCCGTTGACGATTGCCTTTTCGTCGATCACTTGGCTTACCGGCGTAAATTCGTTGCCCAATGCGGTGATGGCCAAAGCGCGACGCGCCGCTTCTTTGGTCAGGGCTGTACGCAATGGAGTGCCCGGATTAACAAAACTAGAGCCCGGAATATGCAGACCCATGATTTCCATGAGCATTTGGTTGGTGTTGGCAGTGCCGTAAAACGTGCAGGTGCCCGGCGAATGATAGCTGTCGCTCTCAGCTTGCAATAATTCTTCGCGACCGACTTTGCCCTCGGCAAACAATTGACGAATGCGGGCTTTCTCATCATTCGGCAAACCAGAGGGCATTGGCCCCGCAGGTACAAACACGGCTGGGATATGGCCAAAAGTCAGCGCTGCTATCACCAGACCGGGAACGATCTTATCGCAAATACCAAGATACATCGCCGCATCAAACATATTGTGGCTTAAGCCAATCGCAGCGGACATGGCAATTACGTCGCGCGAGAATAGCGAAAGGTCCATACCTGGCTGGCCTTGGGTTACTCCATCACACATGGATGGCACACCGCCAGCGACTTGCGCGGTTGCGCCCATTTCTCGGGCTGCGGCTTTAATGGTGTCTGGATAGTCATAGTAGGGTTGGTGAGCCGACAACATATCGTTGTAGGCCGTAATTATGCCGATATTTGGGGTGATGCCGTCTGAGAGTTTTTCCTTATCACCCGGTGCGCAGGCCGCAAAGCCATGGGCCAAATTTCCGCAAGACAGGGCTGAACGATGCACGCCGCGTTTCACTTGCGCATCCATCCGGTCAAGATAGATGCGGCGTGTTTTCTGGCTGCGCTCGATAATCCGGTCGGTGACGTCCTTGATTTGATTGTTAACGCTCATCGGTCATCTCCAGTTCAGGTCGGTGCCAATTATGGGCACCAATAAATATTCAGCGGTGTTTGGTTTTGCCTTAAAACAGCGCGCACGGGCATCTCTTGTGTCGCGCCTTCGCCTTGCGCCGCGGCCAAAACGTCCGCTTTGGTTTCGCCTTCAATATGCAGCGCCAACATTTGTGCATTCAACAAGGCGGGTAGCGTAAATGTGATACGTTCTTCGCCTGCTCCGGCTGCACGCATCGACGAAAACATCGCCGCGTTTGACGTATCGATTGCCGCACTCAAGTTGTTGCCACCGGGGAAAAAGCTAGCTGTATGGCCGTCAGTTCCCATGCCCAAAATCACAACCGTGATCGGTTGAGCCATATCTGCAAACTTTGCCGTCAGGTCATCAATGCCCTCGTCGGCGGTTTTGCCTTCAACAAAAAGCGGTTCAAAATGCGCCGCAGCAGCGTGGCCTTGCAGCAGATTATCAGCCACCAATTTTGCATTTGATCGGTCAGAAGTTGGTTCTACCCAACGTTCGTCCACCAGCGAGACAAAAACGTTCGACCAATCCAAATCGGCGCGGCTCAAATGGTTGAAAAACACTTTTGGCGTCGAGCCGCCAGAAACCAAAAGGCTGGCTTTGCCGTCACGAGCAATCGCAGTGCGCAATGCATTTGCCACATCTTCGGCTAGGGCTGCGGCAAGAATATGATTGTTGGCAAAATCAGTTTTAGAGACTTTTTGGGTCATCAGCTTCCTCATGCCAAGTGCGGCCATCGCGTTCGATCAGAGCAATAGATGCTGTTGGGCCCCAGGTACCCGCTGTATAGCCATGCAATTTGCTTGCATCATTGTCCCACGCTTCGCGGATGGGATCGATCCAGCGCCAAGCCGCTTCCAACTCATCGCGGCGCATAAACAGAGTTTGATTGCCGCGCACCACGTCCATCAACAAGCGCTCGTAGGCTTCTGGGGTACGTTGAATGAAGGTGTCAGCAAAACTCAAGTTCAGCGGCACCTGGCGCAGGCGCATACCGCCCGGACCGGGGTCTTTGATCATCAAAAACAGTTTCACACCTTCATCCGGTTGAAGGCGAATAACAAGTCGATTGGCTTTCGGTGTTCCTTCAGTACGCGAAAATATCGAGTGCGGGATTTCGCGGAACTGAATAACAATTTCGGACGCCCGGGTTGCCATGCGCTTGCCTGTGCGCAAATAGAACGGCACGCCGTTCCAGCGCCAGTTTTCGACCTCGGCTTTGATCGCCACGAAGGTTTCAGTGTTCGATGTTACGCCGTCGCCCAGCTCTTCAAGATAGCCGGGCACTTTGGTTTCATCCGAGGAAACACCGCGATATTGGCCGCGCACCGTCAGTTTTTCAACCGCGTCGCCATTAATTGGCTTCAGCGCGCGCAGGACTTTTAGTTTCTCATCGCGCAAGGCATTGGCTTCGTCAGAAGCCGGCGGCTCCATCGCCACCAAACACAGAAGTTGCAGCATATGGTTTTGCACCATATCGCGCAAAGCGCCCGATTGCTCATAATAGCTGCGACCACCAGACCCGACACTTTCCGCCACCGTGATCTGCACATGGTCGATATGCGCAGAATTCCAAATCGGTTCAAACAGTGTGTTGGCAAAGCGCAGGGCCAAAAGGTTCTGCACTGTCTCTTTGCCCAAATAGTGATCGATCCGATAGACTTGTTCTTCGCGGAAAACTTTGGCAACGGTGTCATTGATATCGATTGAGCTTTCAAGATCGCGCCCAAGCGGTTTTTCGAGCACCACGCGCGCGTCAGGTGTCCAATAATTGCGGGTCGCGAGATAGTCGCAGATCGGTTCGAACAGGAATGGCGCGACAGCAAGATAGAATGCGCGCACCACTTTCGGGTCATCACGCAAAGCTGCATCCAACTCGGCCCAACCGTCCTTGTCCGTTACATCATTGGCGATGTAACTGAAACAGCTCGAAAATTCTTGCAACTGGTCGTCTTCAATCAAAGCCGCATCAACAAATTCACGCACTGAATTGATGGCAAAAGCCTGAAATTCTTCATCTGTCATTTCGGAGCGAGACACACCGATAATGCGCGAATTGGTGTCAAATTGCTGATCGATAAAACGATGGAAAAGCGCCGGGATCAGTTTGCGCTGACTAAGGTCGCCGGTGGCACCAAAAACCACATAATCAAACGGATCAACTGGGATAATACGGCTCGACATATCTTGCCTCCTAAGATTGATTAGCGGCGGCTTTCGCCATCAATAAAGCACCATGCTGCGCATCCGCTTGAGCGCCCATCACGAAATCGCCATAACGTTTCTGCAATCGTGGCAGCAACCGTTCGCCAAAACCGCCAACGATGGCCAGTTTTTTTGCACCACGCGCTTTGAACCAGTTGGCAAACTGGTCAAGCTGCTCATATTCAAAGGCCATCATTTCTTGGGCTATTGGATCGCCCTGCTCTACAAATTCCATGAACATTGGAATGAGGCTGGCAAAGTCTTTTGGCCACGCTGTAAACGACCATGCCATCATCGAATCGGTGGTGCCACCAAGTTTGTTCGCTATTGCAGTGGTCAGGGGCGAACCCTCACACAACCCATCAAGCGCTTCAATTGAGCGTCGCGCAATGGCGCGGCCAAGAATTGCGCCTGACGCTGTGTCGGAAATATGGTAGCCCCAACCGCCAACGGGATGTAAAACGCCGTTCACTTTGGCCAACCCAGCGGAACCAGTACCTACAATCAACACCGCGCCATCTTCACCAAGATGCGCGCCTTCGCGTGCGGTTTCCACATCATTATGCACCAATGTTTTAGCGAACGGATATTCACGGGCGGCAAAATCGCGCTTTGATGAGGCTAAATGCGCGCCAGCAAGTCCAAGGCAGGCAATGGTATTGGACATGTCGTCTTCGCCAAGCCCTGCCTTTTCAAACACCTTTTTGCTGACGTCAATAATCGAGCCATAGGCTTGGGTCCCATCACCAATGGTGGTGTTGGCCGGACCGCCACGAATTTCAGCGATAGTTTCAAGATGTTCATTGGCGAGGCGCGCGCGACAGTTTGTGCCGCCGCCATCAATACCAAGATAGAAATTTTGCACCGGGCGCTCTCCTAAAATTTTGCGCGGGTGAGATGACACGGCGCGATACATAAAGGCAAAACGTCTTAGACGAAAGTATTAATCGCCCCTTTTGTAACAAAAAGTCCACCTCTTGCGTTTTTTCTCAATTCGACGCAGTTTCGAGCGCTCTAATCTTAGCGCATATATCGAGGCCGATTTGACCCAAAAACTGACCATTTGCACCACCTGCAAATTCTCCAAAGAAAGTGCTTTTGACAGGAATGGAAAAACAGGCGGTGAAACGTTGCGGAACAAGCTGGAAATCTTGCGGGACAAACGTGGTACACGTCTCAACATCGTTGGGCATGAATGTTTATGGGCCTGCAAGCACTCCTGCGCTGTGCTTTTGGAGGATGAAAAGCGCACAGGATACTTGGCGGGCTATTTTGCCCCCGAGGATAATGATGCTCAATCTATATTAGATTGGTGCGAGGCCCATGACCGTACTGAGGATGGCAATGTGCCGTTTGTCGAATGGCCGCATGGGATGCGTGGTCACTTTATCGCCCGCATTCCGGGCAAAGACGCGGCAAAAACATCATGAGCGGGCATCACCTGATACTAGGCGGCGCGAAATCCGGCAAGACCGCTTTTGCTGAAAGTTTGGCGCTTGATCTCGGGGATAAGCCGGTTTATTTGGCCACGGGTCAAGCGTGGGACGACGAAATGCGGGCGCGGATTGATGCGCACAAAACGTCGCGAGCGGACAAATTTATCACCATTGAAGAGCCATTAAACCTGGCACAGATTTTGGATCAAAATCGGGACGTTTCAGGGGTGATTTTGATCGACTGTTTGACCCTTTGGATCACCAATTTGATGATGGCGGAAATGGGAGTTGAGAAGAGCGTTGATGCCCTTATTTCTTGGCTCTCGATCAACAAATCCATAGATGTCATTCTCGTTTCAAACGAGGTCGGACAGGGCATTGTGCCGGACAATAAGATGGCGCGCGCGTTCCGCGATCATGCAGGGATAAGTCATCAGAAATTGGCCAAAATCTGCACTTCGGTGACGTTTGTCACCGCCGGGATTGCGCAACGGCTTAAGGGCTAGCCAAACATCAAGGCGAGTACAAAAAGAACGCCGAGTGTTGCCGTTAAGCTGAGCGCATAAAGCTTAAGCGCGCGGCTGATATCATCTGGTTCAAGGAAGTCTTTGCCCTCGCCCATGATCGCTAAATCAACCGTTTCCCCATCATAATCGCGCGCACCACCAAGCTTCACGCCCAACGCGCCCGCCATCGCGGCTTCGGGCCAACCCGCATTGGGCGAGCGATGTAGTTTTGCGTCCCGAAGCGCCGAACGCCATGCCGCTTTGCCGTCCATATCCGGGGTAAAATATGCTGTCAGCGCAAATATTCCAGCGGTCAAACGGGCGGGGATAAAGTTGGCGAAATCATCCAATTTTGCACTGGCAAAACCGAAGTCCATGAAGCGTTCATTTTTATGTCCAACCATTGAATCGGCAGTGTTAATTGCCTTGTAAATCGCCACGCCGGGCAAGCCAAAAAGCAACAGATATAAAATCGGTGCGATGATACCATCTGAGGTATTTTCCGCCAAACTTTCCACTGCCGCGCGAGCAACGCCGTCTGCATCCAATTGTTCTGGATCTCGACCAACAATATGGGCAACCGCATGGCGCCCTTGGGTCAGGTTTTCGCGCAAACCTTCCGCCACAGACTTAACCGCTTGACCCAATTCCTTTTGGGCAATCAAGGTACTAGCCAGAAAGATTTCGATGGCCCAGCCAAAAGGTATGTCCCGTAAAACAACAATGATTGATAGTGACACAAAAGCTGTAACTGCCACCAAAATGGCGAGCATCGCAAAGCCGTTTCGACGACGCCGAGCCGGACTTAAAGCTGGATTATTGGCGTTGTTTTCAAGCACTTCGATCAGTTTACCCATCCACATGACCGGGTGGCCTACAGCATTAAGGACCGGGCGCGGATAGCCGATAAAGCGTTCTAACAAAGTGGCGGCAAAGGCGAGAACGGCGCTTATCATGTTGATTTACCTATTAAATTTTCTGGAATTCTCATAGCGGCAGCAATTTCATCCAAATTGACATGACTTTCCAAATGCGCTGCAAAGCCATCCAATATCTGGTCAATGCGGGCTTCAAATTCAAGAGTTTGGCTGGTTTTTGCACCGAGTTCTTCGAGGAATTTTCGGCGGAAATGATCCGCAGCAAATAATCCATGTAAGTAGGTGCCGATTACCTGTCCATTTGTCGACATTGCACCTTCAGGCTTATCTCCAACCATCGCAAATGGGTTGTTTCGATCCGCCCCAATCGTTTCGCCCATATGCATATGATAGCCAGCTAAAGGCGCATTATTTTTTGCATGGGCAGCGTTCTCCAAGCGCAATTGTTTTTGTTCGGAAAGGGTGGTTTTTACGTCCAACATTCCAAGCCCAGCAAAGGTTTTGGGTACACCTTCGATGCCTTTTGGGTCGGCAATTGATTGACCCAACATTTGGTAGCCGCCGCATATCCCCAACACTGATTTTCCTTGGCGAACATGGGCGCGGATATCCACATCCCAGCCTTGAGCCAACAAAAACTCAAAGTCTGAAATGGTGGATTTGGAACCGGGTAAAATGATCAGGTCTGCATCATTTGGCAACGGGTTTCCGGGCTGAATGATGTGCAGGCTCACGCCTTCTTCTTGGCGCAAAGGGTCAAGATCATCAAAATTGGCGATGCGCGGCAAACGCGGCACTACGATTTTGAATTGCCCACCTGATTTTTCTTCAACATGATCAAGCGCAAGTACGTCTTCTGGGGGCAATAGTCGTGCATCTGGATAGTCTGGCAGTGGTCCCCAACAGGGCAAACCAGAACAGATTTCGATGAAGGATTTGCCGTCGCTGAACAGGTTCGGATCACCGTGAAAACGGTTGATCAATGAGCCGACAATCAGGGCTTTATCTGCAGGATCAATCACCTCAAGTGTGCCGATGATCGAAGCGATGACACCGCCGCGATGAATATCGCCCACCAACATAACTGGCAGGTTGAGCGCACGGGCAAAGCCGAAATTGGCAATGTCGGACGCGCGCAAATTGATTTCGGATGCACTGCCCGCGCCTTCAACAAAGATCAAATCCGCGTCCGCTTGCAACTCTTCAAATGCCGCGACGGTTTGGGGTAAATAGATACTGCGTTTTTTGAAATATTCACGCGCGGTCATGGATGCAACACGCTTGCCGCGCACTACAACTTGCGCACCTGTTTCTTGCTCTGGTTTTAACAAAACGGGGTTCATGGCCGTTGTTGGTTCAACTCGACAAGCCCGGGCCTGCAGAGCTTGAGCGCGACCAATTTCGCCACCGTCTGCGGTGACCGCTGCATTGTTGGACATATTTTGCGGTTTAAACGGGCGCACTTTTAATCCGCGATTGGTGAAAGCGCGGCACAGGCCAGCGGTGACGAGGCTTTTGCCCACGTCCGATCCGGTGCCCATGATCATGAGTGCCTTTGCCATGTCGCTCATTGTGCTGCGTCAATAATGTGGGCGTATGAGCCCATAACATTGCCCGCAACGCAACCCATTGGGGGTTGCGGGTTGCCCTGGGCATCCGCTGCATCAAACAGAGATTGGGCCACCTGCCCCGATTGTGTTGAATAGTGAAATTCATGGCCGCGCAGATGTTTAGGCCAAGGCAGAGGGCTATTGTGGCTGAGTTGACGATAACCGAGTTGGCGGCGCGGGCGATCAATCGCAGATGCATGTGGCAGAAGGCCGAGCATGGCAAAAGCCTCCCCCTGCTTATTGGTTAGGCTTTGACCCAAAACCATATAGCCGCCGCACTCACCATAAATCAATTTGTTGGCGCTTACTGCGTGGCGCATGGAACTGGCGAAATTATTGGCATTCGAGAGGTTTTCGGCATGGAGTTCCGGGTAGCCGCCGGGCAGAAATATTGCGTCTGCTTCGCTGTTCGGCGCTTCATCCGCCAGAGGCGAAAAGAAGCTGAGTTCTGCACCTTGCGCCTGCCAGTCGGACAAAATATGCGGATATATAAATGCGAACGCTTGATCGCGGGCGATGGCGATGCGCTGGCCCAATGGCGCGAGTTGAGTTGGCTCGTTAGCGGCTTGAATGGGCGTTGCAATTTCTTGCAACAAGTCGAGATTGATATGTTGCTCAATTCGCCCGACCGATGCTTTTGCTACATCTTTGGCCGCGCCGAAATCTTTGGGCAAAGTCAGCCCCAAATGGCGCGAAGGGATAACTAACTCGTCGTCACGCCCTAGCGCCCCAAGATAAGTGATATTAAGAGGTTCAAGTGCCGACCTTAGCATCATTTGATGCCGCTCGCTGGCGACCCGATTAAGGATGACGCCTGCGACATTGATATCGGCTCTGAGCGTTGAAAAACCATGCACCACGGCTGCTATCGATTGGGCCATAGAGCCCACATCAACCACCAGAACCACTGGCAAATTGAGCGCTGCGGCCAGATCGGCGGTGGAACCATTGCCGCTCACAGCGCCATCAAACAGGCCCATAACGCCTTCAATAAGTAGAAAATCAGCGCCTTCTGCCGCCCGCTGCGCCCGCGCGCGCAATTGGTTTTGCGACATGGCCCAAGGGTCAAGGTTGGACGCCACCTGCCCTGTTGTCAGGGCGTGAAAAGATGCGTCAATATAGTCAGGTCCGGTTTTTGCAGAAACGGCGTTTACGCCGCTGTTTTTAAGCGCGCCGAGCAGCCCCATGGTGACAAGGGTCTTGCCCGAACCAGAACTTGGTGCAGCAATGATCAGGCCATTAGCCAATGCGGTTCTCCGATGGCTGATACCAATTCAAAATCTCGCGGTAGTTGACCACGTCGCCGATGACCACAATCGCGGGCGTCGGCACGTCTTCGCGTGCAACCAATGCGCCAGCTTCGCCCAGTGTTGTGATCGCTACTGATTGTTCTGGCAGTGTTGTGTTGGACAGGATCGCTAAGGCGTCATCTGGTTTACGGCCCGCCGCAATCAGCTTTTCCGCAATCGAGCCCAGATGTTTGACGGCCATGAACATCACAATCACGGGCGCAGCGGTTGCGATTGATCGCCAATCCACCGCGTGTGGCACCTCGCCTGTTTCGTCATGCCCGGTCAGGAAAATAACAGCTTGGTTGGTATCACGGTGGGTGACGGGAATACCCGCGTAAGCCAAGCCGCCAATGCCTGAAGTGATGCCCGGCACAATCCGGAATTTTATGCCAGCCTTGGCCAGTGTTTCACTCTCTTCCCCGCCCCGGCCAAACACAAAGGGATCGCCGCCCTTAAGGCGCAAAACCTTTTTGCCTGCTTTTGCCCAGTCAATAAGGCTGATCGAAATGTCTTTTTGCTTAGGCGAAGGTTTGCCGCCGCGTTTGCCCGCGTAAATGCATTGCGCATTTGGGTTGGCAAATTTTAGAAGTTCTTTGCCAACCAGCGCGTCATAAACGATTACGTCTGCTTCGCCCATTGCGTAATAACCCAGCATAGAAATCAGCCCGGCCGCCCCTGGCCCGGCACCGACAAGCCACACCGTGCCCTTTTCGAACTTGGGAAAATCTGTCGCGTCCAAACGTGCGAAATGGCCGGATGGCTGGTCAGCAACAAACAGATTTTTGAGGCGGTGCCAAAAGCTCATCTAAAACTTCTTTCTTTGCGCGGCGTGATGCGCGTTATATAGATCATTGATATGAGTGCGGACAGCCAAAAACAACCCGAACAATTGCGCCGTGGCTGGACCACGGGCGCTTGCGCCACTGCGGCCTGCGTTGCAGCGCTTGAGGCATTGCTGGGCGGTGAGTTTCCTGATCCTGTTTCCATAATTCTGCCCGGCAAACAGACCCCAAGCTTTGCTTTGGCCACCGAAGAATTGGGCGATGAATTCGCACAATGTGGAATCGTGAAGGATGCTGGCGACGATCCCGATGTTACCCATGGCGCGATGATTGTTTCGACCGTTCGTTTGGGTGTCGCTGGCAGCGGCGTCACCTTCAAAGCGGGCAAGGGTGTTGGCACGTTCACCAAACCCGGACTGCCGTTGCCACCGGGGGAACCCGCCATCAACCCCGTGCCGCGCAAAATGATGCAGGAACACGTTCAGGCGATTTGCGCCAAATATGGCGTTGCTGCGGATGTGGAGATCACCGTTTCTGTGCCTACTGGCGAAGAGTTGGCCGACAAAACCTGGAACCCACGACTTGGGATTTTGGGTGGCATTTCGATTTTGGGCACCACCGGGATCGTGATCCCCTATAGTTGCGCGGCCTGGATCCACTCGATCCATCGCGGCATCGATGTGGCCCGGGCCGAGGGGCACAAGCATGTCGTCGGCTCGACGGGAGATACGTCCGAAAAAGCGGCGATGGCTCATTTTGATCTGCCGTTGGAATGCTATTTGGATATGGGCGACTTTGTTGGTGGCTTGCTGAAATACCTCAAGAAGAACCCCGTGCCGCGCCTGACTATTGCTGGCGGCTTTGCGAAACTGGTGAAACTGGCGCAAGGGCATTTGGATTTGCATTCAGGCCGCTCCCAAGTTGATTTCAACTGGTTGGCCGACGAAGTGGCCAAAATGGGTGGCACAATTTCCCTTTGCGAATGCATTCTTAAGGCCACAACTGCCAAACATGTTTTGGAAATGTGCCAAGCCGAAGGCATAGAAATTGCCGGGCGCGTGGCGCAACAGGCTAACCATAAAGCGCAGAGCATGCTTGATCCGCAAAAAACCACAACAGATGTTTTGGTGGTGGATCGAAATGGGGTTATAATTGCTCAGAGCTAATTGCAATTGGGAGGTAAGTCTATGCGAATTCTGGTATTCGGCGGCACCGGAGATGCGATTGATTTGGCGAACGGGTTGGTGCGGCATGGCCATCAGGTCACCACATCGTTGGCGGGCCGGACGCGCAAACCACGGCTGCCCAACGGGCACATTCACAAAGGTGGGTTTGGCGGTACGCAAGGTTTGGTTGATTTTATCAACCGCAACGGATTTGAGTTTATTGTTGATGCGACGCATCCGTTTGCGGCGCAAATGTCGACGCATATTGTTGACGCGTGTGTCGAGTTGAACATGCCGATGCTGCGCGTGGTGCGCGAAGCGTGGCAGGCAAATGTTGATGATGATTGGCAACATGTTTCGAGTATTGAAGCGGCAGCCAAGCAGCTGCCCTCTGGCGCGCATGTGTTGGTAACTGTTGGCCGACAACACATTGAGCCGATGGTTTTGCGCGATGACTGCAAGATCTTCATCCGTGCGATTGAGCACCCAGAAGTGATATTGCCATCCCATGTTTGTGTGATTTTGGAACGGCCGCCGTTTCGCCTGTCGGACGAGATGGCGTTTATGCGCGAGCATGAGATCACTCATTTGGTGAGCAAAAACGCGGGCGGTGATCAAACTGCGGCCAAACTTGAGGCGGCACGCATGGTTGGGGCGAAAGTAATCATGATTGAGCGCCCGATCTTGCCCGAAGCGCCGGAGGTCTATTCGGTTGCTGCGGCAATGCAGTTCGTCGCCGATCATTCAGCCTCCGCTGCCTGACGCACTTTCTTTTTGCCCTTGTTGCGCAGCACATGGGCAAAATCAGCGCTATAAAGTTCACTGTCGCGGAACTGTTTTTGGCCAAAAACTTTGCCGACAAAAATTAAGGCTGTGCGGGTGATTTTTGCGGCACGCACATCGGCGCGCATGTTTTTGAGCGTGGTGGTGATGTATTTTTCATCTGGCCATGTGGCACGATAAGCTATGATCACCGGGCAGTCTTCGCCATAATAAGGCGTCAATGTTTCCTCAACATATTTAAGGTTTCGGATCGACAGGTGGATGGCCAGCGTTGCCCGCGATTGGCCCAGAATTTCTAGCGTTTCATGCTCAGGCATCGAAGATGCTTTGCCCGACGTTCGGGTGATGATGATGGTTTGGGCGATTTCTGGCAGCGTTAGTTCGGTTTGCAATTTGGCGGCAGCCCCTGCAAAAGCTGGCACCCCCGGCACCACTTCATAAGGGATTTGCAAATCATCCAAACGGCGCATTTGTTCGGCCACCGCGCCATAAATCGATGGATCACCCGAATGCACCCGCGCCACATCGTCACCCCGATCATGGGCGGCCTGCATATCGTCAATAATTTCACCAAGGTTCATGGGTGCTGTATCTTTGACCAGCGCGCCCTCGGGGGCGGCATCCACAGTTTCAGCAGGCACCAGAGAGCCAGCGTAAAGGCAGGTTTGGCAGCGCTCGATCAGTTTGAGACCGCGCACGGTGATCAGGTCGGCTGCGCCGGGACCGGCACCAATGAAATATACGGTCATGATGCTTGATCCATTTTTGCGGCCTTTTTGGCATAACCACGCGGTGTGTAGGCGACAGTTTCGCCCGATCCGCGGGTAAAGCTTTTAGATTGCGAGGAGCCGAACATGACGATTGTCAGCATGTCGATTTCTTCGGGATTGAAATCCTCAAGGGTCACGACGCGCACTTTTTCTGCCGGGCGGCCGAGATTTGAGGCAATCACCACCGGCGTATTTGTCGGGCGGTGTTCGAGATATTTTTGCTTGGCGATTTCGATCAAATCGGTGCGCCGCATGGAGCGCGGATTGTAAAATGCGGTGACGAAATCGCCCGCTGCTGCTGCATCCAAACGCTTGAGAATATCTTCGCGCGGTGTCAGCAAATCTGACAATGAGATACAGCAAAAGTCGTGACCGATCAGCGCGCCCGATTTTGCAGCTGCTGCTTGGAATGCCGAAATGCCGGGGCAGGTTTCAATCATCACGCGTTTGGCAGCATCTGATATGGCGCGGTCACCTGTTGCAGCGAGCAATTCGTAGATTAGAGCGCCCATGGCAAAAATGTTCGCATCGCCTGAACAGATCAGCGCGACCTGCTTGCCTTCGCCTGCCAATTCAAGCGCATGGCGCACGCGCAATTCTTCTTCACCCAAGGCAAAGCGATGTTCGGTCTGCTCGGTTTTTGCGTCGGCCGCAAGATCGAGATAGAGCCCGTACCCAACCCAATCCGTGGTGCGGCGCAAAGCCATATCCGCAACTGGGGTGCGCAATAGATTGGTGCCGGGGCCAAGGCCAACGAGATAAAGCGCGCCAGCTGGCGTGCCGAACGTTTCCACATCGATTGGCATTTCGCTTATGCCGATGGCGCAGGTGGCTTTGTTGGTCTTTTGTTTTTCAACCAGTAATTTACCCGCTTTGATGGCTGATGCCTCGGCTACCGAAGGGGTGCCGACTTCGCTCATCACCACAGTTGATGGATTGGGCACACGAGACGCTTCTTGTTTGAGCTGTTCTGCGGTGAATGTGCGCAACGGCACGTTAAAGTGATTGGCGGCGGCATTGAGGGCAGCTTCGTCGGACTTCAAGTCAATGGAAGCGATCGCGGCAATGGCCAGTGGCGAAATGTTATTTTCTGCCAAAGCTTTTTCGACCAATTCAATCACATGTTCGACAGGGCAATGGCGTTCGCAGCCGATGCCAACGATTATATTCTTTGGCACGATGTGCAACACATCGTCGGGCTGTATTAGATGCGAAACCACAACTTTTACGGTGCCGTCTGGATTAACTAGGCCAGACTGGATCAGCCAAGGCGCGTCGCCGTTCAGTTTGATTTTTTCTCCTGCCAACAATTTTGCCATTGCGGCCTTGGCCAAATCCGGATTGGAAACAATGTAGCCTGATGGTGGTTCATCTAGCGAAATATTCAGCACATTATCGCTGGCGGTTGTGATCGCAGCATTTGCGTTCAGCGTGGCGGAAAGCTCAATTGCGAGTTGGTTGGCACCGTGATGCCCGCCGAGCAACGGCACAACCTGCTCGCCGTTCGGTGAAATGGCGATTACCGGCGGTTCTGTCTGTTTGTCAGCCAAAAGCGGCGCGAGGAAACGAATGAGAATGCCAGCTGCGCACACGCCAATAATTGAGCGATCTGCGCTGAAAGCAGATTGGATCAGCGCCTTGCCGTCCAAACCAACTGCATCGCTTTTTAGCCAGAGTTGTGCACATAGGTGCTCGGCGACTTGGCGCGCGACAATGTCGCCAGCGATGGAGAATGAGATCACCAATGGTGATTTTATTTGCCCCATGCTTCATCTCCTTTGTAACAGAGGATGGTTGAAAAATAGGGCCGTTCGTCTTTTGCGAAGTCGGCTAAGGGCGTGATTTTTTGCCGTGCTTGTGTGGCGTGTTCGACCACAATGGCATTGGCGGCATGGCCGGTTTGGTTTAGCACGTCGCGCACACGGTCAAAATGGCGACCGACTTTGATGATGGCCGCGCTTTGGGTTTGGCCGAGTTCTGCAATCAGTTTTTCGCTATCTAGCGGAGCTGGCAATATCTTGAGCGTTTCATTGCGAGCAGCGAGTGGCCGACCAACCACCGAAGCCGTAGCGGTGAGCGATGTGATGCCGGGCACAATGGCGATATTTACAATTGACATGCGCTCGACGAGATACATGGCTGAGCCATAGAACAGCGGATCACCTTCGCACAAATAGGCGACGGATTTTCCTTCGCTCAACAGCTGCGCGATGGTTTCGCCAATCTGGTCATAGGCAAGTTGTGCGGGTTCTCGCTCAACCTTCATTGGCAAATTGACGGGCATGCGGACCGCATCCACCCCGACATGCGCCTCAGCAATCGACAAGGCCAATGATGGCTCGCCCGGTTTTTGCGGATACACAACCACATCTGCCGCACCAATTGTTTTAACAGCTTTAAGCGTCAGTAATTCAGGATCACCCGGCCCGACGCCAACTAGGGTAAGTGTGCCAATCATTGTTCACCTTCATATGGCTTAGAAACGTTCCATTGGGTGACGGCCATGCGCGGGCGCAGCGCTTTATGTGCACCGACAGTGTCCAGATGCGACACCTCAATGCGCGCCATGTCACCGCCATGTTGATCAAGTCGTTGAACCAGCGCCGTTTCACCATCCAAAGTGATCGCGTTGGCGACCAGGCGCCCGCCGGGTTTCAGCGCGTCCCAACAGACGTCAAAAAGCTCATGGTTGCCGACATCACCACCGATGAATATGGCGTCGGGTGCGTCCAACCCTTCAAGACTGCCCGGGGCTTGCCCTGAAACGATTTTGAGGCCAGGAGCTCCCAGTGCCACACGGTTCTTTTCAATCATTTCAATGCGGGCGGCGTTGCGTTCAAAACAGGTCGCCGTGGCGCGTGGTGCAGCGCGCATCCATTCAATCGCGATAGAACCACACCCGGCACCAACATCCCACAAATGCTGACCTGACAATGGGATCAGTTTGGCAAGCGTTGCTGCACGCACTTCGCGCTTGGTCAACTGCCCATCATGCACAAAGGCCCCATCGGGCAACCCGGGCAATGGCGGCAAAATTGGCGCGCGGTGATCGGCCACGCAATCGATAGCCACCGTATTGAGATTGCCGACGCCTTTGCTTGAATAGTCTTGTGCCAAGAATTCAACTTGGCTTTGTGTTTCGCCGCCCATCGCGTTCAACACCGTCATATGACTTTCGCCATAACCCCGGTTTTTCAAAACCTTAGCAATATCGTGAACGGTTGTTGCGTCGCTGGTGAGCGCTAAAATCCGTTGGCCCGGCACCATGTGGCTGTGCAGAATTTCAACCGGGCGGCCATGCACAGAAATGCAATCCACATTTTGCAACGGCCATTTCATCCGCGCAGCTGCCAATGAAAATGCAGAGGGCGCGGGGTGAATTTCAAACTCGTCAGCCGCGATATGCGCGGTGAGCGTGGCGCCAATGCCAAACCATGTTGGGTCACCTGTGGCGAGAATGACGGTTGGGGTGCCGCGATAGGACAATATCTGTTTAATCATTGCGCTGAGCGGTGATTGCCATGTCACAAGCCGATCATCCAGCTCGCGCACTTTTGGCAGGCTACGCGGTGGGCCGATGATCACTTTGGCATTGTCGAGCAATACCTGTTGTTCGGGTGCCAAGGATTGCACACCGCGAGCGGTTACCCCGACCACGTGAAGCCAACATTCACTCATGTCCATTCCTTCCCGATTGTAATTGCATTCAACGCAGCGCTGGCCATAGCAGAACCACCACGACGCCCGAGCACCGTAACATAAGGTACGTGGATTTTCGCCTCCGACAGTGCTTGCTTTGATTCAGCTGCGCCCACAAAGCCTACAGGGGTGGCGATGATGGCTGCAGGTGTTGGTCCTCCTGCTTTTATCAACTCCAGCAAGTGGAATAAGGTCGTCGGCGCATTGCCGATCACCACAATTGCGCCATCCAACTTGTCTTTCCACAACTCAACGGCGGCGGCTGAGCGCGTGGTTTGCATATCCTTTGCAAGGGCAACAACAGAAGGATCATTTAGCGTGCACGTCGGCTCAAAACCCTGTGGCAAAAACCGACGGATAATACCCGAGCGCACCATTTCGCAATCGCAAAACATCGGTTTACCCACGCCAATGGCGGACGCGGCGGCTTGTGCCACGTCCCCATGCCAAGCAATATCTTCGGTCAAATCCACCATGCCACACGCATGAATCATCCGCACCACAATCTTGTGCAAACCAACGGGGAACTGGTCCAACGCCGCTTCACGTTCGATTGTGGCAAAGCTCTCAGCATAGATTGCTTGCGGATCACGTAGCCAATTCACAGATTTTAGCCCTTTTCTTTTGCAGGTTTTTCCATGGTCCTAGGACCAAGTGGATGGTCTGCAAATGGATAAGGATGGTGCGCATGATCATGTGTGTGCGCATCGTCATGCGAATGGCTGTGACTGTGGTCGTGATCATGGTCGTGGGTATGCTCGTGCGCATGAACGGGCGTCCAATCAAGCCCGTGTTTTTTGCAGAACTCTTCGTCACGACATGACGCATCGCAATCGCCCTTGCATGGACAATTCTCCATGCCACCGCCGATGCCTTCAACATGATGGTGATGGCTTTCTTGTGCCAATCCCACTTCTGCTTCAAAGCCAAGAACTTGTTCGCGATATTTGCACATCTGGCAGTTCATTTTGTTTTCGCCGTGAAGGGTTTCCTCAATGCGATCAATGAACGTATCCACCACCAAATCATGGTCGTTGAGATAGCCAGCTTTGATAAACTCAATATCTGGGTATTCAGCAGCCACTTCATCCGTGTAGCTATAAATCCGCTTCACCAAAATGCCGGTAAAAAGGAAATAGGGGAACACCACAATGCGCTTGTAGCCAAGCTTTGTTGCATGGCGCAGCGCCGGTGCAGTCAGCGGGAATGTGACGCCCGAATAGGCGACTTCACCCCAACCAAAACCCATGCCTTCCCAAAGCATGCGCATGACTTTGGCGACATTTGAGTTCGCATCAGGGTCAGACGCACCCCGGCCAACAACCATCAGAAGCGTTTCCTCGCGGGGCACGTCGCCGCCAGCATTTTTTAAAGCCTCTTCAATGCGTTCGCCTGCGGCGCGGATCATTTTCAGATCAATGCCAAGCTCGCGACCATAAATGACTTCCATCTCAGGGTTTTGCGCTTGATAGCTGTTCAGCACCGAGGGGATGTCGTTTTTGGCATGGCCTGCGGCAAACAACATGCCCGGCACAGCCAGCACTTTTTTGATGCCTTGGTCTTTGAGCTGATTGAGGCCGTGATGGATAACTGGGTCAGCGAATTCAAGATATCCGTATTCCACCGGCACATCACCCAACCGCTCTTTTAGGCGATCCTTGAGGTGAGCGAATTCGCCCACTGCCAATTGATTTCTACTGCCATGACCACACAACATTACGGCTGTGTCAGCTGGTAGTTGCAATTTAGCGCTCACGATTTGCGACCACGCACATCATGCGCAAGCGCGATAACGGTACGAGTTGGGATTGCTAAAACAAGTATTTTATTCATTTTCTACCTCTGAAGTTTTCAAATAAGAGGCAGAGTTCATTTATATCAAAACATCGAGCAGCTCAGGACTAGGCCCCCTAATTGGGTCAGCCGCACCGGAATCGCTTTCAGTTCCTAAAAGGAACGCTGCGCAGCTGTTTGTAAGGAACCAAGGAATGTGGGTCAACAATTCATCAAACGAATTCTAAGAATACGATATGTTAACTGCTTTTCGGAGGCGTGAATTAACAATTTTGGCGCAGAATATGTCCAGTCACAGCAAAATAGTGTGTTTGGAGGGCGCTGAATATGTCAGGCAGCAATAGCGAAAAAAAAGATTATGGCGCAATGTATGGTGCCGTTGGTGTTATGGGTGTCGCCCTCATTTTGGCAGAAATTGCCGTCTTTTTCATCTATTCTTGGCTCGAACCTGAGGCGATGACACGGCGCATGAGTGTCACGGCTGTGGTTACCATTTTGGTGTCATACCCAATCGGCTATTACATTCATCAACAAAACGCAAAACTGCAACAGCTCACCAAAGAACTCGCACGTATTGCCAGCACAGACCAAATGTCGGGCCTGTTGAACCGAACTTCGTTTTTGCAAGCGGTCGAAGGTGCTTTGCACACGCCGTTGGGCGGGCCGACCGCGGGCAGTTTTTTGTTCATCGATGTTGATCATTTCAAAAAACTAAATGATCGTTTCGGCCACTGTGTGGGCGACGATGCGATCAAATTGATCGCAGACATTATCAAAGAAACACCGGCCAAAGATTCCATCGTTGGGCGGATGGGCGGCGAAGAATTTGGACTATTTTTGCCGCATGCCAACAAAAAAGAAGCGATCTCCATCGCCGAGAATGTGCGACGTCGGGTCCGCAGATTGATTTTCGACAATGGCCCTATTCGTCAACAGATGAGCGTGTCCATCGGTCTGTCGATGCACCATGCTGGTCAATCGCTGAGCGCATTCGTGCAGCAAGCCGATGAGCGGATGTATCTGGCTAAGGCGCAGGGCCGAAACCGCGTCGCTTATGAAGACGCACAAACGCCAATCGTTGGGCAATCCCCAATCAAGCAGAGCGCTTAAGAAAACCCGCGTCCACACTTTGCTCGATTATGCTTTCGCCGAGCACCCACAGCGCTTGCGAGCCATCGGCGATGACGCGGAGGCGCTCCAGAACATCATTAGATGACACGCCGAATTTCGCCCAACGCACGCCTTTGGTGTAAAAATTATAGAGTAATGGCGACAGTCGATCCATCGAACGAGCAAATTGTGCATCATTGGTTTGGTGCGCTTCAAACTCGTTCCAAAGTGATTTCAGATCATCACAAAGCACCGGGGGCAACATGCCAAACAAACGCTCAGCCGCAGCGATTTCGCGTTCCTCTTTGCCCTTTTGCGCCGCAAGGTCATAAATCGGCGCGTCGCCTGCATCAATCTCAACAATATCATGGATCAAAAGCATCTTTAGCACCCGCAATAGGTCTACATCAGCGTTTGCATATTCGTGCAACATAACCGCCATGATCGCTAGATTCCATGAATGCTCGGCATCATTTTCGAGCCTATCAACGCTTAAAATTTGGGTCTGACGAATGATGGATTTGAGTTTGTCGATTTCCACCACGAACTGAATGCGTTTGGCGAGGTCTTCGTTCGCAGCCTGAACTGTGTGCATGTGATCCGCCAGCTTGTTGTGCTGGTTTGCCGGTTCAATTGATGGGTTATTGCTGTCTCGGACGACGCCGAACTTTTGATAGGTCGCCAACACCGTTTCGAACAAGTTTTTCAAGTCAGATGAGACATCGTTCATGCTGACCATTTGGGCGCGCACCATCGCCTCGTCAACGCCCTGCGCCACCAAACACCCCTCACCTGAATATCCGTAATATAGGAATGGGGAAAGGCGATCGATAGCTTTTGCATACTTGGCTTCCGCTGTTTCGCGCGTTTCGAATTCATGCCAAAGCGACGTCAACTCCTCAGCTTGATCTTTGGGCAACAATCCAAATATCCGGTTAGCTCCCTCTAGTTCTTCTTGGAACTGCTGATCGGCATCTGCGTTGGCATAAATATAGGTGTCCCCCGCATCAATTTCGACCACGTCATGCACAAGCAGCATTTTGACCACGCGCGCAATATCCACCTTTGTGCCGGCATAGGGTTCAAGCACCAACGCCATCAGTGCCACGTGCCAAGAATGCTCCGCATCATTCTCAACGCGGTCTTGGCAGATGATTTTGGTCATCCGATCAACCGATTTAAGCTTGTCCATTTCCATGACGAACGCGATTTGACTTTCTAAGCGTTGATTTGGAATTTTCAGGTGTGGCATTTCGGTGGTCATGGCAATTGTCCTTGATCTTTGAAAAAGCGGAATTGTCCCTTCAATTGAAAAACTGAAGAAAGGAAATAGTCACAAGGCGCAATAAGCGCCTAATGCTCTGTTTGGCAGTTGTTGTGGTCGCTCAAAACTTCCAGGATGCGGCATTTTTCAACCGTGTCATGCTGGCAATTGTTCAGCATGGATTGAAGTTCCGCTCGCAAGCGCTCGAGCTTTTGAATACGCTGTGTGACATCGTTTAAATGACGTTCGGTGATTTGGTCAAGGTCGTCGCACGGTGCGTCTGGATGCCCAGCAAGGCGAATGAACTCGCGGATGGCATCAATAGAAAAACCCAGTTCGCGGGCGTGGGCGATCATATCCAAGCGATTTAACGCGTCTTGGTCGTAGCGCCGCTGGCCACCTTCAGTGCGCCAAGGCTGCTCAAGCAAGCCAATTTGCTCGTAATATCGAATGGTAGGCACTTTCACATTCGCATGATTTGAAAGCTGGCCAATTGAATATTCTTTAAAACTTTTTTCCATTGGAGATTGAACCTCTAGTCGCTATAGCATTCATAGATAGCACCAACGAAGACAGAAATAAAGAAAGATGCGTTGGAAAATGAGTGCATGGTTGGGGCAACAAAGGACCATCGACACTAAAGCGCGTTGATCAATTCAAGCAATTTCAAAACAGTACGTCGATTGCGCATGGTAATTGGCGTGCCAATCTTTTTGGCGAAATTAAGCGCTCCGAGCTTGGAACGACCCGAACCATTGCCGAAATAGAAGTGAATTTCTTGCTCTTTTGCTTCTACTAATTCGCCATCAATGGCCACTTGCTCAAGGATAGAAATCGCATTTTCGCCAATTGGTTGACGCGCAAATCCCGTCATCATGAAACTCAGATTTCGCTCATCTGAGAAAAATGGGTACGCGGTGGTGGCAGAGGCGAGTTCTGCCTCAGTGCGCACAACAATATCGACGCGATACTCAAAATGCTTTTCAAACGCACCTTCGAGCATTGTTTCAATCTTATCTCTGGGCTGATCATGCACAAAGACCGCATTGCCAGATTGAATGTAAGTAGTAACCTTTTGACAATCTGCGGCCTCTAGCATCACCCTAAGTTCAACCATTGTTATTTTGTTGTGGCCGCCCACATTTAGGCCACGAAATAGAGCCACATATTTGTTCATCGATCTGTCGCGTCTTTCTGGCAGAATCTGCCCCTATTTTTAAAGAAGTGAAACATGAACGCTAGAGCCCCTGCAATCGAAAACAAACTTGGTCTTTGGCCCGATAAAGTCGAGGCAGTGGTTTTTGATATGGATGGACTGCTGTTGGACACAGAACGTGTTTATAAACGGGTCATGCAAGACCTGTGTGCTGAATGGGGCCATGAGATGACCCACGACATGTTCGCCGCCTTTGTGGGCATTCCGCAGACGGAAAATGTGCCGATTTATCACCAGTTTTTCGGCCCTGACTTTGATGTTGAAACATATGAGACCATTTTAGTTGATCGTGCGCAGGAAGAAATGGCAAAGGGCATTCCGCTTAAAAACGGTGCAAAAGAGTTGGTAGCAGGCTTGAGCGCGCGCGGTGTTCCCATTGCCGTCGCAACGTCGACGGGTCACTCCGCGCACCAACATTTGGAGCAAACCGGGCTACACGCCTATTTTGATACGATTGTTACACGTATGGACGTTGCTCAAGGCAAACCACATCCCGAACCGTTTTTGACCGCCACTGCGCGTTTGGGCTTTGCGCCAGAAAACTGCATCGCGTTTGAAGATAGCCACAATGGCGTACGCTCAGCCAGCGCCGCAGGGCTTGCTACTGTGATGGTGCCAGATATGTTGGACCCAACCGACGAAATCGCCGCTATGTGCGTCGCGATTTTGCCGAGTTTGCTGCATTTCAAATCAGAGATTGATTATTTTTTTGGGCCGTTGCCGGGTTTGAGTGCCTAAGTAGCCGAAAGCTTTTCAGCTTGCTTTTCGGCGCTTGGTTGTGAACAACGTTCTTTTGAAAACTCTATTTGTAAATCAGACTATTTGCCACTTGGGCAGATAGTGTCTGCAACAAAGTCTCGCCGCCGCTTACGGGTGCCAGCGTCAGATTGATATTGGCAATAGTAATATATCCCGCGCTTTGCTTTGGATTCAAATTTGCGGTGAGCCTAAGCATCATTGGGCCAATTGACGGGTCAGCGTATCGGGCGATCAGGTGCACGCCCTTGTAATCTTTGAACTCATACTCCTCAATCGCCAATATTTCGGCATTTTGGAACCCCTGAACGGCTTGAGGAAAGACATTGTTACGCAAAAGGGCAGCCGCCATTTTCACGCGCGCGGAACTAGGATCGTCGACATCCACTGGCATTGGTATGTTCGCAGGAATGATTTGGATGTTTTCTAAGAAAACCAGGTCTTGATTGTCGCCACCTGTGTCGGCCTCCGCCTCAATTGCGAAAGTAAACTTAACAAAGGCCCCGCCATCAGGCTTGCCATCTGCAATCCGCTTTACATCATTGCGCTTTGGCACCGACAAGGCAAATGGCGTAGCAACCGCAACACCCGTTTTTTCTGTATAGCCTTCGTCAAAATTGAAAATGGTCTGAACATAAACACCTTCAAATTCAAATAGGTTGAAGCTGATGTTGCCCTCGCTGTTTTGGGCCACAGCCGCTCCTGTTAGCAAAACACTGATCGCCAGAACACGCAAAAAAGGGTGAAACATAAAAATCTACCTACACATTTAGAACATTGCCTTCGAGCGAAGGCTAATTGTTCCAACGGCAATGTCAAGTTGAGGGTAAACTTCATGTTCGAGCCCAAAAAATGCTGCGCTACAATTTGACCACTATGCGTCACAGCGCGGCAAACAAGTCGGGAGCTGACATCGGCTCAAACAAAAAAGGGCCGCCGAAGCGACCCTTGAAAACTCACAAATTCGACCTGCCTACATCTGCGATGGCAAGAACAGTGACAAGGCTGGAATACTGACGAGCAGGGCAAGGCGGAAAATGTCGGCGATCCAAAACGGCGTCACCCCTTTAAAGATTGTACTGGTCGACACATCGCCTACAACGTTTTTCAGAATGAAGACGTTGAGCCCCACAGGCGGTGTAATCAGGCTGATTTCTGTGACCACAACTACAACAACGCCGAACCAAACAGGGTCAAACCCCAAACCAATAACGAGCGGAAAGAAAATCGGCACGGTCAGCAAGAGCATCGACAGGCTTTCAAAAATCATGCCGAGCATAATGTAGATGCCCAAAATAATCGCCATCACCGCCCATGCAGGCAGATCGTAAGACGTAATCAAGTCTCGCAATCCTTCGGTTAGGCCCGCCACATTGACAAAGTTCGAGAAGATCCACGCGCCAATCAGAACACTGAACAACGAAGCCGTTGTAATTGAGGTTTCTTTGAGCACTTCGAGCACAGCTTTGAGGTTCAGATTGCCCCGGAACAGCGCAATCAAAAACGCGCCCGCAGCACCCATGCCAGCGGCTTCGGTAGGTGAGAAGGTCAGATGAATTGGCCACACGTCAAGCGCTCCGTAAAGACCGCCAATGACCAAAAAGAACAAGATCAAGACTGCCCACACTCCGCGTAACGCGCCAAGGCGACCAACCCAGTTTGTGCGCTCGCCCGCAGGTCCCGCCTTTGGATTGCGGGTCACGGTGTATTTTACGGCAAAAATGTAAAACACGATCCCCAATATACCGGGAATAATGCCGGCCATGAACAATTTGCCGATGGAAGTTTCTGTCAGCAAACCATAGATGACCAAAATGACCGAAGGCGGAATAAGAATGCCGAGCGTGCCACCCGCCGCAATGGATGCCGTGGACAGACTGTCTTCGTAGCCATATTTGCGCATTTGCGGCATGGCGACTTTGGACATGGTCGCCGCCGTTGCCAGAGACGATCCGCAAATTGCAGCAAAGCCACCGCAAGCAAGAATGGTCGCCATGGCCAACCCGCCACGCATGTGACCCAAGAACGCGTAAGACACTTGATAGAGCTCGCGTGCAATACCACCTTTATTGACGAATAGTCCCATCAAAATGAACAGCGGCACCACGGACAAACCGTAATCTTGCGAGGTATCAATGATGAGGCGCGACACCATTGAAAGTGCGCCGCGAAAACTTGTTTCGTTTGCATAGCCAATCATGCCCACGAGCCCCATGGCGAATGCGAGCGGCATACGCATCAGCACCAGTACGAGGACGGCACCAAACCCAATTGCTGCTTCAATCATTTTGTTCTTCCAAAAGCTGAGGTGCAAACAAGGTGATCAGCCCGCGGGCGAGCAACACAAACGCACTTACAAAGGTGAGAATGGCGATAAACCATCCGATATAAAACTGGGGAATGGCGAGATATTCGGTCACGTCGCCATAGTCGCGCGCGCGCTCTGCAAGCACCACCACTTGCCGTGCAGGCCAAATCAACATCGCGCCACATGCAAGATTTACAAGCGTGTCGCGAATGCGGATTGCCCATTTGTTCGTGAAAAGCGGGTCGGCCAAATCAACAACGATATGCTCTTGTGACCCGCTGATAATGGGCATCACCAAAAACACAACGATTGCCATGAACATACGCGTTAGCTCGGTCGCTGCTTCTAATGGTGCGTTAAACGCTGACCGCATAATCACGTCGGTAAATGTCATTGCCATCAACAAAAACAGCACAACCGATGCAAGCAACATTGGCAGCTGCGATAATTGGCGGACAAGGTTCAAAGCAGATCTCATAAGTATCATCCCTAGAGAACGTTAGAATGGCGCAGGTCGAGTTGACCCGCGCCAAACCAATAAGTCAAACTAACCGCACCTATTGGGCAGCCATTTCAGCTTTGACCATGTCATATGCGGCTTGTCCATCAACGCCAGCAGCCGTCAATTCGCCAATAATTTTTGCTGTGACTTTTGCAGCAATTACAGCATAAGCGGCTTGATCTGCCTCAGAAGCCAGAGTGATTGAGTTATCTCCGGCAGCCTCGGTTGCAGCACGACCGATATTGTCGATCTCATCCCATGCAGCGCCAAGCATACGGCTTGCTGGTTCGCCAAACACTTTTTCTTCTAGTGCTTTTTGAATATCTGCTGGAAAACTATCGAAAGTTTCTTGGCTCATCAAAAACGCAAATGAACCACGGTAGAAACCACCAGGCATTTCATAAACGTTTTTAGCAACTTCGGTCAGCTTGAAGCCATCACGACCTTCATATGGCATGGCAACCGCATCGGCAGCGCCTGAAGCCAAAGTTTCGTAAACCTTTGGAGCTGGCACTTGAATACCAATCAGGCCAAGCTCTGCACCGACATCGCTAGAAACACCACCGCCGAGACGGGTTTTCAGGCCATTCAAATCTGCCAATGTTGTTACAGCTTTATTTGAGTGAATTTGCCCTGGCCCGTGCGTGGTGAGACCCATCAATTTAACGCCACGGTGCTCGTCAAGCTTTGAAAGATAAGCTTCGTGTACGCGCCAGTATGCAACTGAAGCTGCTTCTGCGTTACCTTCATAGCCTGGAAGTTCGATCAGTTTTGTGCCAACAAAACGGCCGGGCTGATAGCCGTGAAAAATGATGGTCATGTCAGCCGCGCCATCCATCACCAAATCCATTTGAGCTGGTGGTGGGGCAAGGCCAAGTTTAACTTCAGCGGTCACCCTGCCATCCGTTGCATCTTCGATCATTTTAATCAGGTTTGGCCACATAATGGCGTTGATGCCGTGCCCTGGACCCGTCCAGCTAGAAATGGTCAGCGTGTATTCCGCCGCAAAAGCACTGGTACTTGCTGTGATTGCAACAGCTGCTGCCGCTGCGAGTTTAATAAATTTGTTCATTACTACCTCCCTGAATGAACTATTCCCAAATTAATCACTCCATTGTGGGAGCAACCGTTTCGATATTGCAAGATAATTATCATGTTAATTATCTCGTAGGCCCTTTATTCCGCCAACCAGCAAATCCGTTGCCAAATCCGCGTAATCCGATCGCGTCATGCCTTTGCCTTTTCTGTACCAAAGGTAAAACCAGTTCAGCATGCCAAACAGCGACATTGTGACCGGCCGCAGCATCTCTTCGCGTGTCTCAAAACACATCGGAGAAATTGCATTGATGGCATCAGAAAGTGTAACTACCAAACGCCTTTGCAGGTCAGCGAGTGTTTTTTGGTTATGCTTTGGTAAAGAGACTGTTGCTTCCAACTGTAGCTTATGCTCAGCATCCGCATCGCGATATTGCGTGAGTATCGCATGCACAAGATTGCGTAAATGCTGCTCCGGATTGGTCACAGGGTGAACAGAATCAACCGCATCTACCAGGTCTTGAAGATGGGTGAGAATAATATCGTAAAGCAGTGCTTCTTTGCTTTGATAATAGTGATAAATCAAAGCCTTAGAAACACCGCATTCCAGCGCCAACTGGCTCATGGAAGAACGATCAAATCCGTTTTTGGCAAAGAACTTCGCCGCCGTTTTCAAAATGGCGAGGCGCTTTTCTTCGTGATCTTTGGCGATCGTGCGAACCACTAGCCTTGCCCCTTTTCTCGGTTGTCAATAACACGGACAGCCTTGCCTTCAGATCGTGGCACACCGCCTGGCGACTTAACAAACACTTGGGCTGACACACCGATATTATCTTTAATCTTTTTCGCCAGTTTTTTGCTGGCGGCCATGCGCACCTCATCAGATGCCGCATCGGGGGTTGCCTCCACATGTACGATCATGCCGTCCATGCGCCCTTCGTGGATCCGTTCAATTTGGAAATGCGGGGCTAAGCCGGAAACGGCCAAGACCTGCACTTCGACCTGGGTTGGAAACACGTTTACGCCGCGCAAAATGATCATATCGTCAGAACGACCAGTTATCTTTTCCATCCGGCGCATGGAGCGAGCGGTACCCGGCAACAATCGTGTTAAATCGCGGGTGCGGTAACGAATGATTGGCAATGCCTCTTTGGTCAGCGAAGTGAAAACCAATTCGCCTTCTTCGCCATCTGCCACCAATTCACCCGTTTCTGGATTGATGATTTCAGGATAAAAATGGTCTTCCCAAATGTGCAAACCGTCTTTGGTTTCAACGCATTCGTTTGCGACGCCCGGGCCCATCACTTCAGAGAGCCCATAAATATCTACCGCATGCATGTCGAAAGCGTTTTCAACTTCTTTGCGGGTTTCGTTTGTCCAGGGCTCTGCGCCAAAAATACCGACCTGCAATGAACTCTCACGCGGGTCGAAACCCTGTTTGCGGAACTCGTCCAAAATGGCCAACATATAAGACGGCGTGACGGTTATTGCGTGAGGTTGGAAATCTTGAATTAGCTGCACTTGGCGCGATGTCATGCCGCCAGAAATCGGCACCACAGAACAGCCCAAGGCCTCCGCGCCATAATGCGCGCCCAGACCGCCTGTGAACAATCCATAGCCATAAGCGTTATGCAGAATATCGCCTTTGCGCACCCCCGATGCGCGCAATGAACGCGCAACAACAGACGACCATGTATCGATATCGTTCTTGGTGTAGCCGACCACGGTGGGCTTGCCAGTTGTGCCCGATGAGGCGTGGATGCGGCTGACCTGCTCACGCGGCACAGCAAACATGCCGAACGGATAATTGTCTCGCAGGTCCGTCTTTACCGTAAAGGGAAACTTTGAGAGGTCCGATAGGCTCTTCAAATCATCAGGATGCACGCCTGCATCATCAAACTGTTTCTTGTAAAACGGCACATTGTTGTAGGCATGGACCAGTGTCGATTTCATCCGTTGCAACTGCAATGCAGAAATCTCATCGCGTGAGGCGATTTCAATTGGATCGAGATCCGCTTTGTTTGGTGTTAGATCTTTCATTTGTTCCCCCTACACACGCTCGAGCATCAAGGCGATGCCTTGGCCAACGCCGATGCACATGGTGCATAGCGCGCGTTTTGAACCTGTGTTGACCAATTCAATCCCCGCCGTTAGCGCCAAGCGCGCACCGGACATGCCGAGGGGATGACCCAGCGCAATCGCGCCGCCATTTGGATTGACGAAATCAGCGTCGTCGGCCACGCCCAATTGGCGCAACACGGCAATGCCCTGCGAGGCAAACGCTTCGTTCAATTCAATGATGTCCACGTCTGTGATTTTAAGACCTAATCGCTCTAGCAGTTTTGTTGAGGCTGGCGCCGGGCCGATACCCATAATGCGAGGCTCAACGCCTGCCGTTGCCAATCCTGTGATTTTGGCTTTTGGTGTTAGACCGTATTTATCGACCGCTGCTTTTGAAGCAATAATGATCGCAGCCGCACCATCATTCACCCCAGATGCATTGCCTGCGGTGACAGAACCGCCTTCGCGGAAAGGGGTGCCAAGTGAGGCTAGTTTTTCTAGCGTACTTGCCCGCGGATGTTCATCTTGTGAAAAGACAATTGGGTCGCCCTTGCGCTGACGGATTTCCACCGGAACTATTTCTTGCGCTAGCCGGCCAGAGGCAATCGCCTTGGCTGCACGTTCTTGAGAACGGAATGCAAATGCGTCTTGATCTGCACGCGAAACGTTGAAGTCTTTTGCAACATTCTCGCCCGTTTCGGGCATTGAATCTATGCCATATTGCTTCTTCATTAGCCTGTTGACGAAACGCCAACCGATAGTCGTGTCGTAGATTTCTGCATTGCGCGAAAAGGCTGTGTCAGCTTTTGGCATAACGAACGGCGCACGGCTCATGCTTTCAACGCCACCCGCCAAAATCACCTCCGCCTCGCCAGCCTTAATGGCGCGGGCGGCCATGCCCACAGCGTCCAGGCCCGAACCGCACAAACGGTTGATAGTGGTACCTGAAACAGAAACGGGCAACCCCGCCAACAATGTCGCCATGTGGGCGACGTTGCGGTTATCTTCGCCTGCCTGGTTGGCGCACCCCATATAACAATCATCAATTGCGGATGGATCGAGATTGGGGGCCGCTTCCATGGTTTTCTTGATCACATAGGCAAGCATGTCGTCTGGACGCACCGCTGCGAGTGTGCCGCCAAAGCGGCCAATCGGCGTTCTAAATCCTTCACACAAGTAGGCTTCGTTCACGCCTCAATCTCCGTAAAATGTGTACCCTTGATGGTGCGCGAATGGCCGCGAAAATGAGCCAGTGCTTCATCGTTTTGATTTGTTATCGTCACGTCATAAATGCCGGAGCGCCCGGACTTGCTCACTTCAACCGCTTTGGCGGTGAGTACATCATCTAGTTTGCCGGGTGCGGCATAGGTAATCGAATTTTGGTGGGCGACAGCCAATTGATTGTAGCTGTTACACGCGAAAGCAAACGCACTGTCCGCCAGCATGAAAACATAGCCACCGTGGCAAATTTTGTGTCCGTTCAAATGCTCTTCGCCGATGGTCATCGTTAGGGTTGCCGAACCGACGCCAATTTCGACGAGCTTCATGCCCACACGCTGCGACGCGCTATCGTTTTCCCACATAGTGCTTGCGGATTTTTGGGCGCGCTCTTGTGGCGTCATCATTCGACACCGCCAAAATTTACAGGCCGCTTATCCAAAAACGCGCTAACGCCTTCGGCATAGTCTTTTGACCGGCCACAACGGCCTTGCATTTGCGCTTCCACGTCCAAATGCTCATCAAGCGAATGATCAAACGAGGTTTGCAACGCCTGTTTCATCATGCCCAAGCCAAAAGTTGCGCCTTCAGCCATTTGCGCGGTGACTTTACGTGCCTCTGCCATCAGCTCTTCGTCTGGAATTGCTTGCCAAATCATGCCCCACTCAACCGCTTGCTTTGCGGGCACAGGGGTGGCGGTCATGCATATATATTTGGCGCGCGCTTCGCCAATAAGCCGTGGCAAAATCCAGCTACCGCCTGCGTCTGGCACTAAGCCCACTTTGGCGAACGATTGGATGAATTTTGCTTTTTCTGATGCAAGGACGATGTCACACCCGAGCGCTATATTGACACCAGCCCCTGCGGCCACTCCGTTCACGGCGCAGATAATCGGCTTATTGATGGAGCGAATGAGTTTAACCAGCGGATTGTAAAACGTCGAAATCGTCGTGAACAAATCTGGCGGCGACGTCATTTTTCGTGGATCACGTGCATCCAAATCTTGCCCCGCGCAAAAGCCACGACCAGACCCTGTGAACAAAATGGCGCGAATTGCATTATCAGCTTTTGCGTCATTGAGCGCCACTTGCAGCGCACCGTGCATTTCATCATTAAACGCATTCAACCGATCCGGTCTATTCAGCGTAATTTCTACCCAACCATCGGTTTTGGTGACAATAATCGTGTCGCTCACCTGGTTCTCCCTGAAATATCTCGAGTAATTTTCGAGACTTACTTCCCATGTGAATTTTAGCTTTACATAAACCGACTGGTTGGTCAATATATGATGAGAATTTGATGTTTCGACTTTTGGGGGAATGATATTGTCGAGTGTTGTTAGTGTTGAATTGCGGGGCGATATTGCCCTAGTGGAAATCAACAACCCACCCGTAAATGCAACTGGCATTGCTGTGCGCAAGGGATTGCTGGACGCCGTTGCAATGGCAGAATCAGCAAATGCGAAGGCTGCGATTGTTTATTGCGCGGGCCGCACGTTCGTTGCGGGTGGGGACATATCCGAGTTCGGCAAACCACCGCAAAAACCAGACTTGCCTGATGTCTATCAGATCATTGAGGATAGCTCTGTTCCTTGGATCGCCGCGACCCATGGCACCACGCTCGGTGGCGGCTTTGAATTGGCGATGGCTTGTGATTTCCGCTTGGCGCAAAAGGGCACATTGTTTGGATTACCTGAAGTCAATCTTGGCCTCGTTCCGGGTGCTGGCGGCTCACAACGCTTGCCGCGCCTCATTGGCGTTGAAGCTGCGGTTGAGCTGGCCACAACAGGACAGTTGATTGACGCGCAAAAGCTGTATGAGCTTGGCGGTCTTGATTTGGTTTTCGAAGGCAATCCTGTTGAGGCCGCATTGGCGTTTGCCCAAAACCTGCCAACACCGCTTGCTGGTCTGAGCAAAAGAACACCCGCTGCCGTTGCTGAAGATTTCTTTGCTACAAAGCGTCAAGAAATCACCAAACGTGCCAAAGGCCAAACTTCACCTATCGACAATTTAAACGCAACTGAATGGGCCGCGACGTTGCCTTTCATTGAAGGACAACAAAAAGAACGCGCGCTGCATCTTGAATTACGCGACAGTGCACAATCCAAAGCGCTGCGGCATGCCTTTTTCTCTGAACGGGCTGTGAGCAAACCCAAAGCCATAAAGGGCGGCACCCCGCTTGAGATCAAAAACATCGCCGTTGTGGGCGGTGGCTTGATGGGCGCAGGCATTGCCTTTGCATGTTTAATGGCCGGATATGATGTGACCCTGATCGAGCGCGACCAAGATGCCACTGATGCAGGACGCGACCGGGTTGAAGACCTGATTACCGGCGGTGTGAAGCGCGGGAAAATCTCGGACGACAAGGCGGTCAAACTTAGAAACGCTCTGGTTGCGTCTGCCGATTACGCTGCGTCCGCAAATGCTGATTTGGCGATTGAAGCGGTATTTGAAGATTTGGGCGTGAAACAGCAAGTCTTCCAATCGCTTGCCGCCAATATGAGCGAAAATGCGATTTTGGCGACCAACACCTCCTACATCGATCCAACGCAGATTTTTAAGGGCATAGCCAATCCATCTCGGTTCATCGGTCTGCATTTCTTTTCCCCAGCACACATCATGAAGCTCTTGGAAATTGTACAGCTCCCAAGCACGTCAAAAGACGTGTTGGCCACTGGTTTTGATTTGGGCAAACGCTTGCGCAAGGTTGGTGTTTTATCGGGTATTTGCGACGGGTTCATCGGCAATCGCATCCTCTCCGCCTATCGCCGCCAAGCCGACTATTTGCTGATGGATGGCTGCACGCCAAAACAGATTGATGAGGCGATGCGCGGCTTTGGCATGCCAATGGGCCCCTATGAACTGCAAGACCTCACGGGCTTGCAAATTTCTTGGGCCAACCGCAAGCGCCAAGCCCCAACCCGCGCGCCAGATGAGCGCTATGTGCGGATTGGCGATTTGCTGTGCGAGGCTGAGCGTTTTGGCCAGCGCAGCCAAAAAGGTTGGTACGCCTATGTTGAAGGCGACCGCAAACCGCACGAAGATGCATTCGTCACTGACTTAATCACGCAACAATCCAAAGATGCTGGCATTGAACGCCGGTCGTTTACCGATCAAGAAATCGTGGACCGATTGCTCGCAGTGATGATCAATGAAGGGGCGCTGATTGTTGAGGAAGGCATCGCCGAACGTGATCTCGACGTCGACTTGGTCAAAATTCACGGCTACGGCTTCCCGCGCTGGCGCGGCGGGCCGATGCACTATGCTACTGAAATCGGCATGGATCGCGTAAAGATAATCATGGCTGATGTTGCCACACAAAGCCCGAACAGCTGGCGTTTGGCAGAGCGGTTGAAATGAGCGAACTTGAGCGCAAAATGATTGAAGGGTTCGACCTCACAAATCCTCCAGCAGGATTTGTTGAGGACCCGTTTCCTTATTACCAAGCGCTGTTAAAACATGCGCCGGTTTGTTCGCAACCAGATGGCTCCTTCATTCTGACACGATATGCGGACTTGGACCGAATTTACCGCGACACGACCCTATATTCTTCGGACAAAAAACAAGCATTTTTGCCAAAATTTGGTGACGATGCACCGCTTTACGAACATCACACCACCTCGCTTGTGTTTAACGATCCGCCATTGCACACGCGGGTGCGCAAGATCATGGTTGGCGCGCTGAATGCACGTGCAATTGCCAACATGGAACCGGGGCTGGTCGATACTATCGACATCCTCTTGGAAGATATGGCGGACAAATCTGAGGTCGACTTGATTGAAGATTTTGCCAGCAAAATTCCCATTCAAATTATCGGCAATATGTTTGATATGCCGATGGCCGATCGGGAACCATTGCGTGATTGGTCGCTGGCGATTTTGGGGGCATTGGAACCGACGTTGACGCCTGAACAATTGGCAGTTGGCAACAAGGCAGTGGTGGATTTCAAAGCCTATTTGAAAGACCTCGCGGATCACCGTCGCAAGCATCCGGGCAATCCCGAAACTGATGTTTTGACCCGCCTGATCGAGAGTGAAGAAGGTGAACTGTCCGAAACCGAATTGTTGCAAAACTGCATTTTCATTCTCAACGCTGGACACGAAACCACCACAAATTTGATCGGCAATTCGTTGGCCGCGTTGCATGAGTTTCCGGGCCAAAAGTACGCGCTCAAGTCCAATCCAGACATCATCAAAACTGGGGTCGATGAGTTTTTGCGCTATTTGTCGCCCAACCAATTGGGCAATCGCGAAACAACTGCTGACATTGAAATTGATGGCATCAAGATTCCAAAAGGCAGCAATTTGCATTTGGTGATAGGCGCTGCAAACCGAGACCCAGCGCAGTTTGAAGATCCGGACGAATTAAAACTCATGCGCAAACCCAATCGACATTTGGCTTTTGCGGGCGGCCCACATTTGTGCGTCGGGTTTTCGCTTGCCCGCATGGAGGGTCGCATTGCGGTCAACAGCTTCCTCAAACGATATCCAAATTACAAATTGATCGGCAAGGCAGAAATCGGCGGGCGTTTGCGCTTCCGTGGATATGCAAAATTGCCGGCGACACTAGACTAGGGGTTTATAACAATGACATTGATGCAACTGGAAAGCTTTACTGCTGGCCAATGGGTGGGACCATCTGGCAAGACACGCAAAATCTGTTCTGCCGTAACCGGCGAAGAAATTGCAGTGGCCGGATCAGACGGTTTGGACTTTCAAGCAATGGTCGACTACGCCAAGCAAAAAGGTGGCCCTGTACTGCGGGCTATGACGTTCCACGATCGGGCGCGGATGCTTAAGGCGGTGGCGACATATCTGAACGAACGCCGTGAACCGCTATACGAACTTTCTTATAAAACAGGCGCTACCTTAGCCGACAGCAAAGTCGACATTGATGGTGGCATCGGTACCATGTTCGTTTACGCTTCCAAAGGGCGTCGTGAAATGCCGGATGGGCATATTTATCCTGACGGTGACCTTGAAGTTTTGTCGCGCAACGGCACCTTTTTGGGTCAGCATTATTGCACGCCTTTGCTTGGCGTGGCGGTGCACATTAATGCGTTCAACTTTCCCATGTGGGGTATGTTGGAAAAACTCGCGCCGACTTTGCTTGCGGGTGTTCCGGCCATCGTGAAACCCGCAACTTCCACATCATACCTCACCGAGGCATGTGTGAAATTGATGGTGGAAAGCGGCATTTTGCCGGACGGCGCAATTCAACTGATCATGGGCGGCACGGGCGATTTATTGGATCGGCTCGAGTGCCAAGACGTCGTGAGCTTTACCGGCTCCGCCAAAACGGCGTCTTATCTGAAATCTAATGACAATATTTTGAAAAACGGCGTGCGTTTTGTCGCTGAACAAGACAGCCTTAACGCCTCAGTGCTTGGCCCGGACGCGTCACCTGATACACCAGAGTTTGATCTGTTTATCAAAGAAGCGTCGCGCGAAATCACCGCCAAAGCGGGGCAAAAATGCACCGCCATTCGTCGGATGATGGTGCCGAATGAGCGGGTGAAAGACGTGATTGCCGCCATGAGTGCGCGGTTCGACAAAACTGTTATTGGTGACCCTGCGGCTGAAGGTACCCGCATGGGCGCCCTCGCCTCGCTGGATCAAAAACGGGACGTGCTGGAAAAGGCAGCTGAAATTGCCACCGAGTGCGAACTTGCCTATGGCGACCAAGATGCCGTGCAACTAAATGGCGAAGGTTTGGCCAATGGCGCATTTGTTTCACCGATGTTGTTCCATTGCAAGAACCCAGATACCGCAACTATCGTGCATTCAACAGAGGCCTTTGGTCCCGTTGCGACCGTGATGGGTTATCGTGACCTGAGCCACGCAATTGAGTTGATGAACAAAGGCGGCGGTTCGCTTGTGGCATCGGTGATCACTTATGACCCAAGCGTTGCGCAACAACTGACCATGGGCGCTGCCGCGTTTCATGGGCGGCTGTATTTCAACAACCGCGACAGCATGAAAGAATCTACGGGCCACGGCTCACCGCTGCCCCACATGGTGCATGGTGGCCCAGGTCGCGCAGGTGGCGGCGAAGAACTCGGTGGCGTGCGCGGCGTAACGCATTATATGCAACGTACTGCAATCCAAGGCAGCCCGGATTTGCTCACCGCAATTGGTGGTACATATGTGAAAGGCGCGAAATTTATCGAACCGCCAGCGCATCCGTTCACCCGCACATTCAACGAGTTGCAAATTGGTGAAACGGTGCACACCGCTTCGCGTAAGGTGACGTTGGAAGACATTGAGCATTTCGCCCATTTCACTGGCGACACCTTTTATGCGCACATGGATGAAGAAGCGGCGGCGGCCAACCCGTTCTTTCCGGGTCGCGTGGCCCACGGTTATTTGCTCTTGAGCTTTGCAGCGGGTCTATTTGTTGAGCCAAATCCGGGCCCAGTTTTGGCCAATACGGGCCTTAACGATCTGAGCTTTCAAAAACCGGTTAGTGCAGGTGATGAAGTGCGGGTAAGCCTGACCGTCAAACGCAAAACCATCCGAACAGACGAGTATGGCGAAGTGCGTTGGCACGTGAATATGTTCAACCAAGATGATGAACAAGTTGCCGAATACGAGCTTTTGACGATGGTGGCTTTTGAGCGTACATAGGAGTTTATGAACGCATCAAATACCCTTATTCAACCATTGATCGACCATCTGCATTCAGATGGTCGATTGCGCGTTTGGTCGGTGGTAATCACGATATTTGGCGACACGATACAACCGCATGGCGGCACCGTCGCCATGTCGGACTTGCAGACCATTCTGAGCGCAATGAATGTCGAAAACGGCGCACTGCGCACTGCAATGTCACGCCTGGCGAAAGAAGGCTGGGTCACCCGCGACAAGCAGGGTCGGCACAGCTTTTACAAACTTTCAAAAGCTGGGCTGAAGAGCTTTATCCCGGCAACGGAAAAAATCTACCGTGCCACCTATTCTCCTGATCCTAAGTCTCTGGTGATCGCGGTGGGACCGGATGTGATTGGGCATGCCCGCGAAGCCCAAAACGCATTGCTGGGTGCATTTGGTGGGTTGCAACTGCGCAACGGCGTCGGCTTTTTTGCCGACCCCAGCGCAAAAGTATTGAAGCAAATTGAAGATGCCGAGTTGCTGACAATTGAGAGCGATATCCAGAAACTACCCGATTGGGTGATTGATCGATTTGAACTGCATGAGCTGGCCGCAGACTATTTGGCGCTTATGGACCGCTTTGCAAAACTGGCAGCGGCAGGCAGTTCGTTGCAAACCCTGTCGCCGTTGGAAGCTTTGGCGGCACGCACCCTGTTGATCCACGAATGGCGGCGGCTCATTCTCAAACAACCGCCTTTACCAAAGCATCTATTGCCCAAGAACTGGCCTGGCGCTGAATGCCACAAAGTCGTCAGCGAAACCTATTTGGCGTTGTTGGCGCGCTCCGAAGATTGGTGGGAAGCCGAGCCCAAAAAAGCGGCACAAACCGAGTTGACGCGCCGCTTTCGCGCTTAGGCCAAAACCACGCACTCCCATTTTGTTCACAAGGATTCCGCAGGTTCACACTGAGCGGTGCTGCCGTTTGGTGATTTCACAAAGCTAGAGACGTTGGTCGGGTTTGGGCCCCACCCCACCCTTAATCCCTCCCCATCAAGGGGAGGGAAATTGAGCCTGGATTAGCGTTCTAGCATTTAACATGGTGATGTTTTTGGTTGGTTCACGATGGTGGCCCCACCACATACTCATCTCCAATAATAAACTGACCGAGCTGGCCAAACAAGTTTCCCTCCCCTTGATGGGGAGGGATTAAGGGTGGGGTGGGCGTCACACTCGGCGCCAAAAAACCATCAGTCTTCGATGTAGGCAAAAACGCCGGAAGAAGACGTCGCGACCTTCTCGCTGCCCTCCGCAAAAATGTCCACGCGAGTTGTTGCCATGCGCTTGCCGTTTGAGAGCACGCTGACTTTGTAAACAACATTGCCTTCGGGCAAAGGCCGCATAAAATTGGTGGCCATATTAACGGTCACACAGTTGCGAAAACGCCCGTTCAAATAGCTAAGCGCCAAAAAGCTTACTGTGTCAGATCCTGCCATCAACGCCTGCCCGCTGACCAAACCGCCATCCGGGCCACGGTGCCGCAAGATTTTCTCAGTCGCTGGCATGATGAATTGCGTTGTCGCTTCATCTAGCGCCAACACTTTGATTCCCAACTCCTGCACCCAAGGGGCGCAGATCTCGACAATCAAATCCTCCAGCTGAGCCGCATTCAAGCGATTTTCCATCCCCAAAACTCCGATATGTTACAAAATTTACTTGATATGTGAATTTTCGTCACTTATTGTTAGCAGCAAGAGAGGGGAATGCCAATATGTATTCACAAGGATTGATCGGCGCAGATGGCGCCACAGCGGAAACTGAAGAGTTTCTGGCAGCCTTTCAGGCGCGCATAGATCGGGAAGAAAAAATCGAACCGAACGATCCGATGCCTGAGGGTTATCGCAAAACGTTGGTTCGCCAGATCGGCCAACATGCGCATTCTGAAATTGTCGGCATGTTACCTGAGGGTAACTGGATTACCCGCGCCCCATCATTGCGCCGCAAGGCTGCATTGCTGGCAAAAGTGCAAGATGAAGGTGGTCACGGATTGTACCTCTACTCCGCTGCTGAAACGCTTGGCGTTACGCGGGAACAAATGACTGAGGAACTGCTTTCCGGCAAAGCCAAATACTCGTCGATCTTCAATTATCCGACCCCAACTTGGGCGGATATGGGCACCATCGGGTGGTTGGTCGATGGCGCAGCCATTATGAACCAAATTCCCTTGTGTCGTTGTTCTTACGGCCCTTATGCACGGGCGATGATCCGCGTATGCAAAGAAGAGAGTTTCCACCAACGTCAAGGCTATGAGCTTTTGATTTCCTTGTGCAATGGCACCAAGGAGCAAAAAGACATGGCACAAGATTCGATCAACCGCTGGTGGTGGCCATCCTTAATGATGTTTGGCCCGCACGACGCAGAATCTAGCCATTCTGAGCAATCGATGAAATGGAAAATCAAACGGTTCTCCAACGATGAGCTGCGCCAGAAATTCATCGATGCGACCATTCCGCAGGCAAAATACCTTGGCCTGACGGTGCCGGATCCTGACCTTAAATGGAACCCAGAGAAAAACGGCGGCAAAGGCGGCTATGACCACGGCGAAATCAACTGGGATGAGTTTTGGCATGTTGTAAAAGGCCACGGCCAAATGAACCGCGATCGCATTAAAGCGCGCAAAAAAGCATGGGACGACGGGGAATGGGTGCGCGACGCAGCGCTTGCCCACGCCGAAAAACGTGCCGCACGCAAAACCCAACAAGCCGCTGAATAGGGAGAATTTTAATGTCAAAAGAAACACCACTTTGGGAAGTCTTCGTTCGCCCCCGCAACGGTTTGTCCCACAAACATTGTGGTTCGCTACACGCGGCCGATGAAGTAATGGCGTTACAAGCTGCTCGCGATACATATACGCGGCGCGGCGAAGGTCTATCTATTTGGGTTGTGCCGTCAAAATCCATTTTTGCGTCTGACCCTGATCAGACCGCTGAAAACTTTGACCCAAGCGTTGATAAAGTCTATCGCCACCCGACATTTTACGACATTCCTGACGAAGTGGGGCACATGTAATGTCACAGGCTTTGTTCAATGCCCTGCTCGAACTTGGGGATGATCACTTGATCCTTGGGCATCGGGTTTCTGAGTGGTGTGGCCATGCGCCATTGCTCGAGGAAGATTTGGCGATGCCCAATATGGCGCTCGACAATATCGGCGCGTCACGCAACCTTTACACCTATGCTGGTGTTGTTGAAGGCAAAGGGCGTGATGAAGATCAGATCGCCTATTTGCGCCTCGACCGTGAATACAAGAACTGCTTGTTGGTGGAACGTCCAAACGAGGATTTTGCGCACACCATGCTCAAGCAGCTATTTTTCGCAGCCTTCATGGAGCCCTATTGGCAAGCAGCACTCTCATCGAGCGATGAAACAGTTCGCGGCATCGCGGGCAAGGCCGTCAAAGAGATGGCTTATCATATTCGCCACGCTGGCGAGTGGGTGATTCGGCTTGGCGACGGGACTGACGAAAGTGCTGAGCGCATGCGCGCGGCTGTTGAAGAAATGACGCCTTACGTGGAAGAGCTTTTCACCATGTCAGAGGATGCCCAAGCCTGTGCCGAGAATGGCATATTGCCAGATCGCAAAGCAATTCGCCTGCATTGGAACCAAACGATTTCCAACATCTTTGATCAAGCGTTGCTTGAATTGCCAGAGGTGAAATTTCCACAGTTGGGTGGTCGCACAGGACATCACGGTGAAGAAATGGGTTTCCTCTTGTCGCAGCTGCAATACGTGCAACGCGCCTATCCGGGCATGAGCTGGTAGATAATGGAGCAACTTCATCCCTCTGACTTGAAACGTGATCCAGAATCTCAAAAGGCGTGGGACGCTGCATCAGTTGTGCCTGACCCTGAATTGCCATGTGTCAATGTGGCCGAGTTGGGGATATTGCGCGATGTGCAAATGATCGCCGGGCAGGCAGTGGCTTATGTCACCCCCACATATACGGGATGCCCAGCGGTTTTGGCCATTGAGTTGGAGATTGAAGTTGCCTTACGCAATGCAGGATTTGATCCCAAAATTGAGCGGGTGATTTCGCCCGCTTGGACAACCGACTGGATCAGCGATGTGGGCCGCGAAAAACTGCGCACCTATGGCATTGCCCCGCCGGTCAATGGATCAAATTCTAAACTCGCTCTGTTCGGCGAGACCATTGTTGCTTGTCCACAATGCGGCAGTGAAAACACCGAAAAACTATCCGAATTTGGGTCGACAGCCTGCAAAGCACAATATCGCTGCAAAGACTGTCTTGAACCCTTTGATTATTTCAAATGTATCTAAGGTCGAAAAAAGCATGGCACCCAAATTTCACGAACTTGCGATTTGCAAAATTGAAGCGCTGACTGATGACGCCAAAACGATCAGCTTTCAAATCCCCAAAGGTTTGAAAAGTGATTATGCGTTCACGCCCGGCCAATATTTGACTTTGCGGGCAGATGTTGATGGCAAAGATGTGCGCCGGTCCTATTCCATTTCCTCGCCACTCGGGGGGCGCGAACTAACCGTCGGCATTAGAAAAGTCGACGACGGAGTGTTCTCTAGCTTTGCGACCAACAGTTTGCAAGTTGGGCAGTCATTACAGGTGATGACACCTGAAGGTCGTTTCACCGCCAAAGTTGGTGCAAGCAAACAAGCATTGTTGATTGCCGCCGGATCGGGCATCACACCTATGATGTCGATCGCCCAATCCTTGCTGGAAGGCGACGACGAAGCGAATGTGACTTTGGTTTATGGCAACCGCGAAACCAAATCGATCATGTTCCGCGAACAGCTTGAGTTCTTGAAAGATCGGTTCATGGACCGCTTCACGATCATCCATATCCTGAGCCGTGAAGACCAAGACATTCCGATTTTGAACGGCCGTATTGATGGCAACAAGATCAAAGCGCTTAACAATGCGTCGGCAATCGACTTGGCCGCAGCAGATGGCATCTACATTTGCGGACCCGGCGAAATGATAGAAGCGATCCGCGCCACCTGCGAAGAAATGGGCGTTGCAAAGTCCAACGTTCACTTTGAACTGTTCACCCCCGCTGATGGACAAGAACCACGCAAAGCACCGACCAAGGAAATGCTGGAAGCCGCAGAGCAAGGCGTCTCGGTTGAAATCATATTGGATGGGTCTAGGCGCAGCTTCAAACTCACCGACGCGAATGAAACCGTGTTGGAAGCAGCCAACAGACACGGGCTTGAACTGCCATTCTCATGCAAGGGCGGCATGTGCTGCACTTGCCGTTGCAAAGTGGCAAACGGTAGCGCCGAGATGGCGGTCAATTATTCGCTAGAGCCTTGGGAAATTGAAGCCGGATTTACGCTCGCCTGTCAGGCACGACCAACCAGTGACAATCTCACTTTGGATTTTGACGAGCTTTAAACTCGGGCTAGTTTTGGCTGTTCCACATGGCGCATAACGGTTAATTTCTCGTTATGTTGCCCACCCCTCCCCGGCCCTCCCCATCAAGGGGAGGGAGAAGGTAGTGCACCAAGAATGAGCTAGCCTGGCAAGCATGCCCGCCATACTCTGCCGAATGGGGACACCAGCAAAACCCACAAATTGCGTCGCCAAATTCTGCTTCGTTTCCCGCCCCTTGATGGGGAGGGAGAAGGTAGTGCACCAAGAATGAGCTAGCCTGGCAAGCATGCCCGCCATACTCTGCCGAATGGGGACACCGGCAAAACCCACAAATTGCATCGCCAAATTCTGCTTCGTTTCCCTCCCCTTGATGGGGAGGGATTAAGGGTGGGGTGCTTTAGCCAAAACTTACGCCTCAAGCCGCTTCTGCGAGCGCCTTCTTGTACTTTTCAAGCGCTGCTTCTTTCACCAGACCATACCCCTTGACCATATCAACCAGCGCAGCTTTTTCCAGCGCAGCAGCATGGTTGTCAGCGTTTAAATTGTCAGCCAGCATGGTGACAAGATGAATGTAGTCGTTGCGCAATTGGCGTTCATCGCGACGATCTTTCGCCCAACCAAACACATCCAGTGCAGATCCCCGCAAGGGGCGCATGGCGTTGAGCATTTTCAATGTCGGCAAGGCAATAGCGCCCGGAATTGCAAACTTCTTTGGGCGACCGTTTGGCTCTTTGACCCAGTTGAGCATCGGTGGGGCCATATGAAAAGTCAGCTTGCCGCCTTGTTTGAAACGGGTTTGAGCTTTGCTCAGGTGCGTTGTTTCAAGGTGCAAGCGGGCAACCTCATACTCGTCCTTATACGCCATCACGCGCGACAGTTGATGCGCGACCACCTCGCTAAGGCCAACTTTGCCGATCGCATGCTCCGCTTCCATCACCTGCGCCATGACCGCTTGATACTGGCGTGCATAATCAGTGTTCTGGTATGCTGTCAAAAAGGCGGAGCGTTCTGCGATCAATTCTTCAAGCGTTTGTTCCAACTCAGCTGTGAAATCCTGCGCAAACAATTCTGGCTGGTCCGCAATTAGTCGGCCCAATTCGAATGCTTGCAAATTGGCTGCAATCGCTTTGCCATTCAGATGTACCGCGCGGCGGATGGCTTCCCCATCAAGCGGTATCCGACCCTTTTGCCAAGCCATACCGGTGAGCATCATGTTGGAAAACACGCTGTCACCGAACAATTGTACTGATAAGTCTGTGACATCAAACGCATCAATTTTTGCCGCATATTCTTTAAGCTTTTTAAGCCGAATCTCTTCTTGGAAATCTGCAAGTCCGCGCAACACAAAGTCAGCAGTTGGCAGAATCTTTGTGTTGGCGATGACGTGGGTTTTTTCAGTGGTCAACGTCGCCATCGGCTCAGCCATATTAGCGACCACCAGATCACAAGCGATCAGTGTATCCGCACACGCTTCATCGATCCGCACGGGTGTTTCGAGACCTGGCTTTTCCAGAATTTTGAGGTGTGAGATCACCGCGCCGCCTTTTTGCGCGAAACCCATAAAATCAAGAACCGAAGCGCCTTTGCCTTGCAAATGCGCGGCCATCGCCAACACGGCGCCAACGGTGACAACGCCAGTCCCGCCAATTCCGGTGATCAATATCTCGCCGGTTTTACCAAATTTTGGCTCTGGCAATGACGTGACATGTGACAATAAATGGTTGCGACGGTTCGTATCGCCTGTTGCTTTTTCTTCTTCACCTTCAATGGTGACAAAGCTTGGGCAAAACCCTTCAACACAAGAAAAGTCTTTGTTGCAAGACGACTGATCGATTGTCCGTTTGACGCCCCATTTGGTCTTTACCGGGCTAACTGAAATACAATTAGATTGTACCGAGCAATCACCACAGCCTTCGCAAACAGAGGGGTTGATGAACACCCGTTTTTTCGGATCCTCAATAAGTCCGCGTTTGCGTTTGCGGCGTTTTTCCGTGGCACAGCCTTGGTCAAACACCAGCGCTGTTACGCCTTTGATGCCCTTCAATTCTTCTTGCACGGCATCAAGGTTTTTACGGTGATCAATGCTCAAACCTTCGCCGCGCATCAAATCCCAGTGGAAGCGTTTGGGATCATCACTAACCAGCGCGATGCGTTTTATGCCTTCGGCACGGATTTGTGCGATGAGTGTTTCAACGCTGAGCTCACCATCCACATCCTGCCCGCCAGTCATAGCCACCGCATGGTTGTATAGAATTTTGTAAGTGACATTTGTTTGCGCGGCAATTGATTGGCGTATGGCCAACAGCCCAGAGTGGAAATAGGTGCCATCACCCAAATTCTGAAAGATGTGCTCGCGGCCCGTATAGGGCGACATGCCGATCCAATTGACCCCTTCACCGCCCATTTGCACAATGCCATTTGTCTCGCGCCCCATCCATGACGCCATGAAATGACAGCCGATGCCGGGCAGCGCTTTGCTGCCCTCGGGCAGCTTGGTTGAGCGGTTGTGTGGGCAACCTGAGCAAAAATAGGGTGTGCGGCGTGCCACGTCTAAGTCTTCAAGGTTTGCTGCAGGCAGGGCGGTAGGAGGTGTGCCCTTTAGGCCCAAAAATCTAAGGACGACCTGCACCAAAATCGAAGGTCGAAGCTCCCCAGCTTCGGGCAACAAAGGCGCACCATCAAGATCGCGCTTGCCGATGATCGAGAAGCGCTTGGCGTTCTGTTTGTTGAAGAAAAGTTCTTTGAGTTGGGTTTCAACGACCGAGCGTTTTTCCTCAACCACCAACAGCTTATCGGCGTCTTGTAGGAACGTCTCATACCCCGTTGGCTCAATCGGCCAAACAAGACCGACCTTATAAACGCCAATCCCTGCACGCTTGGCAGCGGCTTCGGTCAGACCAAGTCTTTTCAACGTTTCGATTAGATCGGCATAAGCTTTTCCCACCGCGACAATTGCAGTTTTTGGCTTTTTCGCACCAAACGCCGCTTTGTCGATGGGGTTGGCTTTTGCGAAAGCGCGCATCGCATCGAGCCGTGCGAGCAGTTTTTGCTCGAGCACCGGGCCAAAGCTGGTGGCTGGATCATGGTTCAAATCAAATGGTGGCGTATAGTCTTTTGGTTTTTTGAATGCACGTGGCGCAGGTACTTCAATCGCTGCACTAGCTTCAAGCACTTCGGAGACTGTTTTGAAGCCAATCCATGCGCCAGTGAAACGGGACGCCGCAAAACCATAAAGCCCAAATGGGATATAGTCCGCCACCCCTGCAGGGTGCAAAACTGGCATCATGAAATGCTCGGCCGCTTGGTCGGACTGGTGTGGCATGGATGAGGAAACGCAACCATGATCATCACCCAAGAACGCGATCACGCCGCCATGCTTTGACGTGCCCAGCGCATTGCCGTGCTTTAGCGCATCGCCAGATCGGTCGACTCCGGGGCCTTTACCGTACCAAATGCCAAACACACCATCCACGTTCACATCTGGGTCACTGGCGACCTCTTGGGTGCCTATGATTGCGGTTGCGGCCAAGTCTTCATTGATCGCAGGTTTGACCGTGATCTTATAATCGTCCAGCGCAGTTTTGGCTTTAAACATTGCTTGGTCGTAAGCGCCAAGCGGGGAACCGCGATAACCAGAAACAAACCCCGCTGTGTTCAACCCTGCGGCCAAATCGACCTTTGCTTGCTCAATGGGGATACGCACCAATACATCAGTGCCCGACAGAAAAACCCGCTGATTGGTTAAGCCATCGCGCAACTCATAATCTGGATATGCGAACACATTCGCATTCACCGGTGAAATATCCATAATATTCCCCTATTCCTTGGAGACCATTATCGCTCATTTTTCTTGACATATCTGATCAGATTGAGGCCATATGAACTTCAATAACGGTAAATTCGTTCACAACAGGCAGATAATTTGGTAGAACAGTTCAAGATTGATCAAATTGACGGCAAAATCTTAGATTTGCTGCAACAAAACAGCAGAATCTCCAACCAAGAGATTGCCAACCAAGTCGGCGCATCGGTCTCCTCTGTTTGGCGGCGCATAAATGCGCTTGAGGAAGCCAAGGTTATTCAGGGTTATGGGCTCACCGTTTCGCCCGAAAAAATGGGGTATAGCGAAACTATTTTGCTGCAGGTCAGCCTTGAGCAACACAATGACACGTACTTGGAAGAGTTCACGGAAATGGTGAACACGATCCCTGAAATATTGGAGTGTTACGCAACAACAGGTGAATATGATTATGTCATGAAAGTTCTGGCGACCGACATGCGGTCCTATCATCGGTTTTTGCGCAACAGTTTGATGAGTATGCCGTTTATTTCAAAGACTTTTTCGCAAGTTGTGATGGACAAAATCAAGTTTCAAAAAGTGATCCCGACAACAGCAGCGCAGAAGAAATAGATCAGCTAGTCTTTTGGCGGCGGGTCAATCGGCGCGCCAGCTTTACGCCAAGCGCCAAACCCGCCCTCGATATGCGCAACATTGTCAAAGCCCATATCTTTTGCAGTTTTTGTCGAGAGGGCTGATCGCCAACCCGCAGCACAAAAGAACAACAGTTTTTTGTCGGTTGCCAGTTCGGGCTTGTGATAGGGGCTTTGTGGATCAATCCAAAACTCGAGCATGCCGCGCGGCACATGAACTGCGCCGTGGATTTTGCCTTCGCGCTTACACTCACGCACATCACGCAGATCGACCAACAAAACATCGCCTGCTGCCACAACTTGCTGGGCCTGAGCCACCGTCAAAGTCTCTATGTCCGCCATTGCGGTTTCAACCAACTGCATTGCTGTTTTCATCAATAAATTTCCTATGCTGCTAGCACATCTGCCCACTCTTTGTGGCGCTTGAACTGAACCACAACATAGGGGCAAACCGGCCGAATTTTGCGCCCAATCTCGCGGGCAAACTCCACGCCGGCAACCACCAATTTTGCGGCGATGCCGCGCCCTTCAAAAGGTTTAGGCACGCCGGTGTGGTCGACAACCATAATGTCACCATGGCGAATGAAAGTCATTTCCGCTTGTTGCCCATCACCAAGGTCGGCGAAAAATCGTCCACGTTGATCATTTTCTTCAAATTGGATGTTAAGTTCTGGCGTCATTCTTTTTGTTTCCAAAGTGTATTCTTCGATCCATCTTAATATGGGATTGTGAGAGGCGACTATGGATAATTTGTGAAGTTCACTGATTGAAACAAAACGCAGTTCGAGGGATTCTTCGGAGATGCGCAGCTGCGGTTCATGATCAAGTTGCGCTGTGAACAATGAAAAATGGGTTTGCACCACATTGCCATCATCATATGCGCCAATGCTGCCCGGATTATCGAACAGTTTTACAAACTTGAGGTCCAACCCAATAAGACCGGTTTCCTCCTCCAACTCCCGCGCTGCGCACTCGAGCGGCGTTTCGCCATCGTCGGCCTTGCCACCGAGAAACGACCATTGGCCATTGTCACTGCGCCGCTCCAGTAAAACATGGTCTTTCAGAAAAACAGCGCACACAGAGCCAAGCGCTAGCGGCTGATTAATTGGCGGCGCATCTTCTAGCCGTTCAAAGAATTCCGCCATCTGTACCCCTAAAACTCTATTCCAACTTGCGCCTTTACGCCCGAACGGAACGGATGTTTAATTTGGGTCATATCGGTGACCAAATCCGCGAATTCTACCAACTCGTCTTTGGCGTTACGGCCGGTGATGATCACGTGCTTCATTTCTGGCTTTTGCTCCAATACTTCGAGAATTTCTTCAATCGGTAAATAATCGTAACGCAAAACGATGTTCAATTCGTCGCACAAAACCATGTCGTGCTTGTCATCAAGGATAAACTCTTTGGCTTGCTCCCATGCTGCGCGGGCAGCATCGATGTCGCGTTGGCGGTCTTGAGTTTCCCAGGTGAAGCCTTCGCCCATGGTGGCGAGCGTGACTTGATCTGGAAACTTATCGAGCACATTGCGCTCGCCAGTACCCCATTTGCCTTTTACGAACTGCACCACGGCAACCTTCATGCCATTGCCCAGAGCGCGAAATGCCATGCCGAAGGCGGCGGTGGATTTGCCCTTTCCTTTGCCCGTATGCACAATGGTCAGGCCCTTTTCGATGGTTTTGGTGGCGATGATTTTGTCGCGGGCCACCTTTTTCTTTTTCATCTTATCAGCGTGCCGGGCGTTGAGTTCTTCTTCACTCATATTGTCGGTTATCTTGCTCATATCTGATCATCGCTTTCATCTGAAAAGGCAAAGGTTGCATCTAAAAAGGCATAGGTTGAATTGCGTTTCGGCGTCCAAAAACCACGTTCGCGCGCTTCATTGAATTTCTCTATGAGTTCATCATAACCGTATTTATTATTTTGTTGAATAAACTCGCGCACGTCATCGTTCAGCACAAATGCATCGAACGCAATGTCAAAATGGTGCGACTTAACCGCGCCTGTGGTTGCGGCGAAGGCAAACATATAGTCGGTGGTGGCGATAATCTCGAACGCGCCTTTATAGCCGTGCCGCATCACCCCAGCAATCCATTTGGGGTTGACCACCCGCGAGCGCATCACCTTGGCGATTTCTTCTTCCAACGTTTTGATCACGGGCCGTTCTGGTCGCGAATGATCATTGTGATAATTGATCGGCTGATGACCCGATAGCGAGGTTGCTGTGGCGGTTAGACCGCCCTCAAATTGATAATAGTCGTCACTGTCCAAGAGATCATGTTCACGATTATCTTGGTTGTGCACAATCGCTTCAACAGACTTCAGACGCGATATCAATTGATCCCGCGCTTTGGTGCCTTGGGATTTAGCGCCGTAAGCATATTGTCCCCAATTCAGGAACGCGGTGGCAATGTCGTCGATATCTTGCCAGTCACCACTGTCCATGATGCCCTGCAGGCCTGCGCCATATGCGCCGGGCTTTGAACCAAAAATTCGGTAGCCCGCCTGCATACCCGCATCGTCTTCGGACACACCATTGTTTATCAGGGCCAATGCATCTGTGCGCATGCGTTCAGCGATCGGGTTCTCGCTTGAAGGTTCATCCAGTGATCCGATGGCGCGAATGGCTTTATCGAACAGTTCGATTTGAGCGGGAAATGCATCGCGGAAAAAGCCGGAGATGCGCAAAGTCACGTCCACACGCGGGCGGCCCAGTTTGGCTAAGGGGATAATCTCATATCCCGATACGCGGTGCGATCCCACATCCCATTTCGGCTTCACGCCAATTAGGGCCATAGCTTGGGCAATATCGTCGCCCCCAGTGCGCATGTTCGATGTGCCCCAGACCGATAAAGCAATGGCAGAAAGGTAGGTTCCATGATCTTGAAAATGTCGGGTAATCAGGTTTTCAGCGGACTTTTTACCCAACTCCCAAGCTGTTGGGGTTGGCACCGCGCGATTGTCGAGTGAATAAAAATTGCGCCCCGTAGGCAAAACATCCAAGCGCCCGCGCGTTGGGGCACCAGAAGAGCCGGGTTCAACAAATTTACCGCTAAGGCCTTTGAGCAAGTTTGCGCGTTCGAGTTGGCCGGATCGTTCGAGTTTAGGGCCAATTATATTTTCAATTTCCGATAGCACAGAAATTGTTGCAGTCCAATCGACATCAGGCTCAACCTTGCCCGCTACAAGCTTCGCCGCGAGCAGCTCAATGCGTTCAATCGTGTGCCCGATATGCCGCCATGCATCGCTGGAAAGTTCCAACAAGATGCCAGGCTTCGGGCCATCCCAAGTTTCGCCCATTGGAGCGGAAAGCGGATCAAACCCCAGCGCCAAATCATCGGCCAAAGCGCGGATAAGCGATTTGTCTTCTGCGCGATCCTCGCCCCGCGGCACACGGGCAAGGGCAACCATCAAGTCGGTCTTTAATTCGCCTTGCGGCGCTTGACCAAATATGTGCAAACCATCGCGGATTTGCGCTTCTTTGAGTTCACACAGGAACGTGTCGATGGTCACGAGTGCGTCATTATTGGGCTTATCCGCAAGCCCCATATCTTTATCCAGGCCCGTATCGCGGCACAGGTCAAGAATGCGGGTCTTGAGGTCCTTCAGCCGACGTTGATCAAGGCCAGACGCGTTGTAATATTCATCTGCCAAAGCCTCGAGATCTTTAAGTGGGCCATATGTTTCAGCACGAGTGAGTGGCGGCGTTAAATGATCAATGATCACGGCACCCGTGCGGCGTTTGGCTTGTGTGCCCTCACCCGGATCATTGACGATAAATGGATAGAAATGGGGCAAGTTGCCCCACAGCATTTGCGGATAACATTGCGGGCTGAGTGAGTTGGCTTTACCGGGCAACCATTCCAGATTTCCGTGCTTGCCATTATGAATAATCGCCTGTGCACCAAACTGATGTCGCAGCCAAAGATAGGCTGCAAGATAGGCATGTGGCGGCACCAAGTCCGGATCGTGATAGCTCGCTTCTGTATCCAAATGGTAACCGCGTGCGGGTTGCAACATTACAACGGCATTGCCGAAATCTAAGACAGGCAGATGGAAAATTCCATCGCGCACAAATGGATCATTCGCAGGGTCGCCCCAACGTTCGCTAACTTCATTTCGCGAGGCTTCAGGCAATGCGCCGAACAGTTTTTGATAGTCGTTCAAACTCAATTGCGCGGGGCTGGTGCCACGGGTCGGGTGTGCGTTTGTTGGCCCCGCTTGCAAAGCTTCAACCAACGCATTGCCGTTTTCAGGCAGGTTCGACAGCGCATAATCTGCTTCGTCCAAATAACGCAAAATCTCGACAGTGGATTGGGGCGCATCATAGCCAACACCGTTGGCAATGCGGCCATCACGGATCGGATAATTGGCCAGCACTATGCCGACCTTGCGCTCACTCGGTGCGGCATTGCGCAATGTAACCCAATTGCTGGCCAGTTCTGCGGCGGCAACAATACCATCTATATGCGGCTGGTTAGCAGACAAAGGGCATTGCGTGCGTTCATGCCAAATATCTTGTTCTTTATGGGCGATCAGAATATCGCCGATCCGCCCATCCAACTCAGGCAAGACCACTTGCATGGCTAAATCTTTGGCGCTTAGTCCCTGAATGTCTTTTGCCCACACTTCGCTTGGTCGCCCTGCTTGCACCAATTGAACAATCGGCGCATCGGTGTTGGCGAAGGGATTTTGATTGGCAGCAAGGTCATTTATGCCAAGTGCAAACCCAGTCGCGTTAAGAATGATGCTTGGCGAAAATTTCTCAAATGCTTGTTGTGTGAATTCAACACAAAACTGCTCTTTGAGCGAAGCGACAACCAACGGCAAAGGCGCTAGACTGTGTGCTTTCAGCGCATCGATCAGCGTGTTGATCGGGGCCATGTTGCCGCCGTCTAAAAGCGCCCGATAAAAGATGATCGGCGCAACCGCCGTGCTCGATTCCAGTACAACCTGATCAAGGGTCAGCACACCTCGTACTGGATCATAAATCCCAGCGCGAGGTGTTGGCTTTGGTGCAGGCAGTGAAGTTTCACCCTCAACCACTGCGCGCATAGCGGTCAGAAGAGCAGCCATATTATCGGCTCCACCCGACACAAACAATGCGTGCAGCGCATCATAGGCTTCAGCATCGATGGTGGAGCGCTTTTGCAGATCAGGATCGGGGTTCGCATCGCCGGGCAACAGCGCCAGTTTGATCCCATTGTCCGCACACAGGGCGGTGAGTTGATCCACCCCATAGGTCCAATAGGCGCGACCGCCGAGCAGCCGCACAACGATCAATTTTGCGTGCATCGCTGTTTGCTCGAGCCACAGGTCGACCGAAAAATTGTGGCTGATGCGCATGGTGTTGGCCAAACGCAACTGATCAAAATGTTGCGCATCTGCGGCATTGGCCAGCGCGGCCAATTCTGTGTCAGCAGCAGACAGAAACAAAATCTCGGCGGGTGACTGACCAAGGTCAATCGCTTCGCCATCTTGTTGTATCTCGCCGGCCTGTGCGGTGAGAAGGTGCATTAGCTCAGCGCCGCTTGCAATTCTAAAGTAATTTGATCGCGATCTAGTGGCGCTTGCCCGATCACCACAAGTGCAGTGCCGCGTTCAACTTCATTTACCCATTGCCGATCAAAATAGGTATCAATGCGCGGGCCAACCGCTTGCAAAGACAACCGCGCATGCGCATCTTTGATCGCCACAAATCCTTTAAGCCGCAAAATATCGTGCTTGCGAATAACAGCTTCAACCGCGTCGGTTAGCTGCTTTTTGTTTGGCACTTCGGGCAGGTGAATTGAAAAGCTGTCAAAATCATCATGCTCGTGATTGTGGTGATGATGCCCGTCGCCCTCAGATGCGTGGTGACGTTCATGGTGGGACATGCGCCCTTCCATATCCATCTCAGATTCGCTTTGAATACCAAGCAAAGCGGCCATGTCGATCTCGCCCTTTTGGGTGCGCACAAGCTTTACGCCCTCGCGCAAATGTTTGCGCAACTCGGCTTCGATTTCGACAAGTTTTGTTTCTTCAACAAGATCAGTTTTGTTCAGCAGGATCAGATCAGCACACACCAGTTGATCTTCAAACAATTCACCCATCGGCGTATCGTGGTCGAGCATCTCGTCAGATTTACGCTGCGCATCAATTGCTTTTTCGTCGGACGCAAAGCGACCTGCTGCCAACGCGGATGCATCGGCAACAGTCACTACACCATCAACAGTCACGTCGGCCTTAATCTCTGGCCAGTTGAACGCGCGCACCAAAGGCTGGGGCAGCGCCAAACCAGACGTCTCAATCACAATATGATCGGGACGCGGATCAAGTGCCAAAAGCTTAGTGATGGTGGGGATGAATTCTTCTGCCACGGTGCAGCAAATACAGCCATTGGCCAATTCAATCATATCCGTTTCGTCACATGCTTGATCGCCGCAGCCTTTAAGCACGTCACGGTCCACACCCACATCACCAAATTCGTTGATGATGAGAGCGATGCGCTTGCCTTTGGCATTGTTTAAGACGTGGCGCACAAGGGTGGTTTTACCCGCACCTAAAAAACCTGTGATCACTGTTGCCGGAATTTTGATATTCATATGTTTGTCCTTTACTCAAGTGGGCGGCACTGTATACGTGTCGCCCACTATTGAGTGGAATTGTGCTATTGAGCGCGCTTCGTTAGCCACTCATGGCTTAGTGCATATAGCGGTGCGACGCTAAACCAGAACGTTGCGGCCATGAAGTGGGCGGCTGAAACGTAAGTGGACGCCAAGTGCGCAGGTACAATACTTTCAGCATCATTAGCGGGTTGGGGTGCGCCTAAAATGTGGGGCACCAACAATGCAACTATACTGCCAAAGATCACAATCGGCTGCGGGTATTTTACCACCGCAATCAACGCGGCGGCAGTCACCGCAATCGTTGCCCACCACCACATTTGGCGGGCGGCCAAATCACCTGCAGGCATGCCCGGTAGTTCTGGAGATAACCCCAGCGAGGGGGCGATGGAAAAGGTGATAAAGCCAGCCAAACCCCACAAAATTGAGGTGTTGAGGTTAAGCGGGATCGCAAATAAAACGGACAACGCGCCGAGCATGAGCGCAAAGCCAACGCCGATCAACAAGTTGGTTGCAACTGTGTACGCATTTCGTTCAAACCCATCGACTGGCGCCCAAACTTGCTCCGTTTCGGCGGCTTCGTCGCTTTCGCTGTCGTCAACCACATGCGCTTCACCAACGTCAACGTTTTCATATAGCTCGGCTTCAATGATCAGCGGTACGACTTTCCACATGGAAAAGCCAGACATGACAAGACTGGCGGCGAGGCCCGAAAAGACCGCCGCAAACAGGATATTTTTAAACATTTTTTCTCTCCGAAGCGAAGCCTAGTGGCAGGGGAAGCCTGTGGCGTGGCGCGAATCGTGTGCACCATTGTGCATGAGCTGATCACCAGCAAAGCCGGCACCCACAACCAAAAAAGTACCAAGGAAAAGCGCCAGCGAGCCTGCGATAATTCGCTGAGAGACAGAAAGAGAAATTGTAGTCGTTTGAGTAGTCATATCAAAACACCCTCCGTGTGTGCATAATTGCATTGGTTGGAACAGTTCCAACCCTTAAGTGTGGCAGGTCTCCTGGCTCGCGATTCAATCAACGCTCCTCCGCCTTCCCAGATTTCTCCAGTGGCATTTGGCGAACGTCTCGTCGCTTACAGTTGCGGGGGCAGCCATGGTTTTGGTCCCTTTTGGGTACGCCTCACCATGTTCCCTTTTCATTTCGCTCGACATAACTGCCGGGCAAAAACCACATTCAAGGTTTGACATTAAAAGGTATGTTGCGTCAATCGTCAGTTTGCAGAACGCCGCGCGTCATCTGGTTCTTGCCAGCATGTCCCGGGCATTTTTTAACTTCAAAACCTGCGGCCGCCAAATTTCGCCGCACCCACCCTGCGACTGTGTAAGTAGCAAACGTGCCTTCCTGTCTGGTTTTTCCAGCAAGAACTTGCATGAGGTCTTGTTCCCACATTTGGGGATTTTTGGACGGCGCAAAACCATCGAGAAACCAAGCGTCTGCTCTGTTGGCCCAGCGCGGCAATTGCTCGCGTACATCGCCGACCAGAAGTTGAAAGCTTGTTTGCGCATCCAGGGCAATCACATTGCCAAGCAGAGCTTGCGGCCACAAAGATAGCAGCTGTTCGCATAGTCCGTGCAACATCGGCCAGCGGGCAATGGCGCGCGAAATCTCATTTGCGTCCATTGGATAAAGCTCAAACGACGTGAACATGAGCCGCTGACCCGGCTGGCGCAACTCAATCCATTGCCGCCAAGTCTCGAGTAAGTTCAAGCCCGTGCCAAAACCCAATTCGCCAATGGCGAAATCAGCGCCGGTCTGCCAACGGTTCTGCACAGCATTGCCTTTTAAGAACACGTGATCGCATTCAAGGCGTCCATCAGCACGTGAATAGAAGTGGTCGTCGAACGCGCGCGAGAATGGCATGTCATTTTCGTGCCAATCCAAATTGTTGCCGTCGGTGCTCATAATCTTCCTAAGGATATTTTCGATGCGAGTGGAATGGCTAAGTTTATGCTTGTCAAGAAAAGCCATAACGTGTTGTTGGGCGGATATGACAGTTTTCGGCAACAAAAATTATGATTTGGCGATAATTGGTGGCGGGGTTGTTGGGCTTTGGTGCGCCTACTTTGCTGCAAAAGCTGGCCTTAAAATCGCGCTGTTTGAAGCAAACACAATTGCTTCGGGGCCGAGTGGCGGAATTTTGGGCGCATTAATGCCGCATATGCCGACCCAATGGTATGAGAAAAAGCAGTTTCAGTTCGAAGCTTTGATTGATCTTGAAACGCTGAGCGCGCAGTTGGATGCTGAGAGTGGCCTAGATTGCGGTTACGCCCGTGTTGGTCGGGTGTTGCCGCTTAGTTTGCCGGAACATGAAATTGAAGCCAAACAAAAGTGCGATGCGGCGGCCATACAATGGGCGCGGCCAAACCGTTCCTATAAGATGCAGGTGGTCGCCAAACCAACGCACAAAAACTGGCCCCATGCCAGCATCATGCCGCACGGCGCGACGATTGATAATTTCTCCGCTCGCATCAACCCGCGTGGTGTCACTGGTGCATTGATGGAATGCATTTCTGGCAAAGTTGATATTTTTGAAAACACCCCTGTTGGACTAGCTGACGATAGAACGCCGACGCTACCCAACGGCACGCATGTGGCGGCTAAAGACATTATTGTCACCGCAGGCTTGAACTCATTCAATCTGCTTGAGCCATTTGTCCCTTCTTTGTCCGGTCGCCCGATCAAAGGCCAAGCGGCGATGCTAGACACCAAGCTCGATCCCAACCTGCCCGTTGTGCATCAAGCCGGGGTTTACCTGATCGTCCACAATGATGGCCGCACGGCGGTTGGCAGCACGTCCGAACGCGAATTCAGCGATGGGAACTCGACAGATCAGTTGCTTGAGGACGTTATCGAGAAAGCGCGAAAAATTTGCCCGCTAGTTGGCGACGCTGAGGTGGTTGAACGTTGGGCAAACTTGCGCATGCAACCTTACGGACGCGACCCCTTGGTTGGGCCGGTGCCAGATCAATCTGGATTACACATTTGCACGGGTGGGTTCAAGATCACCTTCGGCATTGCACACCGTATGGCTCAGGCTGTTTTGGCGCCAATTGTTGGGAACCCAGCGCTGATCATCCCGCCAAGTTTTCAAGTTGAAAACAGGGTTAATCATATCTTTCCAATGGCTTAGACGATATAAACCATAAAAATATACTGAACTCATTAACCTTCATAGCAAGAACAACCCGCCAAAATTTGGAGTTGCGCTATCCTTTAACTGGTCATTTACGGCTTCGACCCCTTTATCAACCCACACGAGAAAGACGGGAAAACCCGCGCTCGAAAGTTATTCAGGGTAAGGCCGACTTTAAGGAGATAAAGATGGGACGTTGGACACAAGTTGCAGAAGGTGGTGCGGACAATTTTGGCAAGGGCCAAGTCAGCATTCAACACAAGCTCAACGATAGTGGATTTTTCACAGACGAAGCTTTGGCTGAGTTGATCGACAAATATCCGCGCGAATATTACATGCTCAACACCATGACCAAGGTCGGTGAAGAGAAGGTATGGCGCAGCGGTGACAAAGGCGACCTAACCGGCGCTCAAATTGTAAAAGCCATTCACGATGGTCAAGTTTGGATGTGCCTGCGTCGGTTCGACGTAGTAGCCCCAGAATATCACCAGCTGATCGATGATTCATTTGAAGAGCTTGAAGAAGGCAACCCAAAGCTTAAAACCTTTAAGCGCGAGTCTAGCCTGCTGATTTCTTCGCCAACGGCACGGGTTTTCTATCACACCGACATTCCATTTATTTGCCTGTGGCACCTGCGCGGCAAAAAACGCGTTTGGCTTTATGATGCAGATAGCAAAACCCACTTGCCTGATAAAACACTTGAAGGCGTTATTCTTCGCGAGACCGAAGAAGAAGTGGCATACGATGCGAATTGGGACAATGAAGCGCAAAGTGTTCTACTTGAGCCCGGTCAAGCCCTATCTTGGGAATTGAACGCCCCGCACCGTGTGGACAATGTTGAAGGTCTCAATGTTTCCATTACAACAGAGTTTTTCACCCCTGAAGCGCAGCGCAAATATGGTGTTTTTTACACCAACGGCTATATGCGCCGCCACATGGGCATTGAGCCAAAATCAACCAAAACAGACGGTCTTGGCGCTTATGCGAAGTGTGCCGTGGCTCTTGGTATCAAAAAGCTTGGCCTTTTGAAGGGCAAGGAGCGCAAAATGATGTGCTCTTTCACCATCGACAAAGACGATCTGACAAAGATCGTCGATATCCCCGCCAATGAGCAGTGGGAAATCAAGCAGGCTTAACTACTTGCCACCATGTTGAATGTTCAAGGGGTCGGCCAATGGTCGGCCTTTTTTTGCAATTACACAATTACGGTGCAGTTACGAAATAAGTAAACTGTCACCGTAATTCTAAACTGTCACCGTAATTCGGCATTTATTTCTTGATGTATGGATCGGATACAACAGTTACCAGCGCCATTGTGATTTACTGTATTCCGATGAGCATATCACTTGTAATTCAGTTATCTGATTTGATCCGACAAAGCTGAGGTGTCATTGGAAAGTTGGCTCTCTTATCTGCCTCAATCCAAGACGTAGTTCAAATCCGGTCTCTTTCAAACTTTACTGGAATTACGGTGACAGTTTACTAAACTGCGCAATATCCTGCGAATGGACAAAAGCATTCTAAATACAACTCCAATATCCAACGACACAAATCAAATTAACAAATGCAATATTCGTTGTTCGAACCTAAACAACAATGCGTACGGTTATCAACCTATTTTGACGAGTTTTTCGTCAGGCCATATAGGTTGGGCTCGTGTGTATCGCAGTAACTGAACGATATTTCGGCAAGCAGGAAAATCGCTTTGCATTTGGCCGATCTAACAAATTGTATGGGATCAATTTGCGCTGAGCGCTACTCTGTACCAATTCGACTATTTGGCTCTGCGTTGACAAATGGGCATGCATTATGGGTTTTGAGCATTTCGACAATCACATGATTACCCTCTTGCCATATTGATTGCTGGCACGATTGAACGAAATGTGATTGCCTGTTCAATAAATTAAATGATGCGCGCAGGAGTCTGGTGTGAAGATCACAATTGTTGGCGCTGGATATGTTGGGTTGGTCAGCGGCGCATGCTTTGCCGATTTTGGCCACGATGTCACTTGCGTCGACAAGGACGATGCAAAAATATCAGCGCTTTCGGATGGCATAATGCCGATTTACGAACCGGGGCTCGATGCGTTGGTGGCGAAAAATGCGGGTGCCGATCGGTTAAACTTCTCAACAGATCTTGTGACTGCCGTTGCCGCGGCAGACGTGGTTTTTATCGCTGTTGGCACACCAAGCCGACGCGGCGATGGGCATGCGGATTTGAGTTATGTCTATGCTGCATCTAGCGAAATCGCGGATGCTTTAACTGGTTTCACGGTGATGGCGACAAAATCTACAGTTCCTGTTGGCACCGGTGATGAAATTGAACGCATCATCAAAGAGCGCAACCCAAAGGCGGATTGTGTCGTGGCGTCCAACCCGGAGTTTTTACGAGAAGGTGCCGCGATTGAGGATTTTAAGCATCCGGATCGGATCGTTGTGGGCATTGAGGATGAACGTGCGCGCGGCCCAATGACTGAGCTGTATCGACCAATATATCTCAACCAAGGCCCACTTGTGTTTACCTCGCGCCGCACGGCTGAACTCATCAAATATGCGTCCAACAGCTTCTTGGCGATGAAGATCACCTTCATCAATGAAATGGCTGACCTGAGTGAAGCCATTGGCGCGAATGTGCAAGATGTAGCGCGGGTGATCGGGTTAGATAAACGCATCGGGTCCAAATTCTTGAATAGCGGCCCCGGATTTGGCGGATCGTGTTTTCCAAAAGACGCTGTTGCTTTGGTAAAGACAGCAAATGATTATGACCGTCCGCTCAAACTAGTCGAAACAACAATTGCGGTGAACGAACGCCGCAAGCGCAACATGGCATCCAAGATCATAGATGCAATGGGCGGCGAAGTGCGCGGCAAACGAATTGGCTTGCTGGGGCTAACGTTTAAACCGAACACCGACGACATGCGCGATGCGCCCTCCATTGCCATTGCACAGACGCTAAACGGTGAAGGCGCGCAAATTTCAGCTTTTGACCCCGAAGGCATGGCGCAAGCTGAACTTGAACTACCTTTTTTGAACTATTGCAACAGTGCCTATAGTGCGGCGCAGGATGCAGATGCTTTGGTTATTGTGACTGAATGGGACCAGTTTCGCGCTTTAGATTTCACGCGCCTGAAAACCCTTATGAAGACGCCACTGTTGATCGACTTGCGAAATATCTATCGGCGTTCCGAAATCGAACCGTTCGGTTTCAAATATCGATGCGTTGGGCGGCCCGGTGAGGAAATTGCCTAACTGCACAACCCATGCTCTTAGGCGCGGTTGTGCTTTATCTTTGTTGACCAGACCTATATGTTGATCCGAATGCCCTTTTGGATTTTCTATGAATCTGAGATCAGGCAGACGGTTTCTTTAGACAGCTTTGTGCGGCAACATGACCAATTCCTCTGCAACTTTTCATCACCATGGCGAACCGTCTAATCGCCGTGTGGATGTGGACAAGCCAGACGCCCCACGGGACGCATTATTTGTTGGGTCAGTTGAAAAAGCATTGCGTGTTTTGCAGGCGTTCAGTGGCGACAAGTCAGCGCTTAGCTTAACCGAAATTTCCGAACGGACAGGTTTGGGGAAAAGCGCGGCGCAACGGTTTTGCCATACGCTGGTCACACTTGGTTATTTGCTCCGCGATGAGCGAAGTCGCCAGTTGCGACCTTCTGCCAAGCTGTTGGAGTTTTCTTTTACGTTTCTTGCATCAGACCCGATTTCTTCAATTGCTGCGCCATATTTGGTGCAAGCGCGTGAAGTATCTGGCGAAGCTGTAAACTTAGCACTGCCACACGGTTTGGACGTAATTTACATCACACGCTTGCCCAGTCTGAATTCTCAATTGGTGAACCCACCGATTGGCGGCCGTGCGCCGATGTTTTGCACGTCTAGTGGTCGCGCCTATTTGTCAGCCTTGCCTGAAGGTCTTGCCGAACAGTTTGTTGACCAATCAAATTTGCGAAAAATAACAGCCCATACGATCACAAACAAAGATCAAATCTTGGCGCTGATTGGGCAAGCGCGTAAAGACGGATTTGCGTCGGCTTCTCAAGAATGCATCAATGGTGAACTAACCGTTGGTGCACCCATATTCGGGCGGCAAGGCAAAGTGGTCGCATCAATGAACATTTGCGTGCACGGCAGAGCCTGGAGCCCTGAAGAAGTAGTCGAAAAATTTTCCCCCATCGTGATGAAAACCGCCACAGAGATATCTCAGGCGCTCGCGACTTCCCCTAATAGCTGAACATATAATATGATCAACCTGCCGGAGCGGATTGTGCAGGGATCACGAAAACTGATGGGGTGTAACTGGCGAGCAGCCTGTTGTGCTGCGCGCCAATTTTTATGCAGAGTTAGCCGCGTCCACGATAAGTTGGAACATCTTGGGCGGGGATCCATACTGACTTTGGTGCATCCCCTGTCTGCCAAAACACATCAATTGGAATGCCACCGCGTGGATACCAATAACCGCCAATGCGCAGCCATTGTGGGTCCAATAGGTCAACAAGCCGGCGAGCAATGGAGATGGTGCAGTCTTCATGGAAAGCGCCGTGATTGCGGAATGCGCCAAGGAATAATTTTAGGGACTTGCTCTCCACCAACCAATCGCGGGGAACGTAGTCGATAACCAAGTGCGCAAAATCAGGCTGCCCGGTCATCGGGCAGAGCGAGGTAAATTCGGGCGCTGTGAAGCGCACGCAATACTGCAGGTCTGCTTGTGGGTTTGGCACTTTTTCGAGCACTGCATCATCAGGGTTGCTGGGCAAAACCGTGTCGCTACCCAATTGGGTGAGATTGGCGTAAATGTCATTTTTGTCAGTCATGATTTTGTTTCTCGTACTTTTAGATGCCAAAAATCAGGATCAACATAAACTGTCGGGTCAGCGACGCCAGCCAAATGAAAAGCTTCGCGACGCTCAACGCAGGTTCCACAGCGGCCGCAATGATTGGTGCCGCCTTTATAACATGACCAAGTTTGAGCGAACGGCACATTAAATTTTGCGCCATCGGTTACAATGTCTGCTTTCGAACCAAGGACGTAGGGTGTCAGTAATTGAATAGAGGCGTAGCCGTCCAGAGCCCGGTCCTGCATATTCTGGAATGCATCGATGAAATCAGGTCGGCAGTCTGGATAGATAAAGTGGTCGCCGCCATGCACCGCTGCTGCAACAGCATCGGCACCATTTGCTGTGGCAATACCAAAGGCAATCGCTAGCATGATGGCGTTGCGGTTTGGCACAACGGTGACACGCATGGTTTCTTCTTCATAGTGCCCGTCTGGCACATCAACATCATCGGTTAGCGCAGAACCCGACAGGCTTTTGCCGACATTCTGAATGTCAATTATTTGATGGGGCACACCAAGTTGCACAGCGCAAAATGCAGCGCTGTCCAGTTCCTTTTTGTGGCGCTGGCCATAGTCAAAAGACAACAGTCCCACGAGATCGTGCTGCGCGGCAACGCGATGTGCAAGCGTGACGGAATCCAATCCGCCAGAGCAGATTACAATCGTTTTCAATCTAATCGTCCTTGTTTTATCCGGGTAGGCTGCGACCGGGTCGGCGCTGTTTCTAGCAGTGATACCGAACAAACGAAACTACAAATTAAGATTGTAAATTCGTTTTGCATTTTCGTTGAATATTTTTGCTTGGTTGACCTCTGGCTCACCTGCAAAAATGTTCCGTGTAATTTCAATCCAGTCGGGCAAGCCCTTGGCCATATTGACGACGGGCCAGTCACCGCCCCAAACGCAACGATCTGCGCCAAATTTCTCGACAACAAATTCAATATATGGTCGAACCGCTGTTTCTCGATCCTGATCCGGACCACAGTAGGCGACGACACCGGAGATTTTGCAGGCGACGTGGTCCATCTTCGCGAGTTCCGCGATTCCCGCTTTCCACGCACTCATGTCACTAGCGGCGATGTTTGGCACGCCGCAATGATTGAGAATGAGCTGAGTATTGTCGCATGCTTTTGCCAATTCAATTGCAACGTCCAATTGGCTTTCCAAAAAACACATGTCAAACGTCTTGCCGCTCGCGCCGATCTTGCGAACATTTTTACGGAAGGAGAGATCTTGCGACACGGCGTTGTCGACCACATGCAAGATCCGTCGATAGCCAACGATGAGCGGATCGCTCGCCGTACTTTCTAACCAAGCGTCAAACTCTTCGTCGTGCTCGGGGTAGGCGGCTGCAATCACCCCAGCCATGTGATTGCCGGGATTGGCCGCAAGGTCGAGCGCAAACTCAAGTTCAGCCCGATAAAGATGCTCATCAACGCCGGTTTCCATGAAAATGCTAGCGGCAACATTGTCGCCAGCCAGGCTTTGGTAAGCGCCAATGTCATACCGTTTTGCGTGCAACACAGGTATGTCGTTCGCCCAACTATATGCAAGTTGGTCGGGATACATCAAATGTTGATGTGTATCGATAAACGGTATCATTGCCATTTCTCCTCAGCCTTGTTTTACGACCTGTTTCTGGTCTCCCATGCCATCTATGCCCAACTCCATCACGTCACCGGGTTGCAAATAGGTTGGAGGTTTCATACCCAGACCAACCCCGGGAGGCGTCCCTGTGGAAATAATGTCGCCGGGTTGCAAACTCATAAATTGAGACACATAGGCAACAAGATGGGCAACGCCATAGACCATAGTCTTTGTGCCGCCGTTTTGCCGACGAATGCCATTTACATCGAGATACATGGATAGGTTTTGTGGGTCAGCGATTTCATCCCGCGTTACAAGATACGGTCCAATCGGTCCAAACGTATCGGCGGACTTGCCTTTCACCCACTGTCCCTGACGTTCGATCTGGAATTCGCGTTCTGACAGATCATTGATCACGCAATAACCGGCTACATAGTCCATGGCGTCGGCTTCGTTCACATATTTGGCGTCCTTGCCAATCACCACACCGAGCTCAACTTCCCAATCGGTTTTTTGCGAATTGCGCGGGATTTCGACGTCGTCGTTTGGTCCAACGATTGCCGACGTTGCCTTCATAAACAATACTGGTTCAGATGGAACATCTAGCCCGGATTCCGCCGCATGATCTGCATAGTTGAGGCCAATGCAAATGAACTTTCCTACGCCGTTTACACAAGGTCCAATGCGCAGGCCATTGTCCAGCGGTGGCAAGGAATTGTGGTCCAATGCGCGCAATCGTTCGAGCGTTGCATCATCAATTGTACTGCCGGAAATGTCAGCAACGTGCGCTGACAAATCGCGGTAGGAACCATCTGCAGCGACAACTGCTGGCACTTCTTGCCCTTTCGGGCCAACACGTAATAGTTTCATTTTTGTTCGGTCCTTTTAGATCGTCCAGCCGCCATCAATGACGTGGGTTTGTCCGGTTGTATAGGCTGCGAGATCGCTCGCCAAATAAACAACGAGTGCGGCAATTTCTTCTGGCTCACCAATGCGGCCCATCGGTTGTCTGGCAATGAACTGGGCCTTAGCCTTTTCGTAGTTGCCTTGCGCAGACAAGCGCTGTTCCAAAGATGGGGAATGAACCGTGCCCGGGCAGATTGCATTGCATCGTATGCCTTGGGTCACGTAATCAGCCGCCACTGATTTTGTTAGTCCAATGACCGCTGCTTTGGATGCGCCATATGCGAAACGATTTGGTACACCAGTAATACTGGAGGCCACTGAAGCCATATTGATGATTGAACCGCCGCCATTTTCGAGCATTTTTGGCAAAAACGCTTTGATCATTTTGTACATCGCGTTGACGTTCAAAGAGAACGAAAAATCCCAATCTTTTTCCGCACAATCAAGCAATGAGCCATTGGCAACAAATCCTGCACAATTGAACAAAACATCAAGTGGTCCAATTTCGTGCGCCAATTGGTTGATCGCATCCCCATCGAGCACATTGAGCGTGCGAACTTCGCAGCCGGTTTCTTTAGCCAGTGTTTGCAGACCCGCCTCATCGATATCAGTGGCAATCACATTTGCCCCTTGCGCGACCATGTGCACAACGCTCGCGCGGCCAATTCCCTGCGCAGCGGCTGTGACAAGGCAAAGTTTTCCATCTAGTGATTTCATTTTAACTCTCTTCATTCAGGCACGCGGCAAACAAGCCGGGCCAATGGGTTCAAAACTTTTGTATGTCAGAATGAATTCGGTATGGCCCAGTTCTTCGGAGCATGTCATTTGCCCATGGCCAACTTTGCGCACAAGTTCAAAAATCTCATCACCAACCTCATCAAGCGTTGCTTCGCCGTCCAAAATGCGGCCCGCATTGATGTCCATATCTTCTGACAAACGCGAATATGTAAGCGGATTGGCGCACACTTTTATGACAGGGGAAATGGCGGAACCAACGACAGAGCCGCGCCCCGTCGCAAAAAGAATAATGTGCGCACCACAAGCAATAAGCTCAACAATTTCGGCGTTGTCGACAATGTTGGGAAACCCAAATCGCACTTCACCATCTGGCACCACGTCCAAAAGATATAGCCCGCCGTGAGGCGGTATATCTCCCGGTTTGATAAGCCCCGATATTTTCGACTTGCCACTTTTGGCATAAGCGCCCATCGATTTTTCTTCTATGGTCGACAGACCGCCATCTGCATTGCCGGGTGCAAAACTGGGGTAGCCCAGCACTTCATAATAGTGCGCAGCTTTTTCAACTGCATTTACCAATTCTAGGCCTAATTCAGGCGTCATCGCCCGTTGTGCCATATGGGTTTCACACCCAATGAGTTCGCCGGTTTCTTCAAAAATGCAGGCCGCACCTTGATCCACCAATTTATCAAACCCGCGGCCTATTGCCGGATTTGCTGTTAGTCCGCTGGTGCCGTCTGAACCGCCACAAATGGTGCCCACGACAAGCTCGGACATACTCATATGCACCATTGGCGCATTTTCCAATTCCGCTTGAACGCCTGTTACCCATTCAACGCCTTTTTCGACCGTTGTGCGCGTTCCACCCTCGCCCTGAATGGTCAAAACGTTCACCGGACGCCCGCTTTGGGCCACCACATCCTTAAGTTTTAGCTTGTTAAACCCTTCGCAACCGAGCGAAACCAAAAGAACTGCGCCAACATTTGGATGGGTACAAAGACGTTCCATAATTGCCTGCGCATAATCATTTGGATAACAGCCGGGGAACCCAACCACCTGCACATTTTGCGGCGCGAACCGCTGCGCCACCTGACGTGCCACATGGTGCGCGCATTCCACCAAATACACAATGAGCGTGACATTTCGAATGCCCTTGCGTCCGTCAGATCGAAGATAGCCATTCATGAGTTTAAATCTCCAATGGTACCTGTGACTAATGTGTTGGCCATATAGTTACTCTGGGTATTGTGCACATGCACAAGCTGCCCCATACCAATGTCTGCACTGGCAACACCGATCACTGCCCCATATTTTTTGATGCTGTCACCCTTCCTGATCGCTATTCTAGCCACCTTAAAACCAATGCCAGCGGGACGATCCAAACGCACATATTGCCCCTCAATCGGAAAAGCTTCCCCAGCGCGGATCGACCGCGCAACGCCCAAAACATTATCGTTAGGATCAAGCAGCAATAGCCGATTGTCTGTTTTGGGTGACTGATTTCCGGTTTCACTCTGGCTCATCAGATTAAAACTTCCCATATTTGAGGTAAGCTGCTTGCGGATCAGTGCCGGCAAGGATTGCCGTGCGAACTTTGTTTTCGGTCTGCATTGCCTTGATGGATTTTTTCGTTATTTCTGCAATATGTGCTTTTGGTACGCGCACCAAACCATCAAGATCGCCCAGCAAAAAATCTCCGGGCTGGATCAACACATCGCCAATAATGATGTCCACATCGAAGCCGGTCGGCAACCATTGGCCAACAACATCACGTGGTGTGTGGAAACGTCGCCAAGCCTGGAAACCCTGTTTCTTCAAAAAATGCGTATCGCGAATACCGCCATCCACCACACAACCTAAAACGCCTTTGCTGATCAGCGTTTCGGACGATAATTCACCCATATGGGCAATTGTGCGGTCATGCGGCTGCGAGACCCAAACGTGACCTGACTTGGCTTTTGAAAGTAAGCCCGTCCATTCGAGCAAAGTCTGATGCCCGTCAGCGGTTTCATCAACTCTACCTTCAATTGTAAACACTGGGCCGCATAGAATCTGATCCGGCAACAAAGGCGTAATGTCGCTCGGTAATGTAAAGTTGCGAAAGCCCTCTTTGCGCAAAATGTCATGCACAACGCCAGTGTAGCATTTGCCCAATTCGTCGGTGAGTGATTGCAGCTCAACCATGATAGAATACCTCTTCCATCATCGCCCACCATTCACCCTCAGCGCGGGTTTCGAGCGCCTTTTGGCAAGGAATGCAGACATCCCACCATTCTTGGGTGATCGGCATATCAGCCATGTACTTCATGTCTGCCGCAAAATCGTCACCCACATATTCCCAGTAGCCAAATAGAAGGTTTTCAGGTTCGCGCAAAAATATCGAGTAGTTGGTGACATTGCACTCGCTGAGGCTCTGTAAGATTTCAGGCCAAACATCCGCGTGGAGCGCTTTATATTTTTCGATGAATTCTGGTCGAATACCGATGACCATTCCCATTCTCTGCATAACGGCCTCCCTAAATTATGGCCAAATTTGAGCCCTCAAAGCTCAGTTTTTCAATTGCCGATAAATCCCAATCGATCCCCAAACCAGGCTCATCAGATGGCACGCCAAATCCGTCTTCAATCTTCATCGACGTGTTGATTAAGCTGTCCAATTGCGGGATATATTCCAGCCAGCGGGAATTGGGCACTGCGCAACAAAGCGAAACGTGTAACTCCATCAAAAAGTGCGGACATACCGAAACATTGAATGCTTCAGCCATGTGCGCAACTTTGAGCCAAGGGGTAATGCCGCCAATTCTGGCCACGTCCACTTGCACGATTGAGGCTGCGTCGCGGCGCAAATATTCGTTGAATTGTGAAAGTGAATACATGCTTTCGCCCACAGCAATCGGCACGGTAGTTAACCGGGCCAAATGTTGATGTCCACCCACATCGTCGGCTGGCAATGGCTCTTCAAACCAAGCGATATCGAATTGTTCCAATACACGCGCGCGTCGTCGCGCCTCAGATAGTGAAAAGCTTTGGTTTGCGTCGGTCATGATTTCAAAATGTTTGCCGACCGCATTGCGAACCGCACCTAAACGAGCCGCATCATCCGCCGCTAGCTCGTGGCCGATCTTTATTTTTACACCTTTAAATCCATCAGCCTGACGCGCAAGCGCGTCATCCACCAACTCTTCTGGCGATAAATGCAACCAGCCGCCCTCGGTTGAATAAAGCGGGATCCGATCCTTTGCGCCGCCAGCCAGTTTGTGCAAGGGCTGGCCAAGTTTTTTGCATTTCAAATCCCACAGAGCGGTGTCGATTGCAGCGAGTGCCAACGAGGTAATCACGCCGACGCTTGTGGCGTGAGTTGCAAACAGCATATCGTGCCAAATCTGCTCGATTTGCATTGGGTCACGCCCGATCAAACGCGGCAACAATGTGCGTTCAAGCAAAGACATGATGGCCGGGCCGCCTGTGCCAATCGTGTAGCTGTAGCCAACCCCGACGACGCCATCACTGTCCGTAATTTTGACAATTGGGGTTTCCTGGCTTTCAAAACTTTGAATAGCGTCCGTGCGCCTCACCTTGGGCGCCAGATCGACCATCGAAATTTCGATCCGTTCGATCTTAGCCATTTTGATCACCAAGCACATTCATGCCGCTCTCTGCGTCAAACAAGTGCACACGATCCAAAGACAGATTGAAGGTAAAACGCTCGTCGCCCTCAATTGGTCTAGGGTTTAGCATTTTGCCTTGGACTTCTTTTGCGCCAATTGAAGAGAACAAAATTGTCTCCGTCCCCAATGGCTCCGAGATCGAAACTGTTAAGTCAAAGCTCACCGTTTCACCGGCGTCCATCATGCCGTGGCCAACGGGCGTCAGATCATCAGGTCGGATGCCAACAATGATGGCTTGGCCTTTTGTGACAGATTTTTGAGCGCGTGTTGGCACTGGGATCTGAATATTGTCAGCCAAGGCAATTTGTAGTCCCGATTTTTCATCGCCCACAACCTTGCCATCGAGTTGGTTCATAGGCGGGCTTCCAATAAATGAAGCGACGAAGATATTCGCCGGATTGTCAAAGACGTCGAGCGGAGTGCCCACTTGTTCGATATGCCCGTCACGCATGATCACAATACGATCTGCTAAGGTCATGGCCTCGACTTGGTCGTGGGTCACGTAAACGATAGTATTGTTGACCCGCTTGTGGAGTTTTTTGATCTCGGTACGCATCTGTCCACGTAGTTTCGCATCCAAATTCGACAAAGGCTCGTCGAACAAGAACACATCGGGTTTGCGCACAATCGCCCGGCCCATCGCCACCCGTTGGCGCTGACCGCCAGACAAGGCCGCGGGCAAACGGTCCATGTACAAACCAAGCCCCAAAATCTCCGCAGCCTCGTCAACACGGCGCCCAATTTCAGATTCAGGGAGTTTGGCGATTTTCAAACCAAACCCGAGATTATCCCGCACCGTCATATGCGGATAAAGCGCATAGTTTTGGAAAACCATTGAGATATTTCTATCACGTGGTGGAAGATCATTGACGATCCTATCGCCAATTTTGATCGTGCCACCGGAGATTTCTTCAAGCCCCGCGATCATCCGAAGAGTTGTGGATTTACCACAACCCGAAGGACCGACTAAAACGACAAATTCACTGTCTTTGATTTCAAGATCAATTGAATGAACAACTTCAAGCTGGCCATAATTTTTTACAACTTGCTGGAGTGATACTTCGGTCATAATTATCCCTTTACGCCGCCGAATGTCAGGCCGGCAATGAGGTGTTTTTGTACGAGGAACGTGAGGATCAGCGCTGGCACGATAATGATAAACGCCATGGCACTCATCCCAGCCCAATCTGTTGTGAACTGTGCGATGAAATCTGTCAGGCCAACCGGCAGCGTCTTACTGTTGGTTGAACGCGTCAGATTGCTCGCGAGCGCAAATTCGTTCCAGCTTGTGAGGAAGGCAAAAATTCCCGCTGATGCAATTCCGGATTTGGCGAGTGGGAATTCAATTTTCCAAAACGCCTGCCAGCGTGTGCATCCGTCAACCTCTGCGGCTTCCCCAAGCTCTTTGGGTATCTGTCTGAAGAACCCATCGATCAGCCAAATGGTAAACGGTACATTCAGCGCGACATAGACCAGTATCAAGCCAAAATGCGTATCGATCCAGCCAAGGCGTGCCCATAGAATGAACACTGGCAAACTCAAAGCGATGCCGGGCACGGTGCGGGAAAGCATCAGGCCGAGGAACAAAGTATCTTTGAACTTGAAACGATAACGCGCAAAGGCATAGCCGCCTGAAATACCGACAATAATTGCAATGGCCGTACTGGTGACAGACACAATAATTGAATTGCGAAAGTAGGCTAGAACCGGAATACCAATTTGGTTGTCGCCGAGCCCAAAAATATTCATAAAATTGTCTAGGGTGAGGCGCTCCGGAATCCAGATTGCAGGCTTCGCTAGGATCTCTTGTAATGGGCGAAATCCTGACAGGATTACCCAAAGTCCGGGGAGCGTTATGATCAGCATAACGATAAAGGTGACAATCCAACTGATAATGGCTTTTGTTTGCGTACTCATTATTGCGCGCCCCCCATATAACGTCGGGCTGCGACGAGTTTTGAAAAGAAATAGTAGGTGAATGCGATCGACAGCAGGATCGAGACATAGGCCATGGCGTTGGCCATACCCATATTCGCGCTGTCATATCCCGTGCGCGCAATAAGTGTCCAAAGAAGCTCTGTCCGGGCCGCCGGTCCACCGCCGGTCATTGTGTCCACCACATCATATGCTCTTGCGACATCCAAAGAACGAATTGTCATGGCGATATATGCGAACGGCATTAGAAACGGCAACGTGATGTGCCTGAAAGTTTGCCAAGCATTACATCCATCCACTTGGGCGGCTTCTAGCGGGTCTTTTGGCATCGCAAATAGGCCCGCGAGAAGCAGAATGGCAAAAATACTTGTGCTCATCCAAATCTCTGCAAAGGCAATCGCGCCCATCGCAAGCCAGCCATCAACCAGCCACGGAATGGCTTGCTCTGTGATACCTAAGCCTTGCAAAGCGTTGTTCAAAATACCGACATTATCGTTGAAAATGAACTTGAATTGAAACCCGACCAAGATGGGTGAAAACATCATGGGGAACATCATAATGGTGCGCATAGTGCGCTGCCCCCAAGTGATCTTGTTGATCAGCAGGGCAATGCCCAAACCCAACATAAATTCCAGATTGATGACGACGGCGAGGAAGAAAACTGTTCGACCAAAGGCGACCCAGAAATCCCAATCAGAGAAAATGCGTTGGTAATTTCTTAGGCCAACAAATTTCCAAATCGTATCCGGCCTTGTCAACTTGTAGGGCGTAAAGCTTGTCCATAGTGAGAACAGTAGTGGCACCAACACAACAATCAAAATCATGATCACTGCGGGGAGCAACAACATGTAGGGCGTTGCCTGTTCCGAGAACATCTTTCTCTTGAGATTTGTCAAAACTGACATATTAACTCCAACGAATGCTTGCTCATTTTAAGCAAGTGAGTGGGGTCGTAACCCCACTCGGTTTTTACGTTTAAACCTCGAAGCTTAACCTTCGTCTTCGATCAATTGATTGGCAGCAGCGGCTGCGTCATCCAACGCCTGCTGAGGTGTTTTCTCGCCAACGATTGCAGCTTGAAGTTGCGGGAACAACTCGTTTGAAATTGGAATCCAAAGAGGTGTGGAAGGAACCGCAAATGCGTCTTCAGCCATTGATGCCCCGAAAACCTCAAACACATGAACCAACCAGTCGTTTCCGGCGGCTTTAGATTCTTCGATAACTGCCGCAATCGCATCTGGGCGTGTCGGCAACAAACCTGTGCGTGCTTCGAGCAATTGGCTGTCGAAATCTGTCAAGAATGATATGAACGACGCTGCAGCCTGTTTGTTGTCACATGCTTCTGTAATCGAGAAAGAGTGAGAACCAGACCAACCTGTGCGTTTGCCACTTGAACCTTTTGGTGCGCGGATCAAGCCAACATCACCTTGGATTTTGCTATCAGCGCTGTTGAAGAATGTTGCCCAACCGCCCCAATCTAAGTTCAAGGCCACAGTACCTGAAGCAAACCCTAAACCGGTTTCATCCCAAAGATAGTTTGGAACACCCGCAGGCACAGCTTTGGCTTCGTACAAGTCAACGAACCACTCAAGTGCGCGAACGCCTTCTGGTGAGTTAAACGCAACTTTGCCGTCATTTCCAAAGAAGCTGCCACCTTCGGCAACTAGCATTTCATAGAAACGTCCAGAAATACCTTCATCTTTACCCACATATTGGGTGCCGTAGAAGTTTGGCGGATCAGCAAAGAAGATCGCTTGATCTTTTACCTGCGCCCAAGTGTCAGGCGGCGTTAGATCGTAGCCATACTCAGCCTTAAAGTCGGCTTTGTTGGCTTCGTCTTCGTACAACGACTTAATGTAGTACAAGTTCGATACATCTGAGTGACGCGCGAGTTGCACCAGGCGACCGTCGACCATGCTCGCTTTGATGACATTTGGTGAAATGGCACCAATAACATCATCTGCCAATACAACGCTTAGGTCGATATAAAGGTCACCATATTGCGGCGCAAAGCTGGTGTGGTTCGAACCAACGCACCAGTTGATCGAGCCAGAAGCGATGTCTTGCTTGATCTCTTTGTCGAGTTCGAAATGGTTCTTGCTTGAAACAATTTCGACTTTCGCGCCGGTTGCAGCTTCCCACTCAGGAATGCGCGTATAAAGTGGCTCATATTGAGCGCCACCAATAAGCTTTACTTTTAGCGTATAGCCGTCGAATTCCCCGGCGCTTGCAGCGCCCGCGAACATTGAAACCGCTGTGGCACCTGCCAGCAGTACGGTTGATAGTCTACTTAACAATCTCATCAAATCCTCCCTTGGTGATAGATTGGTCTTCAATTGTCGTGAGGTCAAACTCACGGTCTATTTCAGCATTGTGTTCACCAATGGCGGGGGCCGGACGCGCGCTGTTTAAAACGTCGCCATCCACCCGAATTGGGGAACGCATTGCCTGCATGGAATTGCCCTGACCAAGATCTAATTCTTGGAAAAAATGCAGGGCCTTAAAACTGGTTGATTGGAATAGGTCTGGCCATTGCAGCACTTCTGAGGCCCAAATGTCTTTCGCTACAAAGAGCTTCATCCAGTGTTGTGTGGTGTCCGATTTCAAGTGATCCGCAAGCCGTTGTTTGATTTCATCGCGGTGTTCAAACCACTGCTTTTCATCGGCATAGGCAGCAAGCGCTTCGCTGCCCACTATTTCGCCAAGCTTATCTACCGGGGTCATCGCAATGGCCACATAACCATCGCTCGTGGGGTAAACACCATAGGGCGCGGACAGGTAGGCGTGTGCGTTGTTAAATGCACTGCGCTTTGGCAGACGGTTTTCAGCGTCATTGATGTGGGTTGTTAAAACTTCGAACTGGAAGTCAACAAGCGCCTCTAGCAGGCTGGTTTGAATATGTGCGCCCTGCCCTGATCTGCCACGACGGATGAGGGCAGCCAATATGCCTTGCACCACAATATTTCCAGCAAGTTGGTCGGCGACAGCCAGCCCCATTGCGGTCGGCGCGTCTCCGTGATCGCCAGAAAGCCACAATAGCCCGGATCGAGCTTGGGCAAGAAGGTCTTGACCGGGGAGATCTTTCCAATCCCCGTCTTCACCATAACCAGAGACCGACGCGTAAACCACACCAGGATTGATCTGTTTGATCTGATCAAAGCTTAGGCCAAGTTTTTCCATAATGCCGGGGCGGAAGTTTTGGATGACCACATCCGCCTTGGCGCAGAGCTTTAGGACTTTTTCCAAGTCCAATTTGTCTTTGAGGTTCGCTGAATAGCTCTGCTTGTTGCGGTTGATGGCGTGGAACAGTGTGTTCGCGCCGTGCACTTCAACATCGGACAAATAGAGGTAACGGCACAAATCGCCGATTTCTGGCCGTTCAATTTTGACAACACGTGCGCCAAAATCAGCAAGCTTGAGGCCTGCCAACGGCCCAGCCAAAAACTGGGAGAAGTCAACCACGAGCAAACCGTCGAGCAAACCATTGTCATGAGTATCGATTGGCGGGGTCATCTTGCACCCCGTTGGTAAAGTGCATTGATGTCGCTCGCCGCCTGCTTCTCTGACAAATCGCCTAAAAGACAATTACGAACGATATCGCCTGCAGCGTCTTGGAAAGCCATATAGCCATGATGGCGCGGGCGCAGATATGATTGTTCGAGCGTCGGCAAAGTCTCAGAGAAGAAATCGGCGCTCAACGCGTTGCATCTTTGGTCAACCCAGGCTTCAACATTGGCCGGTTGCCCGCCGGCATCAAAAAACAGACCTTTTTGACATTCAGCTGACGCAATCCAAAACGCATACTCGAACGCGATGTCTTTGTGCTGGCACTGCTTGGAAATGGCTATGCCTGTCCCACCGATTGGCGAGCCAACAGGCCCATTGTCGGCATGAGTTGGAATGTTTGCGACACGCACTTTGTGTGGCCGAAAGCCCTCTCGGGAGTAGTTTGTGTAGCCGTAAAGATAGGGGCAATAGGAGTGCGCGGAACGGCAGGCGAGCCATTCATAAGCTGCAATGGGGTCCATAAAGAAACAGGCCGGGGGAACGTGATCAGACACGCGCTTCATTTGTTCAAGCGCGTGGACACCGATCGCATCGTCGACGCCAATTTCGGATTGCCCAAAATCATGGCCTAAGTTCGAAAGAACGTTGAAATAACTCATCAATGCGTTAATGGGGATCAGCGGCCAAACAACTTGTTTGTCCTGAGCAAGTGCAACAACATCGTCCCAAGTTCTCGGGGTGTCCTGTAGAGTGTCTGGCCGAAACGCCGACACAGGCGTCGCCGCATCAATTGCCAGCGCCCATTGGCGTCCCCCAAAATTATAGGAGGGGTGGGAAACGCCAGTGGACTGCAGGGAAAGCAGTTCTAATTCTTTTTCAAATCCCTGATCGTCGAATGAAGCCAAAATTCCAGATGAGGCGATGTCGCCAACATGCGGGTGATCTATGACCATCAGGTCGTATTCGTTGGCCATGTGTTCAATGGGCCGATCTGCAAACGCCTGCAACGAACGTTTTTCCCAAACGATCCTCAAATCAGGATATCGCTCATCGCAAAAAACTTCGGACGTCACAACCATCGGATCGAAGCCGCGGGCGTGGTCCCATGTCATGCCTTTGAGTGTGATCTGGGTCTCAGTCATTGCCGGCAATTCCAGCTTGTCGGTTGGCATCGCTTTTTTGGGTCTGGCTGTTTTGGTATTTGACGGTCATGAGGTGCTCACAATAAAGCACCAGAACTCCGTCCTCTTTGAAAACGCTGTAGCTCACACGCACGAGGCCCATATCGTCGTACTTTGGCTCTTTTGAGAGGTTTTCACGAATTGTGTAGATTGTATCGCCAATGAACGTTGGTTTGATAAAACGAAGCCGATCATAGCCATACGAAAACGAATTCAGGCAGTTGGTTGCAGCAAGACCCAGCCCGTATGAAAAGACCTGTGCACCCGAAACAAGACGCCGCCCAAACACACCTTCGTTTTTGGCAAAGTGCTCGTCAGCGACATAGGGGTGAAGGTCCATCACCATCATGTTGAACTGCATGGCCTCGCCCTCAGAAATGGTGCGGCGCAGGCTACGGATTTGATCGCCGACTGCAAAATCTTCATAAAACCAGTTCTCAGCATTCCACACAGGAATGGCACCATGGTCCTCCGGCATATCCGAAGGCGGTCTCACATGTGTGCCAATTTCAATCGCCATTGATCAGTTCACTCCCTATTTGTATCCAATATAGACTTGACTATTTTATATGTCAAATCTATTTTCATATACAAAAGAACTATGGGGAGGGAAAAATGCAGCACGAGGCACGCTACTTTGAGAGTTTTGAGTTGGGACAAGAACGAAAGACCCTAGGGCGCACAATTACAGAAACCGATTTTGTGGTTCATGCAGGACACAGCGGAGATTTTTTCCCCCACCACATGGACGACGAATTTTGTAAAACGCAACCGTTTGGCCAGCGCATTGCGCATGGCACAATGACATTTGCAATTGGGGTTGGGCTAACGGCGACAGTAATCAACCCACACGCGATGACCTATGGATACGAGCGGTTGCGTTTTCCAAAGCCCGTATTTATAGGCGACACAATCCACACAGAGATTGAAATCACCAAAGTAACGGATGACCTTAAACGACCGGGTTTTGGACAGGTGGTGGAAAGCTGTAGCGTGAAAAACCAAAACAACGAGACAGTTTTGTTTTGTGAACATATCCTGTTGGTGAAAAAGCAAGGAACGCAATGATGACGTTGAAGCAAAAGTGGGCCAAGCCCAGCAAAGTCACTCCAATCATTATCATTGGTGCAGGCGGTATTGTGACGGACGCACATTTACCTGCCTATAAACAATCCGGTTTCCCTGTTCACGGCATTTTCGATTTAGATCAAGAACGCGCCCGATCTGTTGCGAATGAGTGGGGCATCGAAAATAGTTTCAAGAGTTTGGATGAGGCGGTGGCGAGTGGGGGCCAATACATTTACGATGTCGCGTTGCCCCCGGCGGCAATTTCGAGCGTGTTAGAAAAAATACCGGTTGGGGCAACAGTTCTCATTCAAAAACCAATGGGGGCCAATTTTGCGCAAGCGTCGCATATTCTCGCAATATCGAGGGAACGAAAGCTAAATGCCGCGATCAATTTCCAGTTGCGCTTTAGTCCGCAAATGTTGGCTGTTCGGGACGCTATTGAACAAAACCTATTGGGCGATTTGTTAGAGATCGAAGTCCATTTGAACGTCAACACGCCTTGGCACCTGTTTCCGTTTCTCAAGTCGATGGAACGTGTCGAAATCGCTGTCCACTCCATCCATTATCTCGATCTCATTCGCTCTTTGGTTGGGGCGCCAAAGGGCGTTTTTGCACGAACGATGGGAGATCCGCGATCTGAGGACATGGCGCAGACCCGCACGACAGCAATGCTCGACTATGGCGACAAATTGCGGTGCGTTCTGTCGATTAACCACAACCATAATTTCGGATCAAAATTTCAGGACTGCAAGTTTCGATTTGAAGGCACTAGGGGCGCAATGGTCACGCAAATTGGCGTCAACTTGAATTACCCGGAAGGCGAGCCAGACGAATTGTGGTTTGCGGAGTTAGGTGGCCCGTGGGAGGAAGTTACATTGCAGGGCTCTTGGTTCGTCGACGCTTTTATTGGCGTGATGAGCAATGTGCAAAGGTTTCACAATGGTGAGGACAAAGCGCTTGTCACGTCGGTTGAGGATTGCATTGAGACAATGGCTTTGGTTGAGGCATGTTTTGAGGCGAACCATGTGCCATCGCATAAATTGCCGAAAATTCCGACCATATAAACTATTTGGCAGCTCTAGCGGGGCCACCCAATTGCACAGAAATTGCTTCGGCAGCAACGAGAAGAAGCTCACGGCAATCTTCAATCGGCACGCCGCCATGATGCCGACCGATATAGGGAATAGTCAACGCAGCAGCTGCGAATCCGTCAAACCCTAAAATAGGTGCACTGATATTCTCAACCCCTTTGACGACGAAGCTTTCCATTTGTTCGTAACCAAGGCTGGCACTTTCTGCCAATTCCTTACGCAGCTGATCAACGCCAATTCCATCCGGATGGGGGATAGTGGCAAAAGCTTTGTCAATTTCAGCAGGATCGCTATTGGCCAAGATCACCCGGCCTGAAGACGTGCGCCACAATTCGATCCGCGCGCCCATGCGCACGCTTAACACGTTGTTACCCGGATTATCGACTTGCCCTACGATCACAACGCTATCTTGTGAGCGGGCGGCTAAATGACACGATTGATTACAGTCCTTTGCCAATTGACGCATCACCGGCGCGGCGGCAACCGTTAGTCGCTTCACAATTGGAATGCGATTAGCCAATTCAAAAAGATGTGTCGTGAGGTAATATCTATCGCTTTGTTCATCAAGGGCAATTAACCCTCTTTTGCGCAACACCACCAACATACGGAATATTTCGCTTACGGACCGCTCAAGACGATTCGCAATCTCGCCTTGGGTCAAGCTGGCACCCTCAGATGCCAGAATCTCTATGATATCCAATCCCTTATCGAGCGCGGGTGCCTTGTATTTTTCAGTATTATCCAAGTTCTACTTCCATAATGTTGGCTTAAGTCCATAATATGGGGCGAAGACGTATCGGATGCAATCGGTGCGAATTATCATTGCCCAATCACGGCAGGATAGTGACCGCGCCACACGGGCGGTACCATTTGCGACACACAAAACAAATTTTATTTCTGGAAATATTATTGCCGTCTTTTTTGAGTTTTTGTGGGACAGGAGTTGAAAGAAATCGATACTGAGCCTACGCTCGCGCAACAACCAGCAGACAGCGCCCGCTCAACAATCCCAGTACAAGCGCTGGCGGTTGGCAAGGGCACGAATTTGCAATGGCGAAAGAGCCAGGTATGTTTTGTTAGAAAGGCCGCACAAATTTAGAAACAGTGCGGCCATAAAGACGAAGAATTATGCAGCAACAGAAGACGGGTAACCCGCTTCATCAAGTGCGGCCAATATTGCCTCGGACCCAGCAGTGGAGGCTACTTCAATTTTGTTTGCCGCCAAGTCAGCTTTTACAGTAGCTGATTGGTCAACACCTTGAATAGCTTTTGTAACTGTTGCTTCGCAGTGACCACATGTCATATCTGGTACGTTAAACATTGTCATATTGAATTCCTTCGATGTTGAACTGGATCAATAGATAAGACTTCCAGTTGCTGTAAGGTCAAGAAAAAACACTGTTGAACTTTGTGTTTTTCACCTGTTGACCTTCCATTGACTAGAAGGTTTAGGTTGCGGCTTAATCGAATGAAATTGGAGCTAACACATGAACATGCGCCCTGAGTTTAATGGTCAAATCAACACGACAAAATTGCCTATTGAGGGAATGACATGTGCGTCTTGCGTCAAACGGGTTGAAACGGCCATTAGCAAGATTGAAGGTGTCCGTGCTGTCTCTGTTAATTTGGCCACAGAAATGGCGACTTTTGAAGTCACCGATAAAGGCCAAGTCGACGAAGTCGCCAGAACAATAGAAAAAATTGGCTATGCGGTACCAACATTTGATGTCCAACTCGACATTGAGGGCATGACGTGTGCGTCTTGTGTGAAGCGTGTGGAAGATGCCCTGAGCAAGTTGTCAGGCGTTGTTAGTGCCAATGTGAACTTAGCAACAGAGAGCGCAAACATCATCGCCTTTCACGGTGTGGAAATCGCCTCACTTATTGGTGCCGTCAAAAAGGTAGGATACACCGCGAAACGACGTGCGTCTGACACATCATCTGACGATGAACGTAGAGCGAGCAAAGAAGCCCATTATGTGTCCTTGAAGCGGAACTTCATCACAGCGGCAATTCTAACGGCACCGGTGTTTTTCTTGGAGATGGCTTCTCATTTCATTCCGGGCGTTCGAGAGAGTTTACTGAATTTAGTCGGCAAACAAAACCTATATCTGTTCTATTTTGTGCTCGCTACCATCGTGCAATTTGGCCCCGGCATGGTATTTTACAAAAAAGGAATACCAGCCTTGTTGCGCCTTGCCCCGGAAATGAATTCGCTGGTGGTGTTGGGTTCAACCGCAGCTTGGGCCTATTCCGTCGTGTCTACTTTTGCTGCTCAAATTTTACCCGCGGGCACGGCAAATGTTTATTTTGAAGCAAGCACTGTTATCGTGACACTCATTCTGCTTGGTCGCGTTCTTGAAGCCCGCGCCAAGGGTCGCACAAGTGAAGCCATTACGAAATTGATGAACTTACAGGCAAAGTCGGCTCGCGTTCTGCGCAATGAAATCTTCGTTGATATACCGCTTGATGAAGTGCTCTCAGGTGACATCGTTCAAGTCCGCCCTGGCGACAAAGTGCCCGTAGATGGCGAAGTGACCAAAGGCTCATCCTTTGTTGATGAATCCATGATCTCAGGCGAGCCTATACCTGTTGAAAAAACCGCCGGTAGCGACGTTATTGGCGGCACGATCAACAAAACCGGTAGTTTTGAATTTCAGGCCACAAAAATTGGTGCCGACAGCGCGCTAGCGCAAATCATCAAAATGGTCGAAAACGCTCAAGGCTCAAAACTGCCTATTCAAGCATTGGTCGACAAAGTCACCGCCATTTTCGTGCCTATAGTAATGCTCATCGCGCTAATTACGGTTGTCGTTTGGATGGTTTTTGGACCAGACCCAGCGCTATCATTCGCTCTCGTAAACGGCGTCGCGGTGCTTATTATCGCCTGCCCCTGCGCCATGGGCCTGGCCACACCAACTTCGATTATGGTTGGCACGGGACGCGCTGCCGAAATGGGGGTGTTGTTCAGAAATGGTGAAGCGCTTCAAGATTTGAAAAACACAGAAATTGTTGCTGTCGACAAAACTGGAACCTTAACGCTTGGTCGCCCGGTTTTAACCGATTTCAAGCTGTTTAACGGTTTTGAGGAAAACAACACGCTAAGCTTAATTGCAGCGGCGGAATCAAATTCAGAACACCCGATCGCAGAGGCTATTGTTCAAGCGGCAAAAGAACGTAATATCTTAGTACCCACAACAGATACCTTCAATTCTCAAACGGGATATGGAATTGAAGCTGAAGCTGATGGGCACACCGTTCAGGTTGGTGCTGATCGCTATATGATCAGTCTTGGGCACGATTTATCTGCTTATAAAGAGATCACGATGGCGTTGGGGAACGAAGCCAAAACGCCGCTATATGCAGCAATAGATGGCAAGCTCGCGGCGATAATCGCTGTGGCTGATCCGATCAAAGAAACAACAGCAGCTGGAATTGCTGCACTACATAAATTGGGTCTAAAGGTCGCCATGATTACCGGCGACAACCAGCAAACCGCGAACGCAATTGCCAAGAAACTGAATATTGATACCGTGATTGCGGAAGTATTACCTGCGGGCAAAGTCGATGCAATCAAGCAATTGCAAGCTGGAAATACCCATGTCAGCTTTGTTGGTGACGGTATTAATGATGCACCGGCTCTTGCACAAAGCAATGTTGGACTTGCGATCGGAACAGGGACAGACATTGCAATTGAGAGCGCTGACGTCGTTTTGATGTCTGGCGATATGCGCGGCGTGGCAAATGCAATAGCACTCTCAAAAGCCACCATCACGAACATTCATCAAAATCTATTTTGGGCATTTGCGTATAATGTCAGCTTGATCCCGGTGGCAACCGGTATTCTTTATCCGATCACCGGCACATTGTTATCCCCAATGTTGGCAGCGGGTGCAATGGCCGTTTCAAGCGTATTCGTTTTAACAAATGCGCTACGTTTAAAACGTTTCCGCGCAACACACTAGAAAACTACAAGCAGGCGACATTTGTTTGTCGCCTGCCCTTCGTTTTCTTAGTGTTCGTGAGTCTCGTTTACTGCCAGCCATTTCCCGGTATAAAACCGTTCAAAGACAAACACGATCAGGAATGTGACAGCGGCAATTAACACAATTGCGGGGTCAGATTGCAGCTTCATGGACGTAAACGCGATGAGCACAATGGCGTCTGCCAAAAGTGCCGCAATCAAAATCCACGATGATGCCCCAATGTCTTTTCTGCGATATCGCAGCACGCCCCAATGAACGAGCATGTCCATAACAAGATAGAAAAATGCACCCAAAGATGCGATCCGACCGAGATCAAAAAACACTGCCAAAACAGAAGCGATAACAACAGTATACACAAGCGTGTGCCGCTGAATTGGTCCCGACATACCAAAATGACTATGTGGGATCATCTTCATATTCGTGAGCATGGCAAGCATACGAGAAACTGCAAACACGCTGGCCAATACCCCTGATGCGGTCGCTACAGCAGCGAGAACAACCGTTAAATAGAATCCAAGCTGGCCAAGTGCTGGTGCTGCAGCTTCCGCCAATGAATAATCCCGGGCGGCAATAATTTGCTCAATGGTCAAACTGGACCCCACGCCAAAGGCGACCAACAAATAAACAACAACACACAGTGCGATGGAAATCATGATGGCGCGACCAACGTTTTTGTGCGGATCCGTTACCTCACCACCGCTGTTGGTGATTGTGGTAAACCCTTTAAATGCGAGAATTGCAAACGCCACTGAGGCCACAAAACCCATTGCGGTGAATGTTTGCACCCCATCGGAAGCCGAAAACTGAAATCCGCTGGACCATAAAGCTGCGATACCAAAAAGTGCGATGCCGCCAATTTTAATGGCTGCCATTATGAGCGAAAAAAGCCCGACAGATCGGTTTCCGGCGATATTGACAACAAATGCAAACAAAATCACTGCGACGGCCAATATAGGCACCAACGGGCCACTCGTAATTTCAAAAGGTCGCAACACATATGTGGCAAATGTACGGGCCACCAAACTTTCAGCAATAACCATGCTTAGCGCCATTAGAAGTGCTGCGGCCGCAGCAATGCCGCCGGGGCCATAGCATTTCTGCAAAATCATAGCGATGCCGCCAGATGAGGGCCAGGCGTTTGACATTTTGATATAACTATAAGCACTAAGACTGGTCACGATTGCACCAATGATAAATGCAAGTGGAAAAAGCGGGCCTGCGAGTTGAGCAACTTGGCCCGTCAGCGCAAAAATTCCGGCGCCGATCATGACGCCAGTGCCCATGGCAACGGCGCCTCCGAGTGAAATACTCCCGGCTTTATAGTCCTCGGCTTTATGGTCGTGCTGCATTGTTGGCTCCATTTGTTGAGTCGTTGCAAACGATGCCAGCGTAAATCGAAATTTTAGCTGATCACGATCTGCATCTGAAATTCAGCCTGACCTGGTTTGAATAGTCGACACCACCCATTTCACCAACCAAAAACAAACCTACATGTCGTGCTGCGCCGTCGCGACGCCATTGGCCACCTGGAGTTCACGTATGTAGGTGACAATCGCTGCGACGTGCAACTGAGTTAGCCCCTCGCGTGGTGGCATATTGCCGAACTTCCAATGGTGCTGTGGCACGCCATTTTGGACCGCATTAAGAAATGCTGCATCGCCATGATGGCCTGGGTTGTAAATATCGTGAATTAGTGGCGGGGCACCGTCGCCACCGCTGGCGTTATCCCCATGACAAGCTGAACAGTTCTCGTCAAATATTTCTTTGCCTTTTTCTGCCAACGGAGAAAGCTCAACAAGCCGAACGTCAACTTTGCCGGACAAATTTGCGGTGTCTGGAAAATCCGGCTTATTGAAGTAGTTCCATGCTACTATGGTCAATCCAACAGCAAAAAAGCCCAACACGATATACTTCATTTCAATTCCTGACTGTAAATTCGACGCTCAACTGAACGCGAGAACTGCAACATCCCCCAACTGGAAGGTCAATCTAAATATAGCAGATGCGACAATTGGGCAAGCGGCACACAAATCACCAGTTGACATTTCCCCAACTGGAACCTGCATGTAACGCCCAAATCGCACTTTTCAAAAACTGCCCCATTTTAAACAACTTGGCCCGTCAGAAGTGAATTATGTCTAAGAACCTCAACTATCTAATTTTGGTAATTATACTTGTTGGTGGCACCGTTTGGTACCTTAAGGGGAGCAAGCCAGAAGCGACAGGCGAACCAATGGCAGAAGTCTTGGTGCCGCAATTAACAAGCGAGGAACAGGAGGGAAAGGCTTTGTTTGCTGAAAACTGCTCTTCGTGCCACGGCGATAATGCGGAGGGTCGACAGGGCTTTGCCCCATCGCTGGTTCATACATATTACAAACCATCTCACCACGCTGATATCGCTTTCCAACTTGCCGCTAAAAACGGCGTTCGGCAGCATCACTGGACGTTTGGTGACATGCCGCGTGTTGAAGGCGTTGATGAGAGTGATCTAACTTTAATCATCTCCTACATTCGTAAATTGCAGGTAACAAACGGAATTGAATAATTTCTCGCGTGCACAACAAGGGGCAGTAATCAGCATGACGCGCCGCCTGCCCCATTTTGGGGTTTGATCGGTGCGTAGCACAACACCAAAACTGAATTTGTATTAAATAATCAGAGCAAATGGCTGTTTTGCTGACATATGAAAGAACACGCAGCGTTTGGCAGGAACGCTTGGTTCATGGTTTGGGAGTAAACTTGTTATCACAATTACCTCATCATGGTAGAAATGGATTTTCCGACGGTGTATGATTCGCTATGCGCATCCTATTGACGATTATTGTTGCAAGTTTTCTTTTGTTCGCACAATCAATGCTGGCGAATGCTAATTCGCGCCTAGATTCCACGCCAGCAATTGCCAGCCTGGTTATCGAGCAATCAGTTGGTGGTGAATGCTGCAGCTCTGAAAAGACGGCCCACGCCAAAACAAATTGTGTTAGCGATTGTACGGTAGGCATATCTGGTTTAGTCGCAGCTTTTTGCGGGCAATTTAACCTGGCGGCTGAATGTCACAACGGCGAACTGCTTCGTGCGATTGTCTTGTCACTCAATGCCCCCCCGCCGATCACTGTGTCCTCATAACAAATTTCAACATCTTAAACCAAAATGTTGCGTAGAACTTAAGCGCAACCACAAAAATTATGTGGCAGAATTTATGACGATTAGCATCCCAACCCCATCGCGCCGGCAATTTATTCAGACAGGTTCAGCACTTGCATTGACCGGACTGCTCGGTGCCTGTGCCTCTGGTGTCAGTGCCGAGAAAAGTGCAACAGAGTTGACCAGCGCAGCCGCCTCTATGTATGGGCCCCTGCCAAACGAGCAGTTCCCGATACCGGCAATTGACCCGAAAAAAATCGACCCGCAATACTATCGACAAGAAGTTCGGTACAAGACTGATGAGCAGCCCGGTACTGTGGTCGTCGATACGACGAAGTTCTTCCTCTATTTGGTGCAGCCAGATGGCCGCGCCCTCCGGTATGGTGTTGGCTTAGGACGTGCAGGCTTTGCCTGGTCCGGCAGAGCGCTCATCCAATGGAAGCGAAAATGGCCAACATGGACTCCGCCTGCAGATATGATCGCGCGCCAGCCAGAACTAGAGAAATATAGCTACGAAAACGGTGGCATGCAGCCAGGTCTAAATAACCCACTTGGTGCACGGGCGCTTTATATCTTCAAAGACGGCAAAGACACGCTTTATCGATTGCATGGTACGCCGGAATATTGGAGTATCGGCAAAGCGGTCTCGAGTGGATGTGTTCGGTTATTCAATCATGACATCATCGATTTGTATCAAAGAGTGCCGAACAAAACCCCAATCCTTGTGATCTGAGGATGCTGTGAAGACTAAACCAGTGATCTTTGGCGGCATCGCAGTTTCGGTTTTGATTGTAATGTCATGGGCAAATATTGGCATCTCTCAAATCGGACTGCCTGCCGGTTCATTGCTGCCTTATAAGGATCCAGTCGTTGTGGCCAAAGGGGAAGTGATCTACAGTGAAAACTGTGCGTCATGTCACGGCGACAATTTGAAAGGTGAGCCAGACTGGCAAACGCCTAAAGAATCAGGTCGTATGCCAGCACCTCCACATGATGAAACCGGTCATACTTGGCATCATAGAGATGAACTGCTCATGACGATTACCAAACTTGGCCTCGCCAAACTCATAAACAAGCCAGATTACCAAACCGACATGCCCATCTATGATGGCATTTTGGAAGACCATGAAATTATCGCCGCGCTCGCCTACATAAAATCCAGATGGCCTGGCGAAATTCAAACCCGCCATGACGAAATGAACAGCCAGCCTAAGTAGAAAACAATGATGATGATTAAACAAGTCTTTGCCGTACTGGTTGTTGCTCTATTGACGACCTTTTCCACTGTCGCTGTCGCAGACGAACACGACGCTTCGCGTATCAAGCAACTCGCTTTAGACGCCATTCTGGAAAATCCAGAAATTATCGCACAGGCGATTACAATTCTTCGCGCCCAAGACGAGCAACGTCAACTGGAAAACGTCAAGCTAACGCTAGAGCTTTATCGTGAGGAATTAGAGAACGACCCGAACGCGCCTGTTTTGGGCAACCCCGATGGCACAATAGCTGTTGTTGAGTTCTTTGATTACAATTGCCCATACTGCAAGCGCGTCGCACCAGACGTGTTAGAACTCATCAACACCGATAGTGAGATTAAATTGGTTTATCGCGAATGGCCAATTTTGGGCGAAAACTCGGTTTTTGCTGCCCGCGCCGCATTGGCAGCGAGAGAACAAGGCAAATATGAGGAAATGCATTGGGCCCTCATGAGCCTTCGGCAGGCAAACCCTGAAACTGTATTGGCCGCAGCCGCCGATTTGGGGCTAGATCTGCAAAAACTACAAACTGATATGCAGAGCGAAAAAATTGACCAGCATATAGGCATGTCCATGCAACTCGCGGATGCACTTGGTTTCTCTGGTACGCCATCGTTTGTTATTGGCGATCAAACTGCACCTGGCGCGATACCTTTGTCCGAAATGCGAGAAATGGTTAAAAACTCGAAGGAAGCCAACGAGTAATTCTTTGGGTGGATTTCATCCCATTCGAAAACGTCTCTTGGGGGTTTTCAAATGGGGTGGTGCTTTCTTGCGCTAGGCATTTTCACTAAGCCTTGTGTTGCGCCTCAATACGCATCAACAAGAACGCTTGAAGAAGCGCAGCAATCATTGAGATGGCAAAAACAAATGTCAACCCGAAGAAGGTAGCCACAATCCCCGCCAGCAATGGGAGCACAAAGGCAGGCGCTGTAATCGCGTTGAAATAACCACTATATGCGGGCCGAAGGTTGTCAGGCGATATCTCCATCAAGAAGCCGATGACAGCGATTGTCAGGCCATTGGCAAGAGCGCCGAGAATGAAAAATACCCCTATAAACACATAAAACATCTGGTCAACATCAAGCTTTCCGTTGAAGATAAGAAACAGGATCACCGCAGGTGGAAATATTCTTGCAACTGCAATGCTTTTCAAGAGGCTAGCTTTGCCGAGATGGTCGCCCCACCAGCCCCACAAGACGTTCGAGATCAGTGCTCCTGCAGTTTGCGCTGCCAACAATAGCGTTACGTCGCCAAGATCAATCCCGTTTGCATCTGCCTGCACGATGTAAAAGGGCATTGCCATGAGAACAGCGCCACCACACCATTGCGCATAGACGAATTTTCTGAACTTAAAGTCGGTTTGAAACACGACCACGCCATCTTTAAGGTATTGAAAGAAAGTCGGTTTTTGTGGTGTCACTGAGCTTGTTTCTGGCTCTCCCATAGCCGCAAAAACCACAGATGATAAATACATCAATACAGACGCCATCGCGATGATTGCTGCGTAGGAAAGCGGAAAAGCAAGCATGCTGGTCAAGCGCTCGGCAATGGCCACGACGCCCAAAGCAAGAACGCCGCCACCAAAAAATCTAGTGGCCAGTAACCGACTTCGAAGTTCTGATGGAACGGAACGCGCAACAATATCATTGTAGGGAACGGCGACAATGCCGCTGATAAAAGAGTAGGCTGTCCAAATTGCCAGTACCAGAATTGATAATGTCTGAGTGGGTATGCCCGATCCGAACAAGAGAAGAAGCGCCAGCAAAGCCATGCAGCTTGCACGGCCAAATGCACCAACAACATAGTAGCGCATGCTGGAGCCGCCACGTTGAGCGAGGAAGCCAACAATCAATTGTGGGAACAACCACCCGAACCGTAAGATCGCAGTGACAGCCCCAACGGCTATCGGGTTGCCAGTTAGCTGATAAACCAACGAGGATATAATGGTTGCAGAATCAATGGCCGTCGAGCCTGCCTGAAAAGCAATTCCGGCGGTTGCTACACTTTTGAAACGGCTTTTTGTACTCACAGTCCCGACCAGTTTATGGGGTCAACATAAAGCCCAAACCAAATTGACCAGAGCCCGAGCACAACAAAAACAACACCGATGAGCCATCGCATCCGCTTCATTTTTGTTCCCAATGTTTCGAGCCATGAGGCAAGCCTGGGGACTGCGGCAAATAACGCGAGTGGTGACGATAAAAACAAACCAAAAAGGAACATCATCAAAAAACCGGTAGTCACCGTTCCAGTGGTTGCAGCAAGTCCCAACAGCCCGAAAACAATTGGCGCAGCACATGCCGGGATGTTTAGACCGAATGCCAACCCGAGAACAATGGGGTTCCGAGCGCGCTTCCATGCGGCAGGTGCCAGGCTGATTCTGTGCTTAATGAGACCCGACCGGCCAATCAAGAACGCAATTCCAATGGCAGAATATATCACCCCGAATACCAGCCAAAAGCTGGTCTGTATGCCGATGATCGCTTGACCTAGAAATGCGATTACCGCCCCAAACAGTCCTGACACGAGCGCCCGAGTAGCAACGAAAGTCAGAACGGCGTTTAGTTTTTCACGGCGGGATCGATCAGCCTGAGTTTCAAGAAACAACAGATGCCCGCCGATCGTGCATGGCTCAATGAAACCTAAAAGGCCCAAACCAATTGGTAGAAGAATAAATTCAAGCGTTGTAAATTCCATGTACTCCGTCGCCTTGATTTAACGCTAACCTATCCTGTGAGGGGAAGGTCAAGTTGCCAGAAAATCGTCGCTTTGGATATTAACGATAACAGATACATGCTGGTCTAGCCCGCACAACACGACAGCATTTTCACATCCATGTCGAATGTTTGCGCTGCAAGTTTGAGCCCTTCGACGGTTGTCAGATATGGAAAAATCATGTCGGCAAGTTCTTGGTAGGTCATGTTGCATTTAATGGCCAATGCTGCCGTTTGGATGCTGTCTGCGCCTTCAGGTGCAAGTATATGTGCGCCGAGCAAAATACCATTTTCCTTGTTGGCAATCAGTTTAATCAGCCCTCGTGTATCCCGCGCAGCAAGCGCTCTTGGCACATTGTCTAGCGTCAAAACAGACGTTTTAACCGAGAAGCCTTTTGCAATTGCTTGTGCCTCAGTATAGCCAACGCTTGCCACTTGCGGATCTGAAAAAACAACTGCTGGCATTACCATGTTGTCGTATGCAAGTTTGGCGTCGATGATCGCGTTTTTGGCCGCAATTTTTGCGCCATAAGCGGCCATATAGACAAATTGGTCAGTGCCGGTGACATCGCCAGCCGCATAGACATTATTTTTTGTCGAAAGCATATGCGCATCAACTTTGATGCCACCATGTTCGTTAAGGTCAATGCCCGCTGCGCTTAGGTTCAAGTTTTCAACGTTTGGCGTGCGGCCAGTTGCTATCATCACCTGCTCTGCTTTGATTGTACGCGGGTTTGCACCATCAAAAACAATTAGACTAATAGTGTCGCCATCTGTTTCTATGCGATCATAGGTGATGCCGCTGATGACTTTGATGCCTTCATCCTCAAAGTAACCGGTGAGCGCTTCACCAATTTCTGGCTCGGCCTCTGGGAGCAAACCGCGACGACTGATGATGGTTACTTCAACGCCAGCGCGTGCAAATATCTGTGCAATTTCTGCGCTTATATAGCCAGCCCCAATCACCAATAGTGACTTTGGAAGCGCTTCAAGCTCTAACGCGGTTGTGCTGGTCAAGTATGGCACATTGTCAATTCCGCTAATCGTTGGAACAGCAGGCCGTGTTCCTGAAGCGATGATAATTTTTGCGGCTTCAAATAACTTTCCGTCGAGTGTGAGTTGGCCCTCGTCGTTAAAAGATGCCTGCCCTTCAATGTAATCTACGTTTTCATATGAAGGTAAAAGGTCGGCATATTTGGCTTGCCTAAGGTCATCCACAAGTTGCTGTTTTTGGCGAACAACCGCAGACCAATCTGTAACTTTGGACGTCACTTCAATGCCATCAAACCGCTTTACCGAAGTTGCAACGTGCAAAGGTTCAACTGCACGTATCAACGCTTTTGACGGCACACACCCGACATTTACACAGGTGCCACCAATCGTGCCATGCCCGATTAACGCTACACGAGCACCATTGTCTGCTGCCGTAATTGCAGCAGAAAAACCCGCAGACCCAGCACCTATGACGGCAATATCGTATTTTTGATTGTTGGTATCGCAGCAGTCAGCCATTGAAGAACCTCATAGTGTTCAAAATTATTTAGATTGGTTTCGTTTTCGCCAAAGCGCATAGCCAGTAAGGGCGATAAAGATCGCGAGTGCTGGAAACAGGACATAGTCCAAATACCCAACAAGTGCCGATAGGCCAACGACGCCAAACAAAATGACGAGGATCGGCGTAAAGCAGCACAATGCGGCTATTATGGTGCCAACGATCCCGACTGTTAGAAGTTTATTCTTGTCCACTTGTCCTAAGCCGGATCAACCACCGAAGATTCATAACCAACGCTAACGGTTGAATTGATGATGTCTTGGATTGAGGTCAGCGTATCTTCAAACACCACGATCGCTGACAAGTCTTCAAGACTTGTTTGAACGTCGATAATACCATCAAGCCGCGAGATCGCACCTTTGACGATGAACGGACAACTTGCGCACGTCATGCCCGGCACGGAAAGCTGCACTGTTTGCTCCGCTGCAAAAGAAGATGAAAAAGGGGCAATAAAGCCGAACAACGCGATCATTAAAATTTTCTTCATTTGGGATCTCCAGGACAATTAGCTGAGAATGAGCGGCACGATGTAAGGCCACGCGATTGAAAGGCCGACAAGGATTGTTGCAAACCACAAACCACCCATTACGAAGTAATTGGGCAGCGGTCGCGCGCAGGCTTGGTCATCGTCGCACTTAACTTTTGACCGCTTATAGACAAGCCAATAGCCGTACACGAGAAAGCCCAAAGTAATGGTGATAAAGATAGGTTTGTAGGGTTGCAAGGCGGTCAATTGCCCGATCCAAGCGCCACCAATTCCAAGACTGAACAAGACCAATGGTACAATGCAGCAAGTTGATGCCGCAAGTGCTGCGAGAATACCACCGGTCGCAACCAATCCGGTTTTGACTTTCTCTTGGTCTACGGTTGCGGGCAGCGCGGCTTGAACTGAATTCTCGCTCATTTGTTACCTCTGGTTTGCAAGTACATGTGCTAAGCTACGATCTGTAGCTGCTACAGATGCAAGAAAATTCTCGATCAAGGATTTGTGATGACTAGAAAAGGCTATTCGATTGGCGACGTTTCAACAGCCACAGGGGTAAATATTGAAACGGTACGTTATTATGAGCGCATAGAACTTTTGCCAAAACCGGACCGCACGTCGGGCGGGAACAGGCAATATAACTATGATCAACTTAAGCGTTTGGCCTTCATCAAACGTTGTCGCGAACTCGGGTTTTCAATTGAAGAAATTCGGTCGCTTCTGGCGATGACCGACAGCAAAACGCAGACATGCGCAGAGGTCAATAAGCTGACAACCACTCACCTAAGTAAGGTCAAAGATAAAATCCTTGATCTACAAAGAATGGGAAACCTACTTGAAACCATGGTGGCACAATGCAGCTGCGGTGATGTGCCTGAATGCCCAATTGTCGACACGCTGCTAGAGATTTGAACCGCGCGTGCAGCGGCCAACGACATGGTTCCAATGGGTTGATCAAGGCAATTGCCTAATTGGTCAGGCCGGTCTCAGACCATACTATATTTCTTAACGGTTGATGCCTTGGTGCGCTGTCCATTGATCTCGTGCCCCGGGCTGAGTTATGAATGATCATGTCAAAGATCGATTCTCTTTTTGTTACCCGCCTTTATCACGCGACCCTGTGTGAACTCGGCAAAACGTTGGACGCATCAGAGCTTGAAGCCACATGCTTGTCGATTGCCGGCGATGATGAGGCCGGGCAGAAATGGTGTGAGGAAAACAGCTTTCCAGGTTATACCAGTTATGCCTCGCTGGACGACCTGCCCTGGCGATTTCCTATCTTCAAGAAACTAACGAAAATCCTTGATCAACACGTCGCAGCATTTTCCAAGGACCTTGAGTTTGATCTTGGTGATAAGAAGCTGAAAATGGACAGTTTATGGATCAATATTCTGCCTGAAGGTGGTATTCACACATCGCATATCCACCCCCACAGCGTGATCAGCGGCACAACTTATGTCGCTGTGCCCAACGGGGCTGGTGCCATCAAGTTCGAAGATCCGCGTTTGGCTATGATGATGGCCGCACCGACACGCAAAACCGATGCTCGGGGCGAATTGCGCAATTTTATTTATGTTGCACCAGAAGTGAGCGATGTTCTGCTTTGGGAAAGCTGGCTACGCCACGAAGTGCCGATGAACATGGCAGAAGAAGAGCGGATCAGTATCAGCTTCAATTATAGTTGGCACTAAAGGCACCACATGCCCCACCTACCGTAATTTCTGAACTCTACACAAGCTCCATACTGTCGAGCAGTTGTTGGCCCAACATACGCCTACATGTCAAGAACCGATGAACGGCGCGGGCCCATTTACCTTTCATCGTGCTCATTAACTTCAAAGTATGTTCAATAGGCTGCGCTCATTTATCGATGTTAAAACGCTTCACCAAAGCTTCGATCTGAAGCATTGAGAGGCTGGTCGGGCAAAGGCTTCTGGTCAAAAGTGCTAGTTTGGCGCTTTCTTCCAACTCTTCCATTGCAAATACAGCTGCTTCTAGGTCCTTTCCTGCCACCACAGGGCCGTGGTGCGCCAGTAGAACTGCGTTGCGCTTGCCTGCAAGGCCGCGGATCGCGGCACCCATTTCTGGATCGCCAGGCATAAAGAATGGTAGCAATTTAACACGGCCCAACTTCATTACCCCATAGGCTGTTAGCGGAGGAAGTGCGTCGTTTGGATCGGTGTCAGGCAAAATTGACATGGCCACGGAATGGGTCGAATGCAGGTGAACAACAGCACCTGTACCTGTTCTTGTTTCGTAAAAAGCGCTGTGCAGTGGCATTTCTTTTGTCGGTGCCAAACCACTCAACAATGTACCAGCTTCGGAGAAATGACTGATCTCCGCTGGATCAAGAAAGCCCATCGACTTTCCGGTTGGTGTGACCAGCAAGCCGCCGTCATCAAGACGGACAGAAATATTTCCAGATGAACCGCAAGTTAATCCGCGATCGAACATTGATTTTGCCCAAAGGCAAAGCTGTTCCTTTTTGTGAGACGCATCACTCATCGGCTTCACCGAGGACCTTTAGGGCTCTGCTGAAAAAGTCGGGCTGCCCGAAATTCCCCGATTTCAAGGCAATCGCAGCATTTTTGCCGACAACTTTTAGTGCGGGTACGCCGGGCGCTATTTCGGGGCCAATTTCAAGTGCCTCTGCCTCAAGTCCTTCAACAACAGCACCAGATGTTTCGCCACCCGCCACAACAATTCTTTGCCCTCCGGCTTTCAAAAACGCGGCAGCGAATTGGGCAAAAAAATGTTCAAACGCAGTCGCGGATTTCTCCAAACCAAACTTGTTTTGTGCGGCTTTGACTATTTCGGGATCAGCGGAAGAATAGAGCAACGGAGCCTCCGTTTGTTCCATCGTCCAATTGACAAGATCATCAATAATGTAGGCGCCAGCGAGCATTTTTTCGGCCGTCAGCTCCATTGAAGGATGATTGATCGCATATTCTTTGACTTGTGCGCGCGTGGCGATTGAGCATGAGCCAGATAGGACTACTGCTTTGCCGGGTTGGCCTGCCCATGCAGTTTTAGCGGTTGATGTTTCAAAATTCGCTGGCACGCCCATTGCGATGCCAGAACCGCCGACCAACATTTTTCTTCCTTTGGCAGCAGCGCCAATTTGCACCAAATCTTGATCCAAAATGGCGTCGATCACATACATAGCGCGCTCACTGAGACTACTTTTGATTGCGGGGCTGCCTTGGGACACTGTCTGATAGGCAATGTGTTTGATCTGCCAGTCAGTTTGTTGGCTCAAAATTTCTCGTATGTCAGGTCGGGTCATCGGAGTGAGGGGGTGGTTTTGCATCCCGCTTTCATTCAGCAATTTATCGCCGACAAACAAGTGTCCTTGATAGACACTTCTGCCGTTTTTGGGAAATGCTGGGCAAACCAAAACATGTTCTTCGCCCATCTCGTCGGCGAGCGCTTGAGCAACCTGTCCGATGTTACCGGCAGACGTTGAATCAAACGTCGAGCATACTTTGAAGATGATCTGTTCCGCGCCCTTTGAGCGCAACCAGCGAGCAGCTGCCAAAGACTGCTCAATCGCCTGATCAAGCGGGCAAGTCCGCGACTTTAGGGAAATCACGCCTGCATCAACGTCGGCGTAAGTTGACGTTGGAATGCCGACAAATTGTGTGACACTCATGCCACCTGTTCTCAGCATCAAAGCTATGTCAGACGCCCCCGTGAAGTCGTCAGCAATAACACCCAGTTTCATGGCCTAAAATTCCTTTATCGGTCCCAAGTCCAAACGGAAGATGTTTGGCGCGATGACATTTTCAAAGCGCTCACGGACCAGTGGGTCGTGGCCGGGGATAATAAGTTGATGAGAAGAGGCAAGTTCATGCAATCTGTCAAAACCCGCCAGCATGTTTTCTTTGTCGACAACGATTGGAAACAGCTTTTTGTCGTAAGCATTTTCGTAGTAATGCGCAGCATCTGAGGCCAAACATAGATAGCCAGCGTTCGTGCGAACGCGTACAGATTGCAGACCACGAGAATGCCCACCGATACAATGTACGGTGACACCATCTACGATTTCAGCATCGCCGTCGGTGAACTCGACCCGACCACTATAGACCCGTTTCACCGCTTCACAAATATGGTCAGCAGTAAATGGAGCCCTTAATGTTGAATCGCACATGCATGGGCCAGTTGCGAACGCCATTTCCTTTTCTTGTAAATAGAGTTTTGCATTTGGAAACAGCGCCAACCCGCCAGCATGATCATAGTGGAGATGGGTCACAATAACGCGGTCAATCGCCTCTGGCTCAATACCCAAGGGCCTTAGTGCCTCGCGTGGGTCGACGGAAATAGGACGACCACGTCGCTGGCCCTCTTGTGCATCATAGCCAGTATCCACGAGTATGATTTGATCATTGCGCCTGAGTACCCACACAAAATAATCCATTGCGTGCGGGGTGTCGTGATGTGGATCGTCAATAAAACTATCCGCCCGCGTGCGCGCGTTGCGTTCGGCGTATTTTACCGCGAAAACTTCCCAATTCGACATCAAAGCACCTGTTCATATGTTTTTACGGACTTGCCGAAAACCATATCAAAAATTTGGCGGTCAAACGCCAAGAAATGAGAGCTCTTCAGATGCGCCTGAAACGCCGCTGCACTATCGTAGATTTCGTAAAGCGCAACCTCGTTTGGGCGGCTGGGATCTGTTAAAACATCAAACTGTTTGCACCCCGGTTCCAATGAAACCGAAGCGCGTGCGTTTTGCTGCATGAGCGGTAGAAACCGTTCAAAATGGTCAGGAAGAATGTCAAACTGAACGATTACTGCGTACATAATTTGTTCCTAGTTAAACAGGTAAACCATTGTCATAGAGACCGCAGGTACATAGGTGACCAAACCGAGCGCCAAAATTGCAGCGAAATAGAGCAACGCCATTTTGCGCGCGATGGACAACACACCTACCCCGGATATTCGAGACGCCACATATAGCGTTGCCCCTACTGGTGGTGTGAACAGTCCAACAGCCACGTTGCACGTCATGATGACACCTAAATGCACAGGGTCAACGCCAAAAGTTTGAGCCGTTGGTAGGAATAATGGTGCCGTGAGCAAGATTGCCGGAACCGGGTCAAGAACAAGACCGAGCACAAGTAATACAATGTTGACCAACAAGAGGAACATCCAAGGGCTATTGGAAAACTCTTGCACGAAGGCCACAAGGATCTGCGGCATTTGTTCAAGAGTAATCAGCCAACCCAAAACGGTTGTTGCGCCAATGACCACCATAACCACCGCGCTCGTAATAAAGGCGTCGACAAGAAGGTTCGGCAAGTCTTTGATGTGAAAATCGCGGTACACAAAGATCGTGACGATCAAACCATAGACCACGGCGAGCGCAGCTGCTTCTGTTGGGGTAACCCATCCGGTAAAAATGCCACCCAATATGAGAATGGGCATGAACAAAGCAGGTGCTGTGCTTATAAATGAAGCTAAAAGTTCCCGCCGGGATACAGTTTGTCCGCCCGGATCACAGCCCGTGGATTTACCGACGTAAAAACACACCCCCATAAAGAAGACACCAAAAATGATACCCGGCACCATGCCTGCCAAAAATAGGTCTGCTACGGACACGTTGCCCACAAAACCATAAATCAGCATCGGGATTGAGGGCGGAATAATAATGCCGATGGTGCCTGCAGCGGCGACTAGCCCAGCAGAAAATCCTTTGTCATAGCCTTGTTTGGCCATGTTTTTGATCATCACGGAGCCAATGGCCGCGCTATCGGCGATGGCGGAACCTGAAATGCCGCCAAAAATCATAGATGCGCCAACAACCACCATGCCTAATCCACCGGGCATAAAGCCGAATGCGGCGCGGGCGAAATTGATAATGCGCAAACCAACGCCACCTCGACTCATAAGTTCGCCAGCGATGATGAAGAGTGGAATGGCAATGAAGTGGTTGGGTTCGACCCCGCCGATAAAATTCAGGTAAAGCGCTTGAAGGGGAAAACCAAGATCAAAAACGATGACTGGCAATACAGCGGTAATCAGGATGGCCCAAACCAGCGGTACACCAAGAAAGACGGTAGTCAGAAAGACAAAAACGACGAACAGCAGGGTCATGCCAAATCCTCAAGATCTGCGCCGTCATTGTGATGCGGCTCAAGATGTTCTTTGATAAGTTGTGGTGCAAAAAAATCGAGGCCCACATTGTAGAGATGAAAAACGAGGCTGAGGAAAATGCCAACAGGCATGGAAGCGTATAGCAGCCCAACAGGCCAGTAAAGAACAGTGGTTTTTTGCGCCCATGTGTGGCTCGAAATTGACGCGCCTGTGATGATAAGGCTGATCAGAAGAGCAATGATCGCGAGGTCAATAATGCGTGCAAGCCAAAGTTTTGCGGTTTTGGGCAACGCAGCTTCCACAATTTCTGTGACCCGCATATGTGCACCGCGCGCTACAGCTGCGGCGCAACCTAAAAATGTTACCCACAAGAGCAAAAATGCGGTCACTTCAAGCGACCATGCAAGATCAAAACCAGCGAACCCGCGCAGGGCGGCATTAACAAAGACCAAAATGACAATTGATGCGCCTGCTATGATCAAAAGTAGATCAATTAGCGCGCTCAGGCCGCGAAGAATGGCGGGGTACAGGGGGCGAAAATCCATTCTATTCCTCCGAATGGGTAAGCCGGGGCAATCTGTGCCCCGGCTTTAAGTTATTGGGGTATCTCTAGCTTACATCGCTGGAAATGCTTCGCGTATATCTGCAGCATCTTGCAAGATCTGATCGACCTGTTCTGCACCATAAACGCCACGGGCTTTGTCATAAACTGAGAATACAGCATCACGGAATGGACCGATTGTTGGTACATTTATGATTGCGCCTGCAGCTTTCATTTCTTCAAGCTGGCTATCAACTGAGTTTTTCACGAGGTGACGGCTGAACACTGCGGCTTCTGCGGCAGCTTTAAGCACGGCTTCTTTATCTGCGTCTGAGAACTTTTGCCAAGTTGCTTCAGCAACAGTGAGTGGAAGCGGGCTATAAACGTGCCGTGTCAAAGTGATGTTTGGCGCAACTTCGTAGAAACGAAGTGAGTTGATCGTATCAACTGGGTTTTCTTGACCGTTCACCGTGCCTTGTTGAATGCCCAAATACACGTCAGTAATCGGCATAACCACGGTCTGGAACCCAATGGCTTCCATTGACCAGCGGATCATATCATTTGGATATACCCGCATTTTCTGACCAACAGCATCTGCTGGCGAATTCAACGCATTTTTCGTTGTAAAGCTTCTAAACCCAGCTTCCCAAGTGGCAAGAACCCGGAAACCTTTTTCAGGCAGTTTCGCAAATTCGCCTTGGAGCCACGCTGAATTGTCATAAAGTTCCCAACCTTGCTCATATGTATCTACTAGGAATGGCATCGCTGTTAGGTTTAGCGATGGAAGGTGTGTTGCATAAGAGCCTGTGGCGGAAACAGTAAAATCAACACCGCCAAGTTGAAGTTGCTCAATTGCTTTAGGATCATTTGCCAGTTGACCCGCTGGGAAAATCCGAACTTCGTAACGACCTTCTGTATATTCAGCTACTTTTTCTGCAAAAACCTCAGCGGCAGCCTGACGTGAGCCGCCGGGGTTATCTGTATGACTGAATTTCAGCACCACGGCTGCACTCGCTGCCAGACTTGATGCTGCGACTAGACTTACTGCGATTGCAAGCGTTGAAACCAATTTCTTCATCTTGTTCCTCCCGAACGAAAATTTTTGTTGCATTACACTGCGTATACATTAAATAATGCACTGTCAACAAATCAATGAGTTTGTTGGTGCACCAAAAAAGACAGCAAATAACAGTCAGGGACGAAAATGGCCGAGAGTTTCAATATCGCAGTTTTTAACGGAGATGGCATTGGGCCCGAGATAATGGCCCCGACAGTCGATATTCTTAAAAAGCTCGCCACAACGAATGGAAATTATGGATTTGAGTTCTGCTACGCCGAGGCAGGCGCACGCCACTACGCTGAGACAGGAGAAGCGTTGCCAAGTGTTTCCTTAAAGATGGCTAGAGACGCCGACGCCATTTTGTTGTCAGCAATGGGCTTGCCAACCGTACGCTACGAGGATGGCACCGAAATTTCCCCCCAAATTGATCTGCGCAAAGAATTGAACCTCTTCGCCGGTGTGCGCCCTGTACGCATCGTAGCCGGACAAAACACCCCACTTAAACTAGCCGGTGGCCAGTCAATTGACTTCGTCCTCATTCGCGAAAGCACAGAAGGTCTGTTTTATAGTCAGGGCAAAGGTGTAGTCACAAAAGACAGCGCCAGCGAAACAATGATGATCACGCGGGAAACCAGCGAAGATCTGTTCAAGTTCGCTTTCTCCCTGGCCCGACAAAGGAAAGAATTGGGCCACGGTAAGGGTGAAGTCACATGCGTCGATAAGGCAAATGTGTTCCGCGCCTTCGCTTTTTTCCGTGATATCTTTGATAAAGAAGCCGTTCACCACAAAGACCTCAAAGCCAACCACGCATACGTTGATGCAACGGCCCTGTGGATGGTGACCAAGCCTTGGGACTTTGACGTTTTGGTTACTGAAAACATGTTTGGCGACATATTGTCTGATCTTGGTGCTGGGTTGATGGGCGGGCTTGGCCTCGCGCCATCTGCTGACATTGGTAAAGACAATGCGGTTTTCCAACCTTGTCATGGTTCTGCTCCGGATATTGCGGGTCAAAACATCGCAAATCCATTTGCAATGATTTTGTCTGCAGCCATGATGTTAGAGTGGCTCGGGCTGAAGGCGTCTAACGAGGCTATGGTTACAGATGCACGGCGGCTGCGTGACGCAGTTGATGCGGTTGTGATTGACGGCACAAAGGCAACGCGAGACCTTGGCGGCAGCTCAAACACGACCCAAGCAGGCGAAGCGGTATTGGAAAGACTTTAAGATGGCAAATGAAAATCCGCTAAAAGTAGCCTGCTATGGGGCTGGATATTTCAGCCAGTTTCATTTTGACGCTTGGGGTCGTATCTCGGGCGCAGAGCTGGTTGGCATCGCAAATCGCAATCAGGCCAATATTCCAGATTTAGGGATTGCGAAATTCGCGGACGTCGCGAGCATGCTCAATCAAACAAAAGCGGACATTCTTGATATTATTACGCCGCCCATCACCCACTTGGCGGCGATAAAACAGGCGGTGGACTTTGGGGTGAAAGCCATTATTTGCCAAAAACCATTTTGTGAGAACATTGAGGACGCAAAAGCGGCAACCAAGTTGGCCGCCGACGCAGATATTCCCTTGGTAATCCACGAAAACTTTCGCTTTCAACCATGGTATCGCTTGATCAAATCTAAGCTCGAAGAAAGTGTGATCGGTGAGCTCTTACAGTTCACATTCCGTCTGCGCACGGGCGACGGTCAGGGCAAAGACGCCTATCTCGACCGTCAGCCGTTTTTCAGAGAAATGGAGCAGTTGCTGATCCACGAAACTGGCGCGCATTGGGTGGATACGTTTCAGTATCTGTTTGGCGCGCCAAAAAGTGTTTATGCAGATCTTCGCCAACTTAACCCGGTGTTAAAAGGTGAAGATGCGGGGTTCATGTTGTTTGAATATGATAACGGCAAGAGAGCACTTTTCGATGGAAATCGTTTGCTTGATCACAACGCGAAGAACTGTCGCACGACATTTGGCGAGGCGCTTGTCGAAGGGACTGAAGGCACAATATATCTTCATGGCAATGGTTCGGTGACATTGCGCAAGTTTGGCGCGCAGACCGAAGCGGTTTTGATGGAAGAAAAGCGGCGCCCCGGCTTTGCAGGCGACTGTGTTTATGCACTTCAAAAACACGTAATTGATGGACTAGTGCATGGCGCTAAGTTAGAAAATGAAGCGCACCAATATTTAAAAATCATTGAAATCGAAGAAGCCGTCTATCGATCTGCTTCTGAGCATAGAAAAGTGGAACTATAACGCCGTGACCCAAGGCAACCGCACAAAATCTCAAACGCTGATCGCAATGGATGGCTTGAAACAACTGATATTCTCTGGCGAGTTGCCCGCCGGGTCAGACCACTTGGAAACAGAACTTGCCGAGCGGCTTGGTATGTCCCGCACCCCGGTGCGAGAGGCAACGCTTATGCTGGCCGGCCAAGGGCTCTTGGACGTTCGGCCGCGAAAAGGTGTGCGTATTCTATCTCTGTCGGTCGCAGACATGGATGAAATTTATGAGCTGCTTACAGAACTAGAAAGCCTAGCGGCGCGACGTGCTGCCGATGCCGGATACCCAAATTCTGCCTTAAAAAAGCTCGCCGCTTCAATTCAAGATATGGAAAAGGCCCTGCACAAGGGTGATCGCGAGAAATGGGCGCAAGCTGACGAGGACTTCCACACTGAACTGGTGCGTTTGGGCGGAAATAGTCGTGTAATTTCGATCATTGCGAATTTCAATAATCAGGTGAGACGCGCGCGCGCCATGACCTTATACATTCGTCCGTTGCCTGAAAAATCCAATGCCGATCACCGCGCCGTGCTAGAAGCAATTGCAGTCGGCGATTCTGAATCTGCTTTTAGGATTCATCATGAGCATCGTTCAAACGCCAGAAAAATGCTGGTTGAATTGCTACACAAACATGGTCTAAAACATGTCTAGCCGTACTCCGATTGCGGGACATCTGGCATAAATGGTTTAACCGCTTATGTGACCTTGAAAGATAGATACCTATTGGCGGTCGCCGACATTTGCGAGCTCCGATCAGGAAGTATCGAACAATATCGGAACTGCTCCTGCTTACGTCCTTTTGGGCTTGAGCAATAACTGTCACTAAACTGCAAGCCACGCGGTTTACGGAAAACAACTTGAACCAGACGTGTTTTAGCGAACAGGCCTGACATTTTAAGTGACAAAAAAAAGTTGAAATCAGGACAGATTGTCGCATTGCGTTGATTGTTGCATTCTGCCGTATGCAAATTGATTTGAATCACATTGCTTGCCTCTTATTCCCCTAAAAAGAGGTCGCTGACCTTCACGAGGGCAGATGGTTTTCCCCCGCGCATAGGCTGGCACATTCTAAGGGGACTAAAGATGAAAAAACGTAACCTTCTCACCGCACTCCTAGCAGGCGCATCCTTAATGGCGATGGCTGCAACGGCCGAGGCGCAGGTGACAGCACGCGCTGATTTCAGTTCCGCTGTTGCGCAAGCAGCGACGATAGATTGGTCAAGCGCAGAATCAGAACGGGGTGGACTATTCTTGGTTGCTCAGTTTGATTCCAGCGGACCTAACGCCTGGGATCCAGCGGACCACCCAATGGTCTATATCACCAGCGAAAGCCACTCCAACCCAAATCCAAACAAAACTATTGAAGGCGGCTTTGCTGGCTTCCAATTGATTGATGCAAGGACCAAGGAAGAAGTTGCCAACTTTATTGGTGTGACCACTCCAAAATCAAAAGATTTGCGCACCGCACCGCACGGCGTAACCACATCGCCTGACGGCAAATGGGCATATATTGGCTGGTCAGAAGTTGATGACAGCGCGACCAAATATACGTCATATGTTGCTGTCGTGAATATGCAAACTCTAAAACTCGACAAGCTGCTCAAACAAGAATCACGTTTTAGAGGAGAGCAAAGGGCTCAACGGCTCCACCACATTCAGTCTTGGACGGATGTTGACGGCAATGACCGCGTCGTTTTGATGTTTGGTTTCGGTGCCAATGGTGGACCTCACTACATTCTTGATCCAAAAGATAACAACCGCGTTCAACGGTCGATCACATATGACGACGTTCAAGTCATGGGACACCCCTTCACTACACCTAGTCCTGATGGGAAAACACTCTATGTGTCAATCGGCTCACCTGAAATACGCGAGTCCGATTCTCACAACGCCGCCGGCGTTGCCAAAGTCAACTTAGACACAGGCGCGGTGACCAACATCATGGGAACAGGCAACCACCCTATTGGCATCACCCACGATGTCGACGGACGGTTCACCTATGTGGTCGATGGACATGGCAGCATGGTCTATAAGATCGACAATGAGATCGACGAAGTTGTTGGTCAGTCAAGTGCTGGCGTTGCCGGACCATATGGCATAGCAGCGAACTGGGACGAAAGCTTCCTGTTCACGATTGGCAAGGGTGAAGGATCACACAATAAGGGTTCTGTGCTTGGTGTAATTGACACCAAAACATTCCGCCCAACACGCGCTATTGATCCGCAACCAATCGTTTTGGGTGGGTCTGCATCAAGTGTTGATCATGCGATCCTCAACCCAATTCAAGAGCTCAACGAACTTTGGGTTTCAAACATGAATGGTTGGGAAACAATCGTTCTTGATCTGGAAACATTCAAGCCAAAAGCTTGGATACCCACTCCACACGGTGGTGACACTCACAATGGTGCATTTGTTCGCTACAATGCTGATTTCACTGGTGAAGTGATGAGTGACCAAGGTGGCGTTAAGTCTGAAACAATGCGCGATATGGTACGTGCAGCAAAAGCTGAATCTGCCAAAAAATAGACTTGGTCTATGTGTTCGCGCCAATTCAATTGGCGCGAACATTTTTATTTTCCGGCTGGTGAGCGAAACTAGAAACGCAATGCCAAATTCTAAGGGATTTTAATTATGCAAACCTGCAAAAAAAACAGGTCTTTATTGATCGAAATATTGATCGCGCTGGCCTTTGTGGGGGGGGCACTATTCGCGTCGACTGCAGCGTACGCAGATGCTGAAAACGACGCTCTGATTGATGAGGGTCGCATCATTTATGACGAAACGGCAGGTGGTGTTGGCTGTGCGGCTTGTCATGGCTTGCTGGCCACGGGTGACCCAGATGCAGGAGCGCCATATATTCGTGGCGCCGGAAAATCCGAAGTAGATGCAGCACTTGATGGTGCAGTGCCGATGATGGGTTTTATCGAACTCAATAAACAGGAACGAAAAGCGATTGTCGCCTATTTGGGCTACTTAACCTATGCCGAGGAAGTATTGCTTGATCCAGAAGTTGCGGCGGGCAAAGTCCTGTTTGAAGAAACTGCTGGCGGTGTTGGCTGCCAAGAATGTCACGGTATTGACGCGCAGGGCGACATTGGGCCCAATATTGTTGGCAAGGAAACTGCCGACATCTATGAGCAATTATTGGACAATCCTGCGATGGGCTTTATCAAGCTCACTCGAGTTGAAGTCGACTCAGTGGCGGCATATTTGAACTATTTGCACGATCTTGAAACACACTAACTATCATTTGGTGGCAACCGTTTTTGCTACGCATTTAGGTCTAAAAACAAGGAGATGAAATAATGAGGTTTTTGAAAATTTCAAAACGGGCATATATCGCCATTCTGCTTTTCCTCGCCACGCCTGTATTTGCTGGCACTGCTGAATTGAGCCCAGAAGCTGCCGCCGGCAAAATCATATTTGAAGAAACGGCCGGTGATGTTGGCTGTTCTGCATGTCATGGCGCCGATGGGCAGGGCGACAGCGCGCCAGCGATCACGGGCATGGATGCAGACTCAATTCGCGATCAGCTTGATTATAACGAAGACATGACCTTCATTGAATTAACCGATGAAGAAATTGATCAAGTCGTCGCCTATCTCAGCTTTTTAGATCACTAGCAGCGGGCAATTTGCACACCTTCGATGTTAAGAAAGGAATGAACGATGCTCACCAGAATATTTCGAGTGCTAGGATTGCTCATTCCTTTATTTTTGTTGGGAACTGCGCCACTTATGGCACAGGAAGCCGACAAGAAAACAAACTATATATTCATACTAAGCAGCGCCGAGATGCCGATCGCTGGTGCCGCGCTTCATCTTGCAATCACTGCGCAAAAGTCTGGCAGAACAGTGCAAATTTCGCTTTTGTCCAGCGCTCTCAATTTGGGTAAAATTGGCGCACAAGGTCCCAAATTTGCGCCCTACAATGCCAGCGGTCCGGAAATGTTGCGCCAGGCAATGGATGCGGGGGCGAAGGTCGTTGTGTGTCAGATTTGCCTGACCAATCAAAACATCACAATCGACGCCATGATCGACGGGATTTCAAAAACCAATGCGTTTGAGTTGCTTGATGCGCTTGATGTGGCGGACGTGGTGCTCAGCTTTGGACCACCGGATGGCGTTGCAACCATGATTGCACCAGCGCGGCCAGAGAAAGTGAAATCGACAATGTCAGAAACCAGTATGGACGAAGAACCCGAATGCGATCCCGACACTGATATTGATGCATGCATGTAGAATTCACGCAAGGTCAGCTAAATCGTCTCGTTTAGTATAAAATTTCAACTAAACAAGCAAAGAACAAGTGAAACTCATAGCAGGGTGAAGATACAACAAATATTGACAATTATATTTGATGCAAATCAACAGAAACTAGCAATAGTATCAATATGTCACATAGAATTAAACTGGAGATTCTGATAACAATGCTCTGCGAGGTAATGAACGTCTAATAATCTGAACGGAGAAAAGACGATGTCATTCAAACGACAGAATGGTGCAGCCTTCCTTGTTGGAACTCTTGCTTGCACGATGCTACTTTCAACCCTCAATATAACGGCTTTTGCTCAAGACGCACCCGATTATGGGGTGGTCTTTGAGAATTTTGAACATGGTGGGCCCGCTGCTTACGAAATCCGCGAGGGTGATCTGTTGGCATATGTGCAATCGGGCATGGCATATGACAGCCCCGCTGCATCCAATTTCATCACAGTTGTGAACGTTGAAACGCGCAAAATACTGGCCCAGGTTGCGGTTCCAATGCCCGAGGGTTATCAAAGTCATGGACTTGGTATTTCTGCAAACGGTGAATGGATTTATGTGCCGAGCTTGCCGGGGAAATCAAAGAAACTCCATGTCTTAGATGGACGTACATTGAAATTGGCGCAGACCCTAGACCTGGGTGCTAGACAGCATCATATCGACGAAGGAAGCATCAAACGTAACGATCAGTTTGTAATGGTCGACACTGGTTCTCCGGAGTTGGGTCAGGTTCTTCTCGACCCAAACAATGAAAATGCCGTTATTGGTACCATCCCTTATTATGTTGTGGGCGGAAAAGCATATTCGTCTTGGTCAACACCAGATGGTGCGTATGCCTATGTGACCGTCGCGCCACATATTCGCAGCCGCAATGGTTGGATTTCCAAAGTCGATCTGAAAACATTTAAGGAAGTGCAAGTCATCGAAGTTGGGGTTAAGCCGATATGGGTGGCCTTCTCAAATGATGGCACCACTGCGTGGGTCAGCAATGGCGGAAGCGCAGATGAAAGCCTTGAAGATAGAACCGTTACCGAGATAAAGATCGGTCAGGGTGATGAAAAAGACACCGTTGTTGGTTCTGTATCACTGCCTGGCTCTCCTTACGGGTTGGTCTTGACTGCTGATGGGAAAAAACTCTACGCCGCAAGCAAAACTTATGGCCCAAAGGAAGCTTCGACATCTGTTTTCGTGGTTGACACACAAACCAAGAAACTCGTTGGTGAAGTGGAAGTCGGTGAACAACCAGATCACCTTTTCCTTTCTCCCGATGGTCGTGAAGTTTGGGTCGGTGAAAACCGGGGCAATCAAGTGTCAATTATCGACGTTGAAACTGACACGGTCACAGAAAGACTTGTCATGCCTGGCGACGTACACACCGTTCGGTTTGTACAATACTAGGTCCAAGCATTTGATCAGCTGCAGTAAATGCAGCTGATCAAAACGCTTAACCCTTACCCTCTTCAATCAACGCCAATTCACAACCCTATCGCAAACCTTCATTGATGCTGTTTAGAACGCGGCTGCCGGGGCAAAGTTCGTCCTTACCAAGCTCATTCAACGGCTTCGTCGCCAGTTTTAGAACCTGGTTCAAATCCTGAGAATTTGGGTCCAGGAACAAAAGGCCCGTCAAAATTCGACCTTCATCTTTTGCCAATTGCACAGCAGCAATAGCACCATTGCGGTCACCCGTTTGGTAGGCGGAACCAGCTTTGTGCAGATGTATTACCGACCCATCATGCAATGTAACACCTTGGCTGGTACCAGCATCATATTGAGTGCGAATTTCTTCACGCATTGGTACAAAATCGAGCGGCATCATATCCAAATGATCTCGCGTATTGGAATAGCTCTTGCTAGAGCCGACATGGTTGTTGAACGTCACGCAAGGCGAAACTACATCTATGAATGCGAAGCCGTTGTGTGCCATGGCGGCGCGGATCAAAGGCTCTAACTGCTCTTTGTCACCCGAGAAGCTGCGGCCAACAAAGCTCGCGCCAAGCTGCAAGGCAAGACTAGCAAGGTCGATGCCATCGAAAGGATTTGTGTTGCCATATTTGCTAACAGAACCCAAATCAGCGGTGGCGCTGTCCTGACCTTTGGTTAGTCCATAACAACCATTATTGGCGACGATGTAGGTCATGTTCACATTTCGCCGAACCAGATGAATAAACTGACCCATGCCAATCGAGGCGGTATCGCCGTCGCCTGAAACACCGATATAGGTCAAATCACGATTGGCAAGACTGGCACCGGTGGCAACTGAGGGCATTCTGCCATGGACAGAATTGAACCCGTGGCTCTTGTTGAGGAAGTAGGTTGGCATTTTCGAAGAGCAGCCAATGCCGGAAATTTTGGCGATCCGATGTGGCGGGAGTGATGACAGGAAACACGCGTTGCGGATCGCCGCTGAAATACTGTCATGGCCGCAGCCCGCGCAGAGCGTCGAAATTGCTCCGTCATAATCTGCAACCGTATAGCCAAGCGCATTTGTTGGCAGGTTCGGGTGGCGAAATTTTGGCTGTATGTAACTCATCAGACTGTCTCCGGATGCAGGGCAACAACTTCGGCGCTTTGAGTGTTCAGCGCTTTGCGGATATTGTCGGCGATCATCCGCGCAGTGATCGGCGTGCCCGAATAGCTCAGCACAGGGGTGAGCTTTCCAGGCGGTATCTCGCATTCATTTATGATCAGACGTCGCATTTGCCCATCGCGGTTCTGCTCGATCACAAATACCTGCTCATGCGTGTGGATGAACTCGTCCAAACTTTCATGGAACGGAAAAGCGCGGATCCGCATCGTCTCGATCAAATAGCCTTCGTCGGCAAGCATTTCCACCGCCTCATATGCGGGTGAAGCCGAAGTGCCAAAAAACAAAGCGCCTAGCTTTTTCTTGGTCTTCAGCTTTTTCACCTTTATCGGTGGATGGGTCTTTGGTGCCGGAACATAGGCTTTAGCGGTTTCAAATTTACGCAGCAACCGATCCATGTTCTTGACATAGTCTTCGCCGCTTTCCGAATAGACCGCCATTTCATTCTTTGAAGACCCCCGGGTGAAATAGGCTCCTTTTTCAGGATGTACGCCGGGCAAAGTCCGATAACAAATTCCATCGCCATCCACATCCAAATAGCGGCCCCATTTTTCCGCTTTATCTAAACCCTCAGCATCCAGTACCTTGCCCCGGTCCATTCGGTAATTATCGTCCCACTCCAAAGGGGGCGACATCCAATCATTCATGCCCAGATCAAGATCTGACATAATGATCACCGGTGTCTGCAATTGTTCTGCAAGGTCGAAAGCTTGAACCGTCATATCAAAACACTCGCGCGGCGTTGCGGGGAATAACAGCACATGCTTGGTGTCACCGTGGCTAGCGTATGCTGCGGCCAAGATATCCGATTGCTGTGAACGGGTTGGCATTCCGGTCGACGGACCCGAACGCTGAACATCAATCAACACAACAGGAATCTCTGCGAAATAGGCAAGCCCTAAGAATTCGCTCATCAATGATAGGCCGGGTCCAGATGTGGCCGTGAACGCGCGCGCGCCGTTCCACCCCGCCCCGATTGCCATACCCATAGCCGCAAGTTCATCCTCGGCTTGAACAATCGCAAAGTTCTTCTTGCCGCTACCGGGGTCAATTCGCATGCGCTCGGCATATTTGGAAAATGCGTCCACCACTGAAGTTGATGGGGTGATTGGATACCAGGCCGCAACAGTTGCGCCACCATAGATCGCGCCCAAAGCTGCCGCCGTATTACCGTTCATTAGGATATGTTCGCTCTCCTGGATATGCGGCGCGGCGTTGCCACCGGCTTCCAATCGAATAGGTAGCGGGCAATTGAAATTTTCAGTGGCGTACTGGTAGCCCATCTCAAGCGCATGGACATTTGACGATATCAGTTTTTCCTTGCCCTTGAATTGGACGCTCAATAGATCTTTGAGTATTGAAAACTTTATGTTCAAGAGCGCGGCCAACGCTCCCACATAAACAACATTTTTAAGCAATTGTTGCAGGCGTGGGTTTTCGTATTCACGCATGCACATTTGTGTCAACGGGATGCCGAAATAGCTGATGTCATCGCGCTTCAGGTGTTGCGCCAAAGGTTTTGTGGAATCATATACAAAATAGCCACCGGGCTCGACGCTGGCGACATCCTTTTCCATGCTTTGAGGATTGATGGACAACATAAGATCTATACCGCCGCGACGCCCTAAATATCCTTTGGAACTGACCCGCACCTCGTACCAAGTGGGCAAGCCTTGAATGTTCGATGGAAAAATGTTGCGCGGACTCACCGGAATACCCATGCGGAAAATTGCTTTGGCAAACAAATGGTTTGCACTAGCCGATCCGGTACCGTTTACGTTGGCCAACTTCACAACAAAATCGTTGACGCCTTCAATATGTTTCATTCGACTTCCACCAGGTCAGGTGTCGCCTTGGCAACATTGTAAAAGAACATCTGCATGTCCCAAGCAGCGGTAGGGCAACGTTCGGCACACAGACCACAATGCAAACAAACATCTTCGTCCTTGATCAGGACTTTGCCTGTTTGCAGCTTATCCGAGACATAAATGTCCTGCTCGAGATTTTCGGCGGGCACTTTAAGTCGGCTGCGCAGATCGTCTTCAGGCCCGTTTTCGACAAAACTAATGCAGCTGGTTGGGCAAATATCGGCACAAGCATCACACTCAATGCAATCTCCAGCACTGAATACTGTTTGGGCATCACAATTCAGGCACCGCTCCGCTTGGATAAAGGCTGTCTCGGCGTCAAACCCGAGCTCAACCTCAAGCGCTCGATCTTGCAACGCGTTTTCCAGATTGACCAGTGGCACCGCCACTCGCTTATCGTCGACCGGAGCACTGTCATAGCTCCATTCATGGATACCCATTTTCTGACTGACCAAGTTCACGTGTGGCGACGGGCGCTGACTGAGGTCTTTTCCCTGACAGAAAAGATCAATCGACACGGCTGCTTGGTGACCATGAGCTACAGCGGTTATGATATTTTTCGGACCAAACGCTGCATCGCCTCCGAAAAAGACTTCCGATCGACTAGATTGCAGTGTCTTTGCGTCCAGCATTGGCACCCCCCTACTGGAAAAATTGATGCCTGTATGAGGCTCAATCCAGGGAAATGCGTTCTCCTGCCCAATTGCGATCAGCACGTCGTCACAAGGGACAAAAACGGGTTCTTCGCCGGTTGGGACCAGTTCGCGACGCCCGTCGTCGTGATATATCGCCTCGACTTTTTCGAAAGTCATGCCAACAAGCTTGCCGTCTTCAACCACGAACTCTTTGGGCACATGATTATCTATGATTGGGATGCCTTCGTGCAGGGCGTCTTCCTTCTCCCAAGGAGAGGCTTTCATGTCAGCAAATGGGCTGCGAACAATGACTTTCACATCTTCACCACCCAGGCGGCGCGAAGTTCTACAGCAGTCCATGGCCGTGTTGCCACCGCCCAAGACGATCACGCGCTTGCCGATCTTCTCTGTGTGATCGAACGCGACACTAGATAACCAGTCAAGGCCTACGTGAACATTCGCACTGGCTTCTTCGCGCCCCGGCAGGTCCGGCAAATCGCGCCCGCGTGGCGCACCACTGCCAACAAAGATGGCATCATAGTCTTTGGCGAGTAACTCAGACATGCTGTCAACAAATGTGTCGAAGTGGGCGTTGATGCCCATATTCATGATATAGCCAACTTCTTCGTCGAGGACACTTTCAGGAAGTCGGAAAGAGGGGATTTGCGACCGCATGAACCCGCCGCCCTTGTCTTGGGCATCATACAAATGCAGTTCGTAACCCAATGGGGCCAAATCACGCGCAACTGTCAACGATGATGGACCGCCCCCGATCAGCGCTATTTTTTTGCCATTCGTAGGACCAGCCTTAGGCAAGTGTTCTGCGACATCATCTTTAAGATCTGCGGCTACTCTTTTTAAGCGGCAAATAGCGACTGGTTCTTCCTCAACCCGAACGCGGCGGCAAGCCGGTTCGCAAGGTCGGTCACAGGTCCGGCCAAGCACGCCAGGAAAAACATTGCTCTCCCAATTGACCAGATAAGCATCGGTGTAACGTTGCTGAGCGATAAGGCGGATATAGGCGGGCACCGGCGTATGCGCGGGACAGGCATATTGGCAATCGACAACCTTATGAAAATACTCGGGGTTGTCTGTATCGGTCGGTTTCATTTCCGCATCCTTGCGCACGCGTCAAAAGGTTTACAACACATACATAGACAAAACGCTAGAAAACCAGTTGTGTAAAGACCCTGTTCTCAGGTTGCAGGCCGCTGGAATGTACAAAGCTCGCACCTGTGTCAGTAACTTCTCCATCCGCGGCACACTATTTGACGAGCTAGGTTCGAGTTTTCGAGCTGCCGTATTCATCCCTTACGCGTTGCGTCTGAATACCCGCCACTAAATTGGCGCGCCAAGTGTAAGCGAGTGACGAAAGTAAATCAGGATCCCTCGCAACTATCCTTGCGTGCAGCGCATCAACCGTCCCTAAGATGCAATTGGCTATTGAACAACCGCTTATGGAATACCGCGAACATTGTAGACATCAGAGAAAACAACACCCGGCGGCAATCACTATCTTTGAGATATTATGGGGTTATCAACCTAGGTTTTGGACGTTCAAGGAAGACTTAGATGTTTATACTCAAAGACTTAGGCCAACAGAAAATTGTGGCGGAGAGACAGGGATTCGAACCCTGGAGACGGTTACCCGCCTACACGCGTTCCAGGCGTGCGCCTTCGACCACTCGGCCACCTCTCCGCAGGCAGATGCTCACCAAATCAGGGTGAAAGCACGACTGCAATGGCGCGCACTATACTGATCGCGAAACTGATCGCAAGTGTTCACTTATGCGTTGAGTGCTTGAAACACGTTTTTTGCATAGCTATTATCACCGTAACGAACAATTCAAACCAAACGGATAGTTTCATGCGGATGATTGCGCGGCTTATCGGCTCAATATTTTTGGCGTTGATGCTGATTATAATAATAATGGACGGCGCCAAGGTGCTTAGCTCTAATGAGCTTGTGTTTACGCCTTTGGGACAGATTTGGTTTCAAATTGACCAAGCTATGGGCACGCTGACGCTGAATACGCTGCAAGCAATTGTGCAGCGCTATGTGCACCCTATTGTTTGGGATCCGTTTATTGTGACGATCCTTGGTGCGCCTGCGTGGCTGTTTTGTGCAATTATTGGTATTCTATTCCTATATCTTGGTCGCACCCGTACGCGCGAACGCTACAAACATATCGACGAACTTTAGGTTTTGAAAAATGGATATTGCAACGTCTCAACTCTCCCATTTCGTAAACGGCAACTCCTTGGCCGGCCCCTATCCTGCGCAAAACCAAACTATATATTTGGCGCTAGGCTGCTTTTGGGGCGCGGAACGCCTATTTTGGCGACTTGATGGCGTGTGGGTTACAGCGGTGGGCTACCAAGGTGGGCATCAAGACCACCCAACTTATCAAGAGGTTTGCAGTGGACGAACAGGCCACGCCGAAGCGGTTTTGGTGAATTTCGACCCTGCCCTCATCTCGCTAGAGGAAATATTGGTTGAGTTTTGGCAAGAGCACGATCCAACGCAAGGCAACCGCCAGGGCAATGATGTGGGCAGTCAGTATCGCAGCACCGTGTATTTTACGTCCAATGCCCAAGAAAAAATCGTGCGCGCAAGTTATGCAGCCTATTCCAGATCGCTCAAAGAGGGTGGCTTTGGTCCAATAACGACCGAGATTAAATTGGCACCTGAGTTCTATTTTGCTGAAGAATACCACCAGCAATATCTGGCGAAAAATCCAAACGGATATTGCGGCCTTAAAGGCACCGGCGTTTGCTGCACTATGGGTGGCGCATAAACAGATGTTGACGCGTAAAGAATTTGAAGAATTCTGCTTTGCCCTGCCCAAAGTGACCCATGTCGTGCAGTGGGGAAACGCATCGGTTTTTAAAATCGGCGGCAAGATTTTTGCCATATATAGCCGTTGGGACGGTGGCGATAGGGACATCATCAGCTTCAAATGTTCCGATCAGTCCTTTTCGATTTTGCCAACACAAGATGGCATTCAACAGGCCAAATATCTTGCGCGCGCAAAATGGGTTCAAATCTCCGATAAAGCGGGGTGGGACGACGAAACTTGCCACGCCTATATCAAGCAAGCCTATGACATCATCTCATCCAAGCTGACCAAGCGAATTCGCGCAGAATTGGGCTTTTAGGTCAATCTTGGTTTTGCTTGCCAAGTGATGCGGGTTTTGCGTTAATATGCATTATGCAGTTTAGGGTTCATTGATGCGTATTATAGTTTTGGCTTTTTCGGTTATATTGCTGAGTGTGCTTGCAGCCTGCGCCACACTCTCCAAAGCACAATGTCAAGCTGGCGATTGGCAAAATGTCGGCGAATTTGATGGTAGAATGGGGTATTCATTTGCGCGATTTTCAGAACACAGTGAAGCTTGCAACAAACACGGCATTGCGGTTGATAGAGACCTTTATGACAAAGGCTACTCAAAAGGCCTAAAACTATATTGCACGCCTGAGAACGCGGCAAAAGTGGGCCTTGCAGGCAAGAGCTATTACAATGTTTGCACCGGTGAAATGGGCAAAAGCTTTTTGCGCATCCATCGGCAGGCGAACAATATTTACTCGATCGACAATGATATCGGTTCACTTCAAGCCCAAATTGAGGCACTGACGGAAAATCTAGCGGATCCTGCGACGTCGCAAACAGATCGCGAAAGGATCGTCGACGATATCCGTTCTTTGAACGACGACATATCCAGAAAACTTCGGGATCGCGCGCGCGAAGATGCGGAGCTTCGCCAAGTCATGCTTGAAGAACAGACGAGGCTGTCATATCTTAAAGACTAAAAAAGGCGACCACCGGCCGCCTCTTAAATTATCCAAGGATTTGCAATCCAACTAGGCGGTAGGCTGCTTTACGATCCGCAAATATGGTTTCACTTCGTTCCAGCCATCAGGGAATTTCTTTGCAGCATCTTCGTTGGAAAGCGCGGGAACAATAATCACATCCTCGCCATTTTTCCAGTTAACAGGTGTTGCCACCTGATGTTTTGCTGTGAGCTGAAGCGAATCTATGACGCGCAGCACTTCATCAAAATTGCGGCCAGTTGATGCTGGATACTCAATTTTCAGTTTGATCTTTTTATCCGGACCAACAACAAACACAGACCTAACCGTCAGCGTGTTATCAGCAGATGGATGGATCATTGAATACAGGTTTGCTACCGTTCTGTCGGGATCTGCGATCAAAGGAAAATTCAAGGCTGTACCTTGAGTTTCTTCAATATCACTGACCCACGCTTTATGGTCTTCGATGGGGTCAACAGACAGGCCCAACACTTTCACGCCGCGCTTGTCAAACTCGGGCTTCAGCTTAGCTGTGTAGCCCAATTCTGTGGTGCATACTGGCGTGAAGTTTTTTGGGTGTGAAAACAGAACAGCCCAACTGCCGTCAATATAGTCGTGAAATTTTATGCGACCTTCGGTTGTGTCTGCTTCAAAATTTGGTGCCTCGTCGCCGATTAGCAATCCCATGATCATGTCCCCTTTTTAAGAATTAAGTACTGGACACAATATGGGGATTTGCGAGGTAAATGAAATGCCAAAAATAGAAAATATTTTTGCCAATTTGCTAAGCACACCAGAAGGCCGTGCTCAAGATTTGGAGCAAAAGAGGACGCTTACGAAAACAGCTGCACAAAATCGCGTAAGATCCGTTGTTCAAGCGTCAAAAATACAATTGCTGGGGCAACTGAGAACATAAGCGCGAACGGCCATCGAGCAGAAGCGAAACGTGCAATCACATAGGCTAACAATGCCGCTGCAAACATGAACAACAATTCTGCGTTATGTGCGCTCCAAAACCTGAGCAACTCGTACATCTGCTACAAACCCAATCTGCCCCCAAATTAGTAATTTGGCAGAAGTCTAGCAAATTTGATTTTGTTTGACGTGAATTGGATGGATTGCCATTTAATCAAAGACAATCCATCGGCTTGGATAGGTCAATGCCCGGCGTCGAGGCGTCCGGTTTGCAAATCATAGTCTGTCGCAACGCCATATTCAGGATCATCTTCAGCCGGCTCAACCAACTGGCCGGCATTTTTGAGCAATGTTTTGCAATCGTCTGACAAGTGGCGCAACTTCAACGTCGTCCCGTTTGCCTGATACTTTGCAGCTAAGGCTTCGATCGCTTGCAAACCAGAATGATCAACCACGCGAGAACCTGCAAAATCAATGATTACCGTTTCGGGATCCTCTTTTGGATCAAACAAAATCGAGAAGCTTTCAATTGAGCCAAAGAATAGTGGTCCTTCGAGCTTGTAGATTTTTTCGTTGTTGCCTTCATGATAACCTGGCGTTGTCGCGTGCATCCGTGTGGACGCGTTCCAAGCATAAACCAGTGCAGCAATAATCACCCCGACCACAACAGCGGTCGCCAGATCGGTTGCCACCGTGACAACGGTCACAAGCACAATCACAAATGCATCGGCACGCGGAATGCGCATCATGATTTGAATTGAACGCCATGCAAATGTGCCAATAACCACCATAAACATCACGCCAACAAGTGCGGCCAGCGGTATCTGCTCAATCCAGCTTGACGCAAAAAGGATGAAAGCAAGCAAGAATAATGCAGCTGAAATACCAGACCAGCGCGTGCGGCCACCAGATTTCACGTTGATCATCGACTGACCGATCATCGCACAACCGCCCATGCCACCAAAGAACCCGGTGATGAGGTTGGCTAGGCCTTGGGCAATGCTTTCTTTGGACGCCCCACCTTTTGTTTCAGTAATTTCTGCAACAAGGTTGAGGGTCAACAAAGATTCAATAAGGCCAATGGCTGCAAGGATTACGGCATAAGGCAAAATGATCTGCAATGTTTCAAACGTCAAAGGGACCAGTGGAATATGGAATTGGGGCAAACCACCTTTAATCGATGCCAAATCACCAACCCGTGGTACATCCAGTTTAAGCAGAATAACAGCAATCGAAACCGCACCAATTGCGAGCAACGGCGCGGGGATGGCCTTGATATATTTGCCGCCAAAGTGAATTATCGCCATGGTGACAACGGTCAAAGAAAACATCAGATACAACGGCATCCCAGTCAGCCATTCACCACCAGCAATGCCGTGTCCGCCACCAGTTGCCGATCCGGGGACTTGGAACTGGCTGAGTTGAGCCAAAAAGATAACGATGGCCAAACCATTGACAAACCCGAGCATGACAGGATGGGGCACCATGCGAATGAATTTTCCCCAACGCATAATGCCAACAACGATCTGGATGATGCCCATCAACACCACGGTTGCAAACAAATATTCGATGCCATGTTGGGCAACCAGCGATACCATGACAACGGCCAACGCACCTGTTGCACCAGAAATCATGCCCGGACGACCGCCAATAAGGGCTGTGACAAGCCCAACAATGAACGCTGCGTACAAGCCAACAAGCGGATGAACTCCAGCCACAAACGCAAATGCCACGGCTTCGGGCACAAGCGCCAAAGCCACGGTTAGACCCGCAAGTATGTCGGTGCGGAATTGAGCGGAAGATGGCGCAACAAAGCCATCGGCGGAAGCGGCAAGAAAACGATTAAACAAGATGAACGGACTCGCTGTTGAATTTGGCACGTCAGACCTGACGTTAAACCCCTATGGATCGGCGGTTTAGCGTAGTTTTGCGCAGCAAGCAAGATGAGGCAACAATCTAGCGCCGATGACGGTTTGTTTCTCGCATGGACCGTCCCATAAAGCCTTCGAGCCAGCGCACTGCTAGGGAAAGTGATATGGTCATAACCAAATAAAGGAATGCCACCACACTGTAAGTCTCAAAAAACTTAAAGGTCGAGGCCGAATAGACTTTGCCCAATTGGGTGATATCTTGCACGCCCAATACCGACACAAGTGCGCTATCTTTGATCATCGCCACCAGTTCATTGCCCATCGGGGGCAAGATCAGTTTAAAGGCTTGCGGTGCAACAACGAGGCGGAACGTTTGCCAGCGCGTCAAACCAAGTGCCTTGGCCGCTTCTACCTGCCCCTTATCAACCGCCTCAATTCCTGCGCGAAATATCTCGGCGATAAAAGCAGAATAAGAAATTGTAAGCGCAATAATGGCGCGCCATGTAAAATCAAACCCACGCACCGTCATTTTTCCGAACACACCAAACTCAATAAGTGGGCCCATCAACCAGTTGAAAAAACTGACAAACCACGGCGCGCCAACAAACGCGATGTAGAACAACAGCACCAGCATGGGGATGCCGCGCACAATTTCAATGTAAAACGTGGCGACCTCACGCAATATCCGCGACGGAGAAATCCGCGCCAGAACGACAAAAGTCGCCAGAATAACACTGAGCGAAAATGCGACGATGGTAACGAATAGCGTTGTTGATATACCCCTGCTCAAGGCAAAAAAGATCGTTTGATAGCCCTGATCGGCGACAAGCGACCAAAACACAATAATTGCCCCAAGAATAGCCGCGAGCAGCCAATAAGGGATCTCGCGCTTAGCTGATCTATTGGTTGATGGCATCAATGGGACATACTTTGGACTGAGCCGGAAATGGTGCCCACCTGTGGTGAGCACAGCAATGACTATTGATCGGCTTTATATTCGAAGAACCATTTTTTGTTTAATTCTTCAAGCGTGCCATCTTCGCGCATAGACTTCAGTGCGGCATTGATGGGGGCAACAAGGTCCGAACCTTGCGTAAGAATGAAGCCGAAATCTTCGGTGCCCAATGCATCGCCTACCACTTTAAACGCGCCCGGATTTGCGCCCATATAGCCTTGTGCAGAGGTGCTATCCATCAACACAGTGTCCACGTCGCCAATTTTGAGTGCTTGTACACTGGTGCCAAATGTTTCGAACAGTTTTATGCGCGGGTTGGCTTCGTCGCCGTCTAACATGTCGTAAACAGCGACATAGAAGTTTGTGGTGCCCGGTTGTGCACCAACCAAGAGTTGGGCATCCTGCGCGAAACTGGTACTATCCGTAAATCTGACCTCATCAGCCCGAACAAGTAAGAATTGTTGAGACGTCATATAGGGTTCGGAAAAATCGATTTGTGTCGCCCGCTCCTCGGTAATCGTGATGCCGTCCATGCCCACATCGAATTGACCATCGCGCACAGCTTGGATCATCGTGTCCCAGCTCGAGAGTTGCCAATCCACCTTGGCGTTAAGGCGCTTGGCGATTTCGTTGAACGCGTCATATTCCCAGCCAATGCCATCACCAGACTTTGGGTCTGCAAAATTGAGCGGTGTGTAGGCGTTTTCGGTCACCGCGACGATGGTCCGACCGCCGAGGTCTGGCAATTCACCGGCAGACACTATTGATGTCGCTCCTAAGACCGTTACGACTGTTGCTGCAATTAGACTTGTTAGTTTCATGATGCATCCCCAAAATTGTTTCGAGCATTATTGAATTGTTGGTCAAAACATTAGGGTGCGATTGCGCAAATGAAAACCCTTTTTGCGATTTGTGCGACAGTGCATCTTTTCGATTGGCCGCCAAATCTCAAAAATCCGATTGACAATTGTTTCACCAGCCTATTGTTGACATCGGTAGCGGCGCGCCTAGTCTGTGCGTATCAGTTTAACTTCTGTTGATTGGAGATTTTCGAATTGGAAACAAGGTTGGGTGCCGAAATCTACGGCATTGATCGCTGGGGTCACAAAATTCTAACAGTTCTACCCAATGGCGATGCTGGGTTGGTGGACATAATGAACCCTAACGCTTCCCCGGTTAGCATCCCCTCAATCATAAGTGATTTGGGTGAGCGCGGCATCAAATCTCCCATTCTGTTGCGGGTCAATTCGTTTTTGCAAAACAGCCTCATTGCGCTTAACGAAGGCTTTGCAAAGGCCATTTCTAACTACAAATATGCTGGCGCCTATCGCGGCGTATTTCCCATAAAGGTTAACCAGCAGGCAGAAGTTGTTGAGCGAATTGTCAAAACTGGTCGTAAATATCACTACGGCCTTGAAGTGGGTTCAAAGCCCGAGCTGCTGATTGCTCTTTCGCAGAATTTGGCGAAAGAGGGCTTGTTGATCTGCAATGGTGTCAAGGATGAAGAATTTGTTCGTCTAGCTATTCTGTCTTGCAAAATCGGCTTCAACACCATCATCGTTTTGGAGAGTCCAAAAGAGTTGGAATTGGTAATCCGCGTCTCAAAAGCGCTGGGCGAAAAGCCACGACTTGGTGTTCGCATCAAGTTGACCCACAAAATCAAAGGCTATTGGGCCGATAGTTCCGGTGATCGCTCAAGTTTTGGCATGACAACTGACAATGTAGTGGCTGTTGTCGAGCGGCTCCGAGCCGAATACATGGCTGACTGCTTGATCCTTCAGCACTCGCATTTGGGTTCTCAAATTTCTGACATCAATGATGTGCGCCGGATTGTGCAGGAAGCTTGCCGCTTTTTTACTGAGCTCAAATCACTGGGCATGCCGCTTGAGTTCATCGACCTGGGTGGTGGCCTTGGCATTGATTATACGGGTGAAAAACAATCCAACGAAAACTCAATCAACTATAGTTTGCCAGAATATTGCGAAGCAATTGTTGAGACCGTCAAATATGCGATGGATGAAGCAAACATTGCACATCCTAACATTGTGACCGAAAGCGGACGCGGTGTGGTCGCTCTTTCGTCGATGCTGATTTTTGACGTGCTGGACACGACGCTGTATGACTGCGCTGCCCTGCCAGATATTGGCGATGATGCACATCACCTGATTAAGGACCTTGCCGCCATTCAAGGCTACATTTCTTCCAAGCGACTACAGGAATGTGTGAACGACGCGATCTATTACCGCGATGAAGTGCGTGCATTATTTCGTCGCGGCAATATGGACATCAAGTCTTTAGCCCAAGCTGAAACAGTTTTCCGCTATTTCGTCGCTCAGTTTAAAAAGCTGGCCGAGGATGCGGAGACATCGCCGCAACTGGAAGAACAATTAGGCAATTTTGCCGACATCTATCATGGCAATTTTTCTCTATTCCAATCTCTTCCTGATGTTTGGGCAATTGATCAATTGCACCCCATTATGCCCTTACAACGGCTGAACGAAACGCCACATCGCCAAGCAATGCTTTCGGACATCACCTGCGATTCTGACGGTAAGATTGATCGCTTTGTGCTGGCAGATGGAATTGCAAAAACGCTGCCTGTGCATGACCTTAAAGAAAACGAAGACTATTACATTGGGGTGTTTTTTATCGGCGCTTACCAAGAAACACTTGGTGACCTACACAATCTATTTGGCGACACGAATGTGGTGACGGTTGCACTAGGCGAAGATGGTGGGTTTGATTTACTACATGAAGTAGAGGGCGACAAAATTTCCGAAGTCCTTGAGTATGTGGAATATGAAGCTCAAGCTTGCTTGGCGACCTTCCGCAAACGGGTCGACAATGCTGTCAGCCAAAAGCAGCTCACCATTTCCGAACGTCGTGTGCTGATTGAGGCTTACAAAGACAGCTTGAGTGGCTACACTTATTTCGAGAAATAGATTTTTAGAACAACCCTCAACTTAGAAGGAAACTCTGATGGGCAAAACACTTGTCATTGGCGCCGGGGGCGTTGGATCTGTCGCCATACATAAAATGGCGATGAATAGCGACATTTTCACCGAGATTACGTTGGCTAGTCGCCGCAAATTTAAATGCGACGACATTGCGGAATCGGTCAAAGAACGCACAGGCGTTGTGATCAAAACCTCTGAAATCGACGCGATGGATGTGGATGCAACCGCTGAATTGATCAAACAAACGGGCGCTGACTTGGTGGTGAACCTTGCCCTGCCATATCAAGACCTTGCGATTATGGACGCATGCCTAAAGGCGGGTACAAACTATCTTGATACGGCAAACTACGAGCCCGAAGATGAGGCAAAATTCGAGTATCATTGGCAGTGGGCCTATCAGGACAAATTCAAAGAAGCTGGCCTGACGGCTATTTTGGGTTCGGGTTTTGACCCCGGTGTAACCTCTGTGTTTGCCACATGGCTGCGCAAGCACAAACTCAGCACTATTCGCCAGATCGACGTGTTGGATTGCAATGGGGGGGACAATGGCAAAGCCTTTGCGACCAATTTCAATCCTGAAATCAACATTCGCGAAGTAACCGCACCAGCGCGGCATTGGGAAAATGGCGATTGGGTGGAAAGCCCCGCCATGACACACAACTACAAGTTCGACTTCCCCGCAGTTGGCGAAAAGAACATGTATTTGATGTATCACGAGGAATTGGAAAGCCTTAAAACGCACTTCCCTGAAATCGAACGCGCGCGCTTTTGGATGACCTTTGGTGATGCTTATATCAACCACGTCACGGTGCTGGAAAATATCGGCATGACATCGATTGAACCGATTGTGCATGACGGCAAAGAGATCATTCCTTTGCAATTCCTCGCGTCCGTTTTGCCTGACCCCAGTGATCTGGGCGAGTTGACTAAAGGCAAAACCTGCATTGGCGATATTGCCACGGGCAACGCCAAAGATGGTACGGGTGAAAAGACCTATTACATCTACAATATTTGCGATCATGAAGAATGCTACGCAGAAGTTGGTTCGCAAGCCGTTGCCTACACAACGGGTGTGCCCGCGATGATTGGCGCGGCACAGTTCCTAAAAGGCAATTGGGACCAGCCCGGCGTTTGGAACATGGAACAACTTGACCCTGATGACTTTATGGACATGCTGAACCAGCACGGCTTGCCTTGGCAGGTCGAAGAACTTGACGGCCCCGTCCAGTTCTAACGTTAAAAAGGGGCGAGACGATGAGCGAAATAGGTTTGCCGCAATCTGGCGATGAAGGGGAGTTCGGCAAGTTCGATCTTTATTCAGTGCCCTCGCCTTGCTTCGTGGTGGATGAGGTTGCGATAGAGCGCAACCTTTCCATCTTGGCAGATGTCAAAGCCCAATCTGGTGCCAAAGTCCTATTGGCCCTCAAGGCCTTTTCGATGTTTGCTCTGGCACCACTGGTAGCCAAATATCTTGATGGCACCTGTGCATCTGGCATTTATGAGGCCAAGCTTGCGGCGAAACATTATGGCGGATCACTGACCACCTATTGCGCCGGATACAAGTTAGATGACTTGCCTGAAATCATCCGTCTGAGTGATCATTTGATTTTCAATTCGGTTGCGCAAAAAGACCGTTTTTTGCCACTCGTGGCAGCTGCACGCAACAAAGGTGAAGCTGTCAGTTTGGGTCTGCGTATCAACCCCGAACACTCCGAGGGCCACACCGAAAGATATGATCCGTGTGCGCCTTGTTCGCGGCTCGGTATCCCAGTTTCACAACTTACAGCAGACGACTTTTCGGATATTGACGGCATTCACATGCACACGCTGTGTGAGCAAGGGTTTGAACCGTTGGAGCGCACTTGGCGCGCGGCTTTGCCACAGCTTGCTCCATATCTTCACGACCTCAAGTGGATCAATTTCGGTGGAGGTCATCATATCACTCGACCAGATTATGATCGCAAAGGTCTGATTGCCTCCATTAAAAGCATTCGCGCCGAATATGACGTGGACGTCTATTTAGAACCGGGTGAAGCCTGCGCCCTTGATGCAGGTATTCTGGTCGGAGAAATTCTTGACCTACCAACAAACGACAAACAGTTGGCGGTTACCGACATCTCGGCCACCTGCCATATGCCGGACGTGATCGAAGCCCCATACCGCCCCGCCATGCTTGGCGAGCGCGACAGCGGTCCAAGCTATCTATTGGGCGGTCCATCTTGTTTGGCCGGTGACATTATTGGCGAGTATGTGCCTGCCAAAGTGTTCGAAATTGGAGATCGCTTTGCGTTTTTGGATCAGGCGCATTATTCGATGGTGAAAACCAATACGTTCAACGGCGTGCCATTGCCTGCGATTGCTGTCTGGAATTCCACCACGAACCAAACGCGCATCGTGAAACAGTTTTCATACGATGATTTTGAACAACGCTTGTCATAGGAAACATTAATGTCTGATTTTCTGGATAGTGAACTGACCAGCGTTGAACGTGATATTATCGGCGCAAAGTTTGTGGTCGTTCCGATGCCGCTGGAACGCACAGTGTCATATGGTTCAGGTACAGCAGGGGGACCTGACGCAATCATTGAGGCATCCAACGAATTAGAGCGCATTTGCCCTGAAGGCGAACCTTGCTTGCACGGCATTGCAACTGTTGATCCGATCGATTGCACTGGTGAGCTGCCAGAGGTGATGACGCGCTTGGCAAGGCAAACAGAAACAATCGCGGCACAAGGTAAGATGCCAGTGACACTTGGCGGGGAACATTCCCTCACCTTTGGCGCGGTGACGGGCGTTGCAAAAGCCTTGGGCCGAAAAGTCGGCATTGTGCAGATTGATGCCCACGCTGATTTGCGTATCGCCTATCAAGGTGAAAAACACTCCCATGCCTCGGTGATGCATTTGCTATGTGAAGACGGGCATGGACTTGCGCAGTATGGCGTTCGCGCCCTATGCCAGCAAGAAGTTGAATCGCGCGCCAAATATGGGGTGACCTTCATCGACGCTGAAGAGTTGGTGACACAAAACATCAATGCCATTCAACTGCCAGATGATTTCCCCAAAGACATCTATATCAGTTTTGATGTGGACGGGTTAGACCCCTCCATCATGCCAGCGACGGGCACCCCAGTGCCGGGCGGCTTGGGGTACTATCAGGCGCTCAACATTGTGAAGTCGGCGCTAAACGGGCGACGTTGTGTTGGCATGGATATTGTTGAACTGGCACCAAACCGAGACAGCCAAGCGTGGGATTTTACCACCGCTCAAATCACCTACCGCATGATGGGTATGGTTTAAGAGGCAAAAATACCGTCAAAGTCCGCAAAGCCTTTGACCTCAATCGGGTTGCCCGATGGATCATAAAAAAACATAGTGCTTTGCTCACCGGGTTCGCCTACAAACCGTGTCGTCGGTTCAATCACAAAATCCAGGTTGGCGGCGGTAAGTTTGGACGCTAGTTGGTCCCAATCCGCCTTCGGAAGTATGACGCCCATGTGGGGCATTGGCACCATGTGGTCACCAACTTTTCCGGTATTGGCGACAACGAACGGTTCACCCAAATGCAATGAAATTTGGTGGCCATAGAAATCAAAATCGACCCAAGTTTCAGTGCTGCGCCCCTCTTTGCAACCCAATAGTTCTCCATAAAAGGCCCGCGCTTCATCTAAGTCTGTTACATGATAGGCAAGATGAAAGCGCGATTTGGTCATTTTAGTTGTCGCTCATCTTCAGCGCTTTAATAAACGCCTCTTGAGGTATTTCAACTTTACCAAACTGGCGCATCTTTTTCTTGCCAGCTTTTTGCTTGTCCAACAGCTTACGCTTACGGGTCGCATCGCCGCCGTAGCATTTTGCGGTCACGTCTTTGCGCAAAGCAGAGATGGTTTCACGGGCAATTACTTTGCCGCCAATTGCTGCTTGAATTGGAATTTTGAACAAGTGCTGTGGGATAAGCTCTTTGAGCTTTTCGCACATTACCCGGCCACGGCTTTCAGCCGCAACGCGGTGAACCAGCATCGAAAGCGCGTCAACTGGCTCGCCATTGACCAATACTGACATTTTTACCAAGTCACCAGCACGATAATCAGAGATTTGATAATCAAAGCTTGCATAGCCTTTGGAAATTGATTTCAGGCGATCATAAAAGTCGAACACGACTTCGTTGAGCGGCAAATCATATTGCACCATTGCGCGTGACCCAACATATGTCAGGTCCGTTTGCACGCCGCGACGGTCTTGGCAAAGCTTCAGGATCGAGCCGAGATGTTCGTCAGGGGTCAAAATATTGGCTTTGATCCATGGCTCCCGAATCTCTTCGATTTTCATGACATCGGGCATGTCAGCCGGGTTGTGCAGTTTGATTTCGCTGCCGTCACGTAGCTGAAGCTCGTATACAACGCTCGGTGCCGTCGCGATCAGATCAAGGTTGAACTCACGGCTCAGACGCTCTTGAATAATTTCAAGGTGTAACAGACCCAAAAAACCACAACGGAAACCAAAACCAAGCGCGGCCGACGTTTCCATTTCATAGGAAAAGCTCGCGTCGTTTAGGCGTAGACGGCCCATGGCCGCACGCAGGTCTTCAAAGTCGTTCGCATCAACCGGAAACAGGCCACAGAAAACTACAGGCTGCGCCGGGCGGAAGCCTTTGAGAGGTTCTGCACAGGGCTTTTTGACGTCGGTGATCGTATCACCCACATTTGTGTCAGCGACCTCTTTGATCGAAGCTGTGATAAATCCAATTTCACCTGGGCCGAGTTCGGGCATTTCGACCAATTTCGGCGTAAAGACGCCCACCCGATCTAATTCATAGACCGCGCCGGTGTTCATCATTTTGACCTTTTGGCCCTTTTTGACGACACCATCAATTACGCGAACCAAGACAATAACGCCGAGATAACTATCGTACCAGCTGTCGACCAACATCGCTTTGAGCGGTGCATTTCGGTCGCCCTTGGGTGCTGGCAAGCGGGTCACAATGGCCTCAAGAACGTCGTCGATGCCGATGCCTGTCTTGGCAGAAATCATCACCGCATCAGAAGCATCAAGCCCGATCACATCCTCAATCTGCTCTCTTACGCGCTCGGGTTCGGCTGCGGGCAAATCGATTTTGTTAAGGACCGAAACAATCTCGTGGTCAACTTCCATCGCTTGATAAACGTTGGCAAGCGTTTGCGCTTCAACCCCTTGTGAAGCGTCCACGACGAGAAGCGAGCCTTCACATGCGGCCAATGAGCGGTTTACTTCATAAGCAAAGTCCACGTGTCCTGGCGTATCAATGAGATTGAGGATGTAAGTCTCGCCGTCATTGGCTTTGTAGGTAAGCCGCACGGTCTGCGCTTTAATGGTGATGCCGCGTTCCCGCTCAATATCCATGCTGTCGAGCACTTGCTGCTGCATTTCACGCGCAGCAAGCCCACCGGTGTTTTGAATCAACCGGTCGGCTAAAGTGGATTTTCCGTGGTCGATATGGGCCACGATTGAAAAGTTACGGATGTGTTTTAATTCGGTCATAGGGCGCTGATTACCAGCTTTATGCGAACACGAAAAGAGAAATTGCACAGTGCCGCCAATTTGCTAATTTTCACGTCGAATTGGCCTCGGCAATCCTACCTTTTATTGGCCCTTGGCGTCGTCACCGATTTATAGCCTCCCCACCGGCGTACAACGGTCACGCGCGCCACATGAATGTTTCGTAGCCATTGAAAGCATTGCTAAAGTGGAAATCGGCCCTATTGTCGCCTATATCCGGGCGCTACAAAAAGCTAATGACGATTTCTAATTGCATTTTGATGCACGGCGTATGTTGAATTTAGACAAAGCGCCGCCACATTACCAAGCAAAGGAATATATTTTTTGGGGGAGGTCACACAGTTGACAACAAAGACGTTCGTTGTGTGCTGCGCAATATGTTTTAGTTTGGTCACGTCTCTGCCCGCTCAAGCACAAACTGCTACGCCAAATATCCCGCTGCCAATTGCACGACCAGACCGGCCAAAGCCGACACCCACGCCACAGCGGGCCAACTCGGTCACCTATCAGGCAGCTTGCCCTGTTGTGATGGATGGCCGCGCGATTGGCAAGATTTCGCCGCCCTTACAAGACAACAGCTGTGGAACACAATCGCCATATGTCATCACCGGTGTTAAATCATTGGGCAGGACCATCACGCTGTCGTCGCCTGTTATTTTTAATTGCAGCATGGCAACTGCTTTTGTCGAATGGGTGGGTGAACTCGACAAACAGGTAGAAATCAAAACCAACTCAACACTGGCAAAAATCAATGTCGGCACCAGCTATGCGTGCCGCCGACGCAATAACGAAAAAACCGGCAAGATTTCGGAACACGGGTTCGCAAATGCGCTTGACCTGACCGGATTTGAACTCGAAAATGGCGAACAAATTGAACTCCCCACGGCGTGGACCGACCCTGGGACAGCGCAAACACTTATCAAGACCGCACATAAATTGGCTTGCCAGAATTTCACCACGGTCCTTGGCCCAGACGCGAATCCACTGCATTTTGATCACTTACATCTGGATATGGGTTGTCATGGCAAAACGTGCACATATCTCATTTGTGAGTAATCCTTTTGTTGAAGCAAGATCACCGTTGTTATCCCAAAAATTCCAGATAAGATTAAACCCAACAGAATGAACTCCATGGGTATTTGGTTATGCTAAGACGCGTATTGGGTTGGCAAAAACGACATTTCGACGAATTGAGCGAGGCTGAAATCCTTGCCCTCGCGATTTCTTCTGAAGAAGATGATGCGCGCATTTACGCAGCATATGCTGCAATGTTACGCGATGAGTTTCCCGCCTCGTCCGCCGTTTTTGAGGGCATGGTCGCAGAGGAAAGTGAGCACCGACATTTGCTTATCACCGCGTTCGAGAAAAAGTTCGGCAAGAACATTCCACTCGTACGTCGTGAGCATGTTCGCGGTTTCTTGGAGCGCAAACCTTTATGGTTGATGAAAAATCTGCCGCTTGAAACCATTCGTCAACAAGCTTGGGAAATGGAAGAGGCCGCTCAAAACTTTTATTTGGAAGCGGTAAAGCGCACCAAAGACACGAACATTCGCAAGCTGCTGGGCGACTTGGCGATTGCAGAACAGCACCATAAACGCGCAGCGAACGAGCTGGAAGCAACCCACCTGCACGAGGATGCTGTGGCAGGGGAAAAAGATCAGGCACATCGCAGATTCTTGCTGACCTATGTGCAACCTGGGTTGGCCGGTTTGATGGATGGTTCGGTTTCAACCCTTGCGCCAATTTTCGCAGCCGCGTTTGCCACGCATAGCACTTGGCAGACATTTCTTGTTGGCCTTGCAGCATCTCTTGGTGCGGGCATTTCAATGGGCTTTACCGAAGCTGCATCAGACGATGGCAAGCTCACCGGGCGCGGCTCACCCATCAAACGTGGCTTTGCGGCCGGTATAATGACCGCGCTGGGAGGATTGGGCCACGCGCTTCCCTATCTGATTACCGACTTCTGGACCGCCACAGCAACAGCGATTGGCGTGGTATTTGTGGAATTGTGGGCCATTGCATGGATTCAGAACAAATATATGGACACCCCGTTCTGGCGGGCCGTATTACAGGTTGTGTTTGGTGGATCGTTGGTTTTTGCAGTCGGTATCTTGATCGGAAATGCTGGCTAATTTTTGAGAGATTACTATGAATGATTCTATCAGCGACACGCTTGAACGGATAACACTACCCCTTTTGCCCAATAAGAAAATCTCGGTTGGGCGATTTGAAATTTCATATTGCGACTTGGGTTCAAAGGATGACCCTGTAATTGTGCTGTGTCACGGCCTTGCGTCGAGCGGACGCCAATTCGCTGAGGACGCCCAATTTTTCGTCGAACAAGGATTTCGTGTGATCTTGCCTGACCTACGCGGGCATGGGCGATCAAGCGTACCTGATGCCATAAAAGGGGCAGAATTTTCCATTCCCAATATGGCGTGTGACCTCATTGCGATTTTGGATGATGCGGGTATTGATGCTGTGCATCATGTTGGCAATTCTCTGGGCGGCATCTTAGGTCTGCATCTGCTGCCCGCTCATCCAGATCGGTTTTTGACATTCACAACTTTTGGCACGTCCTATGCACTGGCTACGCCGAGTTTTAGCGCTGATGCGTTGCCACGCATTTACGACTTCATTGGCCCGGAATGGGTAGACAAGATCATCGCGCGCAGCACCTCAAAACGGCGCTCCGCGCAGGAAGTGGTGCATGAGTTGCTCGACGATTATGATATCAATGTGGTTAGTTATGTTGCGAAAAGTGTTGGCAATTACGATTTTATTGAAAATGCCAGACAGTTTGAAAAACCCATCATGATGTTGCGAGGCGGACAAGACATTTTGGTGAATGCGGCGCTTATGACAACCATGAGCGTGATGAAAAACCAAACGAACTTCACCTATTTTGATATTCCAAAAGGCGGCCACTGCGCCAACTTGGATGCACAAGAAGAAGTACGGATCGCGCTGCTTGGATTTTTCTGCATGCATAGCAAATCGCAATAGATTTGCGACATTCAGCGGTTCGCATGTCAAACGGCACCGCTCGAAAACCGTACTCTCCGCATCTCTGATCTAAATCAGTTGTTTGTTGTTGTTGCGCAACAGACCGACGATCGCTAGTACGGCCATCACCAAAAACAATGTCCATTGTGGCATCACCCAGATGCTGCCGAACAATCCCAATCCAGATGCGATAAACAAAAGAGTTATGCCCAAATAAAGAACAATTATCGCGAACGAAAGCTCATATGCTTTTTCCGGATTTCGGGCCGCGCGCCAAAAAACCCAGACACTCACAATCAACAATAGTGTAATTTGGTTCCAGATGACCTCAGCAATGCCTTTGGACAATGCAGGTGCGTCCGAGGCGTTCAACGGGGCCATAATTTCGGGCGTACCGCCAATTACATGCAGACCAGTTGTTGCGAGCGAAATTGCTGCTGCTGCGAAAAGCCACATGTTGGTTGTTTTGAAAAAGCTGGTCATTTTGTTGGCTCCTTGCCATAACATACGCATACGTATCTAAAACAATAGATCGCATAATTCAATACGTTAGCGTATGTTAAATTGACGCAGGGTGAAAATTGATGGGCCGCAAAGCGAAACACGAAAAGATCGACTGGCTTTTGGCCGCATTCAAAACACTGGGTGACGAGGGCATTGATGGTGTGAAGGTTGAGCGCATTGCCAAGAAGCTTGGAAGCACCAAAGGCTCGTTTTACTGGCATTTTGAAGATCGCCCCGCCTTATTGGATCAAATGCTTCGCTTTTGGGACGAAGAGGGCACACACAACATTATCCGTGATTTGGGGTTTGCCGAAATTCCCGCCACCGAAAAATTAGGCAAGCTGGCGCGGATAGCATCTGCTACCAGCATTTTTGATTTGGACGCGGTTGCCATTGAGGGCGCATTGCGCGCCTGGGCGGGGCAAGATGAAACAGTTGCCAAACGCATTGCCAAAACAGAGCAAGCACGCATCGATTTCGTCGCACAATTGTTGATTGAAATCGGCCACGAGACAGAGTCAGCAAAAGTTTTGGCGCAACAAATGTATTTGATGCTGCTCGGGCTTTACTCGATCTCGCGCCATGATCCACACCCGCGCCACAGCCAAGCTTTCATCGACTTTGCAGATCAGTTGGCAGAAAAAAACCGCTGAAAGTTTTTATGCCAAAATTTTTCCCAACGACAATAGGCCCCAACTCCCAAAACAATAGTTGTAACAAGTGCCATGGGAAACCACTCCAAATCTTTAAATCCAAACATGTAGGCAAGTACACGCTCTGGCATGAGGGCGAATGCAAAGGGAATGCCCAGCGCGCCCCAATACATTGATCGCATTGATGCCCGATGCGCAGCGACCCGCCCAGCCCGCGCATGGCGAATACCTTCAAAAAGACCGATGAACGTTACGGGCACAAAAATATGAATTGGACTAAAAATCCAGATCATCCGCAATTGGTGGATGAAAGCGGCGCTTGTCGCAGTGCCTAGCATCAAAACTACCCAAACCCAGCCGATCATTCTGTGATGAGTAGAGCCTTTTGTGCTCAACAGCATATAGAGGCCCAAAACCAAACTACTGGCAGCGCAAACCAAATGGATTTGCACGGCCATTGGCGTCTCGAAAAAAATTAGTAGATTCAACTGAATGTCCCCCAATCACCTCAATTGGCCCAGTGCCACTTGCAATTGAAGGCCTATCTCGGCAAAAGTCTGCAGGACAATCTTATGTTCGCGAATGAAAGGGTTAGTTCGTGATTGGCAATGCAATTCAATTGACGCTTCGCGAAATGCACCAGATGTTTTCATCTCCGAAGGCGTTAGCAGCAATGTTCATCTTGGGCGTCATGTTGGGACTTATTGGTCCATTTTCTACATTCGACTATTTCCGCCCATTGCCACGGGTGGCCTACTGGATTGGAATGGTTTTTGTTGGCTATGCCGCTGGCTCCTTTGGGGGTGGTGTCACCGTCAATTATATCAATCAAGTGTGGAAATCCCCCAATGTCTGGTTGTCCATTCTAGCGGCGGGAATTGGCTCGGGCATTCTGGTTTCAATTGTTGTTTATGTGGCCAATTCTGCAATTTTGGGTGACTGGGATATTGATGGCTTCTCTGGCATTCTGACTTTGGTCTATTGCATCCTGATTTCGATTTGCGTTGCCGCATTGCATGTTTTGTTTTTGCGTGAAGATCGACCAAGCGCGCCCAAACAAATTGAAATCCTTTCGCGCCTGCAAATACAAAATCGTGGACCATTGCTCTATATGTCGATGCAAGATCACTATGTGAATGTGGTGACTTCACGCGGCAAAGAATTGTTACTGATGCGGATGAGCGACGCCATCAAAGAAGCAGATGGCATCGAAGGGTTTAAAATCCATCGTTCGCATTGGGTATCAATTGACGGCATCAAACGGGTTGAACGACAAAACGGCAACCATTTCATAGAGATGCTTGATGGCCAAAAGCTACCCGTGAGCCGGGGCCAAGTTCAGGCGGTCAAAGATGCTGGCATCATCGCTTAGCCAACCTCAGTCGACCCGATCAGTTTTGTGATTGAGTTTGCGCTGCTCTTCACGCAATTGTTTCATCGCCAGTTTGTTTTGTTCTGCGAATTTTTGAGCCTGATCACCAATATGCTGTTGACCGCGTTCTTGTGCCAAGCGTATTTGCTTTTCTCGCTCCGCGGCGCGCGCGCGACTTTTCTCCGTCGTTTTTCCCGCGCAATGATGGCATTGCTGGCCCTCGATATAGTCTAAATGCTGCATATCTTCTGGCGTCAACGGAAACCGACAAGCACGACACAAGTGTAGATCGCCCTCCACCAATCCATGCCCCACGGAAACCCGCTCATCGAACACAAAGCACTCGCCGTTCCACATGCTTTTATCTTCAGGCGTTTCTTCCAAGTATTTCAAAATGCCGCCTTTGAGGTGGTACACTTCCTCGAACCCCTTGGCGAGCATATAGGACGATGCTTTTTCGCAACGAATCCCGCCAGTGCAAAACATGGCAACCTTTTTGTTTTTCTTTGGGTCCAAATTCTTCTCAACGAAATCTTTGAACTGGGTAAAATTGTCAGTCTGTGGGTCTAACGCACCTTCGAAAGTCCCAATCGCCACTTCGTAATCATTGCGGGTATCAAGAACAATAGTATCTTCATCAGAAATAACATCATTCCACCCGTCAGCGTCCACATAGGTGCCGACCAATTTGGTTGGGTCGGCTTCGGGCGCGCGCATTGTCACGATTTCTTTTTTGAGTTTCACCTTCATCCGCATAAAAGGCATTTCACTGGCTTGTGAGAACTTCACTTCCCCGCCATTAAAGCGCCCCTTGAACAGGTTACCGCGATCAAAATACTCCATTAATGCATTGATATCAGAAGGCTTGCCGGCCAGAGTTCCATTGAAACCTTCCGGCGCCAACAAAAGAGCTCCCTTGATGCCACGCTGCGCGCAAAAATCGTAAATGGGATCGCGAAGCTCGCGATAATCCGGGAGCGACACGAATTTATAGAGCGCGACAACCTTAAATTCTGACATTCTTTAAACCTTGATCTCCTGCGAGCTGCCGACGGGGTTTAGCAAAACTGAGTTAAAAGGCCAAGTCCTATGAACAAACATATTAGATCGAACTTTGCACTTGCCTTGGACCTGCTCCAATATAGTACCACCCCTTAAGCGACACACTTAAGATTAGCCAGTTGGAGAGAAAAATGCCCTATCGCGCCGAAGATCAAAGATACGACAACATGCAATATCGCCGGTCAGGGCGCTCAGGTCTAAAACTACCGGCGATCAGCGTAGGCCTCTGGCAGAATTTTGGGGGCACACGCGATTATCCAAGTGCGTTTGAAATTCTGAGTTACGCATTCGATCAGGGTGTCACCCATTTTGACCTTGCGAACAATTACGGCCCGCCTGCAGGTTCGTCCGAAGAGTTGTTCGGGCAGATGATGGCACGTGATTTTGCCCCATACCGCGACCAAATGATCATCTCCTCAAAAGCTGGCTATAACATGTGGCCCGGCCCTTATGGAGAGTTTGGTTCGCGCAAGTATTTGATCGCCAGTTGCGACCAAAGCCTAAGACGCTGTGGCGTCGACTATTTCGACATTTTCTATTCGCACCGCTTTGACCCAGACACCCCCCTTGAAGAAACAATGGGTGCCCTCGCGTCCCTCTACAATCAAGGCAAAGCGCTATATGTGGGCATCTCGTCTTACCCGAAAAAAGAAACGATCGAAGCCCACCGCATTTTGAAGGATCTGGGCGTTCCGCTGACCATTCACCAGCCAAGCTATTCCATGCTCAACCGTTGGATTGAAGACGATGGCACATTAGACACATTGGGTGAATTGGGTGTTGGCTGCATCGCTTTTTCACCGCTTGCGCAAGGTGTATTGAGCGGCAAATACTCAAAAGACAAAGCAACAGGCACTCGAGCCAGTGAACCGAGTTCCTCTTTGTTTGGTCGACATCTTGAAGTGGGTGTTCTTTCAGCAGTTGACGCACTGCAAAACCTTGCCGACCAACGCGGTCAGACATTGGTGCAACTTGCGCTTGCGTGGGCACTGCGTAAAGACGAGATGACGTCAGCCCTGATTGGTGTGCGGACGCTAGAGCAACTTAAAGACAATCTTGGCGCGCTCAACAATCTTGATTTGTCGGCTGAGGAATTGAAAATCATTGACGATGCTTGTAAAGGCGGCATGATGGATCTACATCCTCAACCCGGCGGCTGGCTTCGGTAAGCCCACCACAACATCAAGAAGTAGGTCCAATGGAGTTTCGTGTTGCGCGACCAGATGAGCTTGGCGAAATCTCCGCCCTTTATCATCGCGTTTGGCACGAAACTCAAGCGCCATATCAGCATCCAGACATCGCGGCGTTTCGCGATATCGCCTTTATGCAAGACCGCATAGATGCGTTTTATCCCAATATTATTATCGGTTTAGACAATGGTAAATTGGTCGCACTTATTGTTGCCAAAGAGGCACGAATATCACAATTGTTTGTCGATACAACAATGCGTGGCGAAGGCATTGGCCGGAAGCTATTAGAATTGGGCGAGGCCAAATTGATTGCGGAAGGCGCAACCAAAGTCACCCTGAACTGCCTCGTTGGCAATGACGCAGCGCGTCATTTTTATGAGCGCAATGGATGGAAAGTCAGTGAGACGCAAACCAAAATTGGGCAGACCCACGAGGGTGAAGTTCAAATCAAAGCTTGGGAAATGGTGAAAACGTTAGACGTGTTTGATCATTTCGCTTGATTGTTTCCAACCGGACTTATCATAGATTTCGCGCCCAGCGTCCGATGCGTGTAGAACCACGAGCGTCGCGCCACGTCCTTTAAGCTCGGCCTCACCCAATTCCATCAATCTGCTGGCAATGCCTTGGCGACGGCAGTGGTGTTCCACGTAAACATTGGAAATATAGCCACGCAAGTGTTCCTTGGGATGGAGCACATGCGGTGCCCAGTCGATAATCGACAACCCGATACCGCCAGCAGGCTTACCATTCTCTTCAAGAATAAAGCCGAAATATTCGCCGCTATGCAATCGCGGGTTTAGCCACTTGCGGAACTCAACAATCATTTCCTCAATTTTGGACAACGGTGCGCCAATATCGCGAAACATCTCAAAGCGATGATGACAGATTAAATCCAAGTCAGATGTGCGAATTTCGCGTTCTATCAGGCTCATGCTGGCTCCGGGAGTTTGCCGATTCTTTTTCGCCAAATGGCTGGTGCAATATTGTGGACGCTTTCACCCGTTGCGTCTACTGCAACTGTCACCGGCATGTTTTCCACGTCAAATTCGTATATGGCTTCCATACCTAACTCTTCAAATGCGACAACACGCGAAGAACGGATTGCTTTTGAGATCAAATATGCTGCACCACCCGTTGCCATTAAGTAAGCAGCTTTGTGCCTCTTAATCGCTTCAAGACCGGCAGGTCCGCGTTCGGCTTTGCCGATCATGGCAACAAGACCCGTCTTGTCGAGCATCATTTCTGTAAACTTGTCCATGCGGGTTGCTGTGGTTGGTCCTGCGGGTCCAACGGCTTCCGCCCCCACGGGGTCAACTGGGCCTACATAGTAGATAACGCGATCAGTAAAATCGACGCCTTCAGGTAATCCCTCGCCGCTTTCATAAAGCGATTGAATACGTTTGTGTGCGGCATCGCGGCCGGTCAATATTTTGCCGTTCAGCAGCAAACGATCACCCTGTTTCCACGTGGCGACTTCAGCTTTGCTTAGGTTGCCAAGGTCAACAGATTTGGCTTCTTTTGACGGCTTCCAGCCAATATCTGGCCATGCACTTAGCGGTGGCGGTGTGAGATCGGCGGCGCCTGTTCCATCCAAGGTGAAGTGCACATGACGATTTGCAGCGCAGTTTGGTGCCAGACCCACAGGTTTTGATGCCGCGTGGGTTGGCATATCCAAAACTTTGACGTCGACAACGGTGGTCAGGCCGCCAAGGCCCTGCGCACCAATACCCAGCGCATTGACTTTTTCAAACAACTCTAGCCGCAACTCTTCAGCAGTAGAATTTGATCCACGGTCCATCAGTTCTTGAATGTTCACTGGGGCCATCAGAGATTTTTTGGCCATGTACATGGCTTTTTCAGGCGTGCCGCCAATGCCAATGCCTAAAACACCTGGTGGGCACCAGCCTGCGCCAAGCGTCGGCACGGTCTTAAGGACCCATTCAACAATATCGTCGGATGGATTGAGCATCGCCAGCTTGGCTTTGTTTTCAGAACCGCCGCCTTTAGCCGCAACCGTCACGTCAACTTTATCGCCCGCCACCATTTCGTAGTGGATGACCGCGGGCGCGTTGTCGCCCGAGTTGTTGCGCTTGCCTGCAGGGTCCATCAAAATCGAAGCGCGCAGCAAGTTTTCTTCTACACCGGTATAGGCTTGGCGCACGCCTTCATTGACCATTTCTTCAATGGTCATGTCCGTATCCCAACGCACATCTTGGCCAATTTCAAGGAATACAACCGCAATCCCTGTATCTTGGCAAATCGGCCGATGACCTTCTGCACACATGCGCGAATTGGTCAAAATTTGAGCAATTGCATCTTTTGCTGCTGGGTTTTCTTCACGCTCATAGGCTTTAGCCACGGCCTCAACATAATCCAACGGATGATAGTAGGAGATGAACTGAAAACCATCTGCAATGGATTGAATGAAGTCTTGTTTTTTAATGGCAGGCATATGGGAACCCTTACGACCAAGGAGAAAATTGTTGTTCGCTTTTCCCATGTGTAGGGTTAATTTTCAACAAAACCTTTGTCGAATGCCGACGCAGGGTGTGCTTTTGCCGCGGCCAGAACAAACGCTAGGCTGAAACCATACAGCGTTGTTAGTAAATCAAAGCCGAAAACAAAATCAGTAAAGCCGAAAATGAAATAGCTAGTGGGCAAGAGCACAAGTGCATATACGACAAGGCGATTTTGTTGCAATGATTGATCAAACAGCAGGTTCACGATAGGCGCGAAAAGAAGGATTGCGTAAGCAAACAGCCCCAAAATGCCACCAGCAACGGCGAAATCAGCGATGTCGTTGTGAAAGCTAAAATACTGTTTTACGGGTGCAAAAATTTCTGGCGTCGGATGAGCCTGCATCAACGCGTCCCAATGTCCGGCCCATCCATAACCAATAATTGGCGATTGCTGAAAGGCATTCCACGCCCCAACAAGCATCTGATATCGCAATTCGGACGAATTACCCGGCAATCTACCTGCCGCCATTTCGGTAAGTGTTCTAAATACTCGACTGACAAATCCGTTGGGGTCGATCAGGACGAGACCTGCGACACAAACGGCAATTGCGACCAACATCAGGGTCGTCCAGAGGCGCGATTTAACCCAAATGAGTGGTAACACAAAGACTAGCGCAATGGTCAACATGATCGGGATAGCGATCAGTGTTCCCCGAGAACCACTCAAAACAACGATCCCAATTGCAACGATTGGTGCGATTACGACCAAATTGGACTGTGACCGAATTTTCGGATTGAGGCCAATCAATGCCAAGAACCCCAGCAGCGCGGCAACGCGCGCTATTGCGTTGGAGCCCGCTGCGATGGCAACCGTTCGGCCAATTCCTAATCCGTAATATTGGGCATGTGCAAACAACAAACCAAGAAGACTTCCAATCAAACAATATGCAGCAATGCGCGAAACACTTGGTGGTTGCGGCAAGCTAACCAGATATTGGTAGAGTAAAATGGGAAATGCCAATCCCAAAAAGTTGACGAGGAACGACATATCGCCAACCTCGTCCGCGCTGAGGGCAGAAACCAGACCGAGCAGCCCGAACACAGCCAATAAGGCTGCTAAGGTTGGCTGCCAACAAAATCCACGTCGTATCCGTGAACTCGCAAAAAACCGCAACCCAGCAATGAGCGCTAAGATTAGCGCCAAGACAATTGAAAGAGACCCAAACAATGTTGGCAGAAAGAACGTCGTGGCCAACAGACCTAACAATAGGAACCTGTCGAAAATCACGTTTTTTGCGCGCAAGTTTGTTAACATCTCCATCAGCTGCGCAAGGTCGCGCCGGTGGCCTTTTCAACCGCTGCGATGATCTTTTGGCTAACGGCCTCGATCTCTTCGTCTGTCAGGGTTTTTTGGCGCGGCTGAAGCGTGACTTCAATCGCAACAGACTTCTTACCTTCACCCACATGTTCACCTTCAAACACATCAAAAATTGACGTTGATTGAATGAGCTTCTTGTCGGCTGAATTCGCTGCTTTGACAAATTTTTGACCTTCAGCATTCTTATCCGCCAGGAAAGCAAAATCTCGGCGCACGGGCTGCAAATCAGAAATGTCTAACGCGCCTTTGGCTTTGCTCGCCTTCTTGCGCGGCGCTGGAATGGCATCAAGATTGAGCTCAAACGCTACAACCGGACCTGTCAAATCCAACTCAGCGATGAGTGCTGGGTGCAGTTCACCGAACCATCCAAGGATCATCTTAGGACCTAATTGCAAGCGACCCGCACGGCCCGGATGCGCCCAATCGGCAGGTTCTGCTACAACTTGAATGTTGTTCACGTCCATGCCCAATGCATCAAGTGCCGCAAGCGCATCGGCTTTTACATCAAAGACATCAACTTTGCTGGCTTTGCCCTGCCAGTCGCGGCCAGTTTGAGCAAATTTCGCGGTGCCGGAGCGCACCCCGGTGGCGTAGTTCAGCTGCCCGTCAATTTTGTCAGTCTTAAAGACCTGCCCAACTTCAAACAAGGACACATCCGCATATCCACGGTTGGCGTTTCGCCCTAGCGCTGCCAGCAGGCCCGGTAACAAAGATGGACGCATGTCCGTAAGGTCGGAAACAATCGGGTTTTCAAGTTTCAATTCGTCAGAGCCACCACCAAACAATGTCGCTTCTTTTTCTGAAATGAAAGACCAAGTCACGGCTTCGTGGAAACCGCGACCAGCCAAAGTGCGACGGGCGATTCGACGGCGGTTCTGGATTGTGGTCAGCATTTTTGGCGCAACGCCAGACAGCCGTGGAAGCGGGTCCACCGGCACTTTGTCGACCCCTACGATGCGCATCACCTCTTCGACCAAATCGGCTTTCACCTCAACATCCGGGCGAAACGAAGGCACATTGACCTTTACCACGCCACCAGAACCAGCGACCCAGAACCCGAGCCGAGAGAGGATAACTTTTGCCTCAGTTGCAGGCACTTTTAGACCCGTCAAGCGGGTGATTTCTGACAATGGAAAATCGATAACCCGTTCAGGCGATTTCACTTCGCCTGTAACCACCGGCTCATGCACTTCGCCGCCGCAGATTTCCAAAATCATTTTGGTTGCAAGCTCCAAGCCCGGCAAAACGAACTCTGGGTCAGCGTGACGTTCCAAACGGTAACGCGCATCAGAAACAATGCCCGTTTTGCGGCCAGTTTGTGCGATCAAAAGGGGTTCCCACCACGCGCACTCCATAAAAATGTTGGTGGTTTCAGCGGTACATCCACTTTGTTCGCCGCCCATGATGCCGCCAATGCAAAGCGGGCCATTATCGTCGGCCAAGATGCACATGGTTTCATCGAGCTGATAAGTCTTGCTATCTAGTGCAACAATTTTTTCGCCTTTTTTAGCGTTACGCGCGTGGAACTGGCCCGTGATCTTGTCCGCATCATAGGCGTGCAATGGGCGACCACGGTCGTAGGAAATGTAGTTGGTGATGTCAGCCAACGCATTGATTGGGCGCAGTCCGACTGCGATCAAACGCTTTTGCAGCCATTCAGGGGACGGGCCGTTCTTCACGCCTTTAAACAAGCGACCCGCAAACATTTTACAAGCTTGTGGTTCACCGTCGTCAAAACGAAACTCAACGGAAATATCCCCTTTGCCGCCTAAAGTGGCCGGAACAGCTTTCACAGTGCCGTCTTTTAATTCACCAACACCAGCCGCAGCAAGGTCACGTGCAATACCATAGACACCTGTCGCATCACCACGGTTTGGTGTGATGGCGATATCAATCACCACGTCGTCAATGCCAGCATAGTCGACATATTTGGTGCCAACGGGCGCATCATCGGGCAAATCGATAATGCCGTCATGTTCATCTGAGAGCATCAGCTCACGCTCAGAACACAACATGCCATTGCTTTCTTCGCCACGAATATTGCCTTTGGTCAGGACAAAATCCACGCCGGGCACGTAAGTGCCAACCGCCGCGAATACGCCTTTCAGACCTTTACGGGCATTTGGTGCACCACAGACAACTTTTACCAGATCGCCACTGCCTGTGTTGACCATGCAAACGCGCAACTTGTCGGCGTTTGGATGCTTTTCAGCGCTGATCACTTCGCAGACCGTAAACTCGTTCAGCACTTTGGCTTGATCTTCAACCTCTTCGACCTCAAGGCCGATCATTGTGAGGGTTTTGATAATTTCATCATTCGAAACACTTGTCTCGAGATGATCTTTGAGCCAATCAATTGTGAATTTCATCGGTCTACTCTTTTGTTGTCTCTTGTTCGAACACTTCGACCAAATCAAAGCGTTCGCAAACCAGTTTCATATCAGGTGAATGCCCGCCATTGCGGGTGAAAAAATCTATGTGCGCCTCGCGCCAAAATTCGAACGACAAGTCTCCCTCGCCTTCCGCGCGCGCAAAATCCTCGTCAACATCATCAAAGCGTTTCACCTCGACAGAAGTTGTTTTAATAATGGCTCGGGGCTGTCCTTGCCAATTGGGAACAATGAAGTACTCTCCCACTGTCGGCAGCGGCTCGCCTTCTTCTTCGTAGATTGCAAGCGCGCCGCAAGTCGCAGATTTCTTGCCAGAAACGATCAATTCCACAAGTTCATCACGCAGTGTTTCGCTATCGCCGAATTCAGCTATGTCAAGGTTGCGGTATTTTACTGGCAAGCTGCCAACAATAAAAAATCGTTTCAGCAAATGTGCAAAGCCGCGCGCATCGTCGATTGCATAATGGGTATGCGGATGATTGCCAATCCAGCTGTCTGGCACCCGCCGCGTGGTCCAGTCATGGTGCGGTGCATTCGCGATGGTGCCCGAAACGGAATATATATCAACACCGCCGCCAGCAAATATGCGGTTTTGTTTTCCGGGACCGCCGAAGACACGCGTGTTGGCGAATTGATCCAGATAATGGTCCATATAGGTACCATCGAAAATCAAAGGCGCTGATGCAAAAGCTTTGCGCCCTTCAAATCCTTCAAGCCATGCAACAAAATCAGCCATCGCCTTTTCAGGCGCAACCGGATTTGTCGTTGCGGCCTTATAGGCCTCAGGCTCGGTTTCCCACCATTCCATGGTTTCAGGATCAGGCGCACGATCAGTCCGCGCTTCAAGAACGGTTTCAAACTCACCCAAAACATCGCCACGCCGATTCATCGCCACTGAGGCAAAACTCAACATCGAGTTGCGCAAGGGGCTCGGGCCATCGGTTTCAATGTCTGTGACAATATAAACGGTTTCGTCTATATCGTTCGACGTTGCTGTCACGATGACAAGCCTCCAAACAATGTTGGCAAATCAAGTGGACGGAATCCATAATGCTCCATCCAACGTTTGTCGGCGTCAAAGAAATCGCGCAGGTCCGGCATGCCGTATTTCAGCATGGCTATCCGGTCGATTCCCATGCCCCAAGCAAAACCTTGGTAAATGTCTGGGTCCAGACCACAATTTCGGATCACATTTGGGTGCACCATGCCGCAGCCCAAAATCTCGAGCCAATCTTCGCCCTCGCCTATTTTCACTTCATTGCCTGAACGATCGCATTGCACGTCCACTTCCATGGAAGGTTCGGTGAACGGGAAGAAGGATGGGCGGAAACGGGTTTTGACGTTATCGACTTCAAAATAGGCTTTTAGGAACTCTTCCAAGACCCAACGCAATTGACCAATGTGCGAAGACTTATCAATCACCAAACCTTCAAGCTGGTGAAACATTGGCGTGTGTGTTTGGTCACTGTCGCAACGATAGGTGCGGCCCGGGATAACCACGCGAATTGGCGGTTCTTGAGTTTCCATAGTTCGGATTTGCACGGGCGACGTGTGTGTGCGCAGCACCATCTTGTTGCCGTTGCTTTCTTCGCCTTCAACTGTAGGTTTGGCTTTCATGAAGAATGTGTCGTGCATTTCACGCGCCGGGTGACCTTCTGGGAAGTTCAGCGCGGTGAAGTTGTAATAGTCGCTCTCGATGTCTGGGCCTTCCGCAATCGCGAAGCCCATGTCAGAAAAGATGGCGGTGATTTCATCCAATGTTTGGGATACAGGGTGAATTGAGCCGCGCTGCATTGGGCCGGGTTGCAACGGCAGCGTTACATCGACTTTTTCTGAAGCGAGACGCGCTTCAAGAGCCGCCTTTTTAAGGGTCGCCGATTTTGCTTCAATCAACGCCGCCATGTCCTTTTTCAGGCCGTTAATTACTGGGCCCGCTATTTGGCGTTCCTCATTGGACATTTTGCCCAAAGATTTTAACTGCTCTGAAACAGAACCCTTTTTGCCCAAAGCCGCCACACGCACAGCGTCTAGCCCCTTTTCGTCATTTGCATTTTCAATGTCGGCAGTGATGTGCTCACGCAGCGTTTCAAGTGAATTGGCGTCGTTCATTATGGACCTCTTGTCCCCTCAAATGCATAAAGTGGACCCAGCTAGCCCATCGGTTCTGATCTTGTTAGATTCGCGTGCACCTTACAAACGCACAAAGCCTTGCGCCACCCTTAAGAGAGCGGCACAAGGCTTTTAATTCGGCCTCAGATAGATGAGGTAAAAAGCTTTAAGCGGTAGCGCGTTCGTGAGCTACTGCGTCAACTTCTTTGAGGTAACCAAGTGCGCCTTTTGCTGTTGCAACCAAAGCGGCAAAGCTTTCAGGGTTGCGCACTGCCAAATCGGCAAGCACTTTACGGTCCACCGCAACCTCAGCCTTGCTGAGGCCGTCGATAAATCGACCGTATGTTAGGCCGTGCTCACGCACAGCAGCGTTGATCCGCTGGATCCACAAAGCACGGAAGTTCCGCTTTCTTGCTTTACGGTCGCGATATGCGTACTGACCAGCTTTTTCTACTGCCTGTTTAGCAATACGGATCGTATTTTTACGACGGCCGTAATAGCCTTTGGCAGCTTTTATTGTTTTTTTATGACGGGCGTGGGAGGTTACGCCTCTTTTTACACGTGACATGGATCTGTATCCTTAAAAGTCGTTATTAGGCGTAAGGCATGAATTTTTTCACCGTACGTGCATCCTGTGCGCACATCGCACTGGTGCCACGATTTTGGCGAATATACTTGCCGTTATGGCTGATCAAACGGTGACGTTTGCCTGCTGCAGCTGCCATGACTTTACCAGTACCAGTCACTTTAAAGCGCTTTTTAGCGCCAGACTTTGTCTTTAGCTTGGGCATTTTGCTCGTCCTTCTTGTTGCCGCAAGTCCGAAGACTATTGGCGGGTTCAGCATTCTGGATCAACTCGGCATACCCTTCGGCCGGCCGACCCGCTTGAAGTTCAGGGTTATAATGCGACTAAACTCATTATGCAAGTCTTGAATCGGGGCCAAAACACCTGTGAATTACGTGTCGTGTTGGTCGATCAAGATGTCATTTCCATCCGGGTCTTTAAAAGTCGCCATTTTTGGATAATCTTGACCCTCAAACACGCGTGAATATTCAATACCCAACTCATCCAGCTTTTTGTGGATCGGTTTAATGTCCTTGGGATTGAAGGTCATGATGTTGTCTTCAAACATACCTTGAAAAATGCCGATTCTTGCATCGCCTAGCGCAAGCACTAGCCAATTTTGTTCTTCAACGCCCGCCACAACCTCAAAGCCAAGGCTTTGATAAAACGCCTTGGATATCGCGATGTCTTTTACGTTCAAACTTACCGAAAATCGTCCAAGTTCCATTATTTTCTCCATCTGAATATGCCTTAGCTGCACAATAGCACAACCAAAACGGGCCCGAAGGCCCGCTCGAAATTCACATATGCAAGTGCTACTTATTTTTGCGCAGTTGGTGATAAGATCATGATCATTTGGCGACCTTCGGTTTTTGGCTGCGCCTCAACCTTTGAAATTTCTGTCACTTGATCACGCACTCTGTGCAGCAACTGGAGTCCAAGCTGTTGGTGAGCCATTTCACGGCCACGGAAACGCATGGTAACTTTAACTTTGTCGCCACCTTCCAAGAACTTCACGACGCTACGCATCTTGACTTCAAAGTCATGTGTATCCGTGTTCGGACGCATCTTGATTTCTTTGACCTCAATGATCTTTTGCTTCTTGCGCGCTTCGGCTGCCTTCTTTTGGGCGGCGTACTTATACTTTCCCAAGTCCAAGATTTTACAAACCGGCGGCTTCGCGTTTGGTGATATTTCCACCAAATCCAAACCAGCTTCGCGGGCGCGCTCCATCGCATCACGTGTACTCACGGTGCCGTGGTTGGTGCCTTCATCATCGATGAGCTGAACATCTGGGGAGGTAATTTCTCGATTTGAGCGCGGGCCATCTTTTTGGGGCTGCACGGGTCTTTGTGGACGACGAATGGTGACTTTTCCTTCTTTTGTGAAACCAATGGTTATTACGGGCGTAAAATCTGGTCAAAACACTATAAAGTCAACAGCCAAACACCAGAATTGAGCGCGGATTGCGAAATAGTTGCTGCTCTTTTATCAAATAAGTCAATTCAAATGAGATTCGGCGGTCAAAAGTGCAACTTCTCTCCAGAAAAATTAAACTCGGCTTGGGTAACTCCCGTAGAGAAATAGCGGTTTTGCACCGAGAGGGCAACTCACCGGGGTTCTTTTGGCTCGGTGGCTACAATTCCGATATGCAGGGTTCCAAGGCAAATGCACTTGATGCGTTCGGGGCAAGCACCGGACTTAGTGTTACCCGGTTTGACTATATGGCGCACGGTCAATCGAGCGGTGATTTCATGCGTGCAACGATTAGCACTTGGCTAGAAGATGCCATTGCAGTTTTTGAAAGGTTCACCAACGGCCCACAAATTCTAGTTGGCTCGTCGATGGGGGGCTGGCTCGCTATGTTGCTCAACCGTCATCTACGGTCCAAGGGCATTGCGACCGTGAAAGCCATGCTGCTGATTGCACCAGCCGTGGATATGACACGCGAATTGGTGCCAAAGCGGTTTACGGCTGAGCAGCTGACGACCATGAAAGAGACAGGGCACATCAAAGTGCCCAGTGCCTACTCGAAGGAGCCGTATATTTACACGCAAGCTCTAATTGATGACGGCGAACAACACCTGCTTTTAGGGCAACCGATTAAAACTGATTGCCCGGTTCACATCATCCAAGGTCAGCAAGACCCGGACGTGCCGCCAACGCATGCCCAGCGCTTACTTCAGCACTTAATCCTGAATGAAGCCTATTTAACCCTCATGCCGGATGGGGATCACCGGCTTTCTCGCCCACAAGATTTGGTAAAACTAACGGCGGTTCTCAACTCTCTTGTGCAAGAATAGACGCAAGCCCTTCGCGATAGGTGGGGTGACGTAAGCTAATCCCTAAATCCTTCTTCAGCCTCGCGTTTCCGCACCTTTTATTATCGCCATAAAATGAGCGTGCCATCGGTGTCATGTCCGCTGTCTCAATTGGTTCTTCGGGCGGAGGATCGATGCCAAGCATTTTGGCCGCATGTTCAATCACCAGATTTGGCGGTGCCGGTTCATTATCCGCACCATTAAATACGCCAACCGCCTTCAATTGCGCCGCTTTATTCACAATTTGGGCAATGTCTTCAACGTGGATACGGTTGAACACCTGCCCAGATTTCACGATCCGGCGGGAAGCTCCGTTGCGTATTTTGTCAAAGGTTGAACGACCAGGCCCATAAATGCCGGCTAGACGAAAAATCGAAAACGGGACATTGTTGTCCTTCGCCAATTCAGACCATTTGTTTTCAGCTTCAACCCGCCATTGACCGCGTTTAGAAACGGGTTTGGGTGCGGTATTTTCAGAAATCCAAGCACCTTCAAAATCGCCGTAGACGCCGACCGTGGACAAATACCCAAGCCATTGAAGAGCGGCCGTACGCTCAAAAAACTCTGGTATTGCGTTGAGAACCGGATCGCCATCTGCTGAGGGCGATGCAGATATGACCACGTGCGTTGCAGTTGCAAGATGTAGGTTCAACTCGTCGGTTATGGCACCGTCAAAAATAACTGCGTCTATTCCCTGTGCTGCTAGAACTGATTGCTTTTCCGCACTACGTGTGGTGCCAACAACCGTTCCTGGCCATTCTTTGGCAATGGCAAGGCCAGAATAACCAATGCCGAAAATCAAGAGTTTCATTTCGCGTTCCCCTGCCACTCGGCAATAACAGATTCATCAGCTTCGGTGTTTACTGCCTGACCATAGCGGCTTGCCAATTCATCTTCTGAGAGGTGCTGCCTCAAGGCCCAAACCGCCGCACCTCGTACAATTGGATTTGGATCTGAAAGATGGTCTTCGATCTTATCCACGACATCATGTCCATGGGCATTGCCCAGAGCGATCAGTACATTGCGCATAAATGCGTCTCGCCCAAGTCGCTTCACGGCAGACCCCGCAAAGAACGCTCGAAAAGTTGCATCATCAAACTTTGCAAGCTCTACCAAATTTGGCGCTCGTAAATCTGCGCGCATTTGCAATTTAGTATCCGCCGTGGTTTTTGCAAACTTATTCCAGGGGCAAACCGCCAAACAATCATCGCATCCATAAATTCGGTTACCAATCGGCTTGCGAAACTCAACCGGGATCACCCCTTTAAACTCATTAGTGAGATAGGCGATACATTTTCGTGCGTCCAGCTTGTACGGTCCTGGGAACGCGTTGGTCGGGCAAACGTCAAGGCAGCGCGTACACGATCCGCAATGATCTGTTTCGGCCTTATCCAATGGCAGTTCTGCATCGGTGAGAATGACCCCCAAAAACAACCAGCACCCTTCTTGCTTAGAGACAAGTACTGTGTGCTTACCCTGCCACCCGATGCCAGCTAGCTGTGCGAGCGGTTTTTCCATTAAGGGTGCTGTATCAACAAAGACCTTAACACCGCAGTCACCTTGTCGCGCCAACACGCCAGCCAGCTCTTTGAGTTTGCCTTTGATGATGTCGTGATAATCGCGGTTGCGCGCATAGGCCGAGACAATGGCTTTTTCGGTCTGGTCCAGCATATCCATTGGGTTGCTGTCTGGCGTGTAGTTATAGGCCAAAACAATAGCTGATTTCGCTTCGTGCCAAAGGGATGTTGGCGCAAACCGCCTATCAAAGGTTTCCGCCATCCATTCCATGTCGCCGTGCCAATTTTGCTTGACGGCATTCGCCAAACGCTCCCGCCAGACATCCGGTGCCTTTGCGCTAGCGATTCCAAAATGTACAAAACCAAGTTTTTGCGCACGCTCCTTAAGATCGGTAATTATTTTGTGTTTTGCGGCAACGCTCAAAAATCAATATCCGCATAAGTAGACGACGCTGGCATGCCAACGACCCGGTCCAGCAGCAATGAGCGAAACGCGGGGCGAGACTTTAACCGCTGATACCAGTCTTTCACCTCAGGAACAGTGGCCCATGGGACCTCTGACAAATAATCCAGTGATGACAATTGAGCGGCCAACGCAAAGTCGGCCATAGACATTTCATCGCCTGCCAACCAGCGGCGAGTTGCGAGCAAGTAATTGAAGTAGGATAAATGTTCGGTCAAGTTTGCACGCGCCGCCCGCAACACTGTCGTGTCAGGGGTGCCACCGGGTCTATCGTTCTTGATAAATTTCTCTTCAATGATGTAGCGCGATACATCTTCTGAAAATTTATTGAGCGCCCAATCCACCAAACGACGTGTTTCAGCGCGCAAAACAGGTTCGGTTGGCAGCAATATGGGCTGTGTTCCAAACTGTTCTTCGACAAAATAAATCACAGCGCTGGCACCAACCAAGGTCAATTGGTCATCAATGTCCAACACCGGAACTTCTCCAGCCGGGCTGACATCAAGAAAGTCCTGTTCGCGTCGCCAAGCTTTGATATGCACCAGCTCAATCTCTTTGCCATATTCTGCACACATGAGCCGCACCAAGCGCGACGTTGGATCAAGCGTGTAATGCAGCAATTTTGGTACAAACATTTTTTGATCCTTTTTTGGCTTTAACTCGTGATTGGCGCGCGCTAAGAATGGCGTTAGAAGAAAGCTAACATCTTAACGTTAATTTGCACCGAACTTTCACCACTTGATAGGAGAACTCATGGCTGCCGATCAAGGCATTTTTGTGCCCCTGATACTTGGAATTGTTGAAGGGTTAACAGAGTTTTTACCTGTTTCGTCCACCGCCCACATTTTATTGTTAGGTGATTGGCTAGGGTTTGAGAACCCGGGGCAGTCGTTTGAGGTGCTTATTCAACTCGGCGCCATATTGGCAATCGTAACGATTTATTTCAAAAAGCTGCTGGATTTGTTTCTTGATGCGTTGCGCGGCAAACCTTACGCCCTTCGCTTTGCTGGCGGTGTCCTGCTGGCGTCATTTCCCGCGGCACTGGCTGGCGTATTGATGCACGGCTACATCAAAACAGTTCTGTACAACGCGCCACTCGTTATCAGCTCAATGTTGATCACCGGCGGCATCATATTGTTGATTGTCGACCGTATGAAGCTAGAGCCAAAATACACGGACATTTATGAGTTTCCGCTGCCTTTGTGTTTTGGCATAGGCATTTTTCAAATGCTCGCTTTGGTTCCAGGTGTTTCACGCTCCGGCGCGACCATTGTCGGTTCAATGTTGATGGGCACAGACAAACGCTCGGCCGCAGAATTCACGTTTTTCATTGCCTTGCCCATTATGACTGGGGCCTTTGGCTACGATCTATATAAAAACATAGATGTCATCACGCTGGATGCGGGACTTAACATTGCCGTTGGCTTTGCCGCTGCCTTTATTGTCGGTGCAGTGGTGGTGCGATACCTACTCGATTTCGTATCCAAATACGGGTTCGCGCTATTCGGCTGGTGGCGGATCATCGTTGGCGTTGTGGGGTTGTTTGCGTTCGGCCTTGTGGGCTAAAGCGCAAACCAAACCTCAGCCTAGTTCACGGTTGGCATGTTTTCTTCATATTGTCCGTTTTTCTTGAAACGCCACATATATGTCGGCAGGATTGCAGCCATGGTGGTAGGTTCAACACCAAAAGCACTCAAGGTCCGCTTTTGCTGTTTGGCTTCGTCAGACACCACATTATCATGTTGCAACAAGGTCACCTGATCAGCGGTGAGCCATGGGTTTGGTAATATTTGCAGCATCGAACCAATGAGCTTTGCAATTGGATTTGGCACGGGTAGCAACAGATTATTGCGGCCGGTTTCTATTAATAAACGTTCCATCAATTCACGCATGGTCTGAGTTTGCGGGCCGCCAATTTCGTAGATTTTTCCGCCCTTAACACCACCATTTGCCGCAACAGCAAATGCTTCAGCTACATCACCAACATAAATAGGCTGCATTTTGGTCTTGCCGCCGACAAGTGGAAGAATTGGTGACAAACGTGAAATCGCCCCAAACAGATTGAAAAACCCGTCGTCCAGCCCGAATATGACAGATGGTCGAATGATAATTGCGTCGGGGAATTGTGTAAACACCGCTTCTTCGCCCAAGGCTTTCGAGCGCGCATAAGCACTTTGTGCCTGTTTATTTGCCCCAATGGCCGACATGTGTACAAGCGTTTTAACGCCTGCGACCTTTGCCGCTTCAGCAACGTTCTTCGCGCCTACATTTTGAACTGTATCAAAACGTTGCTTGCCGCCTTCAGATAAAATGCCTGTGAGATTGATCACAATGTCCGAACCGCGTACCGCACGAATAACAGATTCTGGATACCGCACATTGGCTTGGATCGGCAGGATTTGCCCAACACCGCCAAGCGGCTTCACATCACCTGCTAGATCGGGCCGACGCACAGCAACTCGAATACGGTAGCCCTGTCTTGCAAGTTCTTGCACCACTTGGCGCCCCACAAAACCTGAACCACCAAAAATTGTGATCAATTTGCCCGCATTGTCGCTCATGTTTTTGAACCTTTTAATCCATTGCGCGATTAAACAAGTGAAGCCATGCTTCTATTGAGCCCTGTTTAGCTTGATCCTATTGGCTTTGTCGAGACTTGGGGGCGCGAATAATTGCCGCAAACGGGCGGGAAAATCTTTACAATCCACACAATTGACAAATCAGCTTGTGGTCCATAGAGCTTTTGCATAGTTGCCCTGGTGGCGGAATTGGTAGACGCGCTAGCTTCAGGTGCTAGTTTTCGCAAGGAAGTGGAAGTTCGAGTCTTCTCCAGGGCACCAACACTTCAAACACATATTGTGCTTTTTGACAGCTGCGCTTTGGCTTACCCGCTTAGCACCCGCGGCAACCAAAGCACCAATATTGGAAATACCAACAAGATCAACACCCGCAACAACTCTGCTAAGAAGAACGGCAAGACACCTTTAAACGTTTCGCTCATGGGTACATCGTCCGCGATTGAGGAAATGACAAAGACGTTCAGACCAACCGGTGGCGTAATGAGCCCCAGCTCCACAACAATCAGCGCCAAAAGTCCAAACCAAATCTTCAAATCATCGCTGCTCATGCCAAAGCCTGAGCCGAGCGCCAGTTGATTGTCACCACCATTGAGTTCCAGCAAAACCGGCCAAAAAAACGGAATTGCCAAGAGGATCATCGATAAGGAATCCATCAAGCAGCCAAGGACAATCAGGCTCAAGAGTAAAATCGAAAGTACAACAAGCGGTGGCAATCCTGACGTTGCCATCCATTCGGCCATGGCTTGGGGTACACCGGCCCGTGACATGAATATCTTGAGCATTTCAGCGCCCAGCAAAATCAAATAGATCATACCGGTGGTTTTGGCGGTTTCTTCCAGCGCCTTGCGCATCTGGGTTCTGTCGAGCTTTTTACGGATTGTGCCGTAAATCCACACCAAAACCACGCCAACTGCCGCAGCGGGGGTTGGGTTGAACCACCCCACATACATCCCGCCGATCACCAACCCGAAAATCACCATAACAGGTGCGACGCCGACAGATGCCGCCATCCATTCTTGGCGCGAAACCTTACTGGCATGCGGGGCCGAGTTGGGGAACAGCCGCACATAAATGCTTATGGTCAAAATGAACAGCACGATGGCCAGAATGCCTGGCAATAAAGCCGCCATAAACATGGTGACAATGTTTGCCTCGACAATAATCGAATAGATAATGAGAACGACCGAGGGTGGAATGAGAATTCCAAGCACCCCGCCGGCCGCCAAAGTGCCGGTGGCAAGAGCCCCAGAATATTTTTGTTTGCGCAATTCGGGCAACGCAACTTTACCCATGGTCGATGCGGTTGCCAAAGAAGATCCGCACACGGCACCAAAGCCTGCACATGCAGCAATCGCCGCCATGGCCGAACCACCACGCAAATGCCCGAGCCAGGCCTTCGCCGCGCGAAACAAATCATGGCTAAGTCCGGCGCGCGTTGCCAGCGCCCCCATCAAAACGAACATTGGCAAGACCGAAAGGTCGTAAATCGAGAATTGCCCATAGGCCAACGTTTTGAGTTGGCTCATAAATATGCCAGCGCCGTTCAGCAACGTGACACCAACCCCGCCAACTAAGATCATTGCGTAGGCAATTGGCATCCGCAGAACGATAAGACTGATCAGGGCGCCTAAACCGGCAAAACCAATCAGAAGTGGATCAATCATTTATGCTGTCCTGCCAAAAGTGTTTGCAAATTTTGCCGAAGCGTCATCAACGCAGACAAAGTCAACAAGATCAGCGAGACCAAAATGGGCAAAAAGGCCAACCAATGCGGCAGGCGCAGAATTGAGGTTGAATAGCTGTATGTATATTGGTTGATTGCACCATAGCTCATGCGCCACAACAAAATCACGGCAAACAATAGTGCAACAAAATTGCCAAGCGCGCGCAAAACGGCCACTGTTTTTTCCGAGGCATGCAGCGTAAAAATGTCTGCCGAAACATTCGCCGCCGTGAGCTGGCAATAGGGCAAAAATGCAAATACCGCCACGGCCACCCCCATTTCCGTCAACTCCAAATCACCCGGAATAGGTTGCCATATCGCAGCACCAACGGCTGAGAAGAAATTTATAAGTACAACGCAAATCAGCATCAAACCACCAAACATTGCCCAGCCGTGAATAAGTACATCAAGCAATTTCTGTGCTCCATGGTCGCCGCGCAATTTCCCATCTTTGACCGTGCTCATTGCGCCTTCTTCCGTTTTGCTGACCTTTGGCAATGGCCCATTGGTTTGATTTCTCTTTCATAACTGAACTAAGGGCATGAAGCCATGTTTGCATAATTCGCAAACAAAAAAACCCGGACCAATGGCCCGGGCAAGTCAAAAGGGCAGGAAACGACCCTTTGTTCGTTATTGTGCGTACCCGCCACCGGACGGGGTTTGAATGATCACGCCTTCGCCCGCAGCACATTCGATTTGTGAACGACCATCAACTTTTGTTTTTTCACCAGTAACGCTGAGCTTGTAGTTGGCCCCAACCTGGCCATCTGCCCCGCCATTCAATCCTTTTGGGGGCACAATGCGGTGTCCACATAAGAAGGAGACATCCATTGGTTTCAGGAACCGTATTTGACGGTGAACGCCATCCCCACCTTTAAATTGCCCACCGCCGCCTGTATTGCGCCGAATGTGGAAATCTTCGAGCACCACGGGATATCTTGTTTCAAGGACTTCTGGGTCCGTCAGCCGCGTATTGGTCATGTGCGAATGAACAGCATGCGCACCGTCAAAGCCCGGCCCCGCACCTGTGCCCCCACAAATGGTTTCATAGTACTGATATTGCACATTGCCAAAATTGAAGTTGTTCATGGTGCCTTGTGCGCCTGCCATGGCCCCCATTGCGGCAAACAAACAATCGGTTACCGCTTGGGACACTTCAACATTGCCCGCAACAACGGCCGCCGGATATTGTGGCGTGAGCATGGATTGCTCCGGAAGTCTGATTTCAATCGGGCGCATGCACCCCGCATTCATCGGGATGTTTTCGTCCACCATGCAACGGAATGCATACAGAATGGCAGCGCGGGTAATGGGTTCGGGCGCATTAAAATTGTCCGGTTGCTGATAACTGGTGCCAGCAAAGTCGACAATTGCTTTGCCATTTGCTTCATCGACGGTGATCGACACCGCGATTTTGCACCCCTGATCAAATTCAACTTCAGCGGCACCATCTTTCAAATTTGAGATTGCACCACGCACACAAGTTTCTGCGTAATCCTGGACAAATCCCATATAGGAGTTGACCACATCAAGTCCGTAAGCTTTGACCATATTGAGAAGCTCGGCCACCCCCTTTTCGTTGGCGGCGATTTGCGCTTTCAGGTCGGCAATGTTTTGGGACGGGTTTCGGCACGGATATTGACCACCTGTTAGGGCGCTTTGAATGAAAGCTTGTTGGAATGTGCCTTGCTTGACCAGTATTTGGTTATCGAGAATGACGCCTTCTTCCTCAATCGAAGTGGCGAGCGGTGTCATTGAACCGGGCGCGATACCGCCAACGTCTGCATGGTGCCCGCGCGACGCCACAAAGAATAGTGGCTTTTTATCCTGTTTAGAAAACACGGGCGTGACCACAGTGATGTCGGGCAAATGTGTGCCGCCATTATATGGCGCGTTGGTGACAAACACATCGCCCGACTTCATATTAGGATGCGCTTTGATAACGCTGGCGACGGATCGATCCATTGACCCCAGATGCACTGGCGTGTGTGGCGCGTTGGCAATCAAAGCCCCTTGGTTATCAAAGACGGCGCAAGAAAAATCCAACCTTTCTTTAATGTTGGTTGAGCGTGCCGTGTTCTGCAAGCGCAGGCCCATTTGTTCGGCGATGGACATGAACAGATTATTGAAAATTTCCAACATGACCGGGTCGGTAACGCGGGACGAAACGATTTGATCGGTGCGAACGTTTTTGCGGTCCATTATAATCAGGCCGTTTTTATTAACACTGACGCTCCAGCCCGGCTCAACTATTATGGTTCCTATCGCTTCGACGATGATTGCTGGTCCACTAAGAATTTGCCCTGATCGCAATTCTTCACGTTTATATACGTCCGCCTGTTGCCATTCACCGCCAGAAAAAAACTGAGATTGGTCAAAAACTACAGGTGCATCCTCACTGGGGGCCAAAACGGGTTCTGCATGAGTGGACCTCCCACCCGATGCTTCAACTTCGATGAACTCGATAACAATTTCTGCAGACGGCTCGATGAAACCGAAACGCTCTTTATGGACGTGCTCAAACTCTGCACGCATTTCAATTTCAGAACGCAGATCAACTTCAATTGTCGAATCCGTACCCCGATATTTGAGATGCGTCGTGTTGCGAACAGTGCAATCACGATCATCAATGCCCTGCTCTGCCAATTGACGCAGCATGTCACGGCGCAATTGCTTGGACACATATTTGGTTTCATCCAACGAATTAATATTGAGCGGCTTGCCAACTGCGCGTTGAGTTGCCGCCTTAATGTCAGCCAATCCCATGCCGTATGCGGAGAGAATGCCAGAAAACGGGTGCACCAGCACCGTGCGCATACCTAAACGATCTGCCACCGCACAGGCATGTTGTCCCCCCGCCCCGCCAAAGCAGGTCAACGCATATTTTGAGATGTCATAGCCGCGTTGCACGGAGATTTTTTTGACGGCGTTCGCCATATTTTCAACAGCAATTTTAAGGAAACCTTCTGCCGCTTGTTCAGCCGAGCCTAAGCCCGCTTGCTCTGCAATAGTGCTGAACTTTTTGCGCACAATGTCTTGGTCCAGCGGCTGGTCTTGAGCAACGCCAAAAATCGAAGGAAAATATTGTGGCTGCACTTTGTTGAGCATCACGTTAGCGTCGGTAACCGCCAAAGGTCCGCCCCGTCGATAGCTCGCAGGGCCCGGATTTGCGCCTGCAGAATGTGGTCCAACGGTAAAGCGACGTCCATCAAACTCCAAAATGGAGCCGCCACCTGCTGCAACCGTGTGGATTTTCATCATCGGGGCGCGCATCCGTACGCCCGCTACTTCGGTTTCAAAATCTTTTTCGAACGCACCATTATAGTGCGCCACATCAGTCGAGGTGCCGCCCATGTCAAAGCCAATAATCTTGTCAAAGCCTGCCAATTTGCTGGTTTGAGCAGCGCCCACGATGCCCCCCGCCGGACCGGATAGGATCGCGTCACGCCCATGGAACATGTGCGCAGCGGTCAGCCCGCCGGACGACATCATAAACATCAGTTTAAGGTCCGTATTTTCTGTGTCTAATTCAGATGCAACACGGTCCACATATCGGCGCAAAATTGGAGACAGATACGCGTCAACAATTGTCGTGTCCCCGCGCCCGACAAATTTGATTAACGGGGATACTTTGTGGCTAAGCGAGATTTGGGTGAAGCCAATGTCTTGTGCAATCAGACCCGCTTTAGTTTCAGGTTCGGGGTGCTGGAAGGCGTGCATAAATACGATAGCCACCGCGCGAATGCCTGTATCAAACGCGCTTTGCAACGCTTCTCTTGTGGCATCTGGATCAAACGTCTCAAGCTCAGTGCCGTCCGCTTGCAGACGTCCTGGCACTTCAGCAACTGCCTCATACAGCAATTCTGGTTTCTTGATTTCACGGTCAAAAAGCTTCGGGCGCGCCTGATAACCAATTTCCAACGCGTCCGCGAATCCTTTATTTGTGAGGAAAAGAACACGATCACCTTTTCGTTCCAACAACGCATTTGTGGCCACCGTGGTACCCATTTTGACCGTTGCTATCATGTTAGATGGAATCGTTTGAGCTTTCTCAACGCCCAACAAATCACGAATACCTTGCAACGCCGCATCCGGGTAAGCTTCTGGATTTTCTGACAAAAGTTTGTGCGCAACCAATGCGCCAGCAGGCGTCCGCGCTACGATATCTGTGAAGGTTCCACCTCGATCAATCCAAAAATCCCAACGACCACTCACAGCACCAACCTCCAACATAAATTTCACTTTGCTATTGCTTTATTGATATTTTACTGACATTTTGTCAATGTAACACAACCACTTTTTTTCTGTTGGCGAAGTGCTAAACTAGATTTTGGTGGATATTAGGAGGATCAAATGAACAAGATTTTTAAGGCGGTGGCAGCTGTCGCCATTATGAGTGCAAGCGCAACTTCGGTTGGCTTTGCCCAAAACTGGGATATGCCAACACCATATCCGGATAAAACTTTTCACACGGTGAACATCCAGCAGTTTGCGGATGAGTTGCGTGAAGCCACCGGTGGCAAGCTCGACATCAAGCTGCATACAGCCGGCTCGCTCATCAAGCATGGTGACATCAAAAATTCCGTACGAAATAACACGGTACCTGCGGGCGAGTTTTTCTTGTCCTTACTTGCCAACGAAGACCCAGCTTTTGGCATTGATTCCTTGCCTTTGGTGGCGACCAGCTACCAAGACGCAGCACGACTTTGGGAGGCGCAAAAACCTGTTGTTGAAGAATTGTTGGCCAAACAACGCTTAATGCCATTGTTCTCAGTGCCTTGGCCGCCACAGGGGCTGTATACAAAAAAAGAAATCAAAACAGTTGAAGACCTCAACGGTTTGAAATTCCGCTCTTACAATGCAAATCTGGAAAAATTCGCGACAATGGTCGGTGCCGCGCCAACCCAGGTTGAAGCACCAGATATCGCGCAGGCGTTTGCAACTGGCCAAGTTGAAGCGATGATCACATCGCCGTCAACTGGTGCAAACTCTAAGGCTTGGGACTTTATCTCGCACTATTCACCCATTAACGCATGGGTTCCAAAAAATATTGTTGTTGTGAATATTGCCGCCTTTAAAGCCTTGGATGCGGACACACAGGCCGCAGTCCTGAAAGCGGCGGCAGATGCCGAGCAACGTGGCTGGAACATGAGCCGTCGAGAAGCAGAAGAAAAAACACAAGTGCTTGCAGACAATGGTGTAACCATTGTTGAACCTTCTGACGAGTTGAAGGCTGGCCTTGCAAAAGTTGGTGTGGAACTGCTCGCTGATTGGCGTGCAAATTCATCTCCAGCGGCTGATGCTATTGTTGATGTGTACTTCAAATAACTAAACTTCAAGCGGGCGACAATTCACATTGCCGCCCTCTTGCTTTGAGGGAGGAGAGCCGGTGCGCAAAGCCCTAGACCGGATCTATTTGGCGGCGGGTAGTTTATCCGCCATTTGCATTTTAGCCATATGTGTCATCGTCACAATGCAGGTGGTCTTCAACTTG
>NZ_JBLIAI010000002.1:0-142941 GCF_047634455.1 Maritalea sp.
AATTGGCACAGGTGGAAAACAATACCCACCAAGCGTCTAACAAGCTGCCTTCGGCGTCAGGCTGGACATTTCAAATCAACGCGAACAACCAACGTCTGATTGTTCGGCCAATTTCTTCTCTTTGAGGAAAGTGAAATCACCCCCCGCATTGGCGCATATCACCAATTGGCGGGGGTTGCCGGGGTCGGGTGCAAAACAACCAACGCCGGCATGTAAAATTCCTCCTCGCCGCGCCTTGTTCGTCAACAAGCTGCTTTCGGCTTCAAAAGAAGATGCGCTAAGTGTGACACAGGTTTTATGGGCGGGGATAAGTTTTTATGTTTTCTTTCCGCGCCGCCGTCGCGAACTGCGTTCGCTTCCCCGGCACCCCCGCCGTTTTCCGCACCGCCGTCGCGAACTGCATTCGCTTCCCCGGCACCCCCGCCAATTGGTGCACTTCACTAATGCAAGAAAACACACTGCCTCAACCACCAACACCGCATCCTGAGCCTGTCGAAGGATGGAACCGCCTGCACCATATTGTGGTTCGACAAACTCACCATGCGGGCGAAGGGGATATGGGGGGTGAAGTTTGAAAACAACCTCTGGCTGTCCCGGACTTGATCCGGGATCAACTTTTAACAGCCCCCCACCCTTAATCCCTCCCCACAAGGGGGAGGGAAATAGGCAGTGCCAAGGTAATGTGCACCCCTCGCCGCTGCGCCCTGACGATAAGTAACCCCGGCTCAGCCTGCGTGGCGCGAAGGCCACTTAGTTGTCCGGAGATGCTACAGGGGTTTGGGGAACATTTGAGAATGAGACGGATGGTGAAGCTCCAAGGATGTAAGGGTGAAGGGTGAAGGGTGAAGTTTCAGAACAATCTCTGATTGTTCACGAACTTAATCCTGGACCAAAACAAAGGCACGATCACCCAGCGGCACAAAAGGAATGTCTCCCTCCCCCTCGTGGGGAGGGATTAAGGGTGGGGGCATACCCAGACCCAGTACGGTCATCCTCGCGAAGGCGAAGATGATAATTAGAGCGTAGCAGTGGCACAAAACAATAGTTTGGTTGGGCACCAGTCGGCAGAAGTGCACAGGAACCAAACGCAGACGACGACGGCAAATTAAAAAGGCAAAGCCTGCCCAATACTACCACCCACCCGCACTGGCGCAACATAAGTGCACAGGCCCGCGCCGTTGGTTTCAATCGCCACGCCGCACACGCTGGGGTTGCCTTCGGCGGGGGTGAAGCGTTCTTTGGGGATGCCGGTGACAAAACGGTTTATTGGCTCGTCTGCTTGCATGCCAATGACGCTGTCATAATCGCCGCACATGCCCGCATCGGACATAAGGGCAGTGCCGCCGGACAAAATCCGATGGTCAGCTGTTGGAATATGAGTGTGCGTACCTACAACTAGGGATGCGCGGCCATCACAAAAATGGCCCATGCCTTGCATTTCGGATGTGGCTTCGGCATGAAAATCAACAATGGCGGCATCCGCCACATCGCCTAAGGGGCAGCCGTTTAAGGCATCATCCACAGCGGCGAAGGGGTCGTTGATTGGGTTCATGAACACCCGACCAAGCGCATTGATCACCAGCACACGCCGTCCGCCCTTGCTTTCATACAACATTGACCCGCGTCCCGGCGCCGCGTTTGACATATTGATCGGGCGCAGCAAGGTTTCTTCGCGGGCGATCACACCAAGCGTTTCGCGCTGATCAAAAGCGTGGTCACCAAGGGTTACAACATCTGCACCAGCTTCAAGTATTTCGCGATAATGCTTTTCGGTGAGGCCGCGCCCGTGCGAAGCATTTTCACCATTCACAATCACAAAATCAAAATTATAGTCACGCCGCAGGTCGGGCAAATAGCGCTGCACACCATCGCGGCCACAACGGCCCATCACATCGCCTAAAAACAAAATACGCACTAGTTTTTCTCCTGCGCGGGGAAGCGCCACGCGCCGGTTTCAGTGACCACCATATGTAAAGGCTGGTCGTGGGGTTCGGCGAGCATTATATCCACCGCTTGTGCGGCAAAAGCGTAGCCAACCAAAGTCAGCGGTTTATCAATACCGTCAATCGAGCGGTCATAGTGGCCAGCGCCATAGCCCAAACGATTGCCAAAATTGTCAAAAGCAAGCATGGGCAACACCATTACGTCCGGCACCACAACGGGCGCACCCGCTTGCGGGGCAAATGTGCCAAAACCCGATGGCGCCAGCGGTTGGCCTTCCTGCCACAAGCGAAATTCAAGCGCCTCATGACGCCCCGTGACCACCGGCAGGCAGATCTGGTGGCCCGCGCCCAACAATTGGGTGAATAATGGTTTAGTGCTCAGCTCATCGCGGATCGCCCAATAAAGCGACACGATCTGCCCCGTTTCTATAGGCACAGCGGCGGCAAAGGTTTCAGCAGCAGCAATGGCTGCTTCTGTTCGAAAACTGGAGGAAAGGGCTGCGCGTTTTTGGTGGGCAGCGTCGCGCATGTCAGACTTTGCGCGTTTAAGATCGGTCTGTACGCTCAATGTGCTTGGCTTTCTAACCCAAAATTAGGTGCCGCCCTGGCCGTCGGATTGTATTGATCCTGGGAACCTACTTACGTAGGTGGGCGCCGTATGTAAAAACCCACGGGTCTAAACAGGGACAGCTCCCTAAAGGATTGTTAAGGCCCCGGGAATGCAAAATATCCGGCACGAACCGGGCAGCGAGGAGCACATATAGTGCGAAAACGGTTTGGGTAAAAGGAAAATCTAGCCTTTGGCTTGATCAAGCTGCGGCGGTTCGTCTTGCCGCGACGCATTTTCCAGTTGCGCGACAAGCAATTCAACCCGCTCAGACACCATAATGATCTGTTTGGCGAAGTCTTCTTCAAGCGTGTCGCGCTCTTGTACCAATTTGTTAGATTTGTGCGCCAATTGATCAAGCGCATCCTTTGCCGCTGCCAATTCTTTTTGCACGCCAGTCAGATCGTCCATCACGGTCAAGGCTGCCATGACGGTCAGTCGTGTGTCCCCCGCTTCGCCGAACTCACCCTTTAGGCCTTCCACATAGTTAGAAAACCGCGTTGCCAGATCGCGGACGTGCGCTTCCTGACCATCTTCACAGGCCATGCGATATTTACGCCCATCGATTTCAACGTTGATTTCAGACATCAAGACGCACTAAGCCTCGTTTTCGCCGTTTAGGGCAAGCTGTACTTTCTCCATCGCGCCCATTATGCGCAAAGAAACTTGTTTTGCCGATTGTTCAATTTCGCCTGCGCGCGTAGTTGTTTTGTCCAACTCGTCGGCCAGCCGGGAACGTTCTTTCGCCAAATGCTGAACCCGTAATTCCAATTCCGATGCCGCGCCCAATTGCTGTCGCGTGGCATGCAACTGGCGTTCCAAACGGTCCAAAGCGCCGTCCAGGCGGGTATTGGCGCTATCCAAATCGAGATTATTTTCACCCATCAAATCAGCCAGACGTCCCTCAATGCGCAGGTTTCCCCAACGCCAACTTTACTTTGATTCTCTGTTATATATGCAGATAACCTGATCCATTACCTAATTTGCAACCAGCAATTAGCATAAAAATGGCGAAAATGGGGGAATTGACTCAAAAACCGGACCTGATATGACATCGCCAGCAATTGTCGCCACATAAATCCCGTTTATCGGGCAAAACATTTCGGGCAGGACTTTGATGACGGATCAAGCCAAAACCAGCGCAATGGCCAATGCAATTCGCGCCTTAACAATGGACGCAGTGCAAAAAGCCAATATCGGGCACCCAGGTATGCCCATGGGGGCAGCTGATATTGCCACCGTGCTTTTCACCAAAATCATGAAATTTGACCCTAAAGCGCCAAACTGGCCTGACCGAGATCGTTTCGTTCTGTCTGCCGGCCACGGCTCAATGTTGCTCTATTCTGTGCTGCATTTGCTCGGTTATGAAGACATGACCATGGAAGACATCAAAGATTTCCGTCAGTTAGGCGCAAAAACCGCTGGTCACCCAGAATATGGCCACGCCTCTGGCATTGAAACAACAACCGGCCCATTGGGCCAAGGGATCGCCAATGCGGTTGGCATGGCGATGGCAGAAGCAAAACTGGCTGCCGACTATGGCGCGGACCTTGTTGATCACTACACGTTTGCGATTGCCGGTGATGGTTGCTTGATGGAAGGCATCTCCCAGGAAGCTATTGCTTTGGCCGGCCACCTCAAGCTGAACAAATTAATTGTGATTTGGGACGATAATCAAATCACCATTGATGGTGCGGTGTCCTTGTCTGATTCGACAGACCAGCACGCACGCTTTCGCGCATCGGGCTGGAATACGCTAACAGTTGATGGCCACGACCAAGATGCAATTGAAGCAATTTTGCTTGAAGCCCAAAAATCTGACAAGCCAACTTTGATCGCTGCAAAAACCGTAATTGGCTTTGGCGCACCCACAAAAGCGGGCACATCAGCAGCCCATGGCGCCCCATTGGGTGAAGAAGAAATCGCCGGCGCTCGCGAAGCATTAGGCTGGAATTATCCACCGTTCGAATTGCCTGACGATGTGGTTGATGCATGGCGCTTGGCCGGATTGCGCTCGACAAAACATCGTTTTGCCTGGCAAGAGCGGCTCGACGCAAAAGACGATGATTTCAAAGCTGAGTTTAAGCGCCGCGAAAATGGCGCACTGCCAACAAGCTTTAAAAAGGCAGTTGATGAGTTCAAACGTGAAATCGCCAACGAAAAGCCAAATTGGGCAACCCGGGTGGCGTCGCAAAAAGCATTGAACGTGATTAATGGTGTTTTACCTGAAATGTTTGGCGGCTCTGCCGACCTAACAGGTTCAAACAACACCAAATCTGGCGCGCAAAAAACTTTTACCGCCGATGACCGCTCAGGTTCATATGTCTATTACGGCATTCGTGAGCACGGCATGGCCGCTGCAATGAACGGTATCGCCTTGCACGGTGGCTTGGCCCCATATGGGGGCACATTCATGGTCTTCACAGACTATTGCCGCCCAGCGATCCGTTTGTCGGCCTTGATGGGCATTCGTTCCATCTATGTGATGACCCACGATTCAATCGGTCTTGGCGAAGATGGCCCAACCCATCAGCCGGTTGAGCATTTGGCCGCGCTGCGCGCCATTCCAAACCTCAATGTGTTCCGCCCAGCGGACGCCATGGAAACAGTTGAATGCTGGGAGCTTTCGCTTGCCAGCAAAAAGACCCCTTCAATTCTTGCCCTGACGCGCCAAGGCGTGCCCGCTTTCCGCGACGCAACCGAAGAAAACCGTTGCGCAAAAGGCGCGTACACGATTTCGGGCGACAATGACGCCGACGTGGTTTTGTTCGCATCTGGTTCTGAAGTGTCTGTGGCCATGGACGCTGCAAAAGAGCTTGAAAAAGACAAAATCAGCGTTCGCGTTGTTTCGGTTCCATGCATGGAAATGTTTGAAGCCCAAAGCGCTGACTACCGCAAAGAAGTGATTGGCGACGCCAAATCTTATGTGGCCGTGGAAGCGGGCATTGAGATGGGTTGGCAAAAATATCTTGGCCCAACGGGCAAGTTTGTGGGCATGTCCACGTTCGGCGCTTCCGCCCCCGCCGCTAAATTGTTTGAGCATTTTGGCATTACGGCGAAAGTTGTGGTTGAAGCCGCAAAATCTCAACTATAGTTTTACACACAATTGAGGGGGCGTTCTCGCCCCTTCGTCTTGAACATCTCACCCCCTTGGAGACGAAACATGGCAGTACGGGTAGCAATTAACGGTTTTGGTCGCATTGGTCGCAATATTTTGCGCGCAATCATTGAGTCAGGCCGGACCGACATTGAAGTTGTGGCGATTAACGATCTTGGCCCAGTGGAAACCAACGCACACTTGATCCGCTATGACAGCGTGCACGGCAAATTCCCAGGCACGGTAACCGTTGACGGCGATACAATCGACGTTGGCCGTGGCCCGATGAAAGTTTACGCGGTCCGTGATCCAAAAGAATTGCCTTGGGGCGAGTTGGACATCGACATCGCCATGGAATGTACCGGCATTTTCACCGCCCGTGACAAAGCCCAATTCCACCTTGATGCTGGCGCAAAGCGCGTTCTGATTTCAGCACCGGGTAAAGATGCTGACATCACAACTGTTTTTGGCGTGAACCATCAAGACATCACGGCCGACCATAAAGTGATCTCAAACGCGTCGTGCACCACAAACTGCTTGGCCCCATTGGCCAAAGTGTTGCACCGCGAGTTAGGCATTGAAAAAGGCATGATGACCACCATTCATTCCTACACCGGTGATCAGCCAACTTTGGACACGATGCATTCCGATCTTTATCGCGCCCGCGCAGCGGCCATGTCCATGATCCCAACATCAACTGGCGCTGCTAAAGCTGTTGGCCTTGTGTTGCCAGAATTGAATGGCAAATTGGACGGTATGTCCGTGCGGGTACCAACGCCTAACGTTTCTGTGGTGGATTTGAAATTCATCTCAGGTCGCAACACAACGGCCGAAGAAGTGAACGCTCTTGTTAAAGCGGCAGCTGAAGGCGAATTGAAAGGCGTTCTTGATTACGATCCAGAAGCCAAAGTTTCAATCGACTTCAACCACGATCCACATTCGTCAAACTTTGCAGCTCAGCAAACAAAAGTCATGGATAACAATTTCGTTTCTGTGATGAGTTGGTACGACAACGAATGGGGTTTCTCCAACCGTATGTCCGACGTTGCGGTGGTGATCGGCAAAACGCTTTAAATTGTTATCAGGCGAGCCAAGAATTGATAAGGGGCTCTTTGGGGCCCCTTCTTTTTGCGCTATAGATAATATCAAGAACTTAGCTTCGCCCCTTTAGGGGGGAAAAGAACGGATAAGACCGATGAGCAACTTCAAAAAACTCGAAGATTTCGATTTTAACGGTAAACGCGTTTTGGTGCGTGCCGACCTCAATGTGCCTGTGGCAGATGGCAAAGTAAGCGACAATACCCGCATTGTGCGCCTGGGCCCCACCATGAGCCACATTATCGAGCACGGCGGCACACCGGTTCTTTTGTCCCATTTCGGCCGTCCAAAAGGCCAAGTGAAACCTGAATTCTCGCTTGAGTTCATCGTAGAGGCCATTCAAAACGCGTTCGGTCAACCTGTCGAGTTTATCAAAACCGATTGGACGGACGTCACATCTGCAAAGGCGCAGCTGGACGAAGGCGCAACAGGCACCATCTATGTGATGGAAAACACGCGTTTTCACCCCGGTGAAGAAAACAACGACACCGAACTGGCGGCGCGTATGGCCAGCCTTGGCGATATCTATTTGAACGATGCTTTTTCTGCAGCGCACCGCGCACATGCCTCAACAGCCGCGATTGCTCGTCAACTGCCAGCTGGCGCAGGTCGCGCGATGGAACTAGAGTTGTCCGCACTTGAAAGTGGCTTGGGCAAACCCAAAAAGCCCGTCATCGCCTTGGTTGGCGGCGCAAAAGTTTCCACCAAAATTGATTTGCTGGAAAACCTGATCCACAAGGTTGAAGCTTTGGTCATCGGTGGCGGTATGGCCAACACGTTTTTGCATGCCCAAGGCGTCGACATTGGCAAATCGCTTTGCGAAAAAGACCTCGCAGAGACCGCCCGCCGGATCTACGACAAGGCAGCGGACGCCAATTGCGCGATTATTTTGCCGATTGACGGCGTGGTGGCATGGCACTTTGAAGCTAATGCGCCAAACCGCACCTACGGCGTGGAAGCCATGGACCAAACGGGCATGATGCTTGACATCGGCGACCACTCAATCGAGCGCATTAAAGGTGCGATTGATGAAGCCAAAACCCTGATCTGGAATGGCCCCTTGGGCGCGTTCGAGCTCGACCCGTTTGGCAAAGGCACCATGGAAATCGCCAAATATGCTGCCAAGCGCACCCTTGATGGCAAGCTCGTCTCGGTGGCTGGTGGTGGCGACACCGTGGCAGCGCTAGCAAAAGCCAAAGTGGTCAACGACTTCACCTACGTTTCCACCGCAGGCGGCGCGTTCCTTGAGTGGATGGAAGGCAAACCATTGCCGGGTGTTGAAGCGCTCAAAGGCTAGGCGACCACTGCCAACGCAAGACAAATTGAAACCCCGGCAGCATTGTTCCGGGGTTTTTGCTTTCCGCTACCAGCAAGCAAACTGCCTGACGCTACTTTGTCAATACCTTCACCAAGTGATCGACAACAACCCGGATTTTTTTAATTCTAAATTTTGGCGGATGATACAGCAAATAAACAGCGGCATTATCAACACCGTTGATCGTGAGTTGTTCGCCCTCAAATGAAAGCTCAATCAGTTCGCCGCTTTCAATATGTTCAACCAAACCCCATCGGGGTAAAAACGCTAGTCCGTGGCCATCTCGTGCTGCTTTCACCAATGTGGGTCCATGGTTGGAAATATAAGTTGGGCGCACATTGGCATCCTTCCACAAGCCATCTTGCTGCGCTCGCCACTTCAGCACGCCGCGCGGCCCGCGATACATAAGTCCCTTGTGCAATTCCAGATCGGCAACGGTTTTTGGCGTACCATTCTTTGCCAAATAATCATGCGACGCCACAAGAACAAACCGGTGGTCCGTCAACCGCCGCGCCACCACATAATCAGGCAATGTCGAAGACGCCCTGATCGCAATATCCATGGCATTGCTTGCCAAATCGATCACTTGGTCGGTAAAATCCACATCGAAAACGATCTCGGGGTACAAGCACCGAAGCTCTTCCAAAGCTGGCAATACCATGATCTCACCATATCCAGGCATCGCCGTTATCCGGAGCAGACCGGACGGGTCATTTGATTGCTCGCCAACCAGATCATCTGCCAAATCAATACCACGCACCGCCGGGCTTACATCATTGAAATAGAGTTGGCCCAAATCCGTCAACCGAACCGATCGCGTGGTGCGATGAAAAAGCTCAATGCCAAGCTCTTCCTCCAGATCACGTATCCGGCGCGAGACTGAAGAAGAAGGCACACGGAAATGCGCAGCGGTTTCGCTGAAACTCAAACTGTCGGCCAGTTTGATAAAATATCGCAGCGCCCGTAATTTATCCATACAATCCTATTATTGCCTTTTGGACATAAGTGATAGCGAAATTTGCCCAATTATCAAAGCAATTCACCCTTATTATATTGCAAATAGACAAAAACAACAGGAAATATCATTATGCTGAAAGCAATATACGAAGAAACTGGCAGCCCACTCGACGTGCTCAAACTGGTAGATACTGACATTGCTGAACTGAACGCTGGCGACGTGCGGGTTGATGTGTTGGCAACCCCCATCCACAACGCCGATTTGCTACAAATGCAGGGGCAATATGGCATCAGCCCACAATTTCCGGCTACACCCGGCAGCGAGGGCGTCGGTCGTATTGTGGAAATTGGCGCTGGAATTTCGCACCTTGAAGTTGGTCAAACCGTGTTGATCACTGGCACGAGCACCTGGGCCAAACAGATTGTCGCCCCGGCGCAAAACTTAATCCCAATGCCTGAGGGCGTAGATGCAGATCAGATTTCAATGCTTGTGGTCAACCCAGCGTCGGCCCTTTTGATGTTGAATGATTATGTCGACCTGCAAGCGGGCGACTGGATCATCCAAAATTCCTCAAATTCGGCTGTCGGGTCTTTGGTTATCCAACTTGCCAAACTGCGCGGCATTAAAACCGTCAATATCGTGCGCCGTGCAGAAGTTGTGGGTGACCTTGAGGCGCTCGGCGCGGACGTCGTTTTGGTCGACGGGCCAGAGCTCGAAAAGCAAGTTGCAGCGGCAACAAATGGCGAACCAATCCGGCTTGGCCTTGATTCAATTGGTGGCGCGTCGTTTGCAAAACTCGTCAGCATGCTGGCGCCAAGCGCAAAAATGGTGGTTTATTCAAGCATGGATGGCGCCCCGGTTTCAGTGCCACCAATGGACATGATTTTCAAAGGCATTTCGTTTCACGGCTTTTGGTTGGCACAATGGTTCAAAACCGCAACTCAAGAAGATATGCAAAAGCTGTTTGGTGAACTTGTCGGGCATGTGGCAAACGGCAATATCCACATGAAAATCGACAGCGCTTTTCCGTTGACCCAACTCGAACAGGCGGTCGCAAGAGCCATGGAAACGGGTCGTAACGGCAAAGTAATTCTGCGCCCGCAATCTTAACTTCAGTTGATGCAACGCTAAATACAACACAAATGAAAACCCCGGGGCAATGCTCCGGGGTTTATTATGCTTGGGCTATTTCCCCAATTGTGCGCGATATTCAGGCACGGGCAGTCCGCCAATCCCCCAATCTTCCAACTCCACTTCGTCAATCACCACAAAGGTGGTGAAAGGGTCTTTGTCAAGGACGTGTTGAAGTAGATCGGTGACGCCTTTGATCAATTCAGCTTTTTGATCCCGCGTGACGCCTTCATTGGTCACTTTGATATTCACATATGGCATGGTCTAGTTCCTTGGTTTGATATGAAAAATTTTAGCCATGATCTGCCAATGGCCATCCACCCGCACCAACGTCAAAAAGTCGATGAAATCGCTCGAACCAATTGAGCACCGCACCCGAGCAAAAGCCGTATTCTCGCCAGCAAATTGAATTTCATCGATTGCATCGTGCCGTGCTTCGCCTTGCGAGGCCGGAGACTGACGTTTGGCGATCACGTCAAAATAAGTGTCCATGTCCCGATGCAGCAACGGTGTTTCATCCGCCGTTGCATAAGTGGCTTTAGGGTGAAAAACAGCCCTGAACGTCTCAACGTCGCACGTGTAAAGCCCATCAAAATAGGCGTAGATCAGCGCTGCAACGCTGACAAATTTCTCACCCTCATCCCATTGCACATTGATGTCCGGCGATCTGGTGTTTTCATGTGCTGACCTGCTCTGTCTCATCATTCACTCCGTATTGATGGTGTTGAGCCTTAACACCTACCACGCCCGTTTCCATTGACAAGCTAGTTACTACTGGTTACTTGATGAATGAGGTTACCTTGCGGAAACCGCGTCGGACCTGATGCGTGGCAAATTGGCCATTGGCGGCAGATTGATCGCCATGACGCAGCCAACATTGATGTCGACCAATCTGAAGAGAACCACATGGTGCTAAAAGTTAAGAAGAACAAAAGTCCAACTCCACCGATTGGCTGTGATTTGACCGAGTGCATGTCAATGCTTGCCGGGGCATGGGCGCCAAACGTGATTTGGCATTTGCGCGCAGGGCCACGTCGATTTAACGAACTGCGGATCGACATCCCCCCCATTTCCGCAAAAGTTTTATCAGCTCGGCTCAAGGAATTGCAGGCGCGTCATGTTGTTGATCGGCAAGTCAAACCCACAAGTCCCCCTTCCGTCGAGTATCGGCTAACCGAATTGGGCAAAGAACTGGTGCCCGCGCTTGAAGCCATCGTGACAGTTGGTCATAAACTCAAAGACAGAGCTTGATTTCATCTAAGCCAAACCCCACTTTCTAGCCACAGTTTATGGGGAAAAATATGCAAGCATTTACTTGCGACCGATATGGCAATGCAGATCGGTTGGTACTGCAAGAAGTGCCGACGCCAACCCCGAGACCCAAAGAAATTTTGGTTCGTGTCAAAGCCGTTTCAGTCAACAGCTGGGATTGGGACATTATAAGCGGCGCGCCTGTAATGCGCATAGTAGGTCCGTTTAGACCAGCTTACAAAACGCTAGGCGCAGATCTATCTGGTATTGTTGAAAAAATCGGCAGTGCAGTCTCCGACTTCAAAATCGGAGATGAAGTATTTGGTGATGTGTCTGACAGCGGCTGGGGCGGCTTTGCAGAATATGTGACGGGCAAGGCTGAAGACTTTGCCAAGAAACCAAAACAGTTGAGTTTTGAGGATGCCGCGTGTCTGCCCCAAGCAGGACTGCTCGGCTATCAAGGCGTGCGCACGTTCGGTCAAGTCAAACCTGGCGACAAAGTGTTGATCAACGGCGCAGGCGGCGGCGCGGGCATGTTCGCCTGCCAGATCGCCAAATTGGACGGTGCTGAGGTCACAGGCATCGACAGTGCCAACAAATTTGACGCCATGCGCAGTTTCGGTGCCGACCATGTCTATGACTACAAACAAGTGGATTACACGAAGCTTGAGCAAAAATTCGATGTGATTATTGATGCCGTGGCCAACAAATTTCCGAAAGCCTATCGACGTGCGCTTACACCCACAGGCACTTTCGTGATGATGGGTGGAAAAATTACTTCTATCCTTTCCATTCTGTTGGCCAGCCGCAAAAATACTGAAGACGGACAAAAATTCAAAATTTTGATGTGGAATGTCAATCAAGCCGATTTAAATGATTTGGCGCAGCTGGTGATTAATCAAAAAATACGCGTGCATATTGATAAAACATTCCCATTTGAACAAACAGCCGATGCCTTGCAATCTATCGGCGACCAGAACGCGCGCGGCAAAGTCGTGATCAAGGTCAGCTAGCAGCCTGCACATCCCCAAAGTCTAACTCTGCCATTAACCTACATGTCACCTCTTTTTGTCTATGTGTCAAAAATATTTGACATCAAGTCATATATACATTACATAGTGTATAGCAAACACGACTATGTTATCAGATTCACGATCACAGGATTAGAGGCGAACATGTCTTATCACGAACGAAATATCGTAACGTACATTGTCACCGGCATCGTTGTGATGACCGTCTATACGCTACATTTGCAAGGGCTATTGGAAGCAGGATTGCTCGAGCGTCCCGACGCAGGGGTTGAAATCGGCTGGAGCGTCATCAAGCTCATCGGTGGTTCGATCATCGTGACCATTATCGCCACCATTCTCATCACAATCATCAATGCAATCATCACCCAAGAAAACGATACCGACGCAAGCGACGAGCGCGACAAGCAAATCGATTTGTTGGGCATGAAAGTTGGATTTATCGCTTTCTCCGTCATCTTCATCGGCATTTTTATTGCGATGATCTTTGGTCTAACAACAACAATGGCCATAATCGCAATGATCTATGCCATGTGGTTTTCGTCAATCATAGAGAGCGTTGTGCGGCTCTATGTATATCGGCAGGGTTTCTAATCATGGTCAAACCAAAAGGCACGTTAGAAAACAATATTCGGCGGTTGCGGTTCGACAAAGATGAGATGAGCCAAAAGGCTTTGGCCGAAGCGGTGGGCGTATCCCGACAAACCATCGTGGCGATTGAGGCGGCTAAATATTCCCCGTCGTTGGAATTGGCGTTTCTGATTGCTCATGCTTTTGAAACGCCGGTCCAGGATGTGTTTAGCTACACGCCCGCACCAAGCAAATAGCAAATAGGCGCGCAACAGCGCCGCTCCAAAATAAAACTCCTGAAAAATTCACTTGAAAACCTCAAGCATGAAAGCGGTTTACCTATGTCAAAAACAAAAATTTCAAATTGGCGTGTGCCGGTGTTGCTCTTGGTCTTTGGCCTGATCAACATCGCTTTTGGCACAATTCAACTCTCAAGCATTGCGGCGGGACCAGCCGCTGATGGCTCCATTTCTGAAATGACGTCGCCTCAATATCTGATCACACCCATTCCTGTGCTCATCCACATTATTTCCGGTATCGCCTTCAATTTGCTCACGCCTTTGCAGTTTGTGCCAGCGTTACGAAAACGCGCTCCAAAACTGCACCGTTGGTCTGGCCGGTTTTTGATGATCACCGGATTAGGAGCCGCGATAAGTGGCATATATATGAACCAGTATTTCCCCGCTTTTGGAACAGGTTGGAAATATGCAGCCGTTCTGGTTTTCGGCATTGGCATGGTGGTGTCGCTGATGCTTGGTCTGCGCGCCATCCTCAAACGCGACGTCAAATCCCACAATTTTTGGATGATGCGCGCTGTGGTTATTGGCCTTGGCCCTGCAACGCAACGTCTCATCATTTTACCGATCTATTTCGCCACCGGGGAAATGAGCATTTTGATGATCGAGATCGGCGTTTGGGCTGGATTTTTGATCAACCTCGCGGCCGGCGAAATGATTTTGCGCAATCACTACAAACCCAAAAAGGGACTTCGTCATGCCCCAGCAGAATAGTTTTTGGAACAAGCAAGCCACCCGCTATGATAAGGCGATTTCTAACCATGACGCACGATATGATGCGCGATTGAGCCAACTCAAACAGCTTTTACCCCCAACTGCGCAGGTGCTCGACTTTGGCTGTGCATCCGGTGAAATCGCATTGGATTTGGCCGCTCAGGTTAGATCAATTGAGGGCATTGATCTCGCGTCAGAAATGATCCGCATTGCCAATACAAAAGCCGCAAAAAGAGAGATCAACAATGCCAGCTTTTTGGCCACCAATATTTTCGATGAGCGGCTTGAGACAGAAACCTATGACGCAATCCTAGCCATGAATGTACTGCATTTAGTCAAGGATCATGACGAGGTGCTCTATCGCCTCAGATCATTGCTGAAGCCAGGTGGCATGTTGTTTGTTGAAACCCCATGCCTTGGCGAGTTCGTTTGGTGGAAACGGCAGTTGATCCTGGCGGCAAGCGCCTTGCGCTTCGCTCCCTTTATCCATGTGTACAAGTTTGGCGAACCAGAAGCTGAGCTTGAACGCCACCAGTTCCAAATTCTTGGTGCCCACAACGCACCCGACCAAGATTGCCGCGCCGCCATTGCGGCCCAAAAACCAACTGAATGAGAAACAAATGACCAAAAAATCTATGAAAGCTCTCTACCAAGAAAAATTCGGCGGCCCCGAAATATTGCAAATTCGCGATCTGCCAATTCCAGAGCCAAAAGACAACGAGGTGCTGATCAAAGTGGAAGCGGCCCACATGGGCAATGGTGACCAAGTTGCGCGTACCGGCAACTCCCCTTGGCCGCTGATGAAAATTCCTGCAAAAATAATCATGGGCTTCTTCAAGCCTAAGATTAAGGTTCCAGGCGGTGAATTTTCCGGTGTTGTTGAACGTGTTGGCAAAGAGGTGACCCAATATAAAGTTGGCGAACGAATATTTGGTTTTACCGACATGCAATTTGGCGCACATGCGCAGTTTGTTTGTTTGCCTCAAACAGCGCCGATCGCCACCCTGCCCGATGAGGTTTCCTTTGAAGCCGCCGCAGCCATTGGCGGCTCCAACGCGCAAACCGCTATGCATTTCATTAATGTGGCGAATGTGCAGCCTGGTGATCAGGTGCTGATCAATGGCGCTTCGGGCGGCATTGGACGGGTTGCCACCCAACTCGCAAAAGCCAAAGGCGCAATTGTTACCGGCACTTGCTCTGCGCAAAACAGTGCGCTGGTTTTGGCGCTTGGTGCGGATCATACTATTGATTATCACAAAACCGATTTCACCCAGCAAGGCAAAAAGTACGACGTGATCATCGACTGTGCGGGCTTTTTGCCTTGGCGCAAAGTTGAACCTGTCTTGACACCAAAGGGCCGACACCTACTTGCCATGTTTGGCTTTTCCCATTTGTTCAAACAACGCCAAACCAAAGGAAAAGGTGGCAAACAGCAATTATGTGTGCTCGCCCCGGCGTCCCCTGAAAAGCTCAAAGAAATCAGCAACCGCTTGGTCGATGGCACTCTCAAGCCCATCATCTCTCACCGCTTTCCCATGAACAAAGCAATCGATGCCGCATGGGCATACGAAAACAAAACCCGGGAAGGCTGCATTGTTGTGCTGCCCCAAGAATGGAACGCCAAATGAACCTGCAAACGCTCATCACGATCTGCGCCACTGCTTTTCAAACCCACATGATAATGTGGGATCAAGTTAACAGGCTGAAAAACGCCATTACCCAGCTTTCAGGAGACTAAAATGAGTTCCCGTTCTCTTACAAATCCACGCCCGCTGACCATTTGGGCAGCCACCTGTTATATGATTTTGATTGTGGCGGGGCCCATTGGGCTGATGTATATGCCCGAACAGATTGTGGCCGCGGGCGATGCGACCCAAACGGCGCTAAATTTGCGCACCAATATGGGGGTGTTCAATATAGGATTGACGGCGCAAATCGTAATTGTCGTTACCGAAATTGTTTTGACCGCTTTGCTGTACGTCTTGCTCAAACCCACAAGTCAAACCACTGCGCTCATGGCCACTTTCGCCCGATTAGCCATGACAATTGTGATGGCGATCAATTTGATACCGCTATTAATGATGGCCGAAGCCGCGAGCGGTGCAACCTACTTGGCTGCATTCACCCCGACGCAGCTAGATGGTTTGGTGTTGTTTTTCTTCCAGTTTCACAATGCAGGGACAGTCACTTGGCAATTGCTGTTTGCTGTCCATATGTTGCTTTTGGGCATTCTGGTTTTCCGCTCTGGCTATTTGCCGCGCTTTATTGGTCTGGCTCTGGTCATCGGCAGCCCAAGCTACGCGTTTGATAGCTTCGGTCAGATATTCGGGTTGATGGATGTTTCGGCGTTCAGCTTAACCACCAACATCCTTTTAGGCGTTTCCGCCGTTGGCGAACTTGGCTTGGCCATTTGGTTGTTGCTCAAAGGCGTAAATTTGGAAAAGTGGCGGCAAAAAAGCTCTACCTAAGTGGCTGCAATTCAAGCTTCAGCATTGATCCCGTATCAAGTGCGAGACAGAACGAGGAGGTGGGACACAACCTGCCCACCCCAGACGTGTTCCCGGCTCGGGGGCCGGGACGGCCAAGTTTTGTTGCACGGCTCAGAAATGAGGTCCCGCATCAACATCCCTCACAGGGCTTCCCTGGACTTGATCCGGGGTCATCCTCATCTGCGCCGCAGTTGGTCGCTTCGCTCCCGGTCCCGGTCCTCTGCCAATTGTTTCCATAATCAGTGATTGTTCACAAGTCCATAATTTCTGTTTCCCTCCCCCTGGTGGGGAGGGATTAAGGGTGGGGGCAGACGGTTGCCATCTTGTGAGAATATCCCGGCTCGGGGGCCGGGAATGCCCCGTTTAAGGTGACATCCCCCGGAACTTTTTCGAGCCGCCGTCACGAACTACGTTCGCTTCCCCGGCACCCCCGGAAGGGTTATTGCATGCCGCCGTCGCAGGCTGTGCCTGCTACCCCGGCACCCCCGGAAGGGTTATTGCATGCCGCCGTCGCAGGCTGTGCCTGCTACCCCGGCACCCCCGCCAAGCAGTACCCAACGTTGGGCATCAAAAAATGGAAGACTCGTTGCTCCACCATCCGTCGATGGCCGCTGGAGAGAAGATGGGATTGATAATGCAGCAGGTGAGCAACGCGGGGATAAGGTTTTTGGAGTTGGGTATTTTGAGCTGGTCCGGATGTCTCTTTCTCCCCACTTGTGGGGGAGACGCAAAATCTTAGGTCTTAGCAACGCTAAGTCTTAGATTTTGCCAGAGGGGGGGACAAAATAATCAAGTTTATCGATGGTTTTTGGCGTTCACCCCACCCTTAATCCCTCCCCATCAAGGGGAGGGAAACAAAGGAGCAAACCTGTGTTTGTTTGACTTGAGTGAAAATAATTGTGCTTTCGCCGATCTCGGACTGACCTTTGCCCCCGCATCGAGCGCGGGGTCGGTTTCCATGCAGCCTTCGACATGCTCAGGATGGGGTTGCGGGGCACGCACTATACACATCGAGACTGGCATTCCTTGCTTAATTGAAGCGAGGTCCCGACGCGGGGGACGGGACGGCCAAGTTTTGTTGCGCGGCTCAGAAATGAGGTCCCGCATCAACATCCCTCACAGGGCCTCCCCGGACTTGATCCGGGGTCAATCTGCAACACAAACAACAAAAGCTCGCCCCATGGGCGGGCCATCACTCTAGCTCACCTCAATCGCAACTTTGCCCTTGGCGCGCATAGTCTCGATATATTCAATCGCGATTGGTGTGTCCTTTAACGGGTAAGTCCGATCAATAACCGAGCGGATTTGGCCCGAGGCCAACATTTCCGCCAATATTGTTAAGTCATCTGGCACAACCTCTGCCACCTTCAATACGAAAGCTTTGCCGCTATCCGAAAACAACCAGCGGCCAAACAGCCCGCCCATCAGCATATTCTTTAAGTTAAAGCCAACCAGCACCCAGCGCGACATCGGTGCCATCGCGCGTTTGGTATCTGCAATCGAGCGGTTTGCTGCCAAGTCTATAATCACGTCATATGTTTGGCCATTATCCGTAAAATCTTCCTTTTTGTAATCAATCACATGATCGGCCCCAAGACCGCGCACCAAAGCAACATTTTGTGTGCTGCACACACCAGTGACTTCAGCGCCATATGCTTTGGCAATTTGCACCGCATAAGTGCCAACACCACCAGACGCGCCGTTGATCAGTACCTTTTGTCCGGCTTTGACTTCAGCCCAATCGCGCAGCGCTTGCAATGCGGTTAGCCCAGCAATGCCAACAACACCCGCGTCAATATGCGAAACTTTTACAGGTTTTAGCGCAAGTTTACTTGGATCCGCTACCGTGTACTGCGCGAAGGTACCCGCGCCAACATCGCCAAATACTTCATCACCCACTTTGAACAATGTAACATTGGCACCCACGGCCTCAACCGTACCCGAAACGTCTGCACCCAAAACCGCATTTTTCGGTTTCATCAGTCCACTGGCCGCCAGCCGAATAAAAAACGGTTTACCGCGCAAAAAATGCCAATCATAAGGATTAACCGACGTCGCAGCAATTTTGATTAACACCTGCTCAGCGTTGGGTACGGGTCGGGCGATCTGTTCGAATTTCATCACTTCCGGCCCACCATAAGTACGGCTGGTAACTGCTTGCATCATATCGCTCATAAGCCCCCCAATTTCAATCTTGACATGCGGCAATCTGTCCAAAACCGCTCGGTAGAATTCAAATTGGGCACAAAAACTTAAATTCAAGCCCTTGAAAAGGCTCGTATCGTTTCCACCCATTGTCGCAAAGCAACATTCCACAACTATAGTTAGCGACGAATCTGCAACGCATATTGTTAGTTTTCAATGACTTAACCTAAGCAATAAATACCAAAAACATACCTTTATCACCCCAAAGTCTAACTCGACAATTTGTGGTGAAAGGGTCAGAAAACCTTCAAATCTCATGTATTTTTGGAGACATTTTAAATGGCCCGCATCACCCTTCGTCAATTGCTCGACCATGCTGGGGAACACAGCTATGGCGTTCCAGCGTTCAACATCAACAATATGGAACAAGCTTTGGCGATTGCTGAAGCAGCGGACAAAACAGATTCTCCGGTGATCATTCAAGCTTCTCGCGGCGCACGTTCTTATGCACACGACGTGATGCTTAAGCGTATGATGGATGCGATTATCGAAATCTATCCGCATATTCCAGTGTGTATCCACCTTGACCACGGTAATGGCCCAGCAACCTGCATGACCGCCATTCAATCAGGCTTCACATCAGTGATGATGGACGGATCGCTTGAAGAAGACGGCAAAACGCCTGCCGATTGGGACTACAATGTAGGCGTCACCAAAACCGTCACCGACACAGCCCATTTGGGCGGTATTTCTGTTGAGGGTGAGTTGGGCGTTTTGGGTAGCCTTGAAACGGGCATGGGCGACTTGGAAGACGGACATGGGGCAGAGTGCAAACTCTCAACCGAACAGCTTTTGACCGATCCAGAAGAAGCGGTAAAGTTTGTCAAAGAAACCAAGGTAGACGCATTGGCTATCGCCATGGGTACCTCGCACGGCGCATATAAATTCACCCGCAAGCCAGATGGCGACATTTTGGCCATGCATGTGATCGAAGAAATTCACCGTCGTTTGCCCGGCACCCATTTGGTAATGCACGGCTCATCTTCTGTGCCACAAGATTTGCAGGACATCATCAACCAGTTTGGCGGCAAAATGCCACAAACCTGGGGCGTGCCAGTTGAAGAAATTCAGCGCGGCATCAAAAACGGTGTGCGCAAAATCAATATCGATACCGATAACCGCATGGCCATGACCGGCCAAATCCGGCGCATCTTGCAAGAAAACCCCGGTGAGTTCGATCCCCGCAAATATCTAAAGCCAGCGCGCGACGCCATGACCAAATTATGCGTTGAACGGCTCGAGCAGTTCAACACCGCTGGACAGGCTGGCAAAATCGGCCGCATCATCCCATTGGCGGATATGGCCAACCGCTATGCAAGCGGCGCGCTCGACCCAAAAATCAGCTAATTTGCTGACCGACTAATGTAATTTTTTGGCAGCGTGTGGGCACCACCCACGCGCTGTTTTATTTTGTGCTATGCAAAAACTTGCGCTCCATCTATTTTCTGCCCAAATTACCAGCCAATAGCTACGAGACAAAATCTCAAGGACCATCATGCAAGCGCAAATCTATCTCATCACCCCACCCAACGCTGGCACCGACTTTGCCCCAAAGTTGCAATCCGCACTTGAAGGCAATGAAGTGGCGGCCGTGCTGATCCAACGTGGCGACCGGGAAGATGCGGATTATCTTGAAATCGCGAAGGCGCTTATCCCCGTTGCGCAAGATGCAGGTGCTGCCGCCTTGCTCGACAACATGCCAGAGGCGGTCAGAAAACTTGGCGCTGACGGTGTGCACATGACGGGGGCGGCAAAAGACATTAAGCAAGCGATCAAATACCTAAAACCCGCATCGATTGTTGGTGCAGGTGGTTTGCACTCAAAACACGACGCCATGACCAAAGGCGAAACGGGCGTCGATTATGTATTTTTCGGTCACCTTGCACCGGGGAAATCCGACGATGAGTTTTCGCCTGAAACTTTGGCTGACTGGTGGTCACAAACCATGGAAATTCCTGTCGTTTGTTTTGATCCTGAAACGACCGACATGGATGTTCAATTTGAATTCCGCGCATTGCGCGATCACATTTGGTCACATGTTGACCCCAGCGCGGCCTTAAAGAACATTGCAAATGAAGGTTGATAAATGACATTTCTGCGTCGCATAAAATGGTCAACAAATGCGGTTTTCTGTATCGCACTATTTGTTGTGACGCCGCTCACCTTCGCGCATGCGCAAGAAACCAGCGCAGAACAGCAATCACGGGAAGCGACCGATATTTCACGCACGGTCCTTGGGCCACGCAAAGACATTGACGAAGCATATGGCGCGTTCCAAACGGGGTATTATCTAACTGCTTTGTCCCTTGCACTGCCCCGTGCACAAAACGACGATGCCGCCGCACAAACTTTAATCGCTGAGCTATATGCGAAAGGTTTAGGCGTGGCGCAAAATTATGCCCGTGCATCGTCTTGGTATGCGTTGGCTGACAAAAATGGCGATCTCAACGCCACATTCCAACTCGCCATGCTCTATCAGCAAGGCTTGGGCGTCCCAAAAAATCGACAAAAAGCCGCCGATCTCACCCTGAAGGCCGCAACCGGCGGTATTTTTCCAGCGAAATACAATTTGGCGCAATTGCATGTGGAAGGGCGCTATGCGGCACCTGACCTAAGTCGCGCAGCAGAATTATTTAAGGAAGCCGCTGACGCCAACATCGCCAACGCGCAATATGATTATGGCAATGTGTTAATTGCCGGGGCCGGAGTGGCCCCTGACCTGGCCCAAGGCGTTCACTATATCGGCCTTGCTGCGGCCAATGGTGACGTGGTTGCAATGGTCGAATATGCAACTTTTCTGGCCCAAGGAAAAGGCGTTTCACTTGACCTTAAAACATCTGCCCTGTGGTACAAAAAGGCAGCAGAACTCGGCAATCCGGTCGGACAAGCCAGATATGGCCGCATGTTGGCCACAGGTACCGGCGTTGATAAAGACCTCATTGAAGCCGCCAAATGGCGAGCCCTAGCCAGAATGCAAGGTTTGGACGATAGTGTGCTTGGCGAAATGCTGATGGGTCTGGCCCCAAATGATTTGGAAAAAGCTGAACAACTGGCCCGCAACTGGCCAAGCGGATCGCGCCTCAATTAAGCAGTTACGTGTTAATCCAATGCCCAAAAGACCCAATAGTCTTGCGCAAAACTCAATATTAAGGCAAAAGGCAGCGCAACAGCTCTTGCGGGTAATGCCATGATCTGGTGCCTGCCAAGAAGACGACCAATCTCGAAAGACCAATAAAGATGAAACTGAACGGTAACGAAGTCCGCCCCGGCAATGTGATTTTGCACAAGAACAGCTTGTGGATTGCAGTAAAAGTTCAAAGCGTGAAGCCAGGTAAAGGCGGCGCGTTTGCGCAAGTTGAATTAAAAGACATCGTTTCTGGCACCAAGCTAAACGAACGTTTTCGCTCAGCTGAAACCGTTGAGCGCGTCCAGCTTGAGCAACAGGAATATCAGTTCCTATACGCCCAAGGCGATGAACTTGTGTTCATGGATATGCAAAGCTACGAGCAACTTGAACTGCAAGCTGACTTTGTTGGCGATCGCGCAGCATTCCTGCAAGACGGCATGATGGTGGAAGTGGAGAGCTACGAAGGCAAAGCCCTTGGCGTAAAACTGCCCCAATTCGTGACATTGGAAGTCAAGGAAACCGAGCCAGTTGTTAAAGGTCAAACCGCTGCCAATTCGTTCAAACCAGCTATTCTTGAAAACGGCGTAAAAGTTATGGTGCCACCTTTTGTTGGTGAAGGCGAAAAAATCGTCGTTGACACCAACGAAGTCACCTATTCGAAGCGCGCAGAATAACCGCACCAAAATTAAGGCTAAAATGTCATGGCACAATCTGCCCTTTTGACCATCATGACCGGCACAGCCCGCAAGGCTGCACGGTCGCTAAAACGCGATTTTGGTGAAGTTGAAAACTTACAAGTCTCGCGCAAAGGCCCTGCGGACTTCGTGTCTGCTGCCGACCAACGCGCAGAAGAAGTTATTTTTGAAGAACTGCACAGATCGCGCCCAACCTATTCTTTTTTGATGGAAGAACGTGGCGCAATTGAAGGTTCTGACGGCCAACATAGATGGATCGTTGATCCGCTTGATGGCACCACCAACTTCTTGCACTCGATCCCAGCATTTGCTGTTTCAATCGGTCTTGAGCGTAATGGCGTGATGGTTGCTGGCGTGATCTACAACCCAATCACCGAAGAACTGTTTACAGCAGAACGTGGCTCGGGCGCTTATGTCAACAACCGCCGCTTGCGCGTTGCAGGTCGCACACACCTTGCCGACTGCGTCGCCGTTACAGGCATCAAACACACCGGCCGCACCGCAGAAGACACAAAAACCATCGCCCAGGTGGCAAAACTCAACCCATCTGTTGCGGGCATCCGCCGCACGGGTTCCGCAGCACTCGACATGGCATGGGTTGCTGCCGGGCGTTTCGACTTGATGTGGGAAACCGGCCTAAAGCCATGGGACATTGCAGCGGGGATGTTGATGATCCGCGAAGCGGGCGGGACAATTACCGATATCAACGGCAAAGACCTAACGCCTGAAGGCGGCTCAGTCCTTGCGGGCAACGAAAAAGTGCACAGTAAATTGCTCAAAGCGCTAAAGACGGTTTAGTCTTTGCATAGATGAGAAGTTTGGAAAGCTCCTGTACTTGTACGGGAGCTTTTTGTGTTTATATCAACAAATATTCTCGTCCAAAAAATGCCAGGAAGACAGCATGAATTCCAGAATTGGCGCTTCCTTTGAGAACGCAGAAACCGTTGATCTCTACCTTCATCGCCCGCCCTACCCCCAACGCCTATATGACCTTTTGATCGAGCTATCCCCATCAAACGAAGCTCTACTAGACTTGGGCTGTGGACATGGGAAAATCGCTCGACATCTTGCGCCCCATTTTGACACCGTCACAGCTGTCGATCCCTCCAAGCGCATGATGGCATTAGGTCAAAAGCTTGAAAACGGAAAAGCCGAAAACCTACATTGGGTAGAAGGCCTTGCTGAAGATGCACCGCTCTCTGGCAAATATGACACTGTTGTTGCTGCGCTAAGCATTCATTGGATGGATCATGCGCGGCTTTTCCCAAAACTGGCTAAACACTTAAACCCAAACTACTTGTTTGGTGTAATTGAAGGTGACGATGCACACGAACCACCTTGGCAAGAGGATTTGGAAACTTTTTTAGGCAAATGGGTGCCCGAACTTACTGGAAAACCATTTGTTCAAAACCGAACCAACCAGTTTTGGACGCGTTACACAAAGTACGTGGATGTCACTAACAATTACGAGCTCATATCCGAACCCATTGTGCAATCCCTAAGTGACTTCATCCTATGCCAGCACTCCCGCGACACGTTCGCTATCTCCAAACTGGGCGATAGGCGGGAACGGTTTGATGCCGAGTTAGAAGAACTATTGCGCCCGCATGCTGACGAAAATTCAAATTTAACTTTTAAGAGTTGCACGCGACTCGCTACCGGAAAACTCGCTATGTAGATCGGCTCCCGTCACAACAATACCACAACTATTCGATTTAAATATTGTCAGGCCCAATTGCACTGACTAGAATCATAACTTGGGAGCAAACGAAGCGAGGGACAATTCGTTTATGGCGCAGTCATACGATCCATATCATCTTGCAAGTCCAACCGTTTATTTGGTGAAGATGGTCATCTTCCTGATTATCGTTGGCATGGTTGCCGTGATTATCGCGCCGCAGCTGGTGGAAGCCTTTTGGGCCAACCCCTTCATCAACATCGTTATTTTGGGCACCTTGGCAATTGGGATCATCCTCAGCTTTTTGCAGGTAATGCGTTTGTACCCCGAAGTTCAATGGGTCAATTCCTTACAATCGGGCCAAATGGACGCGAACAGCCGCCAACCCAGAATGCTGTTGCCCGTGGCTGTTATTTTGCGCGACAATCTGGGGGAAACAATGATCACCCCCGCCTCGCTACGTTCAATCTTGGATTCGGTGGGCAACCGCTTGGATGAGGCCAAAGACACCTCAAGATATTTAACAAGCTTGCTGGTATTCCTTGGCCTATTGGGGACGTTTTACGGCCTGTTGCAAACCGTTGGTTCGGTCGGTGACGTTATTAAATCTCTCGACATAACTGCAGGTGACAGCGGCAACTTGTTCTCGAACTTGAAAAACGGGCTTGAAGCGCCGTTGTCCGGCATGGGCACGGCCTTTGCGTCCTCGCTATTTGGTCTTTCAGGCTCGCTGATTTTGGGTTTTTTGGATTTGCAAGCGGGTCAAGCGCAAAACGCTTTTTATACTGATCTTGAAGACTGGATGTCTTCCATGACCGAGCTTGATCACCCCATGACCCAAATGCAGGTCAGCCAGATGGGTGTAGACGGTGCAGGAATGCAGGAAATGGTCGCCCAATTGGGGGCCACCATGCAAAACTCATCTTCATCGCAAAACGCCATTCGGGCAATGGCCGAACTAGCGCACGGGCTAGACGGCCTTACAAAAATCATTCGGCAGCAGCAGGATGATTTGCGCACCCACATCACCGACCAAGCCGCCAACAATCTAAAAATGCGCGAGCTGGTGGATGCCTTGCTCAACAGTGTTGAACAGGACGAAAAAACAGATAAGCAGACACCTCGCGGCAAGGGCAAATAATCTATGGCGCGCGCAAGACGGCAGGCACGACAAGACTATTGGCCCGGGTTCGTGGATGCCATGGCCAGCTTATTGCTGGTCATCATTTTCCTATTGTCGGTGTTCATGCTGGCGCAGTTTTTCCTCAGCCAAGAGATTTTGGGCAAAGATAGTGCCCTCACGCGCTTGAACAGTCAAATCGCAGAACTCACCGAATTGCTGCAACTTGAACGCACCAACTCAGAAGATTTGGAAATTTCGATTGCTTCACTATCTGCAACACTTTCGGGTGCTGAGGCTCAACGGGACAGCCTCACCCAGCAATTGGCAGGCTTAGGCGTTGGAACGGCACAAAAAGATGGTACAATTGCACAACTTTCATCCGATCTTTCCAACGAGCGCGAGATCAGCGCAGAAGCCGCGGCGCAAGTAGCGCTTTTGAACCAACAAATGTCGGCGCTTCGTTCGCAAATCGCCGCACTTGAAGCCGCACTTGGCTCGTCCGAGAGCCGCGACATGGAAAGCCGTACCCGCATTGCAGACCTTGGCCGCCGCCTCAACCTGGCGCTGGCCCAACGGGTGCAAGACCTGTCGCGCTATCGCTCTGACTTCTTCGGCAAACTACGAGAGATTTTGGCTGACCGCGACGATATTCGCATCGTTGGTGACCGGTTTGTGTTCCAGTCCGAAGTGTTGTTTAACGCTGGCGAGGCAGAAGTGGCACATGCCGGGCTCGACGATTTAAACGCACTGGCCGACGCCATCAAACAGTTGGAAACGCAAATTCCTCCGGAAATTCCATGGGTGCTGCGCATTGATGGGCACACCGATAAACGCCCAATCAACACCCCGCGCTTCCCCTCAAACTGGGAATTGTCCGCTAGCCGCGCCATTTCTGTTGCCAAATACTTAGTGGACCAAGGCATTTCCCCCACCCGCCTCGTCGCAGCCGGGTTTGGTGAGTTCCAACCCATTGATCCCGGGGATACCGACGAAGCCTACCGCCGCAATCGCCGGATCGAGTTTAAGCTGACGGATTGATGGTAGTGAGCCAACCTGTAGATGTGTCTTGGATTGATAGAGTTGTGTTTTGGAACAAGAAAGTGGTTTCCAAAAGTGCAATATCCCCAGCGCTAGATATGTTTGTTGTGAAAAACAAAGATAAGCAGGAACTGTTCTTGAAGTTTAAATACGCAGGTAACACGCAGTTCCACAAGGTAACTACAAGTGAACTTCAAACTGTGATTGATAGATTCAACTCCGTATCGTGAACGCTGGCTTTGGTGAATTCCAACCCATCGACACCGCCGACACCGACAAAGCCTATCGCCGCAACCGCCGGATCGAGTTTAAACTGACGGATTGATGGCAGCAATTTTAGCTCTCAGATTTGAGGAAAAATATATGAAAAAATGGGAAATCAAAGAATACGACGGCCTAGATATCAAAGCGACTTACATTGCAGAGGACCTCAGTGTCGAACAAATTAGCAGTGTTATGCAAATGTTGATCGCACGCTACTTGTCGGCTTCTGAGATCATAGATCAGCCACGCCTATATGAGATTCGAAAAGATGGAGGCACTCTATCCTGCGGAGAAAACCCGCATGTGGTCGCAAGAAAAGTTTCCTAATTAAGAATTATCACTGGAAACGACATTACCGCATTAGCACAGCCACAATGGCATGCAACCGCCGGAGTGGTTGCCGCATTGCAGCGGGAAACCGGATCAAGTCCGGTATGGTGCGGAAAACAATTCGTCCATGGTTCAGACCGCCAAAGCATTTGACCCCGGCTCAGCCTGCGTGGCGCGAACGCCACTTAGCTGTCCGGGGGTGCCACTGGGGTTTGGGTAAGTTTTGAGAAGAACATCCAGCACCGTCCCGGACCTGATCCGGGATCAGCTTTTAAAAGCCCCCCACCCTTAATCCCTCCCCGCCAGGGGGAGGGAAATGGTTCTTGCGCGTCGCCAAACGGTGCCCAATTCCTGCGCCATACTCCACCGTCACCCCCCGGCTTGCCCCGAGGGTCCAGTAAGGAGCGAACCACAAATTCTAGCGCTTTTTGAACTTTGACAGTCAGACCTTGATCACCATTCTGACGGGGAGAACGGACGTGTGGTATGGCAAGGTCTGGTCTCCCTCCCCCTGGTGGGGAGGGAAATGGGTCTTGCCTGTCGCCAAACGATGCCCAATTCATGCGCCATACTCCACCGTCATCCCCCAACTTGACCCGGGGATCCAGTAAGGAGCAAACCACAAATTCTAGCGCTTTTTGAACTTTGACAGTCAGACCTTGATCACCGTTCTGACGGGGAGAACGGACGTGTGGTATGGCAAGGTCTAGTCTCCCTCCCCCTTGTGGGGAGGGATTAAGGGTGGGGGGCTTAGGCACTCCTCACCGCTGAGCGCTGTCGATATGTGACCCGGCTCAGCCTGCGTGGCGCGAACGCCACTTAGTTTTCCGGGGAAGCCCAGCGGGAGGCTTCGTCGCGCAATGTACGGGGAGCATTCGGCGCACAACTTATGCAGGTGGCATCCCCGGACAAACAAGCAAAGCTTGAGCCAATCCGGGGGCACGCTTGCGGTTAAATGGTGAACACTGGCTGCAATTCGCCAGCAATCGCCCCATCGCAAATATGGACGAACGGCACTCTGCATGTCTAGCTCATCGGGCGAGACGTGTCGCCTGCGCACCTATTGCTGAAACTGCAATTTTGCCAATTCAGCGTAGCGACCGCCTTTTGTCACCAGCTGATCATGCGTACCTTGGTCAATAATTTTACCATCTTCCAAAACCAAAATCCGATCAGCGTTTTTGATGGTGGCGAGGCGGTGCGCAACAACCAATGTGGTGCGCCCGACCATCAAACGTTCAAGCGCCTGCTGCACTTTGGTTTCGCTTTGCGCATCCAGCGCGCTCGTGGCTTCATCAAGCAACAAGATCGGTGCGTCCTTTAAAAGCGCACGGGCAATCGCTACGCGCTGTTTCTGCCCGCCGGACAACATCACCCCGCGTTCGCCCACAATCGCTTCATAGCCATGCTCTAAACGCTGCACGAACTCATCCACCAACGCCACCTTGGCAGCTTCACGCACTTCTTCGTCGGTGGCCTCGGGTTTGCCGAACCGGATATTATCAGCAATCGTACCCGAGAACATAATCGCATCCTGCTCCACATAGGCAAAACGTTGGCGCAATGCGGTGAAGTCTACTTCGCGCACATCAACGCCATCCACTCGAATGCCACCGCTGCTCACATCATAAAAGCGCTGCAAAAGAGAAAAGACCGTCGATTTACCCGCGCCCGATGGGCCAACCAGCGCAATGGTTTCGCCGGATTTGACATCAAAGCTAACCCCGTTCAAAACGCTCTCATCATCACGGGTTAAATATTGGAAATGCACATTGTCAAATGCCACCGTGGCAGGGCTGGGCGTCGGTAGGTCGACAGGATTTTTAGCCGCGTCAATGCTCGGTTCTGTGCCTAAAATCTCAGTGATCCGCTCAGTCGCACCAGCCACAGTTTGTAATGTGCCTAGAATTTCTGAAATACCCGTGAGCGTGCCGGTGGCCATCATTGCATAGATCAGGAATTGGCTGAGTTCCCCCACCGTGATCTGCCCACTAGAAACAAGCTGCGTCCCCAACCAGATCAAGCCCACAATGCCCGACGCGGTAAGGAAAATCACAAAGGCAATCATCCCGGCTCGCACCAACAGCCGCGAAACTTCTGACTGATAACTTGCTTCGGCATATTCGCCATATTCTTTATTGCGCTGGCCCTCGCGGGTGAACGCCTTGATGGTTTTGATCGCGCCAAATGTCTCAGTCGCCAAAGCGGCAAGGTCTGCAATTTTGTCCTGCTGCTTACGCGAAAGCCCACGAATATATTTCCCAAGCCACACGACAGGGAAAACCAGCACCGGGATAATCAACACAACAGCGGTGGCCAAATAAATCGAGGTGACAAACATCATGATCACCGCGCCAGTCAGCATCACAACTGAGCGCAATACCACCGGTAGGGCGCTGTCCAACGCGCCGCGCACAATACCCACATCGGATGTGATGCGCGAAATCAGCTCGCCCGTGCGGTTGGTGTCAAAAAACACCACATCCATGTTCATCAAATGGTCAAACACCGCGCGCCGAATGTCGGTGATCACGCGCATACCGATCACGGAGATAAAATAAAACCGCGCAGCAGATGCAACAGCCAACACACCGGCAACGGCAATGATGCCAATTGAATAAGAATTCACCACTTCAAGGTTTTGGGTGACAAAACCTTCATCGATTATCCCCCCCGCAAAATAGGGAATCGCGAGCGCTGCGAACGCAGCCACAAGCAAGAACAGCGCGGTAAAACCCAACCGATAAGGATATTTCAGCAAAAAAGGCAACAATGCGCGCAACGGTTCTGAAGAATTTGTTTGGCTATCACGGTCCGCCGTCAGAATAATCTTATCAAGCCGCGATTTCTTTTCGTCACGCAAATTTGCGCCCTTGGCTTCTTGGCTGGACAGGTCAGACATATTTGATTTCCTTACGAGCGCAATTTGTCGCGCTAAAATAGGTACTCACTGCCGCGAACTCAATAGCGGGTTGGTCCAAACAGCAAGATTCATTTCATAGCACAGTTTTGCACCCTTGCAGTTTGGCAAAAGATCGGGTAAATACCGCCCAACTGTTTTCCATGAGGTGGGCAACAAGGTGTAGGTTTACGCCTTAGCTAATGCAAATCCTCAGTTTTTGAATTGTAAGGCGCAACCAGATGAAAAAAGACATTCATCCAGACTATCACATGATCAAAGTGGTCATGACAGACGGCACAGAGTTTCACACCCGTTCAACTTGGGGTTCTGAAGGCGCTTCAATGCAGCTTGATATTGATCCCAAAACGCACCCAGCTTGGACTGGTGGCACAGGCCAATTGATGGACCGTGGCGGCCGCGTATCACGCTTTAAAGACAAATATAAAGGCATTTTGGGTTAAGCAACCCGACATCGCTTTTAAAGAATCAAAAAACCCGGCCATTGTGCCGGGTTTTTCTTTATTCAATTATCGCACATTTTGTCTTTAACTGTCGGCATTACCGTCAAACGCGTTGCGCAAACGTGCCAAATGACCATTTACGGGATTGATCGAATCTTGAGCACCTTGGGCGCCGCCGCGCTCCATCGCGTCCAGCGCGTGAATGCGTTTGTTCAACGAATCTGCTTTTTCAATTATCGCGCGCATTTGCACGGGCAGTGCGTCCCACATAGGCACGTCTTTGTCCGCCATTTTGGTGTTCAAGTCGACCCGGCGTTCTTCGGACTGCGCTTGTTCCTCGGTCAATTCGCCTTCCTTAACGGCACGTTGCAGCAACAACCAACTCGCCAACTGCATCAGCCTTGTGGTCAACTGCATCGATTGCGCCGCATAGAGCAACGAGGCATCCCGCTCCAATTGTTTACTCGCCGCACGGCCATCCCCATCAAGATACGCTGCCGCATCTTCGACAAGCCTCATGCCCTCACGATAAAGCGTGTCAAACCCACCTGTGGCCACAATTCGGGGACCAATTGATTGCGCGTCGCGCGGCTGATCAGATTGTGTCAATTGCCTACCTGCCTTAGAAATTGTTTCACGCAGTATACCTGCACTTCGTTCACATCGCCATTAACGCGATTCTACATGCAAACACTTAACAAACAAAATTTGCCAACATGATGAAAGGATTTGTTAAAATCCGCCCCAGTGACATTAACTTTTCAGTAACCGACAAGTTCACAAAAAAAGAGCCGAAAAAATCGGCTCTCGAAAGTTAACAGGGAGGCGTCGAACAGAGAAGAAGAACCGCTCTGTCAGACCCAACAAGAATGTTGGATAAGGATAGGTTAACCCCAAAACTTTAATGCAACCTTAACCAGCAGCATTTTCTTAACCCTCACTTTTTTAACTCTATAAATTAGCGGTCTATTTTCTTTATTTTACTTTGAAAAACAAAGATTTTACACAGTCAGGTGCAATTACTTTCCTGCTTCGGGTTTTGACAACATAGGGAAAGCTGTTTTGAAAACGTTGTTTTGCTTCGCCCCTTTTTCTATGCCTGCCGGCCGCTGCACTTCTAGCGCTTGCTTGACCCGACGCATTTCATCGAACAGCATGACCAAGCGCTCATCTAGTTCCGCCGCAGACATGCCTTCAAGCGACATGCCGACCTGGTGCGATGTTGGTTTCAAGGTAGGTTCATCTTTCATAATTTAGCCCCTCGCCTTTTATCGGTTTTCGCCATGATGGCAAGCTTTGCCCAACACTTGTGAATTTGCATTAAACGGGTTCAATCAAATGTTAAAAACAGCGTCTGCGGCAGCCTTGCTCGATTTTTTCACCTCAATCTCACCGCGTAATCGCAAAATCTCACTTTCCAACAATTTGATCCGTTCGTGAAGTTCATCCACCGAAATTGCCTCCAATGGCATACCCAATTCGTGAGACTTGGGCTTCACATAATCCTCATCATCCATTTAACAACTCCCCTGTTATTTTCAGCATACATGAACAAAATAATGTGTGTAGAATCACAATTTGGGCAACTCCCAATGTTAAAGAATTTTGAACATAACTGCGGAGACAAGCAAGATGAGCGAACAAACCATGCGTGCGATCGCGATTGATCAACCAGGGGGTCCTGAGGTCTTAACCCCACACGATGCACCGATGCCCTATGCCTATGAAGGCGAACTGGTGATCAAAGTTCACGCAGCAGGCGTCAACCGCCCGGACATTTTGCAGCGCATGGGCGCCTATCCGCCGCCAAAAGACGCGTCCCCCCTGCCCGGTCTCGAGGTCGCTGGGGTGGTGGCGCAAGTCGGGCGCGGCGGCACCAAGTTCAAGCAAGGAGATCAGGTAATCGCTTTGTGCAATGGCGGCGGTTACGCAGAATATGTCAGCGTGCCTGCAGGTCAGGCCCTACCTTTACCCAAAGGCTGGAGCATGACCCAAGGCGCGGCGCTGCCCGAAACATTGTTCACCGTGCAACAAACCTTGATCGACAGAGCGCAATTGCGTGACGGGCAAACCGTTCTCATTCACGGCGGTGCTGGGGGCATTGGCGCGGCAGCGATCCAAATGGCAAGACTGAAGAATTGCTTTGTCATTGCAACGGCTTCAGGGGATGAAAAGCTTGACTATGTTCGTTCTGTTGGCGCGGACTTGGCGATCAATTATCTAACCGAAGATTTTGTTGAAAAAACCAAGATCGCCACAGATGGCCAAGGTGCAGACGTGATCCTTGATATTATCGGGTCGGACTATGTGGACCGGAATATTCGCGCGGCAGCAATGGACGGCACAATTGTGCAATTGGCAAATCTTGGCGGACGCGAGGCGACCATTACCATGGGCTTGATCGTGGCCAAACGCCTGACGCTGTTTGGCTCCACCTTGCGCGCACAACCCAATCAAGTGAAGGCGCGGATTGCTGACAATTTACACACGCAGGCCTGGCCTGCCCTAGAAAGCACCCAATTCATCAAACCGCGCATCACAACATTTGCGCTTGAAGAAGCATCAAAGGCCCATGCCGCAATGGATGCAGGCGATCACTACGGCAAGATCATTCTCCAAACAGCATTCAACCAAGATGCGCACAGTTAATTAATTGTGATTGCAATTTTGCCCATTCAGCGCTATACGGAGCCCAATTCCCCATCAATTTTACAAAATGAGGGGCGTGCAAGGTGACTGAAAGCCTCGCACCCGAGGAAAGAGATTTATCATGGCCACACAATTATTAATGCCAAAAGCCACAGCCGTTTGGTTGGTTGACAATACAGGTCTTACATTCGACCAGATTGCCTCATTTTGCACACTGCATCCGCTGGAAGTACAAGGCATTGCAGACGGCGACGTGGCGGGCGGCATCAAAGGTGCAAACCCAATCCAAAACGATCAGTTGACCAAGGAAGAAATTGAAAAGGCTGAAGCTGATCCAAACTACCGCATGGTCCTGTCGAGCCCCAAAACAATCGTGCCGCAAATCAAGCGTCGTGGCCCACGCTACACGCCTGTTTCAAAGCGCCAAGAAAAACCAAACGCCATTCTTTGGCTCGTGCGCAACCACCCAGAGCTCAAAGACGCACAATTGATGCGCCTTGTGGGCACCACAAAGCCAACCATTGAATCTGTGCGTGAACGCACCCACTGGAACGCCTCAAACCAGACGCCTGCCGATCCGGTAACATTGGGTCTTTGCACACAAGTTGAACTGGACATGGAAGTGCGCAAAGCGGCGAAAAACGCACCAGCAGAAGAAATTCGCCCCGAAGATTCTGGCTTGTTGACCGCCGAAGAAGCCATGGCCACCGCAGTACCAACGCCTGTGTTCGACCAAGGTTTCCTTGACACACAACCTTCTGTTTTGGGCGAAAATGATCCAAAAGAACCCGTATATGACATCGACAGCGTATTTTCGGGCCTTGCAAACAAAAAAAGCAACCGCGACGACGATTAGTTTTCGCATGGTTCTTAATTAATCGTAAAAGCGGATCAGCCATCATACTTCCTTAACGGAGGTAATTATGGCGGGTCCGCTTTTTTCTTATTCTTTTCATTGGCCACAAACAGCAAAAGGCCACCCCTAATGGAATATGGTTTTCTCTTCGCCTGCTTCATTTTTCTGTCGGCCGCGGTGGTGGTGGTGCCACTCGCCAAACTGACAGGCCTTGGCCCCGTTCTTGGATATTTGCTCGCCGGCGTCCTGATTGGCCCATATGCCTTAGGGCTCGTAGCTGACCCACAAACAATATTTCGGTTTTCAGAATTTGGCGTCGTGATGATGCTGTTCTTGATCGGCTTAGAATTGCAACCACGCGAATTCTGGAATATGCGCGTGCGCCTTGTGGGCCTGGGCATCCCGCAGGTCATCATTAGCGCAATATTGATTGCTGGCATCGGCATTGGGCTCAATATGCCCTGGCAATCAGCCATCGTTATGGGGTTAGGCCTATCGCTTTCTTCAACTGCCATTGTGCTCAAAATCATCGATGAACGCGGGATTATGCAACGAAGCGTTGGCCGCTCCGCCTTCTCAGTGCTCTTGGTACAAGATGTGGCCGTTATCCCGTTTCTTGCGATCATCCCGTTTTTGGTTATCCCAGAACTGGCCGGCTACGCCCCATCAGATGTTCACGGTGCTGCCGTACAAGATGAATCCGGTTGGCAAGCGGGTTGGCGGGTCGCCTTCGTTTTTGCCTCCATGTATCTTGCTGGGCGCTATTTGTTAAAACCTGTTTTGCGCATTATCGCGCAATCTGGTGTTCGTGAAATTTTCACAGCGTTCGCGTTATTGCTCGTTGTCGCAGCAGCGTTGCTGATGGAATGGATCAATCTTTCCCCAGCGCTTGGCGCCTTCATGATTGGCGTCATTTTGGCCGACAGCGAATATAGGCACGAGTTGGAAAGCAACCTTGAGCCATTTAAAGGCCTGTTGCTCGGCCTGTTCTTTATTTCGGTTGGCATGTCGATTGAATTTTCAGTGTTGTTGGACAACCCTTGGTTCATTCTTGGCCTGGTCCTGGTTCTCGCCACCATCAAGTTTGCCGTGCTTTATGGTCTTGCGACGCTATTTCGATTTCACATCGCGGATCGACTTTTGTTCGCCACATTACTCGCGCAAGGCGGCGAATTCGCATTTGTCTTGTTCCAGTTTGCATCGGGCGCCGGAGCGCTAGATCCACAATTGGCCAGCCTTTTAAACGTAACCGTTGCCCTTTCGATGATCATTACACCCGTTTTATTGATCACTTTTGACCGGTTGGTGGTGCCCAACTTGCCCTCGCTGCAGTCACCCGAACGGCCCGACGACGACATTAGTGTGCGCAACAGTGTAATAGTTCTCGGGTATGGTCGCTTTGGCCAAATCGTAACCCGTCTCTTAACTGCGCAAGGCTTTGAAGCCACTCTGATTGACCATGACCCCGAGCAGATTGAATTGATGAAAAAATTCGACGCCAAAGTGTTTTATGGCGATGCAAGACGGCTCGATCTGTTAACGTCCGCCGGCGCAGACAAAGCGGAATTGATGGTCATTTCCATTCACAACCCTGAAATCGTGTCTGAGATTTCCCGCATGGTCCGGGCAAATTTTCCGCATATTCGCATCCTCGCCCGCGCCCGCGACCGTAACCACGCACATGACTTGATGGATATCGGCGTTCATGAATTTGAGCGCGACACGTTCCATTCGGCATTGCATCTTGGCATCAAAGCACTTGTTTCACTTGGCTACACGGAGGCAAAAGCCAAGCGCCTCGCCAACGCATTTGCCAAGCATGATGTGGAGATGTTGCACGAAGCATATGAATTGCGTGGTGACGACGAAGCAATGATTGGTCACGTCAAAACTGCGCGCCAATTGCTTATGCAAGTGATGCAAGCCGACCTTGATGAATTGGAAGCCGAAATTGAAGCTGCCAAAAAGAAAGACAAGAGCTAAAGGTCCAACCGCCACTGTTTGATCACTTCGATCGGCGAAAATTCAATGATCTCAATGGAATTGAAGATCACATCAAACTCTCCGATTTCTGCATTGATGTAGCGCAGCACCGCCTCACGATTTGCCGGATCGATTTGGGTCGCCAGCGTGCAGTGCGGATGCCATTTGCCGGGCAAGTAATTAGCTCTGCATTTGGCTGCATCCACCTGTCCATGAATTTCATGATGCAACGCCAATAACCGTGGAACTTGCACAGGCGCTGCCCACACCACCATCGGTTCCACATCAAAAAACTTGATCTTATCGAAAGTTACCCGTACCGGCTTTGTTCGTTTAAAGACCTCATTCAACTGCCGTTTCAATTGTGCGCCGGTCACGTGCTCAAACATGGCGAAGGTAAAATGCGGCGGATAATTGAGCGTAGGCATGGATGGCGATGTTTCAAACCCTGAAACTTCTTGCCACAAATGGGTAATCGCACGCGCGCTTTTGTTGCGCGCCACCAGCGAAACCGCACTCCCCATAACAAAACACCTTTCGCAGACCAAAATTGCCAACATTGACTTGGCCCGGCAAGTTGGATGATCTAACCTGCTAGGACCCCACCAATCAATTACGTATTTTACTTATGCCCCTCGACATTACTTCGATCGACCCTTGGGTCATCATAATCAGTTCCTTGGCCGTATTTCTGGTTGCCCTGTCAAAATCTGGTTTGATTGGCTCACTCAGTTTTGTCGGCGTACCGCTTTTATCCATCGTGATGCCTGTCACCGAAGCCGTGGGCATCATGCTGCCCGTATTGTTGTCAATGGATGCGATTGGCCTGATGGCCTATCGGCGCGAAATCCATTGGCCAAACCTCAAAATCCTACTTCCCGGTGCCATCACCGGTATTGTTCTGGGTTGGATATTCTTTGCCTTTATTTCTGAAGGCATGGTGCGCCTCATGGTTGGCACTGTCACTGTACTGTTCTGCCTTGATGAATGGCTACCGTTGCGCAAAACACTTTCAGGCCTTCCTCCGTCCAGGCCCTGGGGGTGGTTTTGGGGCAACGTGGCAGGTTTTACAAGTTTTGTCAGCCATACGGGCGGTCCGCCATTTCAAATTTTCATGTTACCGCAGCGTTTAAAACCAACCCTATATGCGGGCACAACGGTGATTTTCTTTGCCGTGGTCAACACCACAAAACTAATCCCTTACGCTTTCTTGGGACAATTATCGGTTTCCAATCTCGCCAAATCAGCGCTTTTGATACCTGTCGCGATTTTTGGAATGGTGTTGGGCGTCTACCTTGTGCGACGCATCTCAACAGAACTATTTTACAAAATGGCTTATATATTGGCCTTCATGTTGGCACTCAAGCTGCTCTATGACGGCATCCTAAGTTTCTTGTAAGACGAACCAAAAACAAAAGGCCACGAGAATGATCGTGGCCCACTTGATTGATACTCAAAAGAATTTCTATTCTCACCTATTGTCGCGTCTGATTTTGCATTCGCGATATCTCGTCTTTTAACTCGAGTTTTTTGCGCTTCAGCATGCCGATTTTCAGCTCGTCTTGAGCGGGGCGCTGCAATTCTTGGAGGATCTCATCGTCAAGCGAGGCATGACGGCGCTCCAGCGCGTTGAGGTGGGAAGTAGTTGTCATGAAGTCTTCCTTTCTCTGTAAGTACGTCGATCAGTGTGACAAAAAAATGTTACGCTGTCCAATCAACAAATCATTCAAATTTGGCACAAATTTGCGCACACGGTTAAATCTTTATGCAATCATTTGTAATATGAGATAATTTCGATATACCGGCACCAGTAGAATCACGAAAGGCCCGCCAGCGCATGATGCAACTGACATCCGAACAACGGGCAAGATTGGGACTGGAACTGGCGTCTAAACGACAAGAACATAAAGATTTGGATGCAGCAATTCACGCCCTAACCCATTCGGGGCAGAACGACCCCATGCTGGTGCAGCGCTTAAAGAAGAAAAAACTAACGCTCAAAGACCGGATCAAAGAGATAGAAGATATATTATTGCCGGACATAATTGCGTAACAAAGCGCCTTTTCGCCAAAAATTTACACGTCGATCTTCGCCAATTAGACTTTACACCACTTGCTCAAAGTCTTTTTGTAGGCTAAACGCCTTTTTTGACGCAACGCGAGAGGGCACAAATGCCTTTAAACCCGCCGATAGCCATCGTCATGGGCTCTCAGTCTGACTGGGCCACAATGCGCCACGCTGCTGAGACACTCGACCAACTTCAAATTCCTTACGAAGCACGCATTGTTTCCGCGCACCGTACGCCTGATCGGATGTATGATTTTGCCAAAACGGCCGCCGACGATGGTTTTCAAATCATCATTGCAGGGGCAGGTGGCGCAGCGCACTTACCCGGCATGATTGCCGCCCTCACCCATTTGCCCGTTTTCGGCGTCCCGGTGGAAAGCCGCACGATGAAGGGGCTGGACAGCCTTTATTCGATCGTGCAAATGCCTGCGGGCATTCCGGTAGGCACATTGGCCATTGGTAAGGCAGGCGCAACCAACGCCGCTTTGTTGGCCGCAGCTGTTATTGCCCTGTCCAACGAGGACGCGCGCAACAACTTGATCGCCTATCGCGAAAACCGCACCGCCAACGTCACTGAGTTCCCGATTGATGAAAAATAAACTCGCAACTGGTGCGACCATCGGCATTTTAGGCGGCGGACAGTTAGGCCGCATGTTAGCGCTTGCTGCCCATCGCTTGGGCCTAAACACCCACATATTTTGCCCGGACCCTAACAGTCCAGCTTTCGCTGTGACCCCGCACAAAACGATCGCAGCCTATGAAGATATCGCTTCATTGGTCAAATTTGCTCAAAGCGTTGATTGCGTCACTTACGAATTTGAAAACGTGCCCGCAGCAACCGCAGCCGCGATAACTCAAGCAGGTACGGCGCTGTTTCCTTCAGCTAAAGCGTTAGAAACCTCACAAGACCGGCTGGTGGAAAAACGCTTCATTTCGACCATCGGCATTGAAGTCGCGCCATATGCAAAAGTGGATAGCCAATCAGCACTGAATAGTGCGGTTAAAAAAATCGGCCTGCCCGCTGTCCTCAAAACCCGACATTTTGGTTACGACGGCAAGGGCCAAACCATCCTCAAGACCGACGATGATGTGGCAAACGCCTTCGCCGCCATTGGCGAACAGCCCGCCATTCTGGAAAGCTTCGTGCCTTTTGAGAAAGAGATATCGGTGATCATCGCACGCGATCAAACCGGTCATGTGGCAGCTTACGATCCGGCGGAAAATGTACATCAAAACCACATTCTTAAAACGTCTACTGTGCCGGGAAATATTTCCAAGGCGCTGGGTGAAGCCGCCAAAGCAATTGCAACTCAACTGATTATTGCGCTCGATTATGTCGGCGTGATGGGCGTTGAATTTTTTGTGGTGTCCACACCCGACGGCGACAAGTTGGTGGTGAACGAATTTGCGCCACGTGTCCACAATTCCGGGCACTGGACACAAGCGGCATGCTTGAACGATCAATTTGAACAACATATCCGCGCAGTAGCCGGTTGGGACCTTGGCAGCCCGGAGCGGCATTCAAATGTGGTGATGGAAAACCTGATCGGCGATGAGATCATTGCCGGGATGCAAACCACAGAATCGAACGCGCAAGTTCACCATTACGGCAAATCTGAAATACGTAAGGGTAGAAAAATGGGGCACATCAATCGGATTTTTACCAAAAAAGGCACTAATTAAGCCTCTTTAGACGTAATTTCCGTCGTCAAACGCTGGACAAGCCTATCCATGTTTGGTATTCACCCACCCAACGCTTGGCTGGTTTGCTGGCCACAGCGCATTTGGCTTTTTGTCAAACGCGTTTGAAATTTGGTTTAACTCTTTTGAAGGTGGTGTGCCGCGTGCAAGTAGTCGTTCGCGATAACAATGTAGATCAAGCTCTTCGAGCTTTGAAAAAGAAACTTCAACGCGAAGGTGTATTTCGTGAAATGAAGTTGCGTAACTACTATGAAAAACCTTCTGAGAAAAGAGCCCGTCAAAAGGCTGAAGCTGTGCGCCGCGCCCGTAAATTGGCTCGCAAGCGCTTACAGCGTGAAGGTTTGGTTACACCTGGTCGTTAATAGGCGTACCAGTTCATAGCTAGAGAATTAAAAAACGCCGCTGATTTTTCAGCGGCGTTTTTCTTTGTTCATTGATGGATAATTGTCGCAGCTATTCAATAGCTCCTGTCAGCACCTGTTCCAACGCCTCTTTAAACACCTCATCCGGCTGGGCGCCGGAAAGCCCATATTTATTGCCTAGAATAAAGAACGGCACACCTTGAATGCCCTGTTGGGATGCGCTTAAGGCAGCCTTTTCAACTTCCTTTTGCAGGTCTTCGCGCTCAACCAGCGCCAATACTTCTTCACGGGTGAACCCATGTGCAACGCCTATTTCAACCAGCACGTCAATATCCGATATATTGAGCGCATCCACGTAACACGCGTGGCTCATCGCCATCGATATCTCATGCTGCGTACCCTTTGCCTCAGCCGCTGCAATCAGCACTTGAGCCGCTTGGGACGGGTAGCGCATTTTTTGCTTGCGCATATCCAAATCAAGGCCAGACTTCTTGGCTTCCTCTTCCAAACGGTCCCACATGGGGGCCGGGTCCGTGCCATATTTCCGACGCAGCATGGTTTCAACGTCCTCCCCCTCCTTGGTCGCGTCTGCATCCAGCAAATAAGGGTGATGGAAAATGTCGACCTTCACGTCACCGGGCAGCGCCGCGACAGCCTTGTTCAAACGGTGAAGGCCAACCAAGCACCATGGGCATACGGGATCAGAAAATATATCGATGCGCAATTCAGCCATTTGGCACTCCTTGTTTTGCTTTTCGAGCTCTCAATACTAAAGCAATGCGGAAACGACAAATCAAACCTTTGGGAGCAGATGGTGCCGGTTTACTTTCCAGACTTTATCAGCCCAACGGCTTTGCGGAATTTAACAATATGGTCGGCAATACCAGTTTGCTCCGTATTGGTCCAATAGCGCGTATGCGTAATCAACCGCAACCCAGCGAGCCCGAATTTTGAGTACGTAATGCGCACTTTGTGTTCCAAAATGCCCCGCCCAAAAAGCTGTAGACCACTTACTGGACCACCCAACACATCGCCTTGCCAAAAGAACAAGGGATGATGCTCATCAAACATATTGCTCCATTTGACGGCCGAAAACACCGCGCCATGATGGGCATATGCCCGCGGGGCCTTCAGCGCCCATTCCGCAGTTGTTTCTGGAATTGGCATACCCGCATATTCTTCGTTGAATTCCAGTTTGTCGGGCGTATAGAGCACGCCAAAGTCTTCATTGTAGGGACGTGGCGGAACCACTGGAAATAAACGTTCTTCTTTCAGTTTTTCAAAATTTTCAACGCCGCGCGCAATCAGAAATTGGGCATGGCTCAAAGGCGAGCCAAAAGATACAAAATCGGTGATCTTCCAATAGGATCGAGATTTATGGCCGTGCTTATTTTCAACTGGACCTGATATCCGAATGGCTTTGGTGACATTGGCTTGAATGGCTTGATAGGACGCTATGGTCAGGGAATTCCAATAACGACTTTGATGGTTATTGACAAAAACATCATGCTCAAACAGCGCCTGCCGAACCCGGTCTGTCGGCGGGTTCTCATTGGTCGGCCCAAGCTCTTCCCACAGCAAATGCAAAATATCGTAAGCAACGACTGAACCAAGCGAATGCGCCACAACGACGATACGGTCATAGGTTGGATCATGATGCAGGTCGCGCAACAGGCTAAGACCACGTTCACGCACGTCATGACGGCGTTTCACTGTATCTGGATGCGCACCCATATAACCGGCCACATCGCCCAGATAGGGCAAAAAGAACATGCCCGTCAGGATGGTGACCAACAACGTACCCCCGACCACAGCAGACCGCACTTCCACTCCGCCAATACCAAACAACGTATAATAGACAAGCGTGGTGATCACCGCATAAGCGGGCCAGCGCAAAATCCAGCGCAAGTTTGGCACCAAACGCGCCAAACCAACCATCAGCCCAAGATTAAGCACCCCCAAAAAGCCAATTTGCCAAACATTTAGCCGTGCTGAACCGCCGTCCAAATTCCACCAATGCAATTCAAACATGGTGCCAAGCCCTAACAGCACAACGCCAAAAGCGACCAAACCGATTAAAACGATCAGAAAACATAAGGCGGCCCAGGGCCAAACCATACGGTCCACGACATATCCGGGGCGCACCATAATGATGCGCAAAAGCCAACGCCAAAGATTACGCAACTTTGCATCGTCCAGCACATCCGCATAATAAAACTCAAAGAAATCAGTGCGCTTGCCGTCCTTTGCAGGCGGCGTGGTGATGCGCTGTAAATCGTGGCTGCCAGTCTTAAGGTCAGGCACGATCCAGCTTTTGTTGCCGTCTGGTCCAATGTGGCGATCACCTTCATTCAGAACGGATTTATCCGTGGTCCAAAGCGTTTCAACGATGCGACGCATCATGCCCATGGGCCGCTGTTCGCCCATGCCATGCACCACCACAATTGCTTGCTTTTCACCTGCCACTGATTATTGCCCTTGCCTGAAATGCTTAAAGATTACGGTGTACCAGTTTGCTGACGAAAACAAGTTCAGCCCCGCTCAAACCTTGTTGGCAATTACTCATTTTTCACTGAGATAATGTGATGCGTTCTCTCGTGCTCGCTCCAATAGCGCGTACAATTGATCACTCTCCTTAGGCGCAAAGTCAGACAATAATGCAGCATTCACTTGCTTGTAGAGTGTGCGCAGATGCTCTTTTTCTTTCGCCTTATTTGTAGCGGAAACCAACACAGAACGCGCATCGCTGCACGACGTGCATTTTTCCACCCATCCAGCCTTTTCCATTCGATCAACAAGCCGCGAAACTGCTGGCTTTTCACTCCGCATATAGCGTGCCAACTCGCCAACACTTACCTCATCGCGTCGCCACAAAACGCCCAGCACAATCCATTGTTGTGGCGTTAGGTCATGCGGCTCCAACAAACGAGCCAGAATTTGCTGCGCCCGTGCCGCCGTTACCGACACCAATCTGCCCAACGAATCTGGCGGTGGTTCAATCGACTTTTTTGACATTTCGCTTTTTAGTTTACATGGAACACAAATTGTATTACATGTAACGTAACATAAAGCAGCTCTTTTGCAATCGCTTTGACAAAGTAAGGAAACGGAATGGATCAACTAGACGTCAAAAAATATTCGCGCACTGCACGTGCGCTGCATTGGGCGCTAGCGATATTGCTCATAGCGCTTTTGATTGCCGGGACCATTTCGGCCAATACAACAGATGAAGTGCTGAAATTTAGCATCATCAAATTGCACGCCCCGCTGGGCCTGCTTGCCGGTATTTTATTGCTGGTACGTACCTATTTTGCTTTTCGTCATGCCCGCCCAGCACCCGATCCAAATTGGTCATTCGCTGTCAAATGGGGATCAAAAATCATCCACATCTTGTTGTATGTGTTTCCGCTTGCACTTGTTGGATCAGGCGTAGCCACGCTAGTGCTTTCTGGTCTTGGCGACATATTGCGACTGGGCAAGCCAGAAATCTGGCCAGAACTATCAGGCATAGTTTCAGCAAGTGCACACAGCATATTTTCAAAACTGTTTTTGGCCAGCCTCGTGCTACATATCGGCGGTGCGATCTATCATCAGTACATTGCAAAAGACAATTTGCTCGCGCGCATGATGCCGAGCAAATAAACAAAAAGGGCGCTCAAAAAGCGCCCTTTCAAATTTTCAAAGACTAGCGAAACTAATGCCCGAAAGCCTTCACAATGTTTTCCGTCATTTTTTTGGCATCACCGAACAACATCATTGTATTGTCACGGAAGAACAATTCGTTCTGAACCCCCGCATAACCCGCAGACATACCGCGCTTGATGAACAACACCGTTCCCGCATTTTCAACATCCAAAACCGGCATGCCGTAGATCGGCGAGGTCTTGTCAGTTTTCGCTGATGGGTTGGTGACGTCGTTCGCCCCAATCACAAAAGCAACGTCTGACTGCGCGAACTCTGAGTTGATGTCTTCCAACTCAAAAACCTCATCATATGGCACGTTCGCTTCGGCTAGCAGCACGTTCATATGCCCCGGCATCCGCCCGGCAACAGGGTGGATCGCATATTTGATCTCCACTCCTTCCGCTTTAAGCAAATCGCACATTTCACGCAACGCATGTTGAGCTTGGGCAACCGCCATGCCGTAACCAGGCACGATGATCACTTTACCAGCGTTTTTCATCATGAAAGCCGCATCATCTGCTGAGCCTTGCTTGACCGGACGCGTTTCTTCCTCGCCACCAGCGGCAGCACCACCGTCGCCACCAAAGCCACCAAGGATCACAGAGATAAACGAACGGTTCATCGCTTTACACATGATGTAGGAAAGAATCGCACCAGAGGAGCCCACCAGCGCACCGGTGATGATCAACGCCGTATTGCCGAGCGTAAAGCCAATACCAGCCGCAGCCCAACCCGAATATGAGTTGAGCATCGACACAACCACTGGCATGTCCGCACCACCAATTGGGATAATCATCAAACCACCCAACACAAGCGCCAAGACCGTAATTGCCCAAAACCACATTGGGTCGCCGCTTATTGTGAACTGCCAAACCAAATAGACCAACAATACCCCAAGAGCGATATGCAAAGCATGGCGCATGGGCAAAATGATCGGTTTACCTGACATGTTGCCGTTAAGCTTAGCAAACGCGATTACAGAACCTGTGAACGTAAAAGCACCAATCGCCACACCAAGGCTCATTTCAACTAACGCTTGCGCGTGGATTTGACCGTCGGTGGCTATGCCAAAGGCGTCTGGTGCATAAAGTGCGGCCGCGGCAACAAACACGGCGGCCAAACCAACAAGCGAGTGGAACGCCGCCACAAGTTGGGGCATATCTGTCATCGCAATACGACGGGCCATTACAGCACCGATTGTGCCACCAATGCCGATACCACCGATGATCAATGCCCAAGACAGCATGTCAGTTGGTGCGGCTACTGCCAGAGTTGTGACAATCGCAATGCCCATACCTATGATGCCATAGGTATTGCCACGACGCGCGGTTGCTGGAGAAGAAAGGCCCCGAAGCGCCATAATGAAGAGCATCCCAGAAACGAGGTACAATAGAGCTGCAATATTTGCGGAAATCATATCGCTTACCCCTTCTTCTTATACATGGCGAGCATGCGTTGCGTGACCATAAAGCCACCAAAAATATTGACGCTGGCAAACACCAAAGCCAAAAACCCAAACGCTTTGGAAATCCAATTCCCATCCGCCGCCAATTGCACGCCAACCGCGAGCAAAGCACCAACCACAATCACCGAAGAGATCGCGTTCGTCACGCTCATCAATGGGGTATGCAAAGCCGGGGTCACTGACCACACAACGAAATAGCCGACAAAAATTGCCAGCACAAAAATTGCCAACCGGAAAATGAAGGGGTCAATTGTGCCGCCCGATGCCGCAGATGCCGCAGCGCCAGTGGCGGTCGATAGTTGATCTAATGTTGCAATCATGATTTCGCTCCCTTCTTATCCGCAAAGGCCGGATGCACAACAGCGCCATCACGCGTCAGTTGTGTTGCGGCGACCAGTTCGTCTTCTGGGTTCACCGCCAATGCATTTGTTTCCTGATCGACAAGTGTCTCAAGGAAAGAATATAGGTTTTTCGCATAGAGCTGGGACGCAGACGAAGCTACCCGGCCCGCCATATTTTCAAACCCAATGATTTTGACGCCCTTATGGTCAACAATTTCATTAAGTTTTGCGCCTTCAATATTGCCGCCACGTTCAACAGCTAAATCAACAAGCACCGACCCCGGTGCCATGGATTCAACCATCTTTTTGGTGATCAAACGCGGCGCCGGACGGCCCGGAATAAGCGCTGTGGTAATCACCACATCTTGCTTGGCAATATGGGTCGCCACAAGCTCGGCTTGCTTGGCCTGGTATTCTTGGCTCATTTCTTTGGCGTAACCGCCAGAGGTTTCAGCCTGCTTGAACTCTTCGTCTTCAACCGCGACAAATTTGCCGCCCAAAGATTCAACTTGTTCTTTTGCAGCCGGACGCACGTCCGTTGCCGACACAATCGCGCCCAGACGTTTTGCAGTGGCTATGGCTTGCAGACCCGCAACACCAGCTCCCATAACAAAGGCCTTCGCCGGACGAATTGTGCCCGCAGCCGTCATCATCATCGGGAACGCCCTATCAAAGGTAACTGCGGCTTCAATGACGGCTTGATAGCCTGCAAGGTTGGCTTGCGAGGACAATACATCCATCACCTGCGCCCGGGTAATCCGGGGCATAAACTCCATGGAAAATACGCCAAACCCAGCCTTTGCCAATGCAGCAATGTCTTTTTCATTGCCGAATGGGTCCATTTGGCCGATAACCAACGCCCCTTTCGCAGCTCCCTTTAGAGAGGTGGCCGTCGGTCGACGCACAGTCAACACAACATTCGCGCCTTTTAGCGTAGCCGATGCGGTGGCAGAAACAGTTGCTCCCGCTTCTTTATATTCTGCATCAGGAATTTTAGAACCTTCGCCAGCTCCCTTTTCGACGCTAACTTTAGCGCCGAGCCCGATATATTTTTTTACCGTTTCCGGTGTGGCCGCCACACGGGCTTCGTTGGCGGCAGTTTCGCGTATAATCGCTATCTTCATGCCTTACTCCCTGGGCTTACAAGCAGCCCAAACGCATTAACAAAAATGCGCCGCCCCCACATTTGCGGCACGCCAAACTCGTGACCTATTAGGCCACGAGGAAGAAATACATCAACACAAGAACCACAACGATGCCGATGGTTGAGTATTTAAAAACATTCATGACGCTTGAAAACGTCTTAGATTGTTCTTCAAAAAGTTTTTCTGCTTCAGTGCTCATCAATTTCTCCATTTAATCAGTTCATATATGAACGCGATCAAGCGTCCAATTCTTCCAACTCGTCAATTAGACCTTCGATCATCGAAAGACCCAGTGACCAGAAATTCGAGTCTTTGGCATCCAAGCCAAATGGTGCCAACAATTCCGAATGATGTTTGGACCCGCCAGCGCGCAACAAGTCAAGATAGCGCTGTGCAAATCCGTCCTCCGATTTTTGATATTGCGCATAAAGCGAATTCACCAAGCAATCGCCAAACGCATAGGCATACACATAAAATGGCGCATGAATGAAATGCGGAATATATGACCAAAAGCTCTCATAGCCTTCGTTCAGAATAACAGACGGGCCAAGGCTTTCCTTGCTCACGTCCACCCACATTTGGTTCAGCTCTTCAGATCGCAACTCGCCATTGCGCCGCGCCGTATGTACTTTGCGCTCAAAACTATAGAACGAAATTTGCCGGACAACGGTGTTCAGCATGTCCTCAACCTTACCCGCCAACAGCGCAAACCGGGCTTTTTTGTCGGTTGTTGCGTCCAGCAAAGAACGGAAAGTCAGCATTTCACCAAACACACTTGCCGTTTCAGCTAATGTCAAAGGTGTTGATGCCATCAATGGCCCTTGATCTGCTGCCAACACCTGGTGAACACCGTGGCCCAATTCGTGCGCCAGCGTCATCACGTCCCGCGCTTTACCCATATAGTTGAGCATCAAATAGGGGTGTGCGCTTGGCACCGTGGGGTGCGCGAACGCGCCCGGAGCCTTGCCTTCACGCACAGGCGCATCGATCCAGCCAGAGCCAAAGAACGGTTGTGCAATCTCGGCCAATTCTGGGGAGAACTTACCATAGGCCGACATCACCATGTCGGTGGCTTCATCCCAATTGAACAAACGGTCATCATCGTTCGGCAATGGCGCGTTGCGGTCCCATGCGTTCAGCTTTTCCATACCGAACCATTTTGCCTTCATCGCATAATAGCGGTGAGACAATTTTGGGTATGCTTCGCGCACTGCACCTTCAAGCGCATCAACAACGTCGCGTTCGACAGAATTGGCAAGGTGACGACTGTCCGCCACATCTTCATACCCGCGCCAACGATCAGAAATTTCTTTATCCTTGGCCAACACATTGGTGATGTGGGTAAACAAACGCTGGTTTTCGCCCAAAGTACCGACCAGCCCCTTAAACGCAGCTTCGCGCTTTGTGCCATCCTTGTCGGTCATCTGGGTCAGAGTTGGCTCAAGCGACAGTTTTTTGCCATCAACGTCAAACTTAAGGCTGGCCATCGTTTCATCAAACAAACGGTTCCAAGCGGACCGACCTGTCACCGATTTGTCATGAAACAGCTCTTCAACCCGGTCCTCAAGCTGATACGGTTTTGCTTTGCGCAATTCGATAAACCACGGCTTGTAGCGCGCCAACAATGTGTCTTTTTCAAACGCCGCATCCAAAATCGCATCGTCGATCCGGTTCATTTCAAGCGTGAAGAACAATAAGGGCGTTGAAAAGCTGGTGAGCTTTTCGTTCATATCACCCATGAACTTCGCCCGGTCAGGGTCGGATGTGTTTTGGGCATATTGCAGATAGGCAAACGAGCCCAGGCGTCCCATCTTGTCAGACAGCGCCTCATAGCGTGTGATCGTGTTGATCAGGCCACCATTTTTGGCCAATTCTTCCAGCTTGCCCTTAAAGTCCTGTGCAAACTGCTTGGCCTCCGCTTCACAATGAGCAATATCGGCCTGGATCTCATCGCTTTGCACATCCGGATACAGATCGGATAGGTCCCACTCCGGCAAATTACCAAATTCTACGCCTGGCTTTTGTTCAGCCGCCGCACCAAATACAACTTTATTCATCTGTAATACGTATCTCCGAAAAAACTTTGCGCAAACACTAACATATTCGCATCGCTTGTGAAGGGGCGGGATTGCACGATATGTGCGCTATGGTTTTGCGTAGCGCACAAATAATTGGGGGGTGACAGGATAAAGAGGTCGCACCATATTGGTGACCAACCCACGAGAGGCGAAAATTATGTTTGCAGTAATATTGATGCTTGGTTCATTTGTTTGGGTTGTGAGTGAACTCACTGAACTCACACAGGGCGGCTACACAGCTCTTAATTCAACAATTTCAGCAATAGCGTTTGCTTTAATCGCTGCTGGCGTTTTTGCGATCTGGCCAGCCGTCGGCAAAGACATTATCGGTCGCGCCGGTATAATGCTGGTCAGCGTAGGCATGTGGGTTTTTACGCTGATCGCATTGCTGGTCATTGGCTCAGGGGTCACCTCAGATGCACAAATCGCCCAATCGACATTGTTTTTAGTCGCAGGAACAGCGGTTACTCTGGGTGCATTAGCGCTCGGCATATGGATCATCACAAAATCAGAATTGCCTAACTGGGTTGGCATCACGCTTATTCTGGTGACCATATTTAGCATAGGCGTTGCCTTCGTTCCTGCGCTCACGCCCTATCAGCCATTTTCAAACTTAGGCCTTGCCACTCTCCTATTTTGGCTTGGGTTTTCCATGCAGGTGATGAACCAAAAGTCCAAAACGATCGTTACATGAACAATTATGCTTAAACCACTGTTAAGAACTCCACCCTAACCTGCTCCAAAATAGAACAGTTCTATGATTCGCCACGTTTAGCCCCGGGGTGAGATCATCATTGATTGCGAGTTTTATCACGAATGGCCAAAGTCCTGATTATTGACGATGACCCAGTGCAATGTCGTCTGAGCACTGAAATTCTTAAAGCAAACGGCTATGACGCGTTTGAGGCCCTGTCGGGGCCGTCTGGTCTACAAATCCTTGAAGAAACCACAATCGACGCTGTAATTCTTGATCTGGTGATGCCGGAAATGGACGGCATGGCGGTGATGAACGAAATGACAAAACGCGGCATGAAGCATCCCGTAATTGTGCAAACGGCGAACTCATCAATTGAGACCATCGTCACCGCAATACGCCACGGCGCCGTTGATTTTTTCGTAAAACCAGTTGCCCCAGAGCGCTTGACCATTTCTTTGCAAAACGCACTGAAACGACAAAGTCTTGAAACCTGTCTGCGCACCGAGCGCAATCGATTGTCAGGCCATTTCGGGTTTGATGATATCATCACAAAATCACCTGTTATGAACCGCGTGAAAGAGCTCGGCTCAAAAGCTGGCGCATCCAACATCCCTGTTTTAATTGAGGGGGAAAGCGGCACCGGCAAGGAACTGGTGGCGCGTGCCATCCAAGCCAGCTCAAAGCGCGCCAATAAGCCTTTTGTCACAGTCAATTGTGGCGCCATTCCACCAAATCTCGTCGAATCGATTCTGTTCGGCCACAAAAAAGGATCGTTTACGGGCGCAATAAGCGACCAAAAAGGCAAGTTCCAAGAAGCCGATGGTGGCACGCTATTCCTGGATGAAATCGGCGAATTGCCGCTCGATATGCAAGTGAAATTGTTACGCGCCCTACAAGAAGGTGAAATCGAACCTGTCGGTGCAACAAAAATTGAAAAAGTCGACGTGCGTATCGTTTCCGCCACCAATAAGCGTCTGCTCAATCTCACCAAAGAAGGTCATTTCCGCGAAGACCTGTATTATCGACTAAACGTCTTTCCGATTTATTTGCCACCCCTGCGCGAACGAATGGATGATCTGGACGCACTTATTGCCCATTTCATCGCGCGCTTTGCGTCCGAAGAGGGACGACAAATCTCACAATGCAATTCTGCAGCATTATCGCTTCTAAAGAGCTACGACTGGCCGGGCAATGTACGCCAATTGGAAAACACAATTTATCGCGCGGTCGTTTTGGCCGGCAGCGCTGAGTTAGAGCCCAGCGACTTCCCCCAAATTGGCGCAACCATTGCAGGAGCCGAAAAGATCCGATCCCAATTGGCAAGCCATCCACATATGTCAGTCCCTGTGCATATTGATGATCTGTCTATACCTTCACCAAGCGAACAACAGCCCGACATGAAAGAAAAAGACCGGTTTGTCGGCCAAGATGGTGACATCGAACCTCTTGTGCATGTGGAGCGCGACCTTATCGCCTTTGCCTTAGATCAGTACCACGGCAAAATGAGTGCAGTTGCACGTGCATTGGGTATTGGGCGTTCCACGCTTTACCGAAAAATCAAGGAATATGGGTTAGAAGAAAGCGACGCGGCCTAGTATTTTGCAATTTGGCCGTGCAATTTTACGGTAACAAAAATGCGAAAAGCTTGGTTTTGCTCCAAACTCGACGTATAAATTACCGACATTTAGTGTTTGTTGAATGCGTTGTTAGCTAATGACGCAATAAAAGCGTGTTTTGGCAAGAGCTTGTGCCATTATGTGCGTCCGGCTTGGAGGAATGACAATGGGTTGCAAATTTCGTTCGTTGATTCTGGCATGTGGTCTTGTGAGTTTGGGCTCATGGGGTGCCATGGCCCAAGAAACCATTTTGGTCAATGGAATTGAAGCAACTCGGGTTGTTATCGGTCCTGCAATTTCCCCGCTCGCAAAAATCATTAAAACCGGCCTTCGCGAAGACTATTATGGTGCAAAGTCCGGAACCCGGACCTGGGAAAACGCGCAAAGCCTTTACTATTTTTATGGTGCGCGAAATTTTGAACCGCTTTGGCTTGAAAAAAGCACCGACCAGGTCGCCTTTTCATCAAAAGCGCAAGCCGTCATTGACCTGTTTAAAAACGCAGAATTTGAAGGCCTTCGCACAACCGACTATTTGACGGGCAAACTTGATATTGCCGGTGCCCAAGGCGATCCGCAAAAATTAGCGCTGGTTGAAGTTGCGTTCACAGATGCAGCCATACTTTACGCCCAACATGCCGCGAGCGGCCGCATCGCACCAAGTGCTGTTTCCCGGTCGATATCGTTGCGTCCAACGCAAGTTGATCTCGCAAAACTGCGCATTGACCTGGTCAGCTCCAACAATCCAGCCGCCCTACTACAAAGCATGCACCCCACCCACCCAGAGTTTTTGGGGCTACGCGCCGAATTGTCCAAACGCATAGCAGGACCTGAGATTGAGCAAATCATTGTGCCAGATGGTAAATTGATTAAACTTGGATTCTCGGACCAGCGGCTGCCAATTCTTCGCCAAAGACTTGATCTGACATTGGTCGATGCATCAAAAGAGCTCGTCTACGACGCCCAAGTAGAAGAAGCGGTGAAAAAATTCCAAACCTCTATCGGGATCAATGGAGATGGGGTCGTTGGTCCAGCAACAGTTGCCGCCCTAAACGGCGCGCAGGGCGCAAGCGTTGAGGACATTGTCGCCAATATGGAACGCTGGCGCTGGATGCCAAAGGACCTCGGAGATTTCAACGTCTTTGTAAATATTCCAGAATATCGATTGCAGGTCGTCAAATCCGGCATTGTTCAACATGAAACGCGTGTTGTGGTCGGCAAACCTGAATTCAAAACACCGATATTTTCGGATGAGATCGAGCATGTCGTCGTCAATCCCTATTGGAATGTGCCGTCGTCAATCGCCACCAATGAACTTTTACCCAGCGCCATCGGCAATCCAAATTATTTCGAGAGCAAAAACTATGAACTGCTTGCTGGCGGCAAGGTGATTAACGCGTCGTCAATTGATTGGGCAAATGTCAATATCAAGAAGCCGCCATTCCGCATTCGCCAGCGGCCAGGCCGCGACAATGCATTGGGCTCCATCAAATTTTTATTCCCCAACAAACATGCGGTCTATCTGCACGACACACCATCCAAATCCCTATTCAACTCAAGCAGACGCGCTTACTCGCACGGTTGTGTGCGTGTGCAGAACCCGCTTGAATTTGCCGATGCACTATTGCGCTATGAGCCAAGCCTAAGTTTGGAAAAAATAAAAGGCATGATGGGCAAAAATGAGAAATGGAATAATCTTAAAAACAAAATTCCGGTACACCTTGCCTATTTCACACTTCGGATTGATGCTGACGGCACCGTGCGCAGCTTTGGTGATGTCTACGGCCACAACACGAAGCTCAAAGCGTTGCTTAAGGGCTAGAACGGCCTGAATACGGCAATACCTTCGCGTACAGATTAACTGTGCCGGGCAAATTGCCAAAGATGCCTTGGTTCGGCCCCTTTTCTTCTCCATGTTTAAGGGGTAAGTTTCTCTTACTTGGTTTAACTCTTGGGGTAGCATTCGTTCTGATCGTTAACAAAATCGCATCTTGTTTGGTGTAACTTGCATTAAATTGTAGCGTTAAGGGCGTCCGAAATTGTTTGGTACATTGGGCACACTCTCAAAATGCGCGATAAAACGCGCTCTATTTTTGCTGATTACCACTTTATTTGTGGCAGCTGGGTTGGCCAGCCCCGCAGCTGCTGCGCGCGATCGCACGCTATATCTGTACTACACCCACACCAAAGAAACCGCCAAAATCACCTTCAAGCGCGACGGTCGCTATGACAAAAAGGGCTTGGCAGAACTCAACTATTTCTTACGAGATTGGCGCCGCAACGAATCCGCGAAAATGGACCCACGTCTGTTTGATCTGGTGTGGGAAACATACCAAGAGGTAGGTGCCACACAGCCAATCAACGTGGTTTCTGCTTATCGTTCACCCCAGACCAACGAAATGTTGCGCTCACGCTCCAGCGCTGTTGCAAAAAATTCCAATCACACGCGCGGGTTGGCCCTGGACTTTTTTATCCCCGGCGTTTCCCTTACCAAGTTGCGTCAAGTCGCCATGAAAAAGCAGATGGGTGGCGTGGGTTATTACCCAACGTCAGGCAGTCCATTTGTACACTTGGACACCGGCAGCGTTCGCGCTTGGCCGCGCATGACAACAGCGCAATTAAAGAAACTATTCCCCAAGGGCAAAACCCTTCATATCCCATCCAACGGCGTAGTATTGTCGCAAACGGGCTATGCCACCGCACAGGCTGACTATAAGCGGTGCAAACAAATACCCTGCAATGGATCGACCACCCGGCTTGCCAGCGCTGAAAATGCAAAATCGGCGGGTGGGTCAGGCCGCACATTGCTTGATGTGCTTTTTGGACGTGACAACGACAAAGTTGAAGTTGCCAAAAGGCCCACAAAAATCAGTGCGCCAATTCAAGTCGCAGCTTTGGATCAATTGCCCCCCAAGCGCCCGACATCATTATCAAAACAGTTTGAAGACCCCCAAACGCTACCGCCCTTACCAACGGACAGCGACAGCGAAGACCTCTTGGTCGCCGTTGCACCACCTATCAAACCAGAAGCGATCAAGTTAGCTACAGCATCCTTGGGCGTCCCTGCGCAAGCCAGCGAAACACTATCTTCCCGGTTTACCGTTGCATCTGTTGACCCTAACAGCGTCGTAAACCCGTCCCGCTTCACACTAGACGCCAAAAGCCAAGCTGAATTTGTACCTCAAGTTCCGATGCGCAAAGGTGCACTTCCTGATCTATATGCCGCAGATGCGCTGCTCGCGGCCTATGCGCCAGCGCAATCAGCTTCGCCAGACGCCCAAAAGGCCCTGGAAATCATCTTGAACCGTCAGAACGGTGCGACAGAAATTCGTCAAGACGTCGCAATCGTGAACGCCAAATCACCGTTTACGCCGAATATTCGCGATGCACTGACTAATGCTAGTCTGAACACTGACCTTAGCGACTTTGGCAGCATTTTGCGCAACGTGAAGGTCGGAAACACAAAATCCGCTTTTGCACCAATATCAGCCAAGATCGATCAACGTCCGGGTGAGTTTTTCCCAGCCGATGGCGACGACAGTTTTGGCTTTGAAGTCGACCCCACAAATTTTGACAATGCTCGATTTGCAGTCATGTTTGAACCAGATGTTGGCGACCTGACCCCAACAACGGTGCTGGGCAACCAGACACAACTGGGCTTCACGGTGCGCAAACAAGCAGGTGTTGCAACCCAAATTGGCTTCAAAACAGCAAGTTCGCTATAAATTCCGACAATAATTGCAAAAAACAACGACCATTCGTCACCCACTGGTTGCACGTGTGTGTTAGTGGGTTTAAATCTCATTAGATCAGATGGGGCGCTCCAATTTCCCCGCTGCGTAAAGTGAGGCATGAGTGACAAATCGCCCTGAGACCCCAATTCTGGATAGCATCACCAAGATGGATGATCTGCGGGAATTGCCACGCGATCAAATCCGAAAACTGGCCGATGAAGTGCGCGCCGAAATGATCGATGCTGTGTCCGTCACAGGCGGACATTTGGGCGCAGGACTTGGTGTTGTTGAACTCACCGTCGCACTGCATCATGTATTCAACACGCCAGATGACAAAATTATCTGGGATGTTGGTCACCAAGCATATCCCCACAAAATCCTTACCGGGCGTCGCGACAAAATGCGCACGTTGCGAAAAGAAGGTGGAATATCGGGGTTTACGAAACGCGGCGAAAGCGAATGTGATCCTTTTGGTGCAGGCCATTCCTCTACCTCGATTTCAGCTGGGTTGGGCATGGCCGTTGCCGCCGACCTAAAATATGAAAAACGCAACATTATCGCCGTCATTGGCGATGGCGCCATGTCAGCTGGCATGGCCTATGAAGCCATGAACAATGCCGGCGCGATGGATGCGCGGCTGATTGTGATATTGAACGACAACGACATGTCAATCGCACCACCCACTGGCGCCATGAGCGCCTATTTGGCGCGGCTGGTTTCGGGTAAAGCCTATCGTTCGATCCGTGAGATCGCAAAAGGGCTAACCGACCACCTGCCAAAATTCGTCTCCGAAAAGGCGCGCAAAACCGAAGAATATGCGCGCGGGTTTTGGACCGGTGGCACCTTATTTGAGGAATTGGGGTTTTACTATATTGGTCCAATTGACGGGCACAATCTTGATCACCTCTTGCCCATTTTGGACAATGTGCGTGACGCCGAAAATGGCCCCATTCTCATCCATGTCGTGACGCAAAAGGGCAAAGGCTACGAACACGCCGAAAATGCAGCGGATAAATATCACGGCGTTTCAAAATTCAACGTGATCACAGGCGCGCAATCCAAGCCAGTGTCCAACGCCCCTTCTTATACAAGTGTTTTTGCTGATAGTCTGATCCAGGAAGCTGAGCTTGATGAGCGCATCGTCGCAATAAACGCCGCTATGCCCTCGGGCACCGGTTTGGATAAGTTCGCCAAACAATTCGGTCACCGCTGTTTTGACGTCGGCATCGCCGAACAACATGCCGTAACATTTGCCGCCGGCTTGGCCACCGAGGGCCTGAGCCCGTTTTGTGCGATCTATTCCACCTTCCTGCAACGGGGTTACGACCAAGTGGTGCATGATGTGGCAATACAAAATCTGCCCGTACGCTTTGCCATTGACCGCGCAGGATTTGTCGGCGCAGACGGTCCAACCCACGCGGGTGCGTTCGACACCGCATATTTGGGCGCAATCCCCAATATGGTGCTGATGGCACCGGGCGACGAAGCCGAATTAAAACACATGGTACGCACCGCCGCAGAATTTGACGAACACCCAATTGCGTTTAGGTTTCCACGCGGTGAAGGGGTTGGCGTCGAAATGCCAAGTCGCGGCAAATTCTTGGAAATTGGCAAAGGCCGCATTTTGCGCGAAGGTAGCTCCGTGGCCCTATTGTCATTTGGTGGCCGCCTGTCTGAAACACTTGCAGCAGCTGACATGCTTTCGACATTTGGCATTTCGGCAACGGTTGCCGATGCGCGTTTTGCTAAGCCGCTTGATGTTGAAATGGTCGAGCGCCTCGCCAACGAACATGAAGTGCTGATCACAATTGAAGAAGGATCAATCGGAGGCTTTGGCAGTTTCGTGTTGAACCACCTCGCACTGCAAGGGCTGTTGGACGGTGGTTTAAGATGCCGCCCGATGTTTATTCCAGACAAGCATTTTGATCACGCCGCACAAGACAAAATGTACGCCCAGGCGGGCCTTGATCGTAACGCAATCGCAGCAACCGCAATGCGCGCCATTGGCAATGAAAAAGCCGCCAATCAAGTCATGTCTGGACTGATCGACGGCCGGTAGTTTGCGCATTTATCAACAAAGCAGCCTTAAAGCGCTTCGTCGTCCACAGCTCCGGACGGGATCATGCCCAACGCGTGTTTGTACAGATCCAATATCGCTTCGTGTTCTTGGCGTTCGTGGCTTTCTTGCTTGCGCAATTTCACCACTTCGCGCAACACTTTCACATCATAGCCATTGCCTTTGGCTTCACCATAAACGTCGCGAATATCTTCTGAGATCGACTTCTTTTCTTCTTCCAAACGCTCAATGCGTTCAACAAAGGAGCGCAATTGCTCGCGGGCGATGGTGGACTGTCCCATATCAACTTACTTTCAAACGGGTTGCAAAAATTTGGCTCTATCTTTCGCCCATCGCACGGGATAATTGCAAGGCCAAAAGCCACTCATCCACCATCGTTTTGCAAAAGCGCTGCCCATGTAAAAATATCCGGCAAGTTTTCACAATTGAACGCCACAGATCAGTCTCAAATCAATTATAACGTGCCATGAACGCAAAAAAATGTACCCAACTGGGAGTGTAGTGACCTTGTCTTTTATCGACTTTAGTATAACAAAGGCCACAATGAGATTTGTGCCGCTGTCCCTGCTGCTGACAATATTTAACACAACTCCAGCTGCTGCTGACTTGCGGATTTGCAATCAGAGTCAAAATCCGGTGGCTATCGCCATAGGCTTTCGCAGCGAAAAAGGCTGGCAGTCTGAAGGTTGGTGGTTGGCAGAACCGGAAAATTGCGCTGTCGTGTTCAATGGCCCCTTAGACGAACAACGATCGCAATATTTCTATATTCACGCCGTGGATGACATCGGCGGAAATCGATGGGATGGGCGTATTTTTATGTGCACCCGAGACAAGTCCTTCACAATCTTTGGTGAAAAGGACTGTCTGGCCCGCGGCTACGAACGAACCGGCTTCATGGAAGTCGATACGATGAAAAACAGAGATTGGACTGTTCAACTCACGGACGCCGATCTGCAATAGTTGGAGCACCAATGAGACGTCTACGCAAAATTAAAATTCTCGCGACCCTGGGCCCTGCCTCAAATACAGAGGCAACAATTGAAGAGCTGGCCCGCGCTGGCGCAGACGTTTTCCGCATCAACATGAGCCACGCCAGCCATGAACTCCTTGCCCAAACCATGGCCATGGTGCGCAAAGTTGAAAAAACCATCAAACGCCCCATTGGCGTGTTGGTTGATTTGCAAGGCCCAAAATTGCGTGTTGGCAAATTCAACACAGGTTCCGTTCAATTGGCCACTGGCGATGTGATCACATTCGACACCGACACATCTGAGGGCAACAAAACCCGCGTTCACCTGCCACACCCGGAAATTTTTGAATCCATTGAAAAGGGGCACAAACTGCTGCTTGACGACGGCAAAATCGAAATGCGCTGCATCAAAAAAAGCGCAGATAAGATTGAGTGTGAAGTTGTACACGGTGGTAAACTTTCCGACCGCAAAGGCGTCAGCCTGCCAGACACCCTGCTTGCTGTTGGTGCTTTAACTGATAAAGACCGCGCAGACTTGCTGGCCGCTTTAGAAGTAAAAGCCGACTGGATTGCTCTATCATTTGTGCAACGCCCTGAGGACATCATTGACGTGCGCAAGACCGTTCAGGGCCGCGCCGGTATTTTGGCAAAAATCGAAAAACCGCAAGCAATCGAGCGGCTCGAAGAAATCATCAAATTGTCTGACGCCATAATGATTGCACGAGGCGATTTGGGCGTTGAAATGCCGCTGGAAACCGTACCTGGCCTGCAAAAACGCATGATCCGCATGGCCCGCCAACAAGGCAAACCAGTGGTTGTGGCAACTCAAATGCTTGAATCAATGATCACAGCCCCAGTGCCTACACGTGCCGAAGTTTCAGATGTGGCGACCGCGGTTTATGAAGGCGCAGATGCCGTCATGCTTTCAGCAGAATCAGCAGCGGGCGATTTCCCAGTTCAAGCGGTCACGACAATGAACCGCATCGCGGTGGCCGTTGAACAAGATGGTCTTTATCAGTCCATCATTCGTCGCCAAAACATTGAACCAGAAGCAACAGCAGCCGACGCAATTTCGGCATCGGCCCGCCAAGTTGCCGAAACGCTCGATTTGGCTGCTATCGTCACCTACACGTCTTCAGGCTCCACAGGCATTCGCGCGGCACGTGAACGCCCTGAAAAGCCAATCGTCGCTTTGTCGCCTAAACTGGCAACCGTTCGTCGTCTTTCACTCGTTTGGGGTCTACACTGTGTGCGTACAGACGACGCGGTGAACCTAGACGACGTTGTAGATCGCGCATGTTCAATTGCCTATCGGGAAGGCTTTGCGCGCCCAGGGGACCGCATTGCCATCACCGCTGGCGTACCGTTAGGAACGCCCGGCGCAACAAATATGTTGCGCATTGCCTTTGTCGGCCAAGACGGTGTTGGTTCGTCCTAAAAAACTCTCTAAGCTATTTGCAATTCAAATACCCGCCATTTTGGCGGGTATTTTTTTGAACAGAAAATAATGGAAATGCCAATATTAAAACGCGCCAGTCGGCTGAAGAGCGGGTAAGGGTCCTTCTCCTCCGCCGACTAACGCGTTAAATCTTGAAACGGACGATAACTAAAGCGCGCTTTCGCCATTCTCACCGGTACGCACACGAATTGCTGCCTCAAGATCTAAAACGAAAATCTTACCATCGCCAATTTTGCCTTCAGAGGCAGCTTCTCGAATGGCGTCAACAGCTTGGTCCAATTTGTCATCTGGCACACCAATTTCAAGCTTTAGCTTTGGAACATATGAAATTTCATACTCTGCGCCCCGATAGATTTCCGTGTGTCCACGTTGCCGACCATAACCACGAACCTCTGTCACGGTCATACCCAAAATGTCTAACGCGCCAATTGCGTCACGCACCTCATCCAGTTTATGCGGTTTGATAATCGCGATGATGAGTTTCATATGATCCTCCGTTTGAGATGACGGTTAATGCCTGTATCCGGTTTCACCATGCACAGCCAAGTCAAGACCTGTTGTTTCAGCTTCTTTATCAACACGAAGGCCAACAAGTTGCTTGGTAATCCATACAATAACCACAGTGACAACCAAAGACCAGATTGCTGTTGCAACAACCCCGATCACTTGCGCGCCGAACTGACTAATTGCAGTTACCCCTTCTGCATAGCCCGAAGCGCCTGAGCCGAAAGTGAGTAGAAACGCCAGCAATAGACTGCCCGAAGCACCACCAACACCGTGCACAGCAAGGACGTCCAAAGAATCATCGACCTTCATTTTGCTTTTTACAAAATCTACCGCATAGAAACAAACCAAGCCGCCCACAAGACCCAATACAATAGCGCCCATGGGCCCAACAGAGCCCGAAGCTGGCGTTATTGTCGCCAAGCCAGCGATAGTGCCGGTAACGATACCCACAATGCTTGGCTTACCAAATCTGACCCATTCAATCACCATCCAGACCAGTGACGCCGTGGCGGCCGAAAGGTGAGTAACCAAGATGGCCATCGTCGCATCGCCATTAGCGGCCACGGCACTGCCCCCGTTAAACCCGAACCAACCAACCCACAACAGCGACGCACCAACCATCACCATCCAAGGCGCATGTGGGGGCTGCACACCATGGGGGAACCCCGTGCGTGCGCCCAACATCAACGCGATTACCGCTGCGGACACCCCGGCTGTGATGTGCACCACAATGCCGCCCGCAAAATCAATCACACCTAATTGAGCAAGCCAACCACCGCCCCATACCCAATGGGTCACCGGAACATAGACAAGCAACAGCCAAGCACCTGAAATAATCAAAACCGCAGAGAACTTGATACGCTCAACAAACGCCCCAATCATAAGTGCGGGGGTGATCACAGCAAAGGTCATCTGGAAGATCACCCAAAGGCTTTCAGGAATAGTGCCGCTCAAACTGTCGCGCTCGATGCCAGCCAATCCAATTCTGGACAAACCGCCAATAAATGCATTTCCTTCGGTAAAGGCCAGAGAATAGCCGAACATGAACCACAGAATGGAGGCAAGGCAAGCGACCGCAACAACATGCATCAACACCGATAGAATGTTTTTGGTTTGCACGAGACCTGCATAAAACAATGCCAGCCCCGGCAGCGTCATCAATAAAACCAAAGCTGTAGCCGTCATTACCCAGCTCGTATCCGCACCATTCATCGTCAACTTCTCCTCAAAACACGATATCGCCTATTTTTTAGGCACATACACATTCTTGCCTATTTTTTATCGAAAGTCAAAACTGCTGAATTTTTAGGCAGGTTCACGCAAACAAAAAAAGGGGCCGATAACAACGTTATCAGCCCCCAATCTTTGTTCTGCAAAATGTGTAGCGCTTAGCCTTGACGAGCTTTAAAACGCTTGTTCACTTTGTTGATAATGTAGATACGACCGCGACGGCGAACGACCTTATTGTCGCGATGCCGGGTGCGCAGCGCTCTAATGGAATTTTTGATTTTCATTCCGGTCACCCTTCACATTCATAAAAATAGGCGCCACTGGCGCCAAGAATTCGTTGGTCGTTGTTTATGGACAAATGCCTAGTTTGTCAACGCTCCTTAGCGCAAAAATCCAAGGATTCTTACCCTCAACCCAGATCAATCAACAACCCATACCATTCAAACAGCAACAGGGGGCGTCAAGCCCCCCGTCAATTCTCAACCCATACCAGCAAATCAACTGGCCAAGAGTTCTTCAATAGGATCGTGTTCCGCAACAAAGTGACCCGGTGTGTGCTCGCGCAACACGGGCACATAATCGAGCTGGTTTGCCCTAAGCTTGGATTTCAAAAATCTAAGTTTTGCTGTTGGGTCCATTGGCGATGGTAATTCCCCGGGAAAGCGAATACGTGTCCGCGAACGTTCCACATGCGGATCAGGAATCGGCACCGCCGAAATCAGCTGTTGGGTATAGGGATGTTGCGGATGCAGATAAATCTGATTGCGATCCGCAAGTTCAACCACACGACCCAGATACAGCACCATAATCCGATGCGACACTTCACGTACCACCGAAAGATCGTGCGAGATGAACAGCAACGACAAACCAAACTCATCCTGCAAGTCCATCAGCAACTCAATAATCTGCGCTTGGATGGAAACATCAAGCGCCGACACAGCTTCGTCACACACGACAAGCTTCGGCTCCATGATCATCGCGCGAGCAATGCCCACCCGCTGATTTTGGCCACCAGACAATTCGTGTGGATAACGATTGATCATATTCCGATCAAGCCCCACACGTTCCATAATGTCTGCCACTTTTTCTTTCATCTCGTTCCGGCTCATGTCCGAACGGAAAGTGCGCAGCGGCTCCATGATGGAATCAGAAATTGTCATCCGTGGGTCAAGGCTTGCCAATGGATCTTGGAAAACAATCTGCAAGTCTTCCCGCTTGGCCTTCAACTCAGCTTTGTTTGTTGCATCCAATGGACGCCCTAACCAGCTTACATTGCCCGCGGTCGGTGGGATCAACTGCAACACAGCACGTGCAAGTGTGGACTTTCCACAACCCGATTCGCCAACGATGCCCAATGTTTCACCCGGCTTAAGCTCAAAGCTAACCCCATCAACAGCTTTCAAAGGAACGTTTTTGTACCAAAGCCCGGTAGGCACTTTAATGTTGAAATGAACTTTCACATCATCAACTTTGAGGAAGTCCACATCGCGGCCCTTAAGATCATAGTCTTTGAGCTTGCGATTGGTGGCCTTGTCAGGCTGATCGATACGCGGCATCGCATCCAACAACATTTTTGTGTAGTCATGTTGTGGCGTGTGGAACACTGCTTCGGCTGTGCCTTCTTCAACATAAATGCCGTGACGCATCACTTGAATGCGATCACACATCCGCGCAACCACACCCATATCGTGGGTAATCAGCGCAATTGCGGTGTTGTTCTCGCGCTTAAGTTCATCCATCAGATCGAGAATTTCCGACTGCACGGTCACATCGAGCGCCGTTGTTGGTTCATCAGCAATCAGCAAATCGGGCGAGCACAACATCGACATTGCAATCATCACCCGTTGGCGCATGCCACCGGACAATTCATGCGGATATTGCCGCAAGCGACGATCCGCATCAGAAATGCGAACCTGATCTAGCCAGTCAATGCATTTCTTTTCCGCTTCTCCACCGCGGATGCCTGTATGCAATTGTAGCACTTCGGCCATTTGCTCAAACACTGTCAAATGTGGCGTTAACGACGTCAATGGATCTTGGAAGATCATTGACATTTTACGGCCGCGCACCTTGTTCAGCGCTGAGGTGGAAAGTCCTAAAAGCGAGGTGCCATTAAAAATGATCTCGCCTTCTGTGCGACCATTATTCGCCAACAAGCCCATAATTGTCATGAAAGTCTGGCTTTTGCCCGATCCCGATTCGCCAACGATGCCCAGACACTCGCCCGGTTCGATGTGAAGAGTTACACCTTTCACCGCTTCCACTTCCCCATCAGGGGTATCGAAGGTCACGTTGAGATTGTTGACCTCCAGAATTCTATTGTTTGGTGCACTCACGCTACTGATCCTTTATTCAAATTGAAGGTCGACAGATTGGACGTTTGATTGGTTTTCAAAATACCCTCCTATCGATCTTTCGGATCAAGCGCATCGCGCAAGCCGTCGCCAATAAAGTAGAAGCAGAATAGCCCCACAATGAAGAAACCAAGTGGAAAAGCCAACTGCCACGGCGTGCCATATTGAATGGTTTTCGCACCATCCGATATTAATGCACCCCAAGACGTAAGCGGCTCCTGCACACCTAAGCCAAGGAACGAAATGAAGCTCTCCGTTAAAATCAACCCGGGGATAAGCAACGTCGTATAAACGGCAACAATGCCCATCAAGTTTGGCAGCACGTGCCGAATAATGATTGTGAATGTACCAACGCCAGCCGCAACTGAAGCTTCAATATATTCCTTATTTTTGATCGACAATGTTTGCCCACGCACAATCCGCGCCATGTCCATCCAAGAAAACAAGCCCAACCCCATAAACAAAAGCCATAGTGAGCGCCCGAACATAACGAACAGAATGATCAAGATGAACATGTAAGGAATGGACATCAAGAGATCGACGAACCGCATCATATAATTGTCGACACGCCCCCCCACATAACCCGCTGTTGCGCCATAAAGTACCCCGAGCACCACAGCGACCGACGTACCAACCAAGCCAACCAACAGTGAAATTTGCGTGCCTTGCATGGTGCGAGCAAAAATATCGCGACCTAAATCATCCGTTCCAAAAAAGTGCCCCGACGCAATTGAGGGAAAGCCAGACTGCGCCGCATTACCAATAATGTTCCAGTCAATTTCTTCGTAAGTCCAAGGCGCTAGCGCCGGCCCAACGAAAGACAGAACAACCATAAGCGCAAGAACAACCACACTGACAACCGCAGCCTTATTGCGCTGAAAGCGCTCCCAAGCGTCCTGCCAAAGTGAACGCCCCTCAACTTCCTTGCCATTTGAAAGTGCATCGACGACACCGGCCATTTTTTCTCTGTTTACCAACATAATTGCCCCCTATGCCAACCGAATTTTCGGATCAAGCCAAGCATAAAGAATGTCAGCGATCATGTTGAACAAAATGGTGAGTGAGCCAAAGATGATCGTCGCGCCCATCAACAGTGAATAATCACGGTTTGTTGCGGCATCAACAAAATATTGCCCCATACCACCGGTCGAGAAGTAAACATCGATAATTACTGAGCCTGTGATCATGCCAACAAACGCTGGGCCAAGATAGGACACAACGGGCAGCAATGCTGGCTTGATGGCGTGTTTCATAATGATACTCGACATCGGCAAGCCCTTGGCTTTTGCGGTGCGGATGAAGTTTGAATTCAAGACTTCGAGCATGGATGAGCGCGCGATACGTGCGATTGAGGCCATATAGCTCGTACTCAACGCAATCACCGGCATGATAATGTACTGTATTTGCCCACCGTTCCAGCCGCCGCCAGGCAGCGAGATCACTCCGTTGGTGAGATTTGGCAATACCAACGCAAACAAGATCACCAGAATTGGCGCCATAACAAAGTTAGGCAACACAGCCGCACCAATCGAAATGCCAACAGCCAAATAATCCAGCCAGCTATTGTGTTTGATCGCGGCAATTATGCCCAAAGGCAGGCCAACACCAACAGCAACAACAAATGACCAAAAACCGTAAACCAAGGTCACGGAAAAACCCTGAGTCAAAATGCTGTTGACCGTTTGGTCTTTGTAGCGGAAGGACGGCCCAAAATCGAATTGCGTCACAATGCCCGAAATATAACGCCAGATCTGGATCAACCATGGTTGATCAAGTCCGTATTTTGCCTCGATGTTGGCAAGCACTTGTGGAGGCAAGGCCCGCTCAGACGTAAACGGCCCACCTGGTGCCAAACGCATCAAAACAAAAGAAAAAATAACGAGAAATAAGAGCGTCGGAATGGCCGACATTGCTCTTTTTATTATAAAGCTGAACATAAGCTTTGACCCTGCATCCCTTTAGCGTGCCTCTTCAATTTGAGCATCATATCAGCCAAGAGAAACCTTGGCATTTCAACAATGTGAGAGGACATTCACCAAATACTGAAACCCGACTTTTCACGGCGTTCCAAAAAAAGAAGGTACCGCAGTAAACCGCGGCACCTCCATATTGTTACCTGCTATTCAGCGACCTTATAAAGGTCACGGCTATACCAGTTTTGCTCAACGTTACCGAAAGGCCAGCCTTTTAAGGTTGGTTTCAGCAACAGATTAGCTGTGTAGTGATAAACGGGGATCACAGGCATTTCTTCAGCCAAGATCTGTTCTACACGTGTGTAGTTAGCTGATGGATCTGCACTTGTCTTCGCGTCAGCCAACAATTGGTCAACTTCAGCGTTACTCCATTTACCATCATTATAGCCTGATTGTGATTGAACTAGATCAAGGAATGTTGATGCCTCGTTGTAGTCACCACACCATGCGCCACGTGCCAACTGGAAGTCTTGCTTTCCACGAACGTCAAGGAATGTCTTCCATTCCATGTTTGCAAGAACAGCTTCAACACCAAGTTTCTGTTTCCACATTGCAGAAATTGCAGTTGCAATTTTCTTATGGCCTTCAGAAGTGTTGTAGAGCATGTCAAACTTCAGTGGATTGTCAGCGCCATAACCAGCTTCAGCCAAAAGCTCTTTCGCTTTTGCATCGCGGTCGGCTTGTGTCCAACCGGCGAAATCAACGTCTGGCACGTCAAAACCAGCAGTTGCACCTGGCGTAAATGTGTAAGCTGGGAATTGACCCGCTTGCAGCACATTGTCGACAACAACGTTACGATCAACCGCATATGCCAAGGCTTTACGCACACGTGCGTCTTGGAACGCAGGATGACCCGTTTCAGTCAAGTTGAAGGTGTAATAATAGTTACACAAACGAGGCACAGAAAATGTCTCATCAGGCATTTCTGCTTTCAGACGAGGATACTGACCTGTAGGAGGTTGTGTCCAGTCAAGTTCACCAGCTTGGTAACGAGTGAAAGCAACGTTTTCGTCGTTGATGACCAACGTCACAACTTTATCAAGAATAGTCTTGTCGTTGTTCCAGTACATTGGGTTGCGTTCGCGCGTAGTGCGTTCTTTAAGAACCCACTCAGTTAGCTTGTACGCACCGTTAGAAACCATATTCTCAGGGCGCGTCCACTGATCCCCATAGGTGTCAATTGTTCCCTTGTGTGTAGGGAAAACTGTCGCATGGGTTGTCATTGCCACAAAGTATGGCAGGGCCTGGCTCAATGTCACTTTAAATGTGTAATCATCAACGGCTTCAACACCCAACTGATCGGGCGCAAGATCGCCAGCAAGAACTTCAGAAACGTTCTTGATTGACATCAAATCCATGTACCATGAATAAGGTGAAGCAGTTGCAGGGTCTGCAGCGCGACGCCAAGCGTACACAAAATCATTGGCAGTTACAGGGTCGCCATTTGACCATTTTGCATTGTTGCGAAGTTTAAAGGTATAAACCGTATTGCCTTCAGAAGCTTCCCAGCTTTCAGCGACACCTGGAATTGTGTTGCCGTCAGCGTCCTGGTTGGTCAAACCCTCAAACAAATCGCGAAGAATATCTGAACCAGAAACATCTTCGTTCAATTGTGGGTCAAGTGTTGGAATGCCGTCAAGCAAACGATAGGTGAATGTTTGATCCGCAGCCAGCTTTTCGCCGGTCATTGGATGCATGGCTTGTGCATAGGCGGCACCACCAGCCATGGAGGCTGCGATGGTTGCGGCTGATGCAACTCTAAAAATTGAGGTAAACTTCATAAACTACTCTCCCTAGTAGACGTTTCCTTCGACCTCGATCATCACTTTAATGGACAATCTTTTGGTCGTTTTTGCATGTGCGCTTTAAAGCCCAAATGCGAGCCTAGAACCTAGCGGTCAACCGCCCATTTTGGCAAGCACTGTTTGGCTTCAGAACACCCAATTTCACCCGCCAAATCAGCATGAATTCACAAACTTTACGCATCGAATCAAGTTTTATATCTATATTTCAGTGAATTAGGTGGAAGTGGAATTGCTTTTATCTCATCAAAATTTTTTTGGAAAAAGAACAAAAATAAACGCTAAAGATCGCCAAACACCATCCAAATTAACCCTTAAACTTGAAGGCGCTAGCCCCACTTGTCCGACAATACATTTCAAAAGGTGCAATTGTACGCAAGGGTACGGCAGTTCTGGACCATTTAGACAATTTTTGTAGGGAATACACGTAAGTTCACAAAACCGATCCCGTCTAAAATCGAGATCAGCTCACGGTTGGAAAATAGGTCAAATTTGGCGGCGAAAACCGAAAAAAATTCCGAGGCCAATTCTGACACCCAGACCCTACATTCCATCGATCAATTCAAGTCAGTTTAAGCCCGTTCAACAATCGCTGCCACACCCTGCCCGCCAGCCGTACAAACCGAGATCAACGCACGTCGCTTTTTGCTATCATCGAGCAGTTTGGCTGTCACGCCAAGTATGCGCGCGCCGGTCGCGGCAAACGGATGCCCATAAGCAACACTTGACCCTTTTACATTGAGTTTTTTGACATCAATTTTGCCCAACACTTTTTCGCGGCCCAAAACCTTTCGGTTATAGGCCCGGTCGGAAAACGACTTGATCGTGCAAAGTGCCTGCGCTGCAAACGCCTCGTGCAATTCAAAGAAATCAAAATCAGCAAACGCCAAATCTTCCTTGCGCAACATATTGGAAACAGCAATCGTGGGCGCCATCAACAGCCCGTCGCCCGCCGCAAAATCGTTTGCCGACACCGCACCAGCGCGCAAATAACCCAGAATTGGCAAACCGCGTTCTTTCGCCCACGCTTCGCTGGCCAGCAGCACCGCAGCTGCGCCGTCGGTCAAAGGCGTTGAGTTTGCCGCTGTCAGCGTGCCGTGGCCAGACCTTCGATCAAACGATGGCTTCAAGGTTGCCATTTTCTCAAGCGTTGAATCTGCGCGCACATTATTGTCGCGCACGATGCCTGCATGGGGCACAACCAGATCATCGTGAAACCCTTCATCATAGGCGTTGGCCGCATTGATGTGGCTTCGCCATGCCAACTCGTCTTGCGCTTCCCGGGTTATGTTCCATTCGCGGGCCATCAATTCGCAATGTTGGCCCATAGATAGGCCCGTGCGTGGCTCCGAGGTTGAAGGTGCGTTCGGCACAACTTCACCGAAACCAAACCCTTTGAACACACCAAACTTTTGCCCGAGCGACTTTGCCCGGCTCAGTTTAATCATCCGTTTGGAAAATTTCGGACCAAAAACAATTGGGCTATCGCTGACACTGTCCGCGCCGCAGGCAATGCCACTTTCGATTTCACCGGATGCGATCTTTGCGCCAAGCATCAATGCCGCTTGCAGAGATGTGCCGCACGCGATTTGAACAGTTGTGCCCGGCGTCGTTGGCGCAAGCCCTGCATTTAGGGCCGCTTCACGCGCGATGTTAAAGTCACGCGCATGGTTGAGCACCACGCCGCCCATCACCTCATCAATATGCTGACCTTTAAGATCAAACTTATCGACCAAGCCTGAAAGCGCACCCGACATCATCGACAGGCTAGTTTCGTCCATGTAACCCGAATATGCCCGACAAAACGGAATGCGGGCGCTACCGACAATTGCGACGCGCTTGAGTGTTTTAGTGTTCGCCATCAAATTTCTCCCCTACGCCTTGCCATCTTTGCGCGCCTGCATCGGCCCGCCAAGGAAAGGCGCAAAGCCTGTGCCAAAAATCACGCCAATGTCGGCCATGTCAGCGTTGGCCACAATGCCGTCTTTCACGCAGACTTCACATTCATCAACCAATGGTTTCACCAGTTCACGACCAAGTCCCTCGAGGTCAGCAACATTGGCGGCCTCGCCTTTTTGCGGCTTGCCATCTTCCCATTTGTAGAACCCTTGGCCCGTCTTACGGCCCAGATGCCCATCGCCAACAAGGCCTGCAAATTTACCGCCTTGCTTGACCTCTTGGCCAAGTTCTTCAGCAACGGATTTGCCAACGTCAAGACCCACAACATCCATCAATTCAATCGGCCCCATCGGCATGCCAAAAGCGACCGCAGCTTTGTCGATGGTCACCGGGTTCTCCCCGTTTTCGACCCGCATCACCGCTTGCAACATGTAGGGCATCAAGACCCGGTTCACGAGGAAACCCGGTGCGCTTTTCACAACCACTGGGCTTTTGCCAATCGCTGTACAAAAACTTGCGCCAATACGCACGACTTCATCGCTATTGGCTTTTTGCTCGATCACTTCCACCAGCGGCAACTGCGCCACCGGATTGAAGAAGTGTAGACCAATCAGCCGCGATGGGTCTTTAAGCACCGATGCGATGTTTTCCAATGGAATGGACGAAGTGTTGGTCGCCAAAATCGCATTTGGTTTTAACTTTGGTTCCAATGAGGCAAACAGTTTTTGTTTGATCTCAAGATTTTCAACAATCGCTTCAATCACCACGTCTGCCCGCGCGACACCTTTTGCCTCAGTATCCGGGATCAACCTCGCCATCGCCGCTGCCACCAAATCGGGTTTGCGCAAACGTTTTTTGAATAGCGACTTTACCCGTTTCAACGCGGGCGCAATTCGCTCCATGTCCAAATCTTGCAACGTGACTTCCATGCCGCGCAGCGCGCACCAAGCCGCAATGTCACCACCCATGACGCCAGCGCCAATCACGTGCACCCGCGCAAATTTAGGTTTCGGCCCTTTTTGCACGCCTTGCGCTTTCAGCCCTTCTGATAGAAAGAATACCCGTCGCAAATTGCTCGCGGTATCAGTGGCCATCAATGGGGGAAAATGTTCAATCTCAGCTTTGATAAAAGCCTTCGGATTATTGCCATGCTTTTCATAGATATCGATCAATTTATGCGGCGCGGGATAATGTTTCTTATTGGCTTTCTTGCGCACGCTCTCACGCATCTTTTTCGCGGTGAAGCTGCGCAGCGGCCCCATGGCCATCACCCGCTTGGTGAACCCTGCAGGCGCAGACGTTCGGCGTTGCATCACAGCTTTGCGTGCTTCCCAACGCAACTGGTCGCGGTGCTTGACGAGTTTGTCGACAAACCCAAGTCCCTTAGCCGCACCAGCGCGATAGAATTTGCCGGTGAGCATTGCGGTCATCGCCGCAACTGGACCAGCCTGACGGATCGACCGGCCAGTACCACCGAACCCCGGGAAAATGCCCAATTTGACTTCTGGGAACCCGACCCGGGTTTTATCGTCATTCACCGCAATCCGATAATGACAGGCAAGCGCCAACTCAAAACCACCGCCCAAACAGAACCCGTGAATACCTGCAACAACAGGCACTTTGAGATTTTCAATTCGCTCGAACACGGCATGGGCGCGTTTTAAGGCATCGGGCAAAACCGAAGGGTCGCTCATGGCATCAAATTCGCGCACATCGGCCCCAGCGATGAACCCGTTGTCTTTTGCAGACAAGAGTACAACACCAGCCAACTCATCGGATGCCACCAAATCTTCAAACCGCAACGATAGCGTTTCAAGTTCAGCCATGCATTCTGTGCCCAGAACATTCACCGCAGATTTTGGCGTATCAATGGTCAGCCAACCAATTCTTTCAAAGTCTAATTCAAAGCGCCAATATTTCAGCTTCGGCATTTTGGGTTGTGCCACGTTTTCGCTCCCCATCTATAATCAGTTTCGCCGAGCTATTGTGCGGCAATATGGCCGCTATTAGCACCCGAACGACCAACTTTTGCAAGTTCATCCGACGCAAAATCATCGACCCGGATCACATTGTCCGTGGCCTCGTCCGCTGCCCGCAGCAAACCAGCTTCGTTGTGATTGATGATTTTTTGTTCAACCGCATCATCAATCGCATCGCGATCAAGGCGACGACTAATAATACCTTTCTTGAGGGCGCGGATAAATTTCTTCTCGGCATCTGCGGCTTCTTCAACCTTTTTCAAGGCATCCTCCAATACACCTGTCCGGTCTTCTGGATCAAAGCTGATATAAAGATCGCGGGTGAAACGATCACGCTGTTCAGAGTGCATCAGCATGCTTTTAGCCAGACGATAATTTGCTCTATCGTTTGAAGGCTGTGCGTAGGCGCCAAAAGGAAACACCAGGCGGCGCATCACGAAAGTCATCACCGGATTTGGGAAATTCGCGAAGACCTTTTGAAAACTCGCCTCAATCGCTGCGATCCGGTCTTTCACAATCGCTTCGACGACCGGCAAATCCTCAGCAATGGAACCATCATCTTCCCAGCGCTTCAAGGTTGTAGACCACAAATATAGATCGGACAGGATATCCGCCATTCGACCAGATATCATCTGCTTGCGCTTGATATCACCACCGAGCACCACAACAACCCAGTCGCCCACCAACGCAAAATTTTGCGCATAACGGTGCAACTGTTGGTAATGCTTTTTCAGCGGCCCTTGGGTTGGCGTCGAGGCAAATGCGCCAAGCGTGATATTGTGAAACAAGGACCCACAAATATTCCGCAACATGAAAGCGGTGTGACCAGCAAATGCTTTATCAAACGCTTTCAAGCCTTCTTTTTGATTATCATTCTGTGCCGCAGATATCTCACTGTAAAGGAACGGGTGCGCTCGCAACGCGCCCTGCGCAAAGGTGATCAGGGTACGGGTGAGAATGTTCGCGCCTTCAACAGTAATCGCCACGGGTACGGCTTGATAGGCTGAGAACAAATAGTTCGCGGGGCCGTCACATATAGCGCGCCCACCGTGAATATCCATCGCATCATTCAAACGATCACGCATGGCTTCTGTGGTGCGATATTTTAGCAAAGCAGAAATCACAGAAGGCTTTTGCCCTTCGTCCACCATTGCAGCAGTTGCCGCACGTGAGCCTTCATACATGTAGGCGTCTTTAACGATCCGAGCGAAGGGCTCTGCCACCCCCTCCATCATACCAACCGGAATTGAAAATTGACGGCGAATACGGGCATAGGCACTGGTAACGCGCAAGGCCTGTTTGATCGAAACCGTACCAATTGCTGGCAGCGAAATCGCGCGCCCTGTTGACAAGCATTCCATCAACATCCGCCAACCTTGGCCACAATAGTCTGTTCCCCCGATGATCCAATCAAGCGGAATGAAAACATCTTTGCCACTGTTCGGGCCATTCATAAAGGCCGAACGAGATGGGAAATGGCGACGCCCAATATTGACGCCCTTATGGTTTGTTGGGATCAAGCCAAGCGTGATGCCAATATCTGTGCCTTTGCCCAAAAGATTCTCGGGATCGTACAGGTTAAAGGCCAAACCAAGCAGCGTCGCAACAGGACCCAGCGTAATGTAGCGCTTGTCCCAATTCAGCTTGACGCCCAAAACCTTTTTGCCTTCGTGCTTGCCATAACAAACCACACCAGAATCTCGCATACCCGCCGCGTCCGACCCAGCATGCGGCCCGGTCAATGCAAAGCACGGCACTTCGAGGCCATTGGCAAGACGCTCAAGATACTTGTCCTTTTGCGCGGGAGTTCCATATTTTTCGAGCAGTTCGCCCGGGCCCAAAGAGTTTGGCACCATCACAGAAATACCCGCCGCGATTGAGCGACAGGCAACCTTTGACACAATCATTGACTGCGCTTGGGCAGAAAAACCAAGTCCGCCATGCTCTTTTGAAATCAGCATGCCAAGAAATTTGTTCTCTTTGAGAAAAGTCCAAACCTCTTCCGGCATATCGGCTCGATTGTGCCGCGTGTCCCAATCATCAATCATGGCACAGGCTTCTTCAACCGGCCCATCCATAAAAGCGCGTTCTTCGGCCGTAAGGGTCGGCTTGCGCACATCGAGCAGTTTGTTCCATTTGGGCTTGCCAGAAAACAATTCAGCATCCCAGCCAACCGTGCCAGCGTCCAAAGCTTCTTGCTCGGTGCTAGATACTTTTGGCAGAATTTTTTTCACCGCACCATAAATCGGCGCTGTAATGACAAGACGACGCACAAGGGGAACAGAAAACGCAATCAACAATATGCCGGGTAGATAGGCTAGACCACCAAGCCCGATAGGTTCGAATGCGCCACCAATTAAAACTTGCCAAATCGCAGCAAAGCCAAGAGCAACAAGTCCCCAAAGGATCAGCCGCGCTTCCAGCAACGCCAAAACGAACAAAACACCCAATCCAGCCAAAATTAGAAAAAGCGCCATCAATTCCTCCCGCCAATAGTATCATCGCAATAAACGATACGCTCGAAACCAGAACACTGGCCGAGCTTTCAGCAAACATGCCATAGATATACGCTAACGTCAACAGACTGACCATATAGGCAACATCATGAATTGGTTAGCATTTGAAAGGATTTAGTAAAAACGTCGCGTCAAAAATATATAGCGAACCGGATATACGTCGCTCAATTGACGTTAACGTCACTACGTGCAATAGTTGTGGTTCTTACTCACGGGAGGGAATGAGAAATGGCGACTAAGGCAACAACCCACAAACTTTATCAACCATGGCTGAACAATTACCCTGACGGGATTGACTATTATGCCCCGGTCGACACAACGCCTGTGACCGAGCAAATCGACCGTGCCGTAACCAAATATGCAGATAGTGTTGCCCTAGACTTCTTGGGGAAAGAAACCACTTTCGCTGAAATGGGTGACGCCATCAATCAGATGGCTGGTGCCTTGCAAAAGCAACTGGGCATAAAAAAAGGCGACCGCGTGGCGCTGCTCATGCCAAACTCACATTATTTTCCAATCGCGTACTATGCCGTCCTAAAAATTGGAGCCGCAATTGTAAACTGCAATCCGCTTTATACGGTACCCGAGCTAACTCACAATCTTAAAAGCTCCAACGCCAAGGTCATCATCACGCTAGATTTGGCGCTCACTTTTGATAAAGCTGAAGCGTTGGCCAAAGATGGGCTGTGCGAGAAAATCGTCGTGGCGCATTTCCCGAACGCGCTGCCAACGCTGAAGAAAATTCTCTACAAGCTCCTCAAGAAAAAAGATCTGGCTAACATTGCCGGCTCATCGCAAGCATCCAAGGTCGTTCATTGGGATGATCTGGAAAATTCAGGCCATGTCGCCGACAATATTGAAATTAACGGCGATGATATGGCTGTATTGCAATTTACAGGCGGCACCACTGGCTTGCCAAAAGCTGCCGTTCTCACCCATAAAAACATTGCGGCAAATTTGAGCCAAATTGATTTGTGGGGTCTTGATCTTTTCCGCCCGCCAGCGAGCCTGATCGCCGTCCTGCCCTTCTTTCACATATTTGCTATGACTGTTTGTATGAACGTTCCGCTGGTCAACGGGGTAAAAGTTGTGATGCTGCCGCGTTACGAAAAAATTCCGCTATTGAAGCTTATTGCCCGCACGAAGCCGAGTATTTTCCCCGCCGTTCCAACTTTGTCACACGCCCTCGCCACAGCTCCCGAACTCGACAAATATGATGTTTCAAGCATCAAAATAGCCATTTCAGGCGGGGCCGCTTTGCCAAACGAAACCAAAATAGCCTTTGCCAAGGCCACCGGCGGTCGGGTTGCAGAGGGCTACGGCCTTACCGAAACGGCCCCTGTTTTGGCCTGCTCTCCGCTCCATGGCGAGGGCAAAGACAATTCAATTGGCCAACCCATGCCAGGCACCGATATTCAATTTGTCAGTGTTGAAGACCCCACCCGCTTTGTAGCGCCGGGGGAACGTGGTGAACTGGTCGCAAAGGGCCCACAAGTCATGCCAGGTTACCTAGACAATCCCGAAGAAAACGCCAAAACTTTCGTTAACGGCTATTTCCGCACCGGCGACATGGGATATATTGATGAAGATGGGTATATTTTCATCGTCGACCGAATTAAAGACACCATCAAATGTTCTGGATACAACGTCTACCCACGCGCAATCGAAGACGCTTTGTACAAGCATGATGCAGTCGACGAGTGCAACGTCATTGGCGTACCCGACGACTACCGCGGCGAAGCACCAATTGCATTTGTCAAACTCAAAGAAGGTAGTTCAGCGACTGAAGAAGATCTAAAGGATTTCATCAAAACCTTTATATCAAAGATCGAAATGCCGCGAGAGATCATCTTTAAGGATGAACTGCCCAAAACACTCATCGGCAAACTCTCCAAAAATGAGTTGCGCGATGAATATGTAGAAATATCGGCAACGAAGGCGTCCTAATGGATAGAATATTGGCAAAGCCTGCCGCAACCAGACAAGATTTGTTTTCGATTGCGGAACTCGCAGATGAGTTCAACATATCGACGCGCACCATTCGTTTTTACGAAGCCAAGGGGCTCATCACCCCGGATCGGGTTGGCACCACACGTGTGTTTCGCAGACGGGATCGAACCCGTCTGCTGCTCATCTTGCGCGGCAAGCGGCTTGGATTCTCCTTGAATGAAATCTCCGACTATCTTGAACTTTATGATGCAGACCAAACACAAGCTGCCCAAACCCAGCATTTGCTGGAGCGCGTAAACACGCGTTTAACAATGCTGCGCGCGCAAAGAGACGACCTAGAGATCGCCGTGGAAGAACTAGAAGCGATGCAGCAATACGCCTTGGACCAGCTAAAAAAGCAAACGGGCTAAATCGCGCTCCAGTCTTCGTCGGCAAACGCCTGTGGGCTATAATCGAAGACATTGACCACCTCAATACCCTTAAAAACGTCTCGTCGAATGGACACGCACTTATATGGTGTCATGCCAGTGCGTTTATCCAGATGTGGCGATTGAGAAGCAAAATAGTTTCGACGATCTGGGCCAAAATAATCGTCTGTTTCATAATATTTTTTAATATTGTTTATCTGGCGTTTGACCCTGGTTCGAAGCATGTCAAAAGTGCACGGAAACTGCACGATATCGTCAAATCCAATTCCAATATACTCTTGAAGTTCTTGCCTGGAAATTTCCTTCGTCATCAAAATGCTGGGGGAAAAGCGAATTTCATCATCGCGAAAAGTGCGTATGGCCAGCATTGCAGCTCGGATTTGCTCTGGCTGACTGGATTGGGAAAAAAAGCAAAAATTGATGTGGTGCTTCGAGATACACCTCTCGAGCGTCTCAAAATCACAAACACAATATGTTCGCATAAAGCCTATTGAAGTCAGGTTGGAACAAAACGCCTCTGACCATTGACCGTCTGCTGAAAAAACTAGCGCACTACATCTGTTGAGCATGACAAAATACTTAAAAGTTACATTTTCAAATTAACAGAAGCTCCTAAAATTTTAGTAAATGAGCAATTTGTGACGCCTTGCCTACGGATGAATACTGATCTGATAGTTGCGAAAACTCCAAAATTCTCTCCATAAAAGCAGTACCCCAACAAAGATCACAAACCAATTGCCTGTCATACGGCCAGACGCAACTGTCGAATATCACATCGACATGTGCCAACACGCCATTCCTGGAGCATGACTTGACCGCCCCCTGCCAAGTAACACCTAAAAAACCATTTGACCAAAACAGCATAATCAGTCATAAAGTCATGGACCGACGGCAGACTTTGATTGACACATTGCATTCTGGACATGGCCTTAAACTCAACTATTCGCATTTGAACAGGACCGTTTGACTTGAACACAAAAGACGACGAACGCCGACACCGCATTCTGATCGCCGCCGCCGACCTTATTGGCCACTACGGGTACAACAAGACCACTGTGGCCGATATCGCCGCGAAGGCTGGAATTTCAAAAGGCGCGATATATTTGCACTTCAAATCCAAAGAAGAGGTATTTGAAGCGTTGCTGATCGATTCCATGTTCAAATTCAGCGCATCTTGGTTTGACGCAGTAGAAGCCGACCCTGACGGCGGCCGCATTTCGCGTATGTACCTCAACATGCTCCATGCCCTAGACGACAACCCCTTTATGTCAGTTATCATGCGTAAAGACCCGAGCATTTTAGGCAACTATTTGAAGCAGCCGAACAATTTTTTTGAGAAACAACAAAGCTCCGGCATGCGAGAAGAATTTATCGTCTTGATGCAAAAAGCAGGTTCGGTACGTGAAGACCTCGATCCCGCCGTCACCGCACACATCATGGATATCTTTAGCTACGGGCTAATCTTTATCGCTGACTACAAAAACGCAAATGACATCCCATCAACCGACAAGGTTATCCAAGGCATAGCCGACATGATGGAAAAAGCTTTAACGCCGCCCGGTGGCGGCTCCAGCAACGCGGGCAAACGCATTTTGCGTCAGCTATATTCAAGCGGCATCAACGATTTTAAAAACTCAATGAATGAAAAATGAGCTCAAAATGATTTCGGTTACAGATTTGTGTTTCGCCTATCCCACCGCCCAAAACGACACCTTGCACGGCATCAATTTTGACATCGCCGAAACAGAAATATTTGGTTTTTTGGGGCCTTCCGGTTCGGGAAAATCAACAACGCAAAAAATACTAATCGGGTTACTACAAAACTACCGTGGCGACATTTCGATTTTAGGGAAAGATCGCAAAGCGTGGGGCAATGAGCTGTTCGAGCACATTGGCGTATCATTTGAATTACCCAATCACTACCTCAAACTCACCGCTCGCGAGAATCTTGAGCACTTTGCCGGTTTCTACAAGGGGCCAACGCTTTCGCCAGACGACGTGTTGGAATGGGTTGATTTACACGCAGACGCCGACAAGAAAGTCTCTGACTTTTCAAAAGGTATGAAAATTCGGCTCAATGTTGCGCGCAGCCTCATCCATCAGCCAAAAATTTTGTTTCTCGACGAGCCAACCAGTGGCCTCGACCCGGTTAACGGTAGGCGGATCAAAGATCTGATTCTGCGGTTAAGGGATCAGGGCACAACCGTTTTTGTGACCACCCACAACATGACGCTGGCTGACGAGTTATGTGATCGAGTGGCCTTTGTGACGACTGGCAAAATTGCGCTTATCGACAAACCAGATGCCTTGAAAATGCAATATGGCAAGCGAAGCGTTCGTGTGGACGTGGCAAATGCGAGCGGCGAAATTTCAAGCTCCGAATATGAACTGGATGGACTACAGACCAATCAGGAGTTTTCGCACGACATTTCAAACGCATTTCGAATTGATCGCATACATACCCAAGAAACCACGCTGGATAACATCTTCATTCAAGTTACGGGCCGGGAACTAATCCAATGAAGCGCCTGACCCAAGCCATCAAAACCGACATACGTGTGCAATTTCGCAACGGGCTCTATCATGTTGGATTTGTGATATCGGCGATAATAGCGGTCGCAATTGCCTTGCTCACAACACCCACACAATTTGGCAATGTCATACCAGCAGCCATACTCTTGATTATTGGTGGCACCACCATGCTTTACGTGGCGGGCATGATGATCTTTGAAAAAGATGAGGGGACGATCGCCGCAACGATCGTCTCGCCACTAGCCTCTAGCGGGTACTTAGCCGCCAAACTGATATCCTTGGTGTTGCTCGCAACGGTTGAATCTTTGATCTCTATTTACGGGGCGATTGGCATTCACGCACTTGGCGCCAATGCAAATTGGCCCAATCCAATTTGGCTGCTGGCTGGCATTCTTTCTATTGGCACCATGTTTACCCTTGTTGGCATCGCACTTGTGGCGCGGTACAATAAAATCACTGACTTTTTGATCCCGATGTCCGGTATTTCAATCATCATGCAGCTCCCCTTCTTGTATTTCTGGGGACTGTTCAAACATCCAGTTCTGCTTCTCGTGCCAACTGGAGCACCCACAATGATTATGGAAGGCGCATTTCGTCCATTGCAGATCTGGGAACAGTTTTATGCCCTTGGATATTCAGCGCTCACAATCTTGGCCCTATCATTTTGGGCTCTAGCCGCCTTTCAAAAACACATCGTCCAAAGGATGGGCTAGCAAATGAAAACTCTAACCTTAGCGAGGAAAATCAGCACCAACGATTTTCGCATTATTGGTCGCGATAAGTTTTTGCAACTCATGTTTGGTTTTGTTGTCGTAATCGCTGTGTTTTTGCGTTTTGCTGTTCCAGCACTAAATACCAATCTTGCCGCACTGGCATTGATGCCCGGCAGTTTTCACCCAGAACCATTGAGTCATTTTTACCCACTGATCGTTGGGTTCCTCGTCATTTTTCAAGGCGCGCTCTTGTCGGGTGCCATTTATGGCTTTCTGATTTTGGATGAAAAGGAAGATGGCACCCTCACAGCATTGCTGGTCACCCCAGTGCCAACGACCCAATATTTGGGCGTACGCATGTATATCCCCGCCCTATTCGCTGCAATTATTGTGCTGGCGCAATTGTATTTTGCTGGCATTGCCTTGCCTTCACCGCCCACAGCGATAGCATTGGCGATAGGCGCATCACTTTCCGGTCCTATTGCCACGCTGGTTTACGCAAATTTTGCTGAAAACAAATTGCAAGGCTTCGCCATTGCGAAATTCGTCGGCATTGCCGGCTGGGTCATATTGATCGGTTGGTTCGTCGCCGAACCTTACCAATGGCTATTTGGTCTATTTCCGCCATTTTTGATCAGCAAAGCATACTGGATGGCACTAGCAGGCGACCCGAATTGGCTCTGGGTTGAACTCATTGGCGTCGCGGGCCAACTAATCGTCATTTGGGCTTTGGTGCAAAGGTTCCAACGCCAACTTGCGTCCGGCTGAATTCAAAAAATGAGGCCGTCGATGAACCCATTTAGAAAAGAGCGACCGGCAACCAAATTGGATTGCGAATGCACCGCGCGACGGCAAGCCATCGCCTATGGTGATAAACCCTTGATATTGCTGAAAGGATGGTGGGCGTAACTGGGATTGAACCAGTGACCCCTACAATGTCAATGTAGTGCTCTCCCGCTGAGCTATACGCCCATCCGTGCAATCAATATTGCTCGGCTGGTAGACCATAAAATCAACATGCGGGTCAATAGGTTTTTGCGCAAAAAATAGCATTCCGTGCATGGATCAATAAGCGCCCTAGACATCGACGACCCTGCTTTGCATACTTGTCAGCAAGAAATTGTGCAACAGGACCAACAATGCCGCAAAGCCCAACGCAAATTGCCAGGTCGATGATGCAACAGCAGCGCAACAAGCTCGCGTTACCTACGCTTACGGCATCGGTTATTTTATTAAGCCTGTTTGTTGTCGCAATAATCGGCTTCTTGATCGGTATGTTGCCACTGTGGTTTGCCAGCATATTGTCATTTTTCGCCATTCATATGAGCTTTGCAGTCGCCCATGAAGCAACGCACAAGACAATTTCCAATCGCACCAATGCTTGGCTAGATCAAATGTTGGGAACTTTGCACAGCTGGTTGCTGATTTATGACTTTCCAACGTTTAAGTTTCTTCATTTGCGGCATCATGCCAACACCAATGATCCCGAGCACGATCCTGACTATTGGCTGCAAAATGTCTCCATTCCAGGCGGACTTATCCTTGGGCTTTTTGTACCCCTGCACTATTTGCGCATGTTCATTATCGCCGATCAAAAAAATGCCGTTTCAAAGTCATTTGCAATATGGAGTTATGTGCGGGTAACCGCCCTCATTATAGTGTTGGTCGCTTTGTTGTTCTTGTTCCCTGCGCCTACTTTTTTCTTGTGGCTAGCACCAGCGTCAATTGCATCTTCAGCAATCGCTGTATCGCACCGCCTGCTACATACAATCGAACAAACTTCTGACCGCAAAAAGACGACCCTCATCATTCGAGGTGAGCGATTGTGGGAGTGGGTTGTCAGCCCTTTTTTTTGGCTCAACAACCATCATTTTCTGCATCATGAATACCCAAAACTACCATGCTACACACATGAGAACCTGTTTTCGAAAACGCGACAGCAATTAATCGAAGAAGGCGTACAAATACGCACGATTGGCAGCAAACTAAGGACAACCCCAAAATGATGGACCAACCCCTGGCCCATACCAACGTCGCCACAAATTGGCGCGACCTAGCGCAGCCGCTACCCAAAAGCTCCGTCTACCGTTCATCGGCCGCCCGCGCGGAGTTCCAAGCATATTATCAAAAAACGCTTGACCTTCTGACCGGCGATGTAGAAACGAGCACTTATCCAACTTCATTTGGCACAACCCATGTCAGTTGCATGGGGAACCGCCAAGGCAAGCCAATGCTGATCTTGCCCGGCATGTCGATAGCCGGTCCCATGATGCTCGATTTTTTCGCCTATTTGGCCAAAGATCACTGGCTCATCGCGCCCGACCTGATTGGCCAGCCTGGCCGGTCAGCCGACGTACCATTTTCTATAAACAACAATGCATACGGAAAATGGATCATCGAACTGATGGACCAAATGAGCATCCAAAAAACCAATATTGCCGCGGCTAGTTTTGGCGGGTCAATCGGGCTCGAAATGCTAAAACTCGCGCCCGAACGGGTAAATAGACACGCACTGATTGTCTCGGCTGGCGTCACGCCTAAACTGCCCTACCTCAAAATCTACGCAAAACTTCTATTTAGCTGGTTGGCTTATCGCTACTTTCCAAACAAATCGCTCTTGCCAGTGATCGCGCGGCCATTATCGCGTCACCTGACACCAGACAATCTTGACTATCTTGACATCATTATCCGTCAAACAGCATTTTGGCGTCACCGTCCTGCCGGACCGTTCTTTAAAAAAGACATGCCTCAGGACATGGAACCCGTGCTGATTGTATTTGCACGAAACGACATCCTGTTTCCATATGCCCCGACACGTGCGCACGCTGAGCACATTCTAAATATCGGGCATGAGTTTGTTCTGGAAGAAAGTGCCCATATGCCGGGCGACAAAGAAATGGCCCCTATCCACAAAGAGATAGAGGCCTATTTCAAACCGTAACACTTGCCTCAGCTTTAGGCAGCCAGCAAACGCTCAACTTCGTCCACCAAATCCTTCAAATGGAATGGTTTGGACAAAACCGAAGCATTTTTCGGCGCATCGCTATCTGGGTTCAAAGCAACAGCCGCAAATCCCGTGATGAACATCACCTTCAAATCCGGGTCCAGTTCTGTGGCACGACGCGCCAGTTCAATCCCATCCATCTCTGGCATCACAATGTCAGAAAGCAACAAGGTGAACGGCTCTTCGCGCAAGCGCTCATAAGCGGAACGACCATTGTCAAATGCCACCACATCATAGCCAGCATTGCCCAATGCGCGCGTCAAAAACTTGCGCATATCGTTATCATCTTCAGCCAATAGAATTCGACGCATCGAAAAAGCCTCTCCAAAAGCGATCTGTTGATTCGGATTTTGCCTGTGTGCGCCCACAAACTCAAGTCAACATCGTCACTATTTATTTTCAAACATCAATTCATGTTGTTCGGCTGGACTTCACTACGTTTTTTTTGCAAACTATAAACTGGAGAACGACACCGTAATTCGCGGAGAACATGTTGAAATCAGACTATTTTGATCGCCCAGCCTTTGAGACCATTCGGCCACGCATTCAGCGGGCCCCTTTTGTATTCAATTCACCACATTCTGGGCGGGATTATCCCAAGAGATTTGTCGATCAAACGCGGCTTGACCAGTTAAGCATTCGCCAGTCAGAAGATGCTTTTGTTGACGAATTGTTCGGCCGTGCGCCCTATTTTGGCGCACCATTGTTGCGCGCTCATTTTCCGCGCGCCTATTTGGACGTGAACCGCGAACCATATGAGTTGGACCCGGTCATGTTTGATGACCCGCTACCAGACACATTCAACACAGCCTCGCCACGCGTCGCTGCAGGCCTTGGCACCATCGCCAAAATCGTTGCCGAGAAAAAAATGATCTACCGCACAAAATTGTCATTGGCGGATGCTCAAATGCGGATCGAGGGGATTTACAAACCCTATCACACTGCGCTGCAAAACCTGTTAAGCGAAACACTTGCCACTTTCGGCATCGCTATTTTGATCGACTGCCACTCAATGCCCAACCTGGATAAACGCGGCCATGCCAGCGCACCAGACATTGTGCTCGGTGATCGGTTCGGTTCAACCTGCCATCCCATGATTGCAGATCTAACAGACACATTCTTTACAACGGCCGGACTGAAAGTCGCGCGCAACCGACCCTATGCTGGCGGTTTTACCACCAAGACTTACGGAAAACCGGAAAACAATGTGCATGCTTTGCAAATTGAAATCGGACGTCACCTGTATATGAATGAAGTGACATTGGAGAAGAGTACCAGTTTTGCGCGCATGCAACAGCTCTCACACCAACTCATTTCGCTTTTGCTAAGACTTGACTTACGCGAATTCATTGACCTTCCGCGCGCCGCCGAATAAGCCATATCCTAAAAATCTGGAGTTTTCCAAAAAGGGGGCCGCCCGAAGCGGCCCTAGTCAAGGGAGGAAACGTCAGCAGCTCAAAGCATTTTTGGCTGAGCTGCCAATGCATCATGCATATACTGGGGTGAACTGATTTGCCCCCAAATGCAAGTCACCAAGCTCCAACAAAACAAGCAAATCGATAAGCTGTTGCTAAAATGACTCTATCTCAAGCATACATGTATTCTGTAAATACTTCCTGAATCTGCGACAAACGACAACAAAACCAGCAAGTTGATAGACCAAAATGACAAATCAGCCAATAAATTCAGTCCCCGACTTGGATTTCGATTTAATACACAGAATTTTGCTGGAGGCGGCAGACAAAGCGCAAGAAACTACGCTTAAATACTTTCGTAGAACTATCAATGTTGAGAACAAACTTCAAAGCGGGTTCGACCCTGTCACCGTAGCAGACAGGGAAGCTGAACTCGCGATCCGCGCCGTTATCACAGACCATTTCCCCGACCATAGCATATCTGGCGAAGAATGGGACAACAAGGAAATGAACAGTCCGTTCCGATGGATCATTGATCCGATTGATGGCACCCGTGCCTTCATCAGCGGCCTGCCTGTTTGGGGCACTTTAATTGCACTCACCTACAACGGAAGATCAATCGCTGGGCTTATGAGCCAGCCCCATATTGGCGAAAACTTCATCGGGTTGCCGAACAAAGCGTTCTTAACGCGAAATAACAACGAAACGGCACTGCAAACAAGTGCGATCAAGGATTTAAGTCAATCCACAATTTTCACCACCTCCCCGCGCATATTCCTGCTTGAAAAATCATTGGCAGCTTATGATACGCTGGAAAACAATGTGAAGCTCGCCCGTTATGGTTTGGATTGTTATGCATATGCAATGGTGGCGGCCGGCCACGGCGAATTGGTGGTCGAAGAAGGGCTCAAAAGCGTCGACATCGCGGCCATGATCCCAATCATTGAGCAAGCTGGCGGCATTGTAACCACATGGTCGGGCAAACAAGCCACACAAGGCGGGCAAGTTATTGCAGCGGCGAATGAGAAGATACATAGCGCAGCGCTAACGATATTATCCCCTGCCGCAACTGACTAAACACGAACAGACTAAAAGCCTTTGGTTTGCTCTGTGATGAACGCATCAAAGGCCGCAAATGCTTGCGCGCGGATAGCATCGGTTTCCATGAATATTTCATGCCGAGCGTTTGGCAAAACAGCATGGCGGCCGATCCGCATGCTGATCCCTAACTGTTCAATGGCAGATGTGGACACAACACTGTCCGAAGCTGCCGCCAGCATGAGCACGGGCAATCGGACCTGGGAGGGGAATTCGCTGGTATTTGCCCGCATCATGGCCCTGAATGATGCTGCGCCCCAGCCAATTGTGGGCGCTCCGATTTCCAAATCCGGACGATGATCCAAGGTTTTGACCATGCGCATATAACGCCCGTGATCCGAGGTAATCTCGTTGCCAGGAAACGTACTCTGACTTGGGTGTGGAAATTCCCAAGGTTTGATCGGCAAACTGCCTAAACCCAGATATTTGCCAACGCCCAAAATCGTTGCCGCCGTTGGAAGGCTCATGCCGGTGTCGACGGAAACCATTGGCGAACTCAAAAACACACGATCAAACATCAACCGATCCCGCGTTGAGACCAATAGCGAAACCAGCCCACCCATAGAATGCCCCACCAAGAAATAGGGCGGCGGGCAATCTGGCAGAAGAATTTCCGCATGAAAATCAACCAAGTCGGTGACGTAATCATCAAAGTCTTCCACAAATCCCAGTTTTGGGTTTGAGATGAGGCGATCTGAGCCACCCTGCCCGCGCCAATCAAACGTCGCCACTTGAAATCCACGGCTCTGAAAATCGACGATGGTTTCGAAATATTTCTCAATATATTCAGTGCGACCCTGCACCAGACAAATCGTGCCCTTTTTCTTTTGCCCCAGTGCTGGAAAAATTGCATAGCGCAACCGCACTTTGTCTTGGGTCACAAAATAACCCGCACGCGTGCCTTCAGGAACGGGATTTGCCGGAATGTTGGCAAGCTGCGGCCCTTGCACCTGGGCAATTGACGACGATTTTGCAACTAAAGACATAGTGCCCCACAACATGAAATTGAAAGCAAGTTTTCATTATATCTAGTAAGCCACAACGCATAAAAAAACCAGCAATCCAAAAATGAATTGCTGGTTCTTTTGGTGGGATGCCATGCGGGGGGCGGATGATGACATCCCGTTTGGTTGATTTAACGTGGCACGTTTCGAAGTGATCAGACTTTTTGTGCGCCACAATCAAATCAATATCAAACCACAACTGAACCAATTCCGAAGTTGGCATTCACATTCGGTTCATCTGGATATTTTTGCATCTTTCAGCTCTTGAATTCTGAAAATTGAGTACAACATATTCGGTGTTGGTCGCCACTTAAGGGGCCAACTTGAACTGTTGCCGCAAATATGCGGGACCGTTCAACCGTTGAAACCAATGCATGTTGCTCACAGGAGAATATGTTATGCACAACTTAGATCTTTCCCCTTTCTATCGCTCCTCAGTTGGCTTTGATCGTCTATTTTCCCTTTTAGATGATCACGCGCCACAAGAAGCCAATTCATTTCCCTCTTACAATATCGAACGTACAGGCGACGACACCTATCGCATTTCGATGGCCGTCGCAGGCTTTGGCGCAGACGATATTGTTATTGAAACCAAGGAAAATGCGATCAGCGTCAAAGGCGCAAAATCAACCTCACAAACCGAACAAAAACGCGAATTCTTGCATCGTGGCATTGCAGAACGTTCATTTGAACGACGGTTCCAATTGGCCGACCATGTGGAAGTGTTAAGCGCTGATCTAAAAAATGGCCTGCTCCACATTGATCTTGTGCGCGAACTGCCTGAAAGCAAACGCCCACGCAAGATTGCGATTGGATCAACTGACGCAAATGAAACAAAGACTATAGACAGCGATGTAAAGAACTAAATTGCAACTAAGCAGTTTAGTTCAATAGTACCTAGAACTATACAATAACGGGCGCAGTTAGTTCAAATTTACTGCGCTCGTTTCATCATTTACATTGAACCTATTCTGACGCGCTGCGACAAAAAAACTTACCCCGCCATCTTGCCCTAGCTCGAATTTTCTGGCAATCTCCTCTTTAAAATAGGACAGTAATATTGTCCATTATAAGACAACGCGACACCCATCTCTGATTTGTGATAATCAGGGTGTGGTGTTGAACGTGTGTCATTCGCCATTGGTAAGGCGCTAGGGTAGAGCTTGGAAAACCAAGCTCGTAAGTTGAACGGCAACATGTCAAATTGACCGTTCTTTTGAAAATTGTTTGCGCAACGTCGCAACGAGCCGTTCGTGGTATTCCAACGAACGACCCGAGCGTAATGACCTGACCCCAAATCTTGCCCGTCCGGGCCATTGGGCGAAACTTTGAAGGAGGCTTTATGGCCAACAGCATTGAAACATTGATGAGGAGCACGTCAATGACCGCTACTTCTGCTTACAATGGCCGTCCTCCCAAACAGGGTCTTTACGACCCCGCCAATGAACATGACGCGTGCGGTCTTGGCTTTATCGCCAATATTGACAACACAAAAACCCATCAAATTGTGCAAAATGGCCTAGACATTTTGATCAACCTCACCCACCGCGGTGCGGTTGGCGCTGACCCGTTGATGGGTGATGGCGCAGGCATGTTGGTGCAAATCCCGCACGCATTCTTCGCAAAAACTGTGAACTTTGAACTGCCCGCCCAAGGCGAATATGCGGTAGCGATGTTGTTTTATCCAAACAATGTTGACCTCAAAGAGAAATGCGCAAATAAGCTGCTTGAGTGCGCTGCAGCCGAAGGCATTTCAGTACTTGGCACTCGCGTCGTGCCGACGGATAATTCGTGCCTTTCTAAAGGCGTAATTGGCACACAGCCGATAATAGAGCAGGTGTTCTTGGCGCGTCCCGAAGGCATGGATGTCGACACTTTCGAAACAAAGCTGCTAATCGCGCGCAAAGTGATGTCAAACACCATCTATAAGTCGTTCCCTGAGGCCGACAATGATAATGGCTTTTATGTTGTTTCCATGTCGGCGCGCACAATTGTTTATAAGGGCATGTTCCTCGCCAACCAGCTTGGCCCTTTCTATCCAGATCTTGGCGATCAGGATTTCGCGTCGGCCTTGGCACTGGTTCACCAACGCTTTTCAACCAACACGTTCCCATCATGGAAGCTAGCGCACCCTTATCGGTTTGTGGCCCACAATGGCGAAATCAACACCATTCGTGGCAATGTGAACTGGATGGCGGCGCGTCAGGCCTCTGTTTCATCCGACATTTTTGGTGATGATATCACCAAGATTTGGCCGATTTCATATGAAGGTCAATCAGATACCGCTTGCTTTGACAATGCCCTCGAGTTCCTTGTGCGCGGCGGTTACGACTTGCCTCATGCAGCCATGATGATGGTGCCACAGGCCTGGGCTGGCAATCCGTTGATGAACGAAGAGCGTAAGGCGTTCTACGAATATCACGCGGCCATTATGGAGCCATGGGATGGCCCAGCTGCGTTGGCCATGACCGATGGTCGGCGCATCGCGGCAACGCTTGATCGCAACGGCTTACGCCCAGCGCGCTATTGCGTCACCAAATCAGGACAAATCATTTTAGCGTCCGAAGCTGGTGTTCTGGATATCCCCGAAGATCAAATTGTTGAAAAATGGCGCCTTCAGCCAGGCAAAATGCTGCTTGTTGACTTGGAAGCCGGCAAAATCATTTCTGACGACGAAATCAAATCAAAACTCGCCCAGAAAAACCCATACCAAAAATGGCTCGGCCGCACCCAGATCGTGCTTGAAGACGTACCAGCGGTTGATCGTCATCCATTGAAATCTTCTGAAAGCCTTTTGGACCGCCAGCAGGCCTTTGGCTACACAACCGAAGACGTCAAGTTTTTGATGACACCAATGGCCACCACTGGCCAAGAGGCTGTGGGGTCCATGGGAACTGATACGCCAATTTCTGCGCTCAGTGACAAATCAAAACTGCTCTATAGCTATTTCAAACAAAACTTTGCGCAGGTCACCAACCCGCCGATCGATCCGATCCGCGAAGAAAGCGTGATGAGCCTAATATCATTTATCGGCCCACGTCCGAACTTGTTTGACCTTGAGGGCCTGTCTACACAAAAACGCCTCGAAGTCCGTCAACCAATTCTGACCAACGAAGATGTGGAAAAAATCCGCACAATTGGCAATATTGGTGACAACCAATTCCTCACCGAAACCATCGACATCACCTATGCCGCCGAAAAAGGCGCAAATTGGATGGAAGTGGCTTTGGAAGCGATTTGCGACCGGGCCGAAAGTGCGGTGCTTCTGGGCCTCAATATTATCGTCCTTTCCGATCGCTTGCTCTCCAACGAGCGCGTTGCAATCCCGGCCCTATTGGCAACCGCCGCCGTGCACCACCACTTGATCCGCAAGGGCTTGCGCACATCATGTGGGTTGGTGGTCGAAACTGGTGAAGCACGCGAAGTGCACCATTTTGCAGTGCTTGCAGGGTATGGCGCTGAAGCAATTAACCCCTATCTCGCCTTTGAAACCATCGCCGCATTGCAGGCCGAAGGTCAGTTCCCACCAGAAGTGGACGAACTTGAATGTGTTGAGCGCTACATCAAATCAATTGGCAAAGGGCTGTTGAAAGTAATGTCCAAAATGGGCATTTCAACTTTCCAATCCTATTGCGGCGCGCAAATATTTGACGCCGTGGGCCTATCCACCCAATTCGTCGAAAAGTTTTTCTTTGGCACAGGCACTTCAATTGAGGGCGTGGGCCTAAATGAAGTGGCCCGCGAAACCGTCGACCGCCACGACATGGCGTTTGGCGACGACGCAACATTGGCGAACTCACTCGACGTTGGCGGCGAATACCAATATCGCGTGCGGGGCGAAGCCCATGCATGGTCGCCAAATGCGATTGCCGATCTGCAACACGCCGTGCGCACAGCCGAACAATCACCGGCCTCCGCTCAAGAAAAATATGATGCATTCGCGAAAGCCATAAATGATGCGTCCGAACAATTGCTCAACATTCGCTCATTGTTTGAAGTGAAACCGTTGGGCGAACCAATTGATATTTCTAAAGTTGAACCAGCAACTGAAATCATCAAACGCTTTGCGACGGGCGCTATGTCTTTCGGCTCGATTAGCCGCGAAGCGCACACCACGTTGGCTGTTGCCATGAACCAAATTGGCGGCAAATCGAACACGGGCGAAGGTGGCGAACAGCCGGACCGCTATAACCCGATGCCAGATGGAACGCCCAACCCAGAGCGCTCAGCAATCAAGCAAGTTGCCTCTGGCCGTTTCGGCGTGACCACAGACTATCTGGTCAACGCTGATATGATCCAGATTAAAGTCGCGCAAGGTGCAAAACCGGGTGAAGGCGGGCAATTGCCGGGCCATAAGGTGGATGCAGTGATCGCACAAACACGGCATTCCACGCCCGGTGTTGGTTTGATTTCACCGCCACCGCACCACGACATTTATTCAATCGAAGATTTGGCGCAGCTGATCTACGATTTGAAAAACGTCAATGAAAAAGCCGACATTTCCGTTAAACTTGTGTCCGAACTTGGTGTTGGCACAGTGGCAGCAGGTGTGGCCAAAGCCCACGCTGACCACATTACAATTTCAGGGTTTGATGGCGGCACGGGCGCTTCGCCGCTGACGTCGCTAAAGCACGCTGGTTCCCCCTGGGAAATCGGTTTGGCCGAAACACACCAGACCCTTGTATTGAACCGCCTGCGTTCGCGCGTCGTGCTGCAAGTTGATGGGGGCTTCAAGACGGGCAGAGATGTTTTGGTTGGTGCGCTGCTTGGCGCAGACGAGTTTGGCTTTGCCACAGCACCGCTGATCGCTGCAGGTTGCTTAATGATGCGCAAATGCCACCTCAACACTTGTCCGGTGGGTATTGCGACCCAAGACCCTGTGCTGCGCAAACGCTTTAAGGGCACACCCGAGCACGTGATCAACTACTTCTTCTACGTGGCCGAAGAGTTGCGCCAGATAATGGCTGAAATGGGCGCACGCACAATCAATGAACTTGTGGGCCGCTCAGACCTGTTGGGCCAAAAACGCACAAACAACCACTGGAAAGCGCAAGGCATCGACGTGACCAAATTGTTCCACAAGCCCGAGCTTGTGGGAGACGACACTTATTATCACTCTCAGTTCCAAGATCATGAATTAACGCAAGTGCTTGACCGCACAATGATCGAAAAAGCAAAACCAGCTTTGGACAATGGCGAAGCGGTGAAGTTTGATATCAACATTCGCTCCAAAAACCGCTCAGCAGGCGCAATGCTCTCGGGGGCAGTGGCCACTAAATACGGTCTGGAAGGGTTGCCCGAAGACACAATTGCTGTGAACCTTAAAGGCATTGCGGGCCAGGCCTTTGGCGCGTTTTTGATGAATGGCATCAGCTTTGATCTAGTCGGCGAAGCAAACGACTATGTGGGCAAGGGGCTGTCCGGTGGCCGCATCGTGGTTCGTCCGCCTGAAAACACAAACATTGTGCCTGAAAATGCAATCATCGTGGGCAACACAGTGCTTTATGGCGCTGTCTCCGGCGAATGCTATTTCCGTGGCGTTGCCGGTGAACGTTTTGCAGTGCGCAATTCAGGCGCTGTTGCTGTTGTTGAAGGCACAGGCGACCATGGTTGCGAATATATGACCGGCGGCATTGTTGTGGTGATCGGTGAAACCGGCCGTAACTTTGCAGCAGGCATGTCCGGCGGCGTGGCCTATGTTTTGGATCAAGACCAAACGTTCCGCTCTCGCTGTAACTTGGCCATGGTGGATATTGAACCCGTGCTCGAAGAAGAAGAATTGATGCGCGAGCACCATCACCACGGCGGCGACATCGAATGGCACGGACGCGTGGACATATCCGGTGATATGACCAAGCACGATGACGAGCGTTTGTATCAGCTGATCTCAAACCATCTGCATTATACCGGGTCAACCCGCGCCAAGGACATTCTTGACGATTGGGAAACCTACCGGGGCAAGTTTGTAAAAGTTATGCCGGTTGAATATCGCCGCGCCATCCTTGAGATGGAACAGCAAAAAAGCCAGCAATCTTTGGCTAAAGCGTAAAGGGAAAGCAAGATGGGTAAGCATACAGGTTTTCTCGAAATCGACCGTCAAGAAGCGCGTTACGAACCCGCTTCAGACCGCATTCGCCATCACAATGAATTTTCAGTGCCCCTGACAGAGGGCGAAATCGTTCGTCAGGCGTCGCGTTGTATGGATTGTGGTATTCCCTATTGCCATGGCGACACAGGTTGCCCGGTCAACAACCAAATCCCTGACTGGAACGATCTGGTTTATCAAAGGGACTGGGAGCGCGCGGCGCAAAACCTTCATTCAACCAACAACTTTCCTGAATTTACAGGTCGCATCTGCCCGGCGCCATGTGAGGAAGCATGCACGCTGAACTTGGAAGACCAGCCCGTCTCCATCAAAACAGTTGAGCAAACAATTGCCGACCGTGCGATCAAAAACGGCTGGATCAAGCCGCAACCAGCGAAAACGAAAACCGGTAAAAAAATTGCCATCGTCGGCTCTGGCCCAGCTGGCCTAGCCGCAGCACAACAACTCGCGCGTGCCGGTCACGATGTGCATTTGTTTGAACGAGAAGCCAAAGCTGGCGGCCTTTTGCGTTATGGCATTCCTGATTTCAAAATGGAAAAAAGCCATATTGATTTCCGCGTTGAACAAATGGAAGCCGAGGGCGTTAACTTCCACTACAATGAAAATATCGGCGTTACGCGCACTGTAGAAAATCTAAAAAATAACCACGATGCGGTTCTTCTGTGCGGCGGGTCAGAACATCCGCGTGATCCGGGCTGCGAAGGCGAAGATCTAATCGGCGTTCATTATGCGATGCCCTATTTGGTGCAACAAAACAAACGCAATGGTGGCGAAAATATCGATGATGTCGATCCAATATTGGCAACTGGCAAAAAGGTTGTGGTGATTGGCGGCGGCGACACCGCATCTGACTGCGTTGGCACCGCGTTTCGTCAAGGCGCGGTTTCAGTAACCCAGCTCGACATTCGCCCCCAACCTCCCGAAAAAGAAGACAAGCTGACCTCGTGGCCAAACTGGGCCATTAAAATGCGCACGTCGTCTTCGCAAGCTGAAGGTGCGAACCGCGAATTCCAATCGGCAACAATGGAAATCATCAGCGACAAAATGGGCCATGTCAACGGCGTAAAATGTTCGCGCGTTGACCAAACCCGCAAGCCTGTTGCGGATGGTGAGTTCATTCTTAAAGCTGATCTGGTTTTAATGGCGATTGGTTTTGCTCACCCGATTTTCGAAGGCATGCTCGCTGAATTGGGCGCTGATCTTGATCCGCGCAAAAATCTTTTCGCAGACACCATGTCATATAAAACCAGCGTCGACGGTGTTTACGCCGCCGGGGACATGCGACGCGGGCAATCATTGGTTGTTTGGGCAATCCGTGAGGGCCGTCAGGCAGCTCGTTCAATCGATTTTGATCTCATGGGAAAATCAAGTCTACCGCGCTGAACCCACAATCAGCACAACTGACTTGGCAAAAGCCGGCACCAATGTAACCCCATTGCTGTCGGCTTTATCTATTCTGCTGTCGTTTCAGCATCCGGCGCAAGGCCAACCCCAAACGCATCCGCACGACCCTGCGGCACAATAAATAACTGTTCAAGCGGCAGCATTTGTTTGTCTTGCTTAATCGCCAAGACCAACTCCCCCGTCACGCTTGGAGTGCCTCCAATTTCGCGCACAGCGCCAGCCAATTCCAGCTTTCGAATTTGTGCGATACCTTGAAATGGCGGGCGCAACAGCTTGGCCGCATCTGTACCATCTAACGGGTCAACAACGGCGACACTAATTTCACCGCCGCGATAATATTGCTTGATTACCTTATCGATAAAGAACGATGCTTTGTCGCTGCCCGCTGCGGATAAGTGAATACCGTCACTCTTGCGCATCACAACTTTCTGCCCATTCAAGTCCGGTCCATAATCGCTGTAATTGCCGTCTTCATCCACAAAGCGCTCATAAATATCGACATACTCAGCGCCATTGGCAAATGCCGCTAACCGATGCAAAGAAGATATTTGGCTCATCGCTTTGGAATAGGATGCTTTGCTCATCGGTGGCAGACCCATCCATATGACGGGTTTTTGAGCTTCGGAAAGTTTACGCAAAAACAAATTCAACCGGCGTTCATATTCTGTGCGCCAACCATCCGTTAGCGGTTTATATCGTCCGTCAGATGCGCGAATGTCTTGACGGTCATTGATGCCAACAGCCACCACCACCAGATCAAAAGGTTCGCTCACCAAATATTCATCAATCGCGGCGTTCCAATCAAAATAGTCATCACGCACAAATCCAGATGAACCCACCCCCTTGCTCACAAATGTCAGCTGCGTCTCCTTGGCATAAAACCGATCGAGCGCTTTAACCAAATCAATTGCCAAACTATCACCAACAACCAAAACCACTTTCGCATCTGGTTCCTTTTCAATCATCTTGATCGTCGGAATGGTGGTTATGCTTGGCGAGCTTTTGCGTTTTGTTGGCGTTGTTTTGACCGGCGCCTTGCTAGCTGCGGGTTTGTTGCGGCCGAACAGAATGTCGAATAGTGAGCGTTTTTTTGGCTCTTCAACTTGCGCCACCTCAATGCGATTTTGCGCAATAGCTGCGCTGCCCAAAATGGGCAACAGCAAGGGCGTCACAATCAGCCCAAACAGCAATAAAGTCCGCAACAAGGAACGCATCGAAAATCTTCGCATATCAGTTGGATTTCAAAATCATATTATAGACATCAAAAGTTGCAAAGCCATCTGCTAAATGTCCATTCGCATTTTGCCATTGCCGCAACGCCGCCTGGCTAATCGGGCCAAATCGTCCATCGATTTTGTCTCGATAAAAACCAAGCTTGGTGAGCTTGCGCTGCAAATCAATACGTTGTTGACGGTTCAAGAATTTTACGTCGCGTGGCCAGTCGGCAACAAATGAACCCGCGCCCTTTAACCGATCTGTAAGATGCGCAACTGCCAATGCATATGAATCAGCGAAATTATAGCCTTTTAGTGCCAAATAATTCTTGGTCATCAAGAATTTTGGACCATATGCACCCGCTGGCACATACAGGAACACTTGCTCATTCTCATCCATGAATTTGCGGTTTTTCACCCGTGTTACACCACGGCGCTCAAAGAACGAAACAGGCTGAAACTTTGTTCTGCCCGCCAGCATATAGTCGAAGTCGCCCGGCAAATTCACCTCATATCCCCAATCGCGTCCGGCCTGATAACCCAAGCCCAAAAGCCATTTTGCGCTCGAGGCTAGTGCATCACCAAGTGAGCCATGCGGATCACGACGGCCATCCCCATCAAAATCTGTTCCATGAGTCAAAAAAGCACTTGGCATAATTTGCAAATGTCCAAGTGCACCAGCCCACGAGCCCTTCAACCCACCCAGCGGCGCTTCACCTTGAGCATAAATCCGTAAAGCTGCAATCAGTTCGGCTTCGTCAAGTTTCACACGACCGCGCCGCTGATGGACAAGACTAAACAATGATCGCAACACCGGCTTGAAATATCGATCATTATTCATAACCGCGCCATAATCAGTTTCCACGCCCCAAATCGCGGCCAACATATAAGGATCAACCCCATAAGCGCTGCCTATGTTCTGGAATAGTGCTTCGTTTCGCTTAAATGCCGCGCGCCCGCGATTTATTCGGTCACTTGTAATCCGTTGGTCCAGATAGGCCCAGATTGGTCGCTCAAATTCGGGTTGACTGCCCTCGGCAACTTTTATCGATGGATCAGGCTGCAAATCCTTTGTTGCGACCTTATAGACCGACTTTGGAATACCAGCAGCAATCGCCTTTTGCTCAAAACGGATCAAAAAATCAGAAAAGCTTTGCTGGGGTGCACCAAGAGCAGGTCCCATGAACACAAAACTTAAAACAAACACAAATCTGATCGTTTGAAACATTTTACCTCCCGAAGGTTGGGAAGAAATCTAGCATTTGAATTAGCCCAATTCAGGGCGGTCATTGCGGGTCAGGAGATATTTCTCCCAATCAAAAGCATGCTCAACGATGCCACGCAGATTGTCATGCTTTGGCTCCCAACCAAGCACCGCGCGCGCGCGATCCGCTTGCGCAACAATCGCAGCTGGATCTCCGGCGCGGCGACCAGCTTCCTCAGCAACAAAATCTATACCCGTCACTTTCTTGACCGTATTCACCACCTCGCGGACGCTATAACCTTTGCCATAACCACAATTCATTGTGGTACTGTCCCCACCGTCCCGCAAATAGTTAAGCAACAAGGCGTGCGCCTCCGCTAAATCAGTCACGTGAATATAGTCACGAAGGCAAGTGCCGTCTGGCGTGTCATAGTCTGTGCCAAATATCTTCATTTTGTCCCGTTGACCCAGCGCTGTTTGGCACGCCACCTTGATCAAGTGTGTCGCAAGCGGCGTCGACTGTCCCGCACGGCCCTGAGGATCAGCACCCGCAACGTTAAAATATCGCAAAACGCCATACTTGATGTCGTGGGCAAACGCCACATCTTGCAACATCATTTCGCTCATCAGTTTAGAACGACCGTAAGGTGATTCCGGGCTCAATGGATTATCTTCACCAACCGGCTCAGAACCGGCCATACCATATACGGCGGCAGTTGACGAAAAGATGAAGTTCTTAACACCCGCATTCACCGCCGCCTCAATCAGATTGCGCGTGGTTGCGGTGTTATTTTGATAATATTTGAGAGGATTTTCAACCGATTCGGGGACCACAATTGACCCGGCAAAATGTAAAATCGACTTGATGCCGCGCTCTTGCAGCAACGCAGTCACATTTTCAACATCGCCAGCATTACCTTCGACAAAATCAACCCGATCGTCAATCGCCCACTGAAAGCCTGTCGACAGGTTATCCAAGACGGTAACTTTTTCACCTGCATCAGCTAGCCGCAAAACCGTGTGCCCACCAATATAGCCTGCGCCGCCTGTAACCAATATGCTCATTGCACGTCCTCAACCATTGTTAACCGCTTTTGGTCTATCACTTGAAGGGTTGCGATTGCATTACACAATGACTAGTTGTGTATCAAATTCTGCAAAAGGAAAGCCCAATGAGCAAAAAAGTTCGCACAGCCGTTTTTCCCGTTGCCGGCCTTGGCACCCGTTTTTTGCCCGCAACAAAAGCCATGCCCAAGGAAATGCTGCCAGTGGTCGACAAACCACTTATTCAATATGCGGTAGACGAGGCACGAGAAGCTGGCATTGAGCATTTTGTATTTGTGACCGGCCGCAACAAAGGCGTAATCGAAGATCATTTTGATCGTCAAGTTGAGCTCGAGATTACCCTACATCAGCGCCAAAAATACGATATGCTGGAAATGTTGAGCGAGGGATTGCCAAAACCTGGGCAAACCAGCTTCACCCGCCAGCAAGAGCCATTGGGTCTTGGCCATGCGGTATGGTGCGCGCGTGACATTGTTGGCAACGAACCTTTTGCCCTTTTGTTGCCCGACATGTTGATGCGCTCAAAGCCGGGCGTTTTGAGCCAAATGATGGAAAGCTACAATGAACGTGGCGGCAACGTAATCGCTGTTGAAGAGGTAGAACCCGCAGATGTGAGCTCCTACGGTGTTGTTGGACGCGGCGAAGGACCAGATAAAGGTTTTGCCATTTCTGAAATGGTTGAAAAACCAAACACTGAGCAAGCACCATCGAACCTGATTATTTCAGGGCGTTATATTTTACAGCCTGAAATTTTTGGCCTATTGAGCAAGCAATCAAAGGGTGCAGGTGGCGAAATCCAGATTACAGATGCCATGGTAACCTTGATGAATGAGCAAAACTTCACGGGTGTAAAATATAAAGGACACAGCTTTGATTGTGGATCCAAAGTGGGATTTTTAACAGCAAATGTAGTGTTTGCCATGGACCGCGAAGACATTGCTGACGATTTCAAAAACGAGCTACGCGCGGTCTCTGCTGAGTTGCTTGATAACTTCTCTATTGGCGATTAAAGCGCAGCCCGGCCTCAATTTTGTGCGTGCGGCTAACCGTTGTTGGTTCTTGTCGCAACGCAAAACTGTAATTTGCAAATGCTGATAATTGTTTGTTGGCTTGGTAGGTCAAACCAAACCCGGCGCCGCTGGTCCTAATCTGATCAGCACTTGATTGATAGCGCTGACGCTCCAACTCACCGAACACTGAAAACTGCACGCGTGAATTGACCTGTTGATTGAACGCGACACGTCCCACATTCACGATCTGCATGGCTTCGCCCGCAACACTTGTCGGGCTAACGCTGGTGTTTACACTCAGATTTACACTCGCGGTTTGCGTCGCTTGCCATTCCAAATTTGCATTGTAGGTAAATGTCTGCACGGCTGCCAAGCTGGCGTCGTCAAACGTTTGCCGAAGTTGGCCAACAGAAATGTCCCCGCGCAATCTCTCGTCGAAATCAGCTGTGGCACCAATTTGCGCCTCATATGACCAATTGTTGCGCGAAGCGCCGAGAATTGCAGAGCCAGTATCATATCGAGAGCGGCTCAGCTGAACGTCAACAAAAGCACTGACAATTGGCGTCAACTCACGGCTCAGCCGCGCACCTAGCCCATAATTCCATGCGTTTTGGTCCGCGTTCGACTGATAGGTGTCGTCATTCAACAATGAAGCCGCGCTCTGCGAACGCCCAACAGCCCCGCGCAATTGCACCGCTGTTTTGCTAAACTGTTGTGTATACCCACCAGTGATCCCGAATTGTTGCTGATGGCCACCGACTTTCACATCGTCTGGCAAATCTGGATCGGTCGTACGCGGCTGGGAGACGCCATAGTTCAAACCAAAATCAAGCTGCGCATTCTGGTTGAGCCTCAAACCCAAATTGCTTTCCAACACGAGTGAGCGAGCGGCGAATTGATCTGCGCCGATTTTGTCCACAGATGCATTGCCGCTTAACCCCACCAACAAATCATCCTCTTGCCGCTGCAAACTAAATTCTGGGTCAATGGACAACAAATATGAGCTCGCGCCGTCTACATTTTCAAAGCCGCCGCGCAGACTAATCGCACTTTCAGCATCCCAACCCCCAAAGATTTCTTGAGCGTATGTGGCCGACGAATACAAAAACCCGGCACACAATGCACTCATCACATATGTACGCCGCAAAATGGCTTTTGAAATTATAGGCACGATTTTTCACCGCTCTTTGTTGGAAAATCTTGTGTATCATCCTGATCGATTATGGTTAATGAAGTCATAATTTTTGCGACCTGTGTTTTATGAAAAACCGTCGATTTTCAATGACTTGCACCTCAACACGTCACAATTAGTTCTGAGTTCGCAGGCAACCGTCATTAACAGCTGATTAGCCTTAACGAGGTAAACTGCCATCAATTGAATTGACCTAGCGCCCTTTGTATTTTGGGCTGCAGTAAGGAGTAGGGTCTAATGGATTTTGCCACCATTATCGGCATGATTGCTGGCGCTGCCTTCATTGCAATCGCGATTTTCATGGGTGGGTCATTTTCGCAATTTGTCGATTACCCGTCCATCACGATCGTTGTTGGCGGCGGAACGGCTGCAACGCTTATTCGGTTTCCAATTGGCGGTGTACTCAATGCGTTCGCCACCGGCGGAAAAGTTGCATTCACCCACAAAAAAGTCGACCCAAAAGAGCTGATCCAACAGATCGCTGAAATGGGTGACATCGTGCGCAAAAACGGCCCCCTAGGACTTGAAAATGTCGAACTTGATGAACCAAACCTAAAAAAGGGTTCTCAGTATATTGCTGATGGTTACGATGCCGGGTTTATTCGTGAAACAATGGAATTGGAAAGAGATCAGTTTCTAACCAGGCTTTCCGAGGGGCAACGCGTATTCAAATCCCTAGGTGATGCCGCACCTGCTTTTGGAATGATTGGGACATTGGTTGGCCTTGTGCAAATGTTGGCAAACATGTCCGATCCATCTGCGATTGGTCCCGCCATGGCCGTTGCGCTTTTGACAACAATGTATGGTGCGGTGCTTGCCAACCTGATTTGTTTGCCCCTTTCAGACAAACTGAACTCTAAACTAGAACTCGAAGACATCAACCAAACTCTGATCATCGATGGCATTATGTCGATTCGCGATGGCAAAAGCCCTGCACTTATTACCCAAATGCTCACCGCATATCTGCCAGAGAAACAACGAGATAGTTTGGAAGACGCTGCGTAGCCGCGACTCATATCAATTTTTCGTAAACGGAAGTCAAAATGGCAAAGAAGAAAAAAGGCGGTGGCGGAAGCGAGATACCTGAATGGCTCGTCACGTTCTCAGACCTCATGTCTATTTTGGTGGCTTTCTTCGTTCTTATCGTGTCGTTTTCCATCCAAGACGACCAAAAGCTTCAAGTTGTCGCCGGGTCGATGAAAGATGCATTTGGCGTTATCCAAACTGAAGCGCGGGCCGGCATTATCGAGCGGGATGGAAACCCCCAGCGTGATTTTGTAAAATCAGTCTCTAATCAAGATGAGACCAACCAGTCTGAATATGCCGAAATTCAGCACGATAATCGTTCAAAACAGGGGCAGGAAGCCAACACCTACGATATCGAAAAATCGGATGTTGAAACGCCGCGCGAGTTCGCCTTAGCAACCACTACATTACGCCAAGCTTGGCAGGAACTTCCCGAGATCACCTTCGTCGCAGACAATCTGCTGATCGAAGAGACCGAGGAAGGTTTGCACATCCAAATCGTTGACCAAGAGGGACGCACCATGTTCCCTGAAGGGTCGAAATACCCGTATGAAACAACACGGCAAGCCATTGCCATCATGACGCCAATCCTGAAGAGTTTACCCAACCAAATCAGAATTACAGGGCACACGGCAGCGGGCGCGTCATATCAGTCCGCTTCGTATGGCGCTTGGGAACTTTCTTCTGACCGGGCAAACGTTGTGCGGCGATTGATGGAAGAATTTGGCATGCCCTCTGAGCGTATTTTTTCGGTGGTTGGCAAGGGCGATGCAGCCCCATTGTTCCCCAACGATCCATATCTTTCTGCCAACCGCAGAATTTCAATTTTGGTGATGCAGGAAAAGCCACCCGTGCCAGTTGCACTGAAACCTTAAAGAAAGCGCCACTATAGCGCATTCTGTAAGGGAAAGGCCCTTGCTCAATTAAGCGGCTTCAACATGCAATACTGTGGCTTCAACTGAGGTCACGGTAACTTTTACGCCTTGAGCCAAATCTGGCCCCGTAACCCGCCAAACACCGTCTTCAATTTTCAACCGGCCATTTCCATCTATGATGGGCTCATCAAGTGTAAATGTCTGGCCCACCAGCTTTTCATTCCGCGCATTAAGAAACGGTCGATCAGAAACGTCTTTGCGGCTTTTGAAATATACTGTCCAAATAGCAACACTGGCCACTGACAAACCGGCGAACAACACCCATTGCATTTGCCAGTTTAACGCCTGTACCAGGGTTGCTAGGCCGACCAAGACGGCAGACAGGCCGAACCAGACGAACACCCCACCAGGCACCACCAATTCAATCGCCAACAGAATGAACCCGCCCACAATCCATGACCAAGCACCATATTCTGCGATCAGCCCGATGATATCCATATCTTAGCCCTCCGAGTTTGGAACGCGGCCCGTTTGACGCTTCGGCTTGTCACCGCCAAAGGCTTCCCGGGCAATCTCAGCAATTCCGCCCACAGCACCGATGACGCTAGCAGCTTCAAGCGGCATCATCAGCACCTTTTGATTTGGTGACTTGGCAATGCTCTCAAGTGCCTTGATATAATTGTTGGCCACAAAATAATTAACCGCTTGCACATCACCATTGGCAATCGCCTCCGACACCATTTGTGTGGCTTTCGCTTCAGCCTCGGCTGACCGCTCCCGTGCCTCAGCATCCCTGAAAGCCGCTTCCTTACGCCCTTCAGCTTCCAGCACTTGCGCCTGTTTCTCGCCTTCCGCTTCAAGAATAGCGCTTTGGCGCTTACCCTCAGATTCCAAAATCGTTGCCCGTTTTTCGCGCTCCGCCTTCATTTGCCGTGCCATCGACGCAACGAGATCTTTTGGTGGATCAATATCCTTGATCTCAATGCGGGTGATTTTCACCCCCCATGGCGACACCGCAGCGTCAACAACTTGCAGCAACCGTTGATTGATTCCATCCCGGTTCGAAAGCAATTCATCCAAATCCATGGACCCCATCACGGTACGGATGTTGGTCATTGTCAGGTTCAAAATGGCATGTTCAAGATTAGTCACCTCATACGCAGCAGCAGCTGCATCCATAATTTGATAAAACGTCACGCCATTTGCGGTAACAGTGGCGTTGTCTCTGGTAATGACTTCTTGGTGAGGCACATCGAGCACCTGTTCCATCATATTGATCTTGCGGCCAATGCCGTCAACAAACGGAATGATAAGGCTCAAACCGGGCTTGAGTGTGCGCATATAGCGACCAAATCGCTCAACAGTAAAATTGTATCCTTGAGTTACTGTTTTGACGCCAGCAACCAGCACCAAAATAACCAGCACTGCCCCAACGATTATCGATATTGAAAACCCGTCCATTATGTCCTCCAAGAAAACCATCTACAAATATGTAAGAACAATGGTCCCAAATCTCAAGAAATTCAATGATTTTCATAGGTTTTACATCACGATGGGCGCACTTTGAGATATCGTCTTTTGAATAGGCGATCATGCATCACCAATTATCATTTTGAGTCAGGCTATGCTCTGCAAATCAAGGTGATGTATTCTTTGCAAGATCAAATCCACCCGGATAGCTCGCGTCGCACCACATCTTCAATCACCTTCATGCCCAAATCGCTATCGTTCAAGCAAGGAATATAGGCAAACTGTACGCCGCCCGCTTCCAAGAATAGTTCTCGCCCCTCCATGCCAATTTCTTCAAGTGTTTCAAGGCAATCCACGGAGAATCCAGGCGTGAGTATAGCGACTTTCTTGATCCCTTTGCCGGGCAATGCCGCCAGCGTTTTGTCGGTGTAAGGCTGTAGCCACTCTTCAGGGCCGAACCGCGACTGGAACGTCACCATCAATTTGTCTTCGGGCCAACCCAGCTTTTCGCGCACCAGCCTGCTCGATTTTATGCATTGGCAATGATAGGGATCGCCTTTCAGCAAATAGCTTTTTGGTACGCCGTGATATGATGTAATCACCAGATCTGGCTCGAAATCCAAATTGGCTAAGCCATCTTCAATCGACTGCGCGATTGCACCCACATACGCATCAGTCTCAAAATATGCTGGTGCGGTGCGCACGGCCGGCTGCCAACGCATTTTCTTTAAAGTATCAAACGCCTTGTCGTTGGCCGTAGCTGTCGTTGCAGCTGAATATTGCGGGTAAAGCGGCACCAGCAAAATCTTATCACAGCCCTGCGCCTGTAACGCTTCTAGCTTGGATTGAGTCGATGGATTGCCATAACGCATAGCGTAGTCGACAAGCACCTGATCATGTTCTGACATTGCGGAGCGCAATGCGCTGACCTGTCGTTCTGAAATAACCCGCAACGGGCTATCCCCATTCTCATAATCCCAGATTTTGTCATATGCAGCCCCTGACCTCTTCGGTCTCACGGTCAGAATAATCCCGTTCAGGATCGGCCACCATTTCCACTTGGGTATTTCGATGACCCGTTGATCGGACAAGAACTCTTTGAGGTAGCGACGCATGGACCAATAGTCAGTAGCGTCAGGCGTTCCCAAATTCAAAAGCAATACGCCTACTTTTTTGGGCAGGGCGGCTGGGTGATCTTTTGGCAGAAGCGACGACATTTGGCCTCGATATTGTTCGTTTGTTTGGCGTAGGCCAAGGTCGCCTCAACATAAAGAACGTCGCCGAAATTTGCAGCGTTCGAATTGTCGCATAGGTCCCCTAACCTTTGCCGGCTAACATAGTGAGTACATTCTCAAAAGCAAATACGAAAAAGGGCGACCCATGGGCCGCCCTCATCAACAATCTTTTCGATTTACTATTCGACAGCTGTGATCCGGTCATCCACCATTGGTGTATATGCGCCACCAGCCGAAATATAATCTGCAACCACATCTTCAAGGTTCGGCCCAAAGTCATAGGCTTTCATGCCGTTGGTTGAGAACACTTTGTATCCGTCGCCACCATTGCGCATATAGTTGTTAGAAACAACGCCATAGGTCGCAGCTGGATCTAACGCACCAAAGGTACCCTCATCTCCGAGCACTTCAACCGAAACAATGCGGCTACCAGGCTCAGCAGAAGGCTTATAGGAGAACTTCAATCCTGCAATCTGCGGGAAGCGACCGGCACCTGTTTCGACCTGGCTTACACCATTTTCCAGCGCAGCGATCACATCGGAACCTTTGAGCTCAAAAGTTGCCAAAGTGTTTTGGAACGGGAGCACTGTAAGAACTTCACCCATGGTGATTTCCCCCGCATCAATTGATGCACGCAAGCCACCACCATTCTGGATCGCAATGGTAACGCCCTGGTTTTTCACCCGGTCCAACATGGCTTCAGCTACAAGCACACCCATTTCGCAAGTTTCTGCGCGACAGAATGAACGATTGCCTTCAATCGCCCCAGTTGTTTCGCCAACAATTGTGTTTTTAAGCTCTTCAAGTGGCCCGGCAGCTTCTGCTATTTTCGCCAATATATCTTTATCTTCGGCTACTCGAGCATCAAGCGACCATGCTTGACCGCCTGCATCTTTGACGTTGCCTTCATCATCGAATGTGACGCTCAATTCTCCGACATATTTGGTATAGGCATTGGCCTGAACAATCTGCACTTCGTTGCCGTCTGGTCCTTCCACAACTGTTGGATAGTCTTCCAAGAGCGTATGCGAGTGACCACCAACGATAACATCTATGCCAGATATTGAAGTTGCGAGTTCGATATCGCTTGAGATTCCGATATGTGTCAACAAGATAATCTTGTTGACACCATCACCATTCAATTTTGAAATCAATTCGGGCAGCTGATAATCTTCCGTGAAGATTTTCACGGTATCGCCGGGGCTTGCAATATCAACAGTATCTGGGGTCAACAACCCAATCACGCCAAGTTTTTCGCCGCCAACTTCCAAAATTGTGTAGGGCGGGATTTTACCGTCGAGCAATGGTTCGCCCGAAAGATCACCATTGGCAAACATCACTGGAAAATTCACCAAATCAGCAAAATTGGACAATCCTGCAGGGCCGTTATCAAATTCGTGGTTGCCGACGGCCATCGCGTCAATGCCCATGGTGTTCAGCACTTCAGCGTTCAACTTACCTTTGTAAGTTGTAAAATACAAAGAACCTTGGAATTGGTCACCACCAACCAGTGTAACCACATTGCCACCAGCGGCTTCAATAGCACTGCGACGCGTTTCAATGAATGTCTTCAGCCGCGCAGCACCGCCAAAGCACTTGCCAGCCGCGTTGTCGCCAGCGCTACAATCTGAATCATACTTACTCACCGGCTCAAACCGAGAGTGCATATCGTTAAAGTGCAAAATATTAAGTGTGTAATCAGCAAATGCTGGCGCTGCAGCGCTGGCCATCATGGTACCAAGCGCAAGCGCAAGTGCTATTTTCTTCATTTTTATGAGCCTCCAAATAATTTCAAACCAGCCCCTTATAGGACGCACCACATGGCAGATTTTTGACAATTTGCGATGTTTTTATTGTGCGCCATTCCTCCCACAAGCACTGGCATGCACCAGACTTTATGACAGATTAAGGACAGTGACCAGCACAAATTGGACCATTTGGACAAATACCGTTCGGTCTAAAACGAAGAGAACAACAGCAATGCGCCAAATCCAAAAACCAGAAACGCACCGACCAATTCAGCTGTGCCCAGCACCTCATGCCAGAACCCGCCCTTTGCTGCTGCTCGGGTTTTGGCAAAGTTTTTGAAATAGACGGCAATCGCGGCGAGCCCTGATACGGTGATTGCGGTACCCAACCCCATCAAAAATGTGGCGGCGATGCCGGCAAGCAGCAATTGCTGGGAGAGCGCAAAAGCCAAAACCACCAGCGCCCCTGAACAGGGTCTTAACCCCACGGACATAATCAGCCCCAACTGCTCGCGCCACGAACGCCCGCGAAATTGTCCTGGCTCTGGTGTATGATGGCCATCACAGCCCTCATCATGCTCATGATCGTGATGTGCATGGTGATTTTGCTTAGACAGTTTTCGCCAGATCAACCACAGACCAAGCATCATCACCAGTGCATACGAGGTCACCGCCATCCAATGGGCCGCATCCGACATTGCAAAACTCGTCAGCCGCAACACGCTTGCAGCAACCAAAACGAAAACCACAGCCACCACAGACTGCATCAATGCGGTCGCAAAACTCAACAAAATACCTTGCCGCAACTCACTTTCATTCGCCACCATGTAGGACGAGATCACAATCTTGCCGTGTCCGGGCCCCGCAGCATGGAAAACGCCATATAAAAAGCTCAAGCCGCCCAGCACCCAGAACGCACTACCGTCGGTGCGCATCTGCGCCATTGCATCCGTCAGCGCGCGATAAAATGCCTTTTGCTGGCTGTTAATCCAACCAAAAAACCCTGACTGCTGCCCGCCCAAATTGAGTTCCCGCGGCGGCGCAACAAAGGGCGACCCCTTCGGCTTTTGCTTCACAACAGGAGCCGCTTCAACGCGTTCCTGCTCACCACAACGCACAATAATCACATTGGACAAGTCTTTGACCGCTTGCGCCAATTCTTCAGGCAACTCAAACACGTCGGTGCCAAGCGCATAAAGCTGCTGTTCTATTGCTGGGTCGATTGGGCGCGGCCCGTTTACCTCCGCCGTGCATATTTCAGGCGCGTTGTCGAAGAAAACCGCGTCGCCTTCAGCAAATTGAAAGCCCGAATAATATTCAGGGTCTGCCACTTCAATTTCAATATCAGAAGTTGGGGCAACTGGTGTTTCAAAGTCCACAACAAACGCCAGTTGCAAGTTTGTACCGTCATATTCCATGCGCGCGTCACGCCCGGCAAGAAATGGGATATTTGCCCCACCTTTTAAACCAGCGACCGTGTAATAGTTGAATTCCTTCAAGCCCAACATATTGTCATCTGCTAAAGGCTGCAACTCATCGCTCGACGGCACCCCGTCACCATCTTCATCCAACCCTTGTATTGCCCACGCCGAATAAAGCGGATCGAACGTCCATGCCTGACGCAGCCCGACCATTTCACCTTGGTCGCTAAACACAACCACAACGCGCGCATCGATAAAAATGTGCGGGTGCGCAATTGCGCCGGTAGCCAAAGTCAGAAGCAGCATCAACGCTGTAAATATTTGTCGCACAAACCGATCCATTTTTTCGCCTTATGGCATACTTATCCGCGAACTAGAGCATCAGCGCGCTATTCTGCCCCATCAAATAACGTCAAATCAAACTGGGCGACGTCTTTTACCAGCTCTGCAAAGCACCGCTGCACATGCGCAGCGCTTGCTGCACCCTTTTTTGCAGTTGCAACAGATGCATCGCCAACAACGCCTTGGCTATTCAGGTCTTGGCTCATCCAGCCGAAATGATGTTTGCCGTAGCCTGACAGATGCGTCGCTGATGTCTCAATTTTCTCAAGCTTGCTTTCACATTTTTCAGCTCGACCCATGTCGACTTTTTGCGGCGCGAAATGCAGCATCAAGGATGTTTCAATGTCACCACCATGAATGCCATATTTGAGTTCTTGATCAGAAAACAAACCGTCAGGTTGCCCAAACCGCAACCATGCCGACGACACAGCGAGCATGGAAAAATCGCGGCGCAATGCCAAAATCAATTGGTCAACCACCGCACTATTGCCGCCATGTGACGACATGATGATCAAACGCCGCCCACCCCACGCATGGAAGCGTGCGCCAACTGCGTACCAACTTTGAAAAAGATGCTCTGCATCAAAACTAAGCGTGCCAACAAAATGATCATGCTCGTCGCTGGCCCCGATGTGCTGAATGGGGAACATCAAAACATTTGCATCTATCTTCAAATCATGTGCGGCGTTCAAATGTCCTGCGGCAATGTCACAATCCGTTGACAGCGGCAGGTGTGGCCCGTGCGGCTCGATTGCCGCCACCGGCAATACACCAACAGTCTGTGCGTCCACCAATTGTGCCAACTCATCGCGTTTCAGTTCCATCAGATTGAAGATCGGCATCTATACGTGTCTCCGAAAAGGTCGTTCGAGTTGGTTTTGCCAGTATTTATGTTGTTTGCAAAGCGGGTCAGTTCAAATTAACCGATTAGCGATAGTCTTAGCCATGAATTCTATTTGCTAAAACTATTGGGCTAAAAAGCACTATGGCCAAGAAAACCGAAAACACCCTTCTATTCGCCCTCATCGAAGCGGGCGCATTAAGCCGCCAAGCCGCCCTTGCGCCTCTACGCGAATTGGGATTGGTGCCGGGTGATGATGCCATATTGCTTTGGCTCAATGGCAACCCAGATACAGAGTTCTCAGAAATGTTGTTTGAACTGGGGTTAGACAGAAAGACCCTGCGCACCATTTTGTTTCGGTTTCAAAACATTGCTTTGGTCAGCTGCATTCCGTCAACTGACGGCGAAGACCTAGACGTAACACTCACCGAAGGCGGCCAACGGCTGATCGATGCACTAGAGCACCATTGGCAGACGTTGGACAAACAACTGCGCGCGCAATTTGCGCCCAAAAAAGCCAAGAAACTCAAAAAAGCGCTACACAGGTTAGCCGATAGTTTTTGAGGTACGTTTCATTGCTCAATAATCAGCCATACGCGGCTTGAAATATCAGGCTCCGCAATTAGCAATTTTACTTCCACCGTAAAATAGAGATACTAATCTCCACGCGCTGATTTGGCTGGAGTCCTTGATGTTTATCGTGCCAATTTACTATCTCGATCTGTTTGGGGTCGCCATATTTGCAACCACCGGCGCGCTGGTGGCCAGCCGTCGACAAATGGACATTATCGGCTTTGCATTGCTTGCCACCCTCACCGGATTAGGCGGTGGCACGCTGCGCGATCTCATTCTTGATCGGCCCGTTTTTTGGATTGTCGACCAAACCTATTTGGTCACCTGTTTGGCCATTGCTGTCGTTGCGTTTTTTGCATCTCACTTAATCCAGCGCCGCTATATTGCTTTGCTCTGGCTCGATGCGATTGGTCTGGCGGCCTATGGCGTACTTGGCGCACACATTGCGCACACCAACGGCGCAGGTTTCTTCGTTGCGACCGCTTTGGGCGTCATGACCGCCACCTTTGGCGGCATGATCCGGGACGTGGTTTGCGACGAAAATGTCCTGATTTTGCAGGACGAGATTTATGCGACCGCAGCTTTAGCTGCCGCTGGCGGATACATGGCATTGGTTTATGCGGGCATGCCATTATTCTATGCCGCTATTCTGGGCACAACAATTGGTTTTGTGGTCCGCGCGGGCGCCATTCAATTTGGTTGGAAAATCCCAAGATACAAACCACGCGAAGGGCGCGACTATTGATCCGGTTCCTCGACCAAAAACTCTATCATATCTCTGAAGACCCCAACATTGAACAATTTGAGCCACGCCCGGATCGCCACGGCAACAACAGTGTGTGGGCAATATCGACCGCGCGTGTGCAGAATTACCTGTTCCCAAGAGACTGCCCGCGCATCTGCATATGGGCCGATGCTGCAACTCTTGAACCGGACCGCGCAAAACTTTCAAACGTGAGTTCTGTTATTGCCATCGAACAAACATGGTTTCAGCGGACCGAAAACACAAAGCTTTACGCCTATTGTTTTGACAGTGCTGGATTTACTTTGGCAGACCCAAACGCGGGCTATTTCACATCCACCACAATACAAACACCGATTGACAAAGCGGTTGTCGAAGACCCCTTACGCCAGCTCAACCTATTGGGCGCTAGACTAGAAATTCTCGCCGAACTCCACAGTTTTCGTGAAATGGTATTGGGATCCAGCTTCGCATTTTCGATGATCCGCATGCGCAACGCCGCGCCTATTCCACCGACGCCGATTTGAAAATCACAAACATTGGCTGACCAATTTCCATTTCAAGCTCTGATATGGTTTTGAGCATCACCCGGGCGCGGACCACATTTTGTTCGACACGCACAATCACATCTGCCTGCGCTTTGTCCAGCACCCGAATGTGTTCAACATTGCCTTGAAGCTGGTTGCGCGCACTCAAGCCCGTCAGGCGGGTTTTGGCCAACATCACATCTCTGGCCCAAATGCGCAGTTGCACATCATCCCCGACATTCAGCTTACGATGTGGCAGATCAACAGATTGCTGACCCACGGATATGCAGGCCAAATCAAAGTCAGCATCAACCGAGCGTACCTTGCCTGTAATAACACTGGTGATGCCGTTCTCAAAAAATGCGGGACCATCAAGCTGCGCCATTGTTTCTGCCAACGGCCCTTGGGCAATGATTTTGCCGTCCTCAATGGCGATCAGCTTTTGCGCCAACTGCGCCGCCTCATCCATTTGATGCGTGACATAAAGCACGGGGATTTGTGCGGTCGCAAACTGCGTGCGGATGAGCGAAATGAGTTCAGCTTTTAGGCGCGGGTCAATTGCACTCAATGGCTCATCAAACAGCATCAGTTTTGGTTCGCCGAACAAAGCCCGCGCAATCATCACCCGCTGTTTTTCACCACCCGACAGGTTGCGCGGCGAACGATCCAAAATCGGTTCAATTTCGAGTTGCTGTGCAAGGCTTGTAACTGAAAGTGCACTTTTGCGCCCCAATTCAATATTCCCGCGCACGCTCAGATGTGGCAGCAAACGTGGTTCCTGAAACACCATGCCGATCTTTCGCGCTTCTGGCTTGCCCACCAGCGCTTTCCCACTCAGCTGAACGTTGGCGTCAACAGGCGTATCAAGCCCCGCCAGCACCCGCAGCATCGAAGTTTTGCCCGCCCCGGACGGGCCAACAATTGCGGTAATGCCTTGCGGCGCTGTAAACAAAAACTCAGAACCAAGATTGCCCCGCATGCCTTTGATCTGCACCTCAAGCATGACGCACCACGCGTTCACCCATCATTCGGTTTTGCAGCCAATTCAAAAGATACTCAGAACAAAGAACTGCAACTACTGAAATTGAAATGGAAACAAGGCTAAGCATCAACACCGTTTGCTGTCCATCAAACCGCTGCAATGCTGCGTGGATCGCTAATGAAAATGTTTGTGTTTCGCCCGGAATATTGGCAACAAACGTAATCGTTGCACCAAACTCCCCGAGCGCTTTGGCAAAACCCAATATCCCCCCAGCAATGATGCCGGGCAATGACATGGGCAAATACAGCATTTTAAACCGTTGCCAGCTCGTTTTACCTGCAACAGCCAAAGCCTCTTCCAAATTTGGATCAACAGCCTCCAGCGATAGTCGGATCGGCCTCACGATCAGCGGCAGTGCCACCAGACCCGCTGCCAAACTGGCCCCGGCCGAATTGAAGGCAAATGAGATGCCCAATGGTGCAAGCAGCAACCCAATCGGTCCCAAGGGGCCGAACAGATACAAAAGTACCAACCCGGTGACCACCGGCGGCATTACGAGCGGCAGCATAATTATGGCGCTAAGCAGTTGGCGACCAACAAACTGCTTGCGCGCCAACAGGTAGGCCAGACCAAACGCCAACGGCACGGCCCAAAGCAAAGCGAAAACGGCCACTTGCAGCGACAAGAAAATAATGGACCAAATCTGTGCCGACACTATTGTTCCTCAAGCGGTAAAAACCCATAGGCGGCAACTATAACATGTGCTGCGTCGCTGCCAAGGAAACCCATAAACTCCGCAGCTTCTGGATTTTGTACGCCAAGCTGCACTGCCCAATATATGATAGGTGTGTGCGCAACTTGAGAAAATTCATACGCAATATTCATGCCCAAAAGCTGTGCATCAGAAGCATAGACTATCCCGAATGGCGCTGCGCCAACTTGTACCAATCTTGCTGCCGCCCGCACATTATCCGCAGGTGCAACCTGATTTTGAACATCCGCCCACAGTCCCATATATTTTAACGCTTCCCGCGCATATATACCTGCAGGAACATGGTTAGGATCGGCAATCGCCAAACGCTTTTTCCCGAGCAATTCCGGCAAGCCACCAATTTCGGGCAAAGTCACGTCTTGGTGCGAGACAAGGACCAACCGGTTGGAGAAAAGTGGCAGCAATTCTTGCTGATTGGCAACAAATTCTGCCCATTCCTTGTTGGCTGAAATATATATATCGGCTGGCGCACCAGCTTTGATTTGCCGGGCCACACTCGAACTACTGCCAGCAACCACGCTCAAACCGTCAATGCCCGAAGCATCAACCAAACCTTGAACCACATCCACAAGACTAGCCGCGACAAAGATTTTGGCCTCAGCGAAAGCGGGCTGAGCAACCATCGACACCAACATCGCTAGTGCAAAACTTAGCCGCCACATCATCCTATTTTCCGATTTTTGACGCTTCGCGCGCCAAGGCTTCAATCCTGTCAAAGTCGCGATTTTTAATCGCGTCAGCGGGCACAATCCACGATCCGCCAACACAAATCACATTTGGCAAACAAAGATAGTCCATCGCATTTTCTGGGCTAACGCCACCCGTTGGGCAAAACATTAGGTCAGGCAAAGGAGAAGAAAAACTCTTCAACAGTTTAGCGCCACCCACGGCTTCTGCTGGGAACAGCTTCAAATAAGTGTAGCCCGCGTCCGAGGCGGCCATCGCTTCCGTGGCGGTCGAAACGCCGGGCAACAACGGCACATCATACGCCAACGCATCGCTCAAAAGATTAAGCGGCGCGCCCGGTGACACCATGAACTGAGCACCAGCTTCAATGGATTGCTCGATTTGCGCTCTGTTGCGCACCGTGCCTGAACCAACGAATGCGCCTTCGACTTTGGCCATCGCTTTGATGATCGCCAGAGCATTTGGCGTGCGCAAAGTCACCTCAAGCGCAGGCAAACCGCCTTTAACAAGTGCACGTGCCAACGGTTCGGCAGCATCCAAATCGTCAAGCACAATGACGGGCACCACAGGTGCAGCGGACAAAATTGGGGTCAGTTTTGCAACATTTTGGGCCATGATCTGCCTTTCTCCAAAAAAAACACCGCAACCAGATTTGCGGGATAATCGACATTGGTTTGGGCTTTAGCACGAAGGATCAATTGAAATACACAATAAAAATACCTAAGTTCCCGATCAACGAGGCACACAAAGGGCGAAACAATGGCTCAATTGATCAATTCTGTTACCCCGCTGGATGAAGCGCGCGACATATTGAAAGGTCTATTTGACCTTAAGTTCACTAAGGCTGTGGAAAAAGAAACCGCCCCAATCTATGAACATGTCAAAGACCTGATCCCCGAGATCGAATGGCAGTTTTATGCGCCCCTGATTCGCCAAATCAATCAGTTGAAGCGCGAAAAAGACGCGGTGATCTTGGCGCACAACTATCAAACGCCGCAAATCTATCATGGCGTGGCCGATGTTGTGGGCGACAGTTTACAGCTGGCCATTGAGGCGACCAAAGTAAGTCAATCCACCATCATTCAGTGCGGCGTGCACTTCATGGCGGAAACCTCAAAACTGTTGAACCCCGAAAAAACCGTGCTCATTCCTGATGCGCGTGCTGGTTGCTCGCTGGCGTCTTCCATTACCGCAGAAGACGTGATGGCGATGCGCGCCCAATATCCGGGCGTACCCGTGGTGACGTACGTGAACACGTCAGCCGAAGTGAAAGCGGTCACCGATATTTGTTGCACCTCATCCAACGCGCTCGACATTGTCGAGGGCTTGGACAGCGACACGATCATGATGATCCCCGATCAATATTTGGCGCAAAACACTGCCAAGAAGACCAAAAAGAAAATCATCACTTGGGCGGGCGCTTGCGAAGTGCATGAAACTTTCACTGCGGCTGATATCGCTGAATTGCGCGAATCTTACCCCGGCGCAAAAATCATCGCGCATCCGGAATGCCCGACCGAAGTTATCGATGCATGCGATTTTTCTGGTTCAACGTCTGGCATGATCAATTGGGTCAAAACCAAAAAGCCGAAAAATGTCGTCATGGTCACTGAGTGCTCAATGTCGGACAACGTTGCCGCAGAAACGCCCGGCGTTCAGTTTCTTAAGGGCTGTAATATCTGCCCGCACATGAAACGCATCAATTTGGAAAATATTCTGTGGTCCCTGCATACAGGCACCGAAGAGGTCACAGTTGACCCGGCCATTGCTGAAAAAGCCCGTGGCGCTGTAGAACGCATGATTGAATTTGGCAAAGACAAAAGAGCCAAACGGAAATAGTTTTGTTTGATAGGCGAAATGAACAAAGCCGTGGAGCGATCCTCGGCTTTTTGTGCCTAAGCTTTCTTCAAAAACTCAGTGCGCAAAACAATCGTTGACTTGCCAATCCGGCATTCAACTTCACTGTCTTTATCCGTGGTGTGAATATTCTTGATCGTGGTGCCACGTTTCAAGGTTTTGGACATGCCCTTAACCTTGAGGTCTTTATTGACCTGAACACTGTCGCCATCTTCTAGTTCTGCGCCATTGCAATCACGTGCACTCATTTCAAAAACCCTCGCTCAAATTGATTGAGCGAGGCATAACCGACTTCGACCAAATTGTCGCGCAAAAACCTATTCAGGTTTGCCGTTTGGCCAATATTTGTCACTCCAAGTCACCTCTGCGCCGTAAAGCGGCACCGTGGAAATCGACATCTTTGCCGACCCTTCTGCAACTTCACGAGTATGTGAGAGATAAATCAACGTGTTGTTGGGCTGATCGTAAATACGTTTGACCACCAGTTTCTTCCAAAGGAACGAACGGCCCTCTTTAAAAACTTCCTCGCCATCCTTATCCATGTCGATATCACCAATCGTAACAGGCCCAGTCACGCGACATGCGATTGACGAATTGGAAGGGTCCTCAAACCAATTGCCTTTGGACAAACGATCAAAAAAGCCACGATCAAAATAGGCAAGGTGGCAAGTGACGCCGTCAATTTCGCGGTCCTGAACCGCTTCGATCAAAATGTCATTGCCAACCCAATCAACGCCAATTTTTCCCACTTCCTCAGCTTGCGCCGAAGGTGCCAAAAGCGCGGCAGAAATCAGGGCGGCGGCCACAACTATTTTTCTCATAAAACTGTCCTTTGCGTTCATCCAAGCTGCAACACAGTTGGGCACTCAACATGATGATTGCAAGTCAGACACCGAACAAACTGTCGGGCCTGTTCCAGATGCGACCGCAGGCACCCTTCCAATAAATGCTCAATCTATGTACCGTGCCAGCGAACAATGCGAATCCGAAAAGACATCTGAGCATTCAGCCTGACAAAACTCCCATTCCAAACACGAGAAATGCCAATGACCATTTACGACAATGTCCTGAATGCAGAGGGTGCGCTGGTTGTCGGCGCAGGGCTCGCCGGACTTTTTTGTGCGCTAAAACTCGCACCGCGACCGGTTACGGTCTTGTCGCCCAAACCTTTGGGCACAGGCGCTTCGTCTTCTTGGGCACAAGGCGGCGTTGCCGCAGCAGTTGGCAAAGGCGATAGCGCCGAAGCACATGCGCGGGACACAGATATTGCAGGTGCAGGCATTGTGGATTTTGAAGTGGCACAATCCGTTGCCGCCGAGGCCGCAGATCGTATAAACGACCTGGCCAAATGGGGCACCCCCTTTGATCGCGCCGAGGATGGCAGCTTCATTCTATCAAAAGAAGCCGCCCATTCGGTCAACCGGGTTGTGCGTGTTTCGGGGGATCGCGCGGGTCGCGAAATCATGGCCGCTTTAATCGAAGAAGTGCGCAATACCCCCTCCATTCGCATCGTTGAGGGCATAACAGCTGTTGATCTGGCCCGGGCCGATGGCCGCGTGATCGGTGTTTATGCCCGTAAACTGGGTGATCGCTATGCGGAGCCTGTGCTGATCCGTGCTCGAGCCACAGTGTTAGCTGCTGGTGGACTCGGTGGGCTTTATGCAGTCACGACGAACCCGCCTGGCGTTCGCGGCCACGCCATGGGCATGGCAGCCCGCGCAGGTGCATTGATTGCTGACAGTGAATTTGTGCAATTCCACCCAACAGCAATGGCCGTGGGGCAAGACCCAGCGCCACTTGCGACCGAAGCGTTGCGCGGTGAAGGCGCGATATTGGTCAATGACTTGGGCGTCCGCTTTATGCTTGATGAGCACGAGGACGCAGAACTGGCACCTCGGGATGTTGTGGCCCGCGCAGGTTTCAGGCAAATTCAGGCCGGGCGCAAAGTCTTTCTGGACACAAGAAAAGTCTTGGGCGAACGCATTCTAACCGCGTTCCCAACCGTTGCGAATTATTGCAAGGAAGCGGGCATTGATCCGGTAACGGATATGATTCCAGTGACCCCCGCCGCACACTTCCACATGGGCGGCGTCAAAGTTGATGATCGCGGCAGATCATCTCTGGCTGGTCTTTGGGTGTGCGGTGAAGCATCTTGCACAGGCCTGCATGGGGCGAACCGCTTAGCGTCAAATTCCTTGCTTGAAGCGGTGGTCTTTGGGTCTCGTATTGCAGAAGACATTTCCGGCCTTGAGCCGATCAACAAGAGCTTGCCACCATATTTGGGCATTGAATGGAATGAGGCCGAGGGTGAAGAAGCCGAACGTGTATTGCGCAACCTTGATACGGTGCAAGAACTTAGACACATTATGACGAACCATGTGGGTGTTGAACGCAACGAAGAAGGCTTGCGCCTTGCGCTGCGCAAAATCCAAACGCTGGAAGAAACCGCAACAGAAGTAACGCGCTCATTCCTCAACATGACCACGTCAGCCACTTTGGTGGCCGCTGCAGCTCTTAAACGCACAGAAAGCCGGGGCGGACATTTCCGTACCGATTTTCCAGAGAAAGACCCCGCCTTCAAAGACCACACCACTATGACCCTAACCGACGCGCTGAAAATCCGCGCATCGGCCTAGGGTCTGAACTCAATTGAGTTCAGACCCTAGGACCCAACCGAATGATTAGGCGTGGCTTTTGGCCGCGCCATCTCCGTCTTTTACGACTTTGCGAATAAGCTTTTCGCGCAACTCACGTTCAAGCATCAACTTTTTCTGGTAGCGGCTCTGAACAACATCGACGGCCACCATGACGAACAACACGAAGTAGAACGTGGTTTTCGCCATCGGCAACACATCATAACCAAACAGCTTGAGGTGTGCCAAATGTCCACCTTCTGACAACAGCAATATTCCCACCAACAACAAGATAAACAGGCCCAGCACTTGGTACATCCGATTGCGATCTAAAAAGTCGGCCACATAATCCGACAAAACAATCATCAGGACGCCAGAGATGACAATCGCCAACGCCATCACCCAGAACACATCGGTCAAAGCAATCGAGGACAATACACTGTCAAATGAGAACACCATGTTCATCGCCACCAACCAAAAGATCGTCATCGCAACCGAACGCTTGCGCTTTCCATCTCCTTCGCTATGCAAATCATGCACTGAGATCATGTGAAATATCTCTTGAATTGCGGTGTAGATAATAAATCCACCGCCAAATAAAACGATGAACGCGTGCACATTCATCTGAGTTTCAATAATCCCCGGCAGATTCAACGAGAAAAACGGTGCTTGAAACAGTTCAATCACTTGTACCAACAAGAACAGCAGGATGATCCGCAAAAATATCGCCATGCCGATACCCCACCGACGCACAAATTGTTGCTTGGAAGCCTCCACACGTTTGGATTCAAGCGAAATATACAAAAGATTGTCAAAACCAAGCACGGCTTGCAACGCGACGAGCATTACAAGCGTGAGCCAGTTTTCCGCTGAGAATAAACTTTCCATTAGTCGCTCCACCTATCAAACATGTTTGGAAAAAACTAATGCAGACAATCGAACGCAAACTCAACCCCCAAGCGAAAACTCAGTGCACAGCTTTGTCAAGAAGATGAACGTCCGTACGAACGCATGGGCTGCCAACTAAATTTCGCAAGGCTAGGAACGAAAGGGGCCGCGTCAGTCTCTGACGCGGCCCCAATTTCACCGATAGCCCTTCGCCGCTTAGCCAGAAAACAAGGTTCTGGGCAACCAAGTCACAACGCTAGGGAATATCCACAGGATCGACAATGCAACAATCTGAATGAGAATGAACGGCATCACCCCCGCATAAAGATCACTGGTCTTGAACTCCGCCGGTGCGACTCCCCGTAAATAGAACAGCGCAAATCCAAATGGCGGCGTTAAGAAACTGGTTTGCAAATTAATCGCAATCATAATCCCCAGCCAAAGCGGATCATAGCCAAGGGCAATCAAAATTGGCCCAACAATTGGCACAACTACATATATGATTTCAATGAAATCTAAGAAGAAGCCAAGGAAGAACATCAATAGCATGACAATCAGGAGTGCAGAGAACGCGCCGCCAGGCAAGTTGCGCAAAAACTCTGCGATCACATCATCACCGCCAAAGCCTTTGAAGACCGTTGAGAACAATCCGGCGCCAATAATGATCAAGAATACCATTGAGGACACTTTGACCGTTTCAAGACCTACTTCTTTGAAGAGCGAGAAATTGAACCGCTTTGCCCGCCAAGCCAAAACAGCAGCACCAACAGCGCCAACAGCCGCAGATTCCGTTGGCGTAGCGATGCCCGCCAAGATTGAGCCAAGCACCAAAATGATAAGAATAAGCGGTGGAGCGACAGCTTGTATCAATGTGCCAACTGTTGGCGCGTGAACGCTTTCGTCTTTCATTGATGGCACGTCTTCTGGGCGAATAATGGTGAGGATAAATATCCAAAGCAAATAAAGCCCAACGAGCAGCAAACCGGGGAACAGCGCACCCGCGAACAAATCAATTGCGGTTACGGGTTCGGGAGCCAAATTTCCTGTCAAAGCCGCAGCTTCTTCGTTCACGCCTTGCAATATGTTGGCCAACAATACCAACACAATTGAGGGGGGAATGATCTGCCCCAACGTGCCGGAGGCACAAATAATGCCGCCAGCAACTTTGGGATTGTACCCCGCCTTAAGCATCACCGGCAGGCTCATCAGGCCCATCGTGACAACGGTTGCGCCAACAATGCCTGTCGAGGCTGCCAACAACGCACCAACAATGATTACGGAATAACCAAGACCACCGCGCACCTTGCCAAACAATTGCCCCATAGATTCAAGCAACTGCCCAGCAATATCCGATCGCTGGAGGATAACCCCCATATAGACAAACAGCGGCACCGCCACTAGCGGCTCGTTCTTCATGGTTGAGAAAATCCGTGTCGGTGTCAGGTTCAAAAACACAAAGTTGAACAGATCCAATTGGTCGCCAATATAGGCAAAAATGATGGCCGAACCAGCAAGTGACAAGGCCACTGGAAATCCAAGGATCAACACAACAATGGTCACCCCGAACATTACAAAAGCTAAGATTTCTGGGGTCATACTAATGGCTCATCTTCATCTTCTACTAAACGAACACGGTCGCCTGTAATGATTGTGTCCAGCGACCGCAATGCCAGGGACAAGAACTGCAGTCCAAGGACAATAGCTAGCGCCGGGATGGCTGCTTTCAACAGAAACAACGCGGGCAGTCCGCCAGCTTCTGGCGAAGTTTCCATTCGCGAAAACGAGCGATAAAAGAAGTCAATTCCGCGGGAGTAAATCAGCCAAAGCACCGGAGCCGCTAAAAAGATCGACCCGAGCAAATTGACAAATGCTTTGTAGCGGTCGGACGCGCCAGAATAGATCAAGTCGATCCGTACATGCCCATCGTGCAAAAGCGTAAAGCCCGCCCCAAGCATAAAAACATACGCATGCATCCAGACATAAGTCTCCTGCATCCACACATCGCCGGATGAAAACACGTACCGCAAAACAACAACCATGAAGACGTTTAGAACCAGCAGCAGCGCCAGCCAGGCCAACACTTGGCCTACCATTTCATTGATACGATCAATGAGCCCCGCCACAAGTCTGATGCCAGTTATAAGCCCAGACATTATACTCCCCCCAAAGGAACATTTTTCTCACTATAGGGTATAATAAAGGCGGGGCCAATCGACCCCGCCAATACCTATTAAGCGCAAATCAAAACTTAAATCGTTTTGAAAGGTGCTGATGTACGCGCATTCATGAACTTGCCTTCAGAAATGCCTGACCAATTCACCATGCCTTCACGGAACTCCACAAGGTTGTTGTAAAGTTTCGTCGCTTCGGGCGATTTGGCAGCCAAAGCTGACAAGACGTCTGGTGTACGTTCACCAATCGCTTGCAACAACTCGTCAGAATATGGTTTCAATTGAACGCCATGATCGTTCACGAGAACTTTCAAAGACGCGTTGTTGGCTGCTTGGAACCGTGAAAGAACAGCCAAGTTTGTAGCCATCGCAGCTTGTTCCACTGCAGCGCGTTGGGTATCATTAAGTGAATCCCATGCGCCTTTGTCAAAGAAGGCGTCAAGAACTGTGGCAGGCTCGTGCCATCCAGGATAATAATAATTCTTCACAACTTTAAAGAACCCAGCACCAAGGTCAGCCGCTGGGCCGATCCATTCTGTACCGTCAATCGCACCTGAAGTAAGCGCAGGCAACACATCAGAACCGGGCAACAGAACAACGTTCACACCGAATGTTTTCAAAACTTCGCCACCAAGACCAGGCATGCGGAATTTAAGACCGTCCAAGTCAGCAACTGTGTTGATGTCTTTTGCGTACCAACCGCCCATTTGGTTGCCTGAGTTACCCAATGGCAAGAACTTTAGACCCAAAGGATTATAGCTGGTTTCATCCGCAAGTTCGATGCCGCCACCATAATAGAACCAAGCGTTTTGCTCTTGTGCGTTCAAGCCGTAAGGCATAGCTGCAACAAAAGAAATCGCATCCGATTTACCTGCCCAGTAATAAGGAGCGCCGTAACCCATTTGGGCTGTGCCAGACTGAACCGCATCAAGCGCTTCAAGACCACCAACAAGTTCACCAGAGTGATAAAGTTTGATATCAAGGCTGCCCTCGGTCAAAACACCAACTGTTTTGGCGAAGTTCTCGTAAGCAGCGCCCAAAAGACCCGCTTTACCGAATGCCGAAACACCGATCCACTGTGTTTTGCCTTGTGATAGGGCTGGTGACGCCAAAGTTGCAGCGCCTGCAGCGCCTGCGACTGTTACACCAGCTTTTTTGAAAAACTCACGTCTTTTCATTAATTCCTCCCAAAGAGATTATTTCAACCGCGGTGCGTCCTAGCGCACACGCAATCATCAACAAGGCCCATGCTCCCTTGCGTGCACCTTGACCCACAGTGCAGCCAATTTTTGCGCAACATTCAAGAACTATTCCACTTCACTTGCGGTTATTGGGTACGTAAATCACCCAGATTCACCATTTTACCCACAATTACGGAGTGGGGCTTTTCAAAAAATGCTAGACTGGCTCAGATATTGACAGGGTTGCGTGATGAAAATGACCTTTCGACAGCAAATTTTGGCACTTACAACGATACCGCTCTTGCTGGCCATTTTGGCCATCACAACCCTTGTGACTTGGCAATCGAGCCAATTGTCAAAAGACGGCATTCAAACTTTTGAGCAATCGATGCTTAGCGCCAAGCAAGCCGAATTGAAGAATTATATTGAGCTGGCCCTCACCGCTATTGGCCCCATATATGAAAATGCGGGTCCTGACGACGAGATCGCAAAAGAGCAAGTCAAGAAAATTTTAAATCGCCTCAGCTTTGGTGAAGACGGCTACTTTTATGTTTATCACTATGACGGCACCAATGTTGTGCATCCGCGCCAACCGTTTCGTGTCGGTAATAACTGGGCAGCGCATCCAGACGTAGCCGCCCTGCTCAATTACGCCAAAAATGGTGGCGGGTTTCATCGCTACATCTGGGAAAAGCCCTCATCCAGTGAAGTATCAGACAAAATGGGCTATGCTGTTGGTTTGGACAAATGGCAATGGATGATCGGAACTGGCGCTTATATTGACGACATTTTGGCCCAAACCGAAGCCGCCAATCAAAGCCTGTCCAACACGATAAACCAAACGTTTCTGCTGGTTGCTCTTATCACTGTACCCGCTGTGTTCTCTGTGTTTGGCACGGGCATCATTATGAATTTGCGCGAGCGCCGCCTCGCAGATTCAAAGCTCAAAGAACTCACACAACGTATTATGAATACGCAAGAAGAGGAACGTTCACGCATAGCGCGGGAACTGCATGACGGGATCAGCCAAAATATGGTCGGGGTGAGATATGTACTCGATTTGGCGGAGCGACAGGTGCGCGAAGGCAAAGACACCGCTCTTGCAACCATTGAGCGCGGTGCAGGTGCCTTAAACACCGCTATCAAAGAAGTGCGGCGTATTTCGCACGATCTACGGCCCGGACAACTAGACGATTTGGGCCTTAGCGCTGCATTAGAATCCTTGATCAACAATTTTGAAGAGCGCACTGAAATCGACGTGGATTTCGAAAGTGTAGCGTTCAAAAACGTACTGCCTTTCGACGCCAAAACAGCCATTTATCGTGTCGCCCAAGAGGCATTGAGTAACATTGAGCGACATTCGGCCGCTGATCACGTTAAATTGCAACTTAAAAGCACCAATGCGGGCCTTGAAATGGTGATCATCGACAATGGGCGCGGTTTTCTAACCAAGCAAAATCCAAAACACAAAACCGTTGGCCCATCTGATGGATTAGGTTTACGTAACATGCAAGAACGTATGGAGCACTTTAACGGCAGTTTGGACGTCTTATCGACCCCTAAGGGCACCAGGTTGGTGGCGCGCTTGCCGCGCTCCATTTATTTGACCAGTTCCAAAGAAACAACGGAGCTCCAAGGCGCATGACCACACCCATCAAAGTCCTGCTCATCGATGACCATCCACTCGTCCTTGAGGGCATACGATCCGTTTTAGAAACCTATGACCACATCGAAGTGGTCGGAGCAGAACCCTCCGCAAAAGAAGGTCTCGCCGCCTCGAAAAAGAAGCTGCCAGATGTCGTATTAATGGACATCAATATGCCGGAAATGAATGGCATTGACGCGATTGAACTGTTCAAAGATCAACTGCCCAACACAAAACTTTTGATGCTTTCTATGCACGACAGCCGCGAATATATCTCGACGTCAACAATGTACGGTGCGTCCGGTTATGTGCTCAAAGATGTATCCACTTCAGAAATTGTTACGGCAATTGAACGCGTTGCTGCTGGCGGTACATTCTTTTCGACAGGCGTATCAGAAGTGCTTATGGGCGAAAAAAATGACGCAAGCGCCAATTCACTGCTGACCACAAGAGAGCAGGCTGTATTGCTGTTGGTCGCGGAAGGCAAGAGCAACAAAGATGTTGCAGCCAAGTTGGATATTTCAATTCGAACTGTCGAAACCCACCGCAAAAACATCAAAAAGAAACTCGGCATTTCAACAACTGCTGGACTAACAAGATATGCCATTGCAAACGGGTTGCTTGACGCCTAAACTTACATAAATCCCCCCTACACCTGTCGTGGTTGTTTTGATCCCCCGACTTATTTATTAATCTTGCCAATTAATTTGTCTTACTTGGCGAGAGACTTTCAACTCGCTGCCTAAAGGAGTTGATATGAAGAAGCACGTGTTGTTCTTGTCCACACTACTGATCTCAAGCCTGTCCTTCGCCACCACAGCGTCTGCAAATGAAATTCGCATTTGGGATTCAAAAGATGAAACATATTTTGGCTATAGATCACCATCCGAATGCTCCGGCAGTTGCAACAAGATTTTGGAAGAATGTGGTGGTTCGCCGCTCTATGTAGGTGGTTATGCCCACACCATGCTGTGGAAGGACTACAATAGCGGTGGTACTATTTACGTGAAGCTGTTGGACGATAATGGCTACAAAATCCGCGATTTGTGCACAATGGGCAACTAAACCACAGTACCGCTTAGACACTAAATTATGCAATTTGGAAGAACCCTGTCAAACAACAAGGTTCTTTTGGGTTTAAACTTCTCGCCCTTGATATCCCAACCCAAGGCTGTCGCGCACTTTCAGTGCGATAGCTTTCAGTTTTTCATCGCTCATATTGCCAGTAACCGAAAAGGCGAGTTGTTCGTTTAACCACACACAAGTTGTATTGTCCTCGCCGTAAATGAACCAATATCCCAACTCATCCAATGATTGATTATGAGCTTGAACAAAAACTGACACTCTGTCCGCTGACGCGGTCTCATATGTCAACAGCGCGGCCGGTACTCCGCCTTGTCCCACCAGGCGCGCGCCAACAAACTGCAAATCAGAACTGGCCAAATCAGGTATCGACACGTTCACGCCAACACGTTTCTTCAGCCAAACTGTTGCTTGACCAAGATTGTCTTGATCAAACTCACCTGGCCGGTTCGCGTCTATCGCAAAAATTTCATGTGCCTCATTCGCCCAAGCCGCAACACGCAGTTGATATTTTTCGTCCGGCCCAAATGGCAATTGCGACAGGCCCAATCCGCCACCAAAGCCTATGGCTAAAAGCAAACACGCCGCGAGTGCATACTTGGTCAGCTGCCGCCATCGTTGATTGTCATTTTTAGCAAGTGCAAGATTGGCTTGCAAGTGTTCTACATCCTCGTCCAACACAAATGCGTTCTTCAACGCATCATCATTTTGCTGCCAATCCAAAACCCGTTGAGCTTCATCTGGGTTGTGAAGCAAATAGGTTTCAACCTGCACTCGGTCTTTGCGCGAGAGCTCACCGTCAACATATGCGACCAACAGATCATTGGAAATGTTCATTCCGCACCGCCATTTGATTGTTCTACGCCATTTACGATGGACCGCAAATGGTCCCGAGCACGTGACAAACGCGACATGATCGTACCTTTTTGTACATTCAATATATCAGCTGTCTGGCTGTAGCTCAGCCCTTCAACGGCCACCAGCATCAACGTCTCCCGATGTTCCTTGGACAGGAGCATCATTGCCGACCGCACGTCAGTCAGTTCCGCCGCAAAATGCTGTCGGGGTGGTTCAGAAAGATTATCCAATTCCTCAGCACCACCCGCTGGTCGCTTTTGCGTGACCTGATTGCGATGCAAATTATGCATGATCTTGAACAACCATGCCCGCGGGTTGTTCGGTTGCCGAAAAAGCGACTTTTTTTTAATCGCCCGCTCCAAACAATCTTGCACCAAATCATCCGCACGATCTGGCGCACCCGTCAGGGTCTGCGCAAACCGATGCAACGCAGGCATATGAGATACGAACTCATCCTCAAGCCGCAAGTTCAAATGATGCTCCGATCAATCAGGCGATCGCGCTTTCGACCGCGCCCCGCCCGACGGGCGAAGCGCCTTATTGCCATCACATCACGTGATGAAGGTCAATCACTACATTGCAGGTTTGATCACATGCCAAACGCCGCCAACGCCATCGCCACTCACATCACCAGGTTCACTATCGCCAACCCATAAGTAAAGCGGCGCGCCCTTATAGGCCCACATTTTTGTCCCATCTTTGCGCTCAATCATGGTGTAGTCACCCTCGGCGACATCATCATCATCGGCAAATAATGGTGGCCATTTCTCAGCACAAGTATCGTAGCAGTTTGAAACGCCAACTGTATCCTTATCAAAGGTATAAAGCGTCATTTCATTCATATCGACAAGCACTTTACCCATCGAAGTGTCGCCTTGCATTACGGGGATGTGCTGCATCGCAAACGCACCACCTCCAATGGCAAAGGCTGCAACCGTCGCAATCGTTATTTTCGAAATTATTGACATTCTGATCTCCCTTGAATTGATCCAACAATAAGACAACAACTCAGAACCAGATTTATTCCCCGCAAATGCAAAAAAATCCAATGCACCCATTAGAGGCGGCCAAAAACCAGGACCGCATGGGCATTGTGCGCGACGAGAAAAATCCCAGAAACACTAAAAAACATCCAACTGCGCCAGGCCGCGAACGGGAAAACCAATTTTTGACCAATCATACCAATACCGACGATCCAAAAGACAGGTGTGTAAGCAGGTGCAAGAAACCCAAAATAGCTTGTCGACCATGAACCCTGTGGTGCAACAACAATGGCCCACTGACTGGCCACATACAAAGCCATGCCAACGACATAGATTAGCAAACCTAAACGCTGTTTGCGCGATCCAACCTCAAACAGCATAAATGTTGACAGCCCAATGGTGAGGAAGCGACTGACATTTTCAACTATACCGAGCAGTGGTGGAATATCCGCCCAGAAAACCTCAGGTTGATAGGAAGCCCCAAGATTTGGCCAAAACGCAAAACTGACAACCAATGGCGGCACCCACAACCAAATGCAGCTGCGCAAAAAATTCAACTTATTTGAGATGTTCATCAGTCCGCCCTTCCGCTTTTCATCATGGTACATACAAACGATGTCGTAAAATAAAAGGCACCTTTGGAAAACCAAAGATGCCCTTTTAGCGTTCATAATGGGAGGCATTATGTTTTGCTATGTCTATTCGGCAGCGTCCACACCAACGATGCCGCGCTCCATCTGCTCGCGCTCAATCGATTCAAACAGCGCCCGGAAGTTACCCTCACCAAAGCCGTTATCGCCTTTGCGTTGAATGAACTCAAAGAAGATCGGGCCAATAACCGTTTTAGAGAAGATCTGCAGCAAGATTTTTGTCATGCCGCCATTGATCACGCCTTCGCCGTCAATCAAAATGCCGTGTTTCATCATCCGATCAAGTGGCTCATCGTGGCCGTTGACGCGATCATGCGACATTTCATAATAGGTTTTTGGCGGGCCCGGCATGAATTTCAACTCATTTTCTGCCAACTTGTCGGTGCTGTCATAAATATGATCACAACCAACCGCGATGTGCTGAATGCCTTCGCCTTTGTATTTTTTCAAATACTCTTCGATCTGGCTGGTTTCGTCTTTTGATTCATTCAATGGAATGCGGATTTTACCGCAGGGCGACGTAATCGCACGGCTCACCAAACCAGTGAACTTTCCGTCAATGTCGAAAAAGTGAATTTGTTCGAAATTGAACAAGTTGCGGTAAAAATCCCACCACTTATCCATGTTGCCTCGAAACACATTGTGTGTCAGGTGATCCAAATAATAAAACCCAACCCCTTCAGGACGCGGATTGGCTTCTGCGAGCCAATTATAATCCGTGTCATATGCCGAGCCTTTTTCCCCATAGGTATCTACGAAATAGAGCAGTGAACCACCAATGCCCAAAATCGCAGGTGCATCAATACATTTGTCGTCGCCAGTATAGGGCTCTGCGCCGTTTTTCACGGCGTGATCAAACGCGTGCTGCGCATCAACAACCCGCCACGCCATCGAAGGCGCGCACGGACCGTGTAAGTCAACAAAGCGACCGCCAAAGCTGTCTTTTTCGCCGTTCAAAATGTAATTCACATCGCCTTGGCGCCACACAGAGATATTTTTTGTCTTGTGCTTGGCAACTGCTACGTAGCCCATTTTGGCGAAAAGCTCTTCAAGCTTTTCTGGCTCATGGCTGGCAAATTCTACAAACTCAAAACCGTCTGTGCCAGCTGGATTGCTTTCGCTAATCGTTGCAGCTGGAGCATCGTGAGGAAATGGACCCATTTCAAATTCTCCCTATCTTGTTCTCTGATATGGATTATCGCGCAAAAATCATGCAAGAGGCTTGCAAAATTTCACATATTCAGTAAAATTTCGCACAAAACATGCACCCACAACCGAAAAGACGCACATAATGAGCGCCATAGATCAATTTGATCGCGCGATCCTCGCACTTTTGCAAGATGACGCACGACTAACCAACAATGAATTATCAGAGCAGGTGAACCTATCCGCCTCCCAATGTTCGCGCCGTCGATCACGGCTAGAGGACGAGGGCTTAATCGCTGGATATCATGCCAAACTTGACCGCGAAAAAGTTGGACTTGGCATTGTCACCATTATCAATGTGACCCTAGCGACCCACAACCCAGACAACTCAAAACGCTTCGCCGCGCTGATCTCCAACTTACCTGAAGTTCAAGAAGCACATGCCCTAACCGGCGAAATGGACTATTTCATCAAAGTGGTCGCCAAAGACCTCAACGGGCTGCGCGAATTCGTCAACGACGTGCTGTTGCCACACGAGTCCGTGCAAAACGTCAAGACGTCGATCGTTTTGGAAACGCTTAAGGACACGTCGAGTTTGCCATTGGGTTAAATTTACCCGTCTTTGTGTTCTGTTTCTCCTTTTTCACGTCGGCGGCTGCAACTCAAACATAGGTGTTGCACGTGGGGTTAGTCGCAGTAGATCCCGGCTCAAGGCCGGGAATGCCACGTGGTGAAATAAACATTCACTTTCGGCTTCCCCGGACTTGATGCGGGGCCCGTCACAGTTTCAGCACCACCGGATACACACGACTACAAAGCAAATCCACACGCCCCCAACAACGCGTCCGTTGCTAGCTTGGGTCTTCAAGAAAGCTGGTAAGGAGTATAGAGCGTGTGAAAAGGGCAGGGATAAGTTTCTGCAAAACCACTCCATTCAAAATCCCTGAATCCAACTTAAATCAAAGCAGGATACCCAAATGTTAATCGTCAACAGACGCACATATTAAAACAATTTGGTTGAAACTCCAGAGAAGCTAGCCTAATTTTCTGGATTGGAACTCTTAGCCAACAAGCAGATTGATTATAGTGCCGATGGACGTTCAAACAATTGTCTCAATTGCGAAAGACACTGCACAAGTCGCTTTTTGGATAACCGCCGGAACCATAGCTTGGCTTTCTTACGCCCAAGCAAAAAAGTCGATTTTTCAACCTGCCAAAAATGAAGTATTCAAGGTACAAGTTGAAAAACTACAAGAACTCATGCAGCTCTTAAACTGGCGATCTAGTTTAGAAGCTTGGGAGGAATCGGGATTGGAATCATCCTTTTCCTTTACGGTCCACAACATATTCAAGCAGTATGCAAAGCGAGAATTCGGAGCTGAACTGGATGTAAGGAATAAAACCGACGAACAATCAGTTGGCATAATTGTCTCGAGAACGGCAGACTTTCTTACTGAGATTAAAGGCCCTGCGGATGAAAGCGAACGCGACAATGGTATGGTCGAATCCCCCCGCCTTTGGAAAGAATACAAATGGGAAACGTTTGAAATCAGTTCAAAACTATTTTTGGTAAAACAACAACTTGAAGAAGCCTTAAACAATCCCGTATTTCCAACTGCGATAATCTTTATAATTAGTGAGTTGCTAGTGGAAGTACACGAGACGTCGATGCGCGCAGCAAGTGACATGGAGATAATTGCACGAGAATTTCCACGTCATTATAAAGACCAAGATAGTCTTAAAAATGCGGATCTGACTTGGTGCTTGAATATGCGTACCGAGAGAGGTGAGAAGCTTTTTCTGAAGCTGAACGAACTAAAACAGGAAATTCGAAACTACCTGCAAACTGATACGCTGTTTGGCAAATAATCTTAGTTGCTGCTCTTTGGAGCCGATTGCTCTGGTGTTTTTTTTGCGTATTTCCAATATGGAGTCCCACTCACCCCTGAGGCGCAAACATATCCGGATGGGCAGCTTGAAACGCTGGATGCTGATTGCAATTCTCTTCGATAGCGAGAATGCGTTCGCAGGCGGACAGATCAACGTCCCAGCGCCGTGCATTATAGAGTTGTGGCATCAAGCACGTGTCGGCCATGGTTGGGCTATCGCCAAAGGAGAACTTGGATTCCGTTTGTTGAAGCAGCATGCCTTCATAAGCAGCTAAACCTTGACCAATAAAGTGCTGAAACCAATCGCGCACGGCGTCTTTGCCCACGCCAAAAGTTTTGGTGATATGTTGGGTAACACCCAAATTGCAAACCGGGTGAATATCCATCGCAATAGCGTGGCTCAGTGCGCGAACACGCTGACGATCCATTGCGTTCCCCGGCATCAGCCCGGCTTGCGGATGCATTTCGGCCAAATACTCGATAATCGCGACAGATTGGGTGAACAACATGCCATCAAGTTCAATCGTTGGCACAAGGCCCTGTGGGTTGAGCAGACGATAGGATTCACTCTTATGTGCGCCATTGAGCAAATCGACGGACACTGTTTCATAATCGATATCACACAAAGCTAAGGCGATGCGGACCCGATAGGCCGCAGACGAGCGCCAATAATTGTACAATCTTGTTTCAGACACGAGTGTCTCAGACATTGTGGCGCTCCTACAATTAGCCGAATTTGACGATTTGCTGATCAATGGCACCAAAAATGGTACTGCCATCATCATTGAGCATTTCAATACGTACTTGGTCGCCAAATTTCATAAATTCAGTTGTTGGCGCGCCATCATTGATGGTTTCGATCATGCGGATTTCAGCAATGCATGAATAGCCCAACCCGCCGTCGCGCACGGGTTTGCCCGGCGTGCCGTCTTTATCTTTGTTCGATACAGTACCTGACCCGATAATCGCACCCGCCGCCACATGACGCGTTTTGGCGGCATGAGAGACAATTTTGGGGAAGTTGAAGGTCATATCAACACCCGCATTGGCCTTGCCAAACGCATCGCCATTATAATGTACCAACATGTCGCGATGCACTTTGCCGTCTGTCCAATGCTCACCCAACTCGTCTGGGGTAATGGCAACTGGCGCGAACGCTGTTGCGCCTTTGGATTGGAAAAAGCCGAAGCCTTTTGCCAATTCGCCGGGAATCAAAGCGCGATAGCTCACGTCGTTGAGCAACACGATCAGCTTGATTTTGTCCGCTGCCGCTTCGGGGGAAATACCCATCGGCAGATCATCACAGATCACGCCAATTTCAGCTTCCATGTCGATGCCCCAGCTCTCAGAGCCAACTTCAACATCTTGATGTGCCCCAAGCATCGCGTCTGGCGCACCCATATACATCAAAGGGTCTTCCCAAAAACTGGCGGGCAAATCAGCGCCGCGTGCTTTGCGCACCAATTCAACGTGATTGACGTATGCAGATCCATCCGCCCACTGGCTTGGGTTGGGCAATGGGGCCATCGCTTTTGTCGCATCAAACGCTTCACCAGCGCTGGCATCGCCATTGATCTTGTCAGAAAGCGCCTGCAATTGGGCTTCAACTTTGGACCAGCTATCAATAGCATCCCGCATGGTTTTCGCTACTGCGCGTGCAGAAACATAGCGCTTCAAATCGCGGCTCACCACCACCAGTTCGCCATAACGCGATTGGTTTGAAAGAGTTGCAAGTTTCATAAATTAGTCCCACTTTCCTTCTGGGGTGCCATCAAAGTGGCTCTTCAAATCTGCCCAGCAATCAATGTAATTATCTTGTTTGGTTTCTAGCGTCGCCGCATATTCCGTCAATAGCTGAGGGAACCGCGTTTCGAACATAAACGCCATCGTGTTTTCAAGCTTATGCGGCTTCAATTCAGTTGTTGAGGCTTTATAAAAACCACCAGCATCCGGCCCGTGCGGCAACATCATGTTGTGCAAGCTCATGCCGCCGGGCACAAAGCCTTCTTCTTTCGCATCATATTGCCCGTGGATCAGCCCCATGAATTCGGACATGATGTTGCGGTGATACCAAGGCGGGCGGAACGTATGTTCAGCCACCAACCAGCGCGGCGGGAAGATCACAAAATCAATGTTCGCCGTACCATCTTCGCCCGAAGGGGCGGTGAGTACGGTAAAAATTGATGGGTCAGGATGATCAAACAAGATCGATCCAACCGGCGAATAAGTCGCCAAGTCATATTTATAGGGCGTGTAATTGCCGTGCCACGCCACAACGTCCAATGGTGAATGCGGGATTTCAGTTTCATAAAACTTGCCGCACCATTTCACAATCACCCGACAAGGCGTATCTTTTTCTTCATAGGCGGCAACCGGCGTTTTGAAATCACGTGGGTTGGCCAAACAGTTCGCTCCAATCGGCCCGCGATCTGGCAACGTAAATTTTGCGCCATAATTTTCGCACATATAGCCGCGCGACGGCCCGTCAACGCCCACTTTGAACACCATCCCACGCGGGATCACCACAATTTCTCCGGGGGCTACATCAAATTTGCCCATCTCCGTGAAAATATGCAGGCTGCCCATCTCTGGCACCAACAGCAGTTCAGCGTCCGCGTTGAAGAAATGATCATCCTCCATCGACGCGTTAAACGCATAAACATGGCTTGCCATACCCACTTGAGTAAACACATCACCCGCCGTTGTGATAGTCTTCACACCCTGCAAAAAATCTGTTTTTTCCTCGGGCATCGGAATGGGGTCCCAGCGCGTTTGCCCAATTGGCATTTCGCCCTTCATCTGGTGCGGTGCAGTTTTCCACAGCGGCAGCTCAAACGGCGTAAAACGCGTTGTGTGCCGCACACTTGGGCGAATGCGATATAGCCAAGACCGCTCATTTGTACCGCGCGGCGCAGTAAATGGAGAGCCAGAAAGCTGCTCCGCATAAAGACCGTAGGCACATTTTTGCGGACTGTTTTGGCCCTGCGGCAGAGCACCAGGCAGCGCTTCAGTTTCAAAATCGTTGCCGAAACCTGGCATATACTCGAGATTATTTTTGCTCATAATGGCACCGTTGGACCCTATCTATTTTTTCCAAAGGCAAAATTGCGGTTGCACATGTAACCATCTATTATGTAACTATCAAACGAGGGAGAAATACACAATGGATGATCTAAACACTAAAAACGCGCCAATCCTCGCTTTGGAAACATTTCTACCTTACCGGCTAAACCAGGCGGCAGAAAAGGTCAGTCAAAAGTTCGCGCTCGAGTATAAAAAACGCTATGGCCTTACACGACCCGAATGGCGCACATTTGCGACAATCGGCCAGTTTGGCACCATCACCGCCCGCGAAATTTGCAACCATTCCCCGATGCATAAAACCAAAGTTTCTCGCGCCGTTTTTGCGCTGGAAAAACGCCGTTGGGTGAAGCGTACGCCCGATCCTGCAGATCGACGTTTAGAGCACTTAGAACTCACAACGATTGGGCAAACCGCCTACAAAGACATGGTTGGTGTGGCCAATGTGTTTGAAGAAAAATTCATCGAATCGATTGGCGTCAAAGATTCGCAATTTTTGCTCAATGCGCTGGATGCCATCGAACGCCGATTTGAGGCCTAATCTTGCCATCGCGGTCATTCTAACATAATTGACACGCTTAAATGCGGCGGCTGTCCAAATCCAATTAACGATATTGAGATAGAAGCTATCTGTCTTTTAAACTATTTGAGCGAGTTATCATGTCCAATTCACCGTTTAAAGCTTATGACGTTCGCGGCCTGATCCCCGATCAAATCAATATGCCATTTGCTTATCGTTTTGGGCAGGCTGTCGCGCATCAACTAAAGGCAAAAACGATCGTGGTGGGCCACGATATGCGGTTGGACAGCGCACCGTTGGCCGAGGCCATTACTCAAGGTTTAATGGACAGTGGAGTTGATGTTCTGCCTGTTGGACAATGTGGCACCGAAGAAGTTTATTTCCACACCGACAATTCTGGTGCTGACGGTGGTCTGATGGTGACCGCAAGCCACAACCCGCAAAACTATAATGGGATCAAAATGGTCCTGAAAGGCGCACGGGCGGCCACCCAGGAAAATGCACTCGGACCGTTGGAAGAACTCGTGATGGGTCAAACAAAGTTTGCGCCGGTGACTTATGAGCTGCGCGGTAAAAAACGCACAATTCTGGATCGCACAAAATATATTGCCCGCCTGTTAGATCAAGTCAAAGGCCTTGATCTCAAGCCACTCAAGATTGTTTGCCATGCAGGCAACGGTTGCGCTGGCGCAATCATTGATATGCTTGAACCGCATTTGCCTTTCACTTTTATCAAAGTCGACCATGAGGCGGATGGCAATCTACCGAACGGCATCCCCAACCCCTTGTTACCAGAAAAGCGCGCCAAAGCCGCCAACGCGGTCAAAGAACATGGCGCGGATCTCGGCATTGCATGGGACGGAGATTTTGACCGCTGTTTCTTTTACGATCACACGGGCGAATTCGTTGAGGGTTACTATCTTGTCGGATTGATTGCTCAAACGCTTTTGCAAAACAAGCCGGGCGGCAAAATCATCTATGACCCCCGCCTGACATGGAACACAATTGATGTGGTTGAAGCCGCAGGTGGCGTGCCGATCATCTCAAAAACCGGGCACGCCTTTTTCAAGCAAATCATGCGCGAAGAAAACGCAATTTATGGTGGCGAAATGAGCGCCCACCACTATTTTGATGATTTCAGCTTTTGCGATACAGGCATGGTGCCTTGGCTTGCAATTGTTTCAGAAATTTCAACCAGCGGCAAAACATTAAAAGAGATGGTTGAAGAACGCATCGCTAAATTTCCATGCTCTGGCGAAATCAACTTCACGGTCAAAAATGCACCAGCGCTGCTTCAAAAAATTGAAGAGGTCTACACACCCGGCGCAATCAAGGTCGAGCATATTGATGGGGTTAGCGTTGAGTTTGAAAACTGGCGTTTCAACGTGCGCTCATCAAACACCGAGCCATTGCTGCGCATCAATGTTGAATCACGTGGCGACAAAACCTTGGTCGACCAAAAAGTCAAAGAACTTTCTGACCTCATTAATGCTACTTAGATAAATCTGAGCGGTGCACTAAGCACCGCTCGATTGCTGTTAAATCGACCACTTTGCGTCGGCCAACTCTTCAGATACAGCCCAAAGTTTAGCCGCTGCTTCCATATCCTGGCCATGGGCTGCCATTGGAAAAATTCCAACTGGACCACCCAAACCACCGCGCTTGACGGGACCATAAAAGGTCACAGGCTGCGCTTCGGGATCGGTTGCGGCCAAAACCAAGGACTTTGCGCCGTGCGAAGGTGGGTGCGAAAAGAAACGCCCAAACGCGATCATCAACCATTTTTCAATACCGCCCGGCCCGGTGCGCTGCAAATTTGTATCCGCATAACCCGGGTGCACCACAAAGGCTGTGACTTTGCTGCCCGCAGCGCTCAACCGCCGCTGCAATTCATGGATAAACAACATATTTGCGAGCTTACTTTGGCCGTAACTGGCTGTGGAACTATACCCACTTTCAAAACTCAAGTCCTCAAATTTGATCCGCTTCAAACCCCACATATGGGCAATTGACGAAACCGCAACGATGCGCCCTTCGGCTCTTTCCACCAATGGAAAAAGCAACTGTGCGAACACAAAGTGACCCAAATGATTAACGCCAAATTGGGTTTCAAACCCTTCTTTCGTCAGGGTTCGGGTTGGGATCATCATCAAACCAGCATTGTTCAACAACACATCAAGTTTTTCGTGGCTGGAAAGGAATTGTTCCGCCGCCTGCCGAACACTGGCAAGGGAGGATAGATCCATCAAAATATAGTCAATCGATGCCGCCTTGGTTGCATGTTTTGCAATTTCAGCGACTGCCTCGATTGCCTTTTGCTCATTGCGGCAAAAGATCGTTACGCGCGCGTTTTTTGAAACGAACACCTTTGCCGCTTCAAAGCCAATGCCGGAATTTCCGCCGGTGATCGCAACCACTTTGCCGCTCATGTCTGGCGTTCGGCTGTAATCCCAACCTTGGTTGCCAAACGGTAAGTTGTATTTTGTCACATTTATCTCCGTTAAAGTGATTGATTAGTCAGTCATTAATTTGTTGACCGCTTGGTGTGGGAAAAGCGTTAGAAACCCTTTTTATTGCTTGGTGATCCCGTTCCAGAAGACGTCAAAACTGGTCTGGAAGTGCGCATTATGCTCAGCCTCAGACAGATCTTCACTCCACAGCAAATACTCCGCCACGGCTTGCGCTTGGCGGAACATCAGCTCTGCGATCAATTCAGGCGCAAGCGGTTGTAATCTTCCGCTGACAACGCCATGCGTGAACAAGCTCATCATGTCTTTATAGGGTTCACCAACAGCATCTAGGTCGCTCTTGGATATCCGTTCGGACACGCGAATTTGCTCCATCAGGTGAAACCGTGTCCAATTGGACATGCCCCATTTCAACCCATTATACCAAAGCAGCTCTAACTGATCCCGCAAGTCGGCATTTTGGTCAAATCCAGCAGAGGCTGAACTGATCATTTCGCGTTTCAGATAGACCAGCACTTCCCTGATCAATTCTTCCTTGGACGCAAAATAGTTGAACAAAGTTCCTGTGGCCACTCCTGCATGTTTTGCAACCGACGCTGTGGATGTGTTCCAAAAACCGTTGGCGCCAAACAACTCAATTGAAGCTTCAATAAGCATACGGCGCTTCGCACTGCGCGCGTCGTCAGCATCGCCATTACTGCCGCCGCTGTGCCCTACACCATTCGAGGCACGCGGATCGGAAGGGGCGAAAACAATCACATTTCTTGGCATTTTCTTTTCCATAAACGCCATATAGGAACGAATGACTGATTAGTCAATCAACGCCGGAAGAATTCTCTATTTACAAATCTGAAACAACGCTACCATTCGACAAAAGACCGATTGGCACAATTCCAAGAGCCTGCTAGATAGAAATCATGTCGATGAAAATGCACCAAACACTACTCGAGCTTGAACGCGCCATCCTTGCGCCGAACAATCGCGCCAACACAGATTTTCTGATGAACATCCTGACATCGGATTTTTTGGAAATCGGTGCGTCTGGTACGCGATATACCCGCGCCAACATAATTGAGCATTTGCGCGAAAAACCAGGGTTTGACGGACCACGCTCCATCGAGAATTTTTTTGCAAAACCGCTGACCGATGACACTTGGATTGTGAACTACCGTATTCCTGAAAACGCCACCCAGCGCACCTCCATCTGGCAACGCAGAAGCGGCGACTGGAAAATGCGTTTTCATCAGGGCACAGTTGAGCAGTCCAAATAGCTCCACTCAGTTCGCTGGTCAGCCGCCCGGTTTCTCTGCCGCCTGCATTGCCGCAACCAACACATGTCGATCGCCAATGTGGTTGGCGAGAATAAGGATCAGCCGCGCATTAATGTCAGCACTTTGTTTGGCGGTTTTACCTTCGTGCAAAGCCAGCAGCTCCGCATAGAAATCATCCGCACCAGCGATGTTCGGTTTGGTGTTCAACATAATTATTCCCTCACCCACGGCCTGTCGCTCTGGCTAACGCAGCCCTGACTTTCGTTTCATCATATTCCGTCCAGCGCGCTGCGACATGTTGATCTGGGCGCATCAAATAGACCGCCGCTTTTTGCTCGCCCAAATAGCGTTCGGCAAATGCCGTGCTTAAATGTTTGTCGGTTTCAATGCGCAACGTTTCGACATTGATCCCACACACGTCCATGGAAATCGGTGCAACTACATTGATTGCTAACAATTGGAACCTGTTGCCCAACTGATCTCCAAGCCACCCACCTTCAATGGGCGCGTCAACGTAAGGCGCGCCGGGCCGCGTGCGAGCAGGCAGTTCTGCATCGTCATCTGCGTTCAACATAGAACCATCATAAATCGCAGGCACGGACAACCGCCCCGAATTGACCAGCGGACGCGCGAATTCATAATGCTCTGCCAGATCCAAAACCGCATCGCGGAACGAGCGGCTAACAGCAGATTTTGGTGTGATGAAATCCGTTGAACGCGTCGAGTTGAGAATGTTCTCTTCGGCACCGCAAACCCGCTCCCAATCATAGCTGTCGAGCAGGCTTTCGGGCGCATGTCCATCGATCACCAGCTTAAGCTTCCAGCACAAATTGTCAGTGTCTTGCAGACCAGAGTTTGCGCCCCTTGCACCAAACGGTGAGACCTGATGCGCAGCATCACCGGCAAAAATTACATGACCATGTCGAAATTTTTCCATCCGCCGACATTGGAACGTGTAAATCGATACCCACTCAAGCTCGAATTTGGCATCCTCGCCCAACATCGCCTTGAGGCGCGGAATGACGTTTTCCGGTTTCTTCTCTTTTTCTTTGTCAATGTCCCACCCAAGCTGCAAGTCGATCCGCCAGACATTGTCTGGTTGCGAGTGCAGCAAAGCCGATTGTCCCCTATTGAAGGGTGGATCAAACCAAAACCAGCGCTCCACCGGAAAATCTGCTTCCATGATCACATCGGCGATCAGGAAATTGTCTTCAAACACCCGCCCGTCAAAATCCAAATTCAGCATTTGCCGGATCGGCGATGCTGCGCCATCACAAACAATCAACCAGTCGGTATCGAGTTGGTACGGCCCATCGGGTGTTTCAATGGAAATCCGCGCGCCATCTTCTTTTGCTTCAACATGGGTGACTTTGTTCTGCCCACGAATTTCAATCGGCTTGCCTTGGCGTTGCAACTCAAACGCCCGCTCCACCAGATATTGCTCGAAATAATATTGCTGCAAATTGATAAAAGCGGGCCGCTTGTGACCACCTTCAGGCAGCAGATCAAAATCGTAAACTTGACGTTCGTCAAAGAACACTTTGCCAAGGTTCCAAAGCACACCCTTATCGACAAACTCATCGCCGCAGCCAAGCCGATCCAAAATCTCCAATGGGCGTTTCGCATAACAAACGGCGCGCGAACCCCAGCTCACTTTGTCATTGTCATCAACCACCACAACAGGCACGTCCTGCATGGCCAAATCGATGGCTGCGCCAAGCCCAATCGGTCCAGCGCCAACCACGATCACGGGATGCCGCACAATTTGTGCGCCATCTTGATCAGCGTGCCGCTTGTACGGATAAAGCGGTGTTTCAAAGATTTTGGTCATTCTTTCTCCCCAAAGAACGATTGAGCGTTATGGTGATTAGCCTTGCAGCTGTTCCCACATATCAATATCGCGTTGAGCGGTCCAAATCCGCGGTGTGTCAATGTCCATCGCTTCATCGAACGCGCGGGCGACGTTGAACGGCAGGCAATGTTCGTAAATCGCATAGTCGCCAAATTTTGGATCGCACTCTGCGCGCACCGCATCCCATGCTTCTTTCAAAGTACCGCCACGTAGCGCAACCTTTGCTGCAGGAAGATAAGTCGAGCGCACAAAGTCAGAAGTGTTATCAAGTGCTGCGTTGACCAGTTCTTTGCCCACCAGCGCATCGCCGCGACCCGGCGCAATTGCATCAACGTCCCAAGATCGAATGGCTTCCAACGTCTCAGGCCAATCGTGGAAATGCCCGTCGCCGCAATAGCAAGCCGACTTATACTCAACGATATCGCCGGTAAACATGACGTTTTCATCACCCACATAGGCGACAATATCGCCAGCCGTATGCGCGCGTCCAAGATGCATCAAGTCAACCCGCCGCTTGCCCAAATAGACCGACATCCGACCGTCAAAAGTCGTGGTTGGCCATGTCAGACCCGGAATGCTTTCATGTCCCTCAAACAAACGTGGGAAGCGTCCAAATTCGCTGTCCCAGTCTTCTTTGCCACGCTCAGCAACCATTGAGCGTGCTTTTTCGGACATGATCACTTGGCTCGCTCCATAGGCTGACGCACCCAAAACCCGCACCGCATGGTAATGGGTCAACACCACATGTGAGATTGGCTTGTCCGTAACTGAGCGAACCTTTTCCACCACCATATTGGCCAAACGAGGCGTCGCCTGTGCGTCGATAATCATGACGCTATCGTCGCCAATAATAACACCAGTATTGGGGTCACCCTCAGCGGTAAACGCATAAAGATCACGCCCCACTTCAGTGAACGAGATTTTTTTGTCTTCCATGTCTCCGGTGGAAGCGAATGCTTTAGCCATATAACTTTTCCTCTTCGCGCAAATGAGCCCTTGCCCGTTGCAAATCATCTGACGCTTTCGGCCCGATCAATTTGCAACCGTCAAGCGATCATCCCCTATCGCTCTAATTGGTCGCGCTCAGATTAGTTTCAAACGCAACTATGTCAAGTGCGACTTGTTGATCATTCGGCTAATGCACCCAATTTGAGGTGAATCAAAACCGCCAGCAAAAAAGCTGATAGCGGTGGTCATACGTATGGGGATTTAAATAATGTCGACACAACCAACAAAACTAAAACGCTCGCTCAACTTACCTCTGCTAATCCTATACGGCGTTGGAGTGACCATTGGTGCCGGCATTTTCGCGCTGATCGGCGAAGCAATGCTTATCGCAGGCAACAAGGCGCCAATCGGCTTTGTTATGGCGGGCGTCATCGCGTCAGCCACCGGTCTTTCTTATGCAAAATTGGCGGCGGTATATCCTCGCGCTGCAGGCGAAGCCGTCTATGTCAATATTGGCTTAGGTGCAAATTGGGGCCGTATTGTTGGGCTAGGCGTCACAATAACCGCAATTATTTCAAGCGCCGTGATTGCCATTTCTTTTGCCGGTTATCTGGGGCAGTTAATCGCAGTACCAGCGCCAATTTTGGTCTTGGGCATATTGGCAGTTCTAACCGGGATCGCATGCTTTGGCGTCAAGGAAAGCGTAATCTTCGCCGCCATCATCACCGCCATTGAGCTCGGCGCACTCATCGTCATTGTTTGGTTCGGCGCAGACAGCCTAGCATTGACAAAAAATTGGGTCGCCGCCTTTTCACCATCGGCAGATCTTGCACAATGGCCAGCGATCTCCTCAACTGCATTGCTTGCCTTTTTTGCTTTCATTGGTTTTGAAGACATCGTCAACATGGCAGAGGAAACCGTAAAGCCTCAGATCAATGTACCGCGCGCGGTCATTGCCACATTAGTGATCACCGTGCTCATCTACACCCTTGTGGCGCTTATTGCCGTCTCGGCACCTGATCCAAATGCAATTGCGGTCAGCGAGGCACCGCTGGCGACCCTTTTCGCCCAACTTACCGGCGGCAATGGCGACTTGATTGCAGCTGCTGCAACTATTGCAATGGTCAATGGCATTTTGGTGCAGATCGTCATGGCGGCACGTGTATTGTTTGGCATGGGCATGGAAGGACTGTTGCCGATAGCACTGGCAAAACTTCACCCCGTTCGGCAAACACCGGTGCGCGCTACCCTTCTCGTCGCTGTCCTCATCGCAATTCTGGCTCTGACATTCCCCTTAGGTGGCCTCGCCAAAACCACATCAATGGTTATCCTGACCGTCTTCACCCTCGTCAACATTTCGCTTTGGCGCATCGGCAATCAGCACGACGCTGATCCAAGTTTGCAACGGTGGAAATATTTAGGATTGGTCGGCGCAGCTTTGTCAGGCGGATTGCTTATGATTGAAGTGTTCAACCAAATGACCAATTTACTTTAACGTGCTGTCCATCCACCATCGATGGCCAACGACGCGCCGGTTATCGAACAGGCCAAATCGCAACACAAGAAGCCAGCAAGTTCGGCCACTTCGTCGATCTGCACGAACTTTTTCGTCGGCTGCGGTTGCAGCATGATGTTTTCAATCACTTCTTTTTCACTCAATCCATGCACTTTGCATTGATCGGCAAGCTGTTGTTCCACCAAAGGCGTCCAAACATAGCCCGGACAAATCGCATTGCACGTTATGCCATGCTGAGCGTGTTCGAGTGCCGTTACTTTTGTCAGGCCCAACATACCGTGCTTGGCAGCCACATAGGCAGACTTATACGTCGATGCCACCAAGCCATGCGCGGACGCCACATTAATGACACGCCCCCACCTCTTCTCCTGCATCGCAGGCAGCGCCCGCTTGGTGAGATAAAAAGCCGACGATAGATTGATATCCAATATTTTTCGCCACTTATCCGTAGGAAACGCCGCGACGGGCGCTACATGTTGCATGCCAACATTGTTGACCAAAATGTTCACGTCGCCAAAGCTTGCTTCAATGCCATCATAAAGCTTATCGACCTCGACATGATCTGACATATCTGCCTGCGCAAATACCATATCGGGGCCATCATGTTGGTTGACGTCATCCAAAACAGAAACAACATCAACTCCATCCTCATGGCTGTTGATCACCACCTGTGCGCCCAACGATTTAAGACGCTTGGCAATGCCCAAACCAATACCGCTTGTCCCCCCTGTGACCAGCGCGAGTTTTCCTGCCAACATGTTTGAACCACCGAACATCGTTTTTCCTTTTTTATAGTCAGCATATATTAAATTGCACAGCAACCGCACTGCACCTAACTCTGCCCAATAAAACGACTATGACCAACAAGCAAGCCACGCTGCACTTAATGGTATTACCCAATGTCAAAACATGTGCAAATATTGGAATTCTCCAGGCATTTATCCCCAAGACCATTCAAATCTTACACACAATTCGCCAAGGCGCACCCCTCACCATCCGCGATGTAAGCGCACTTTCACGCCGCGCCATAAGAACAAACAGATAATTTCTGGTCTGAACAAATAATCATCTCGAGAGGGATCAATAAATATAAAGTATTTCAAGTACATATTCAAGAAATTGAATTAACATATGTTTGACATAAGTAAATATTACAGTTAACTTTTCTATTGGGATGAAATAACTAACGACATTTTTGATATTTAACTAGTTGTTTTGGCAATTTAAGTTTGGGTATATTTATGACTGAAATTAAAACAGGCAAACTGACTGGCACGGAGGTGCCCTGGTACGATCCCGATGGGACAACAATCAGGGGGTTTAGAGGAGCGCAAGGCGCAAAGTTGCGCGTTTGTGTCGGCAAATGGGACCCCAATGGCGGAAACGCGGATGACGCTCTGCTTCAACCCAAAATGATGTCTGATTGCACAAGTGGGGGCGGACATGCATATGACAATGCCCTTATTTGTGAAAAAGGCACCAGCATTTGGCTGAAGATATTTTGGGACCCACCTTCGCACGGAATGGGCGTCTCAATTACCAATGGCGATGGCACCGTGTTTGAGGCCCATCGGCACAACAGCAGCCCGCATGAACAACAATCATTTGAAGTCGATCGGTACACGGCGGGCCGCTTCTCCAATTTGGCTTTGCTGGTGGACAACGTGCCGGGGCTAGAAGCACATGGAGTAAATTACCTTTCAGCCCATAAAATGGTGGTCCATGTGTGGCCGATTACAAAATTCAAAGACCCAGATGGAACGGTGCACGGACCTGACTTCCCCCCCGAACCACCCAAAATTGCAGCCATGCAAGCAATGGCATCCGTTGAAGGCGGCAGCCCGCTTCAGGCGATGGTGAGCAGTTCAGGCGTCACGGCTCAACAAGTCACGGTAACCGTTAGCGGCGGCGGCACAAGAGGCGGAGACAATGTCGGCGAGCTTGATAGCTCGGGTTATACTTGGCTTGAGGAAGACAAATCACCCGATGCGCGCGCCTCAATTCCCTTCTACATTTTTGTGGGCACTAGGGCACACATTGACTCACAAGTTGAGATGAACCCGGCAGAGGATGGGGAGTTCGGATAATGGCCAATTCTGAGAACGCACTCAAATTGCAAATCGTCATCGGCGATTTTAGCAAAATTGCTATTTTTAAAGGTGGCAATCAATCAACGCCGCTTGATGTACTCAAAAAATTCTTACTTGCGCGCAATGACATCAAACCAAGCGACAAATTTCTTATGGGACATTCGGTCGT
>NZ_JBLIAI010000003.1:0-140707 GCF_047634455.1 Maritalea sp.
GCGGTCCCTGCCAGAAATTGGCCGCCGCTTTGGTAATCGCGATCACACAACGGTTTTGCATGCGGTGCGCAAGGTTGAGCAATTGATGTCCGAAGACAATGGGTTCGCGCAAGAAGTGTCCTTGTTGAAACGGATGATCGAGGACTAGACCCAAAAACTCGCGATTCTCCATGAGGATGCGTGTCTACACAAAAGCCCCATTGTCTAAAGGACAAAGGGGCTTTTTTTAGTCGTTCGTTGCATCAACAACCTCAGTGATGGCCCGTTGCACAAGTTTTACGCGACCAGATTTCACTAACGAATCGCGCAAGACATATTCGATCTGCGCATTTAAGCTGCGCAGATCGTCATCAGCCCATCGCTGCATTGCATCCATGACTTGCGGTGATATCCGTAAGGCGAACGCTTTTTTGGAAGGCATAATTGTCCTCTAATATAGGCTGCCGGCATTGACCACGGGTTGGGTGTCTTGTTGGCCACAAAGCACAACCAGCAGATTGCCCACCATTGCAGCCTTGCGCTCATCGTCAAGTTCAACAATTTTCCGCTCACTGAGTTGCGCCAAAGCCAGTTCAACCATGCCCACAGCCCCTTCAACAATGATCTCGCGTGCATCCACAATGGCGCTCGCTTGTTGGCGTTGCAACATCGCCGCTGCTATTTCTTGGGCATAAGCCAAGTGGCTGATCCGGGCTTCCACGACTTCAACGCCCGCTGTTTGCAGCCGGTCTTGAATTTCTTGTTTTAGCATTTCAGATATTTCAGCCGGGTTGGCCCGCAAAGACACCGCGTCACTGTTTTTGCTGTCCTTCATGTCATAAGCGTAGCGGCTGGCCAATGTGCGCACCGCAGCCTCAGATTGTACCGCCACAAAATCTTGGTAATTGTCGACCTCAAATGTGGCTTCGGCTGTATCGATCACTTTCCACACCACAATCGCGGCGATTTCAATCGGATTGCCGTTCGCGTCATTGACCTTGTTCTTGCCACTCTCGAAGTTGCGTAGGCGCAGGGAGATTGGAATGCGGGGACTGTTAAATGGGTTGACCCAGCGAAGGCCTTCTTGTTTGAGGGTGCCATTATAGGCGCCAAACAACACCAACACGCGCGACTGCTTGGGTTGCACCATCACAAACCCAGCGATCAGCAAAGCCGCGATAATTGGTCCAACAATCAGCGGCGGTACAATAAGCGCCGGACCACCGTCTGCAATAATGGCGGACGTCAGTAAATACAGCATGCCAATCGCCCAGATCAATATAACACCAACCATCGGATAGCCCGATATGGACCAAGCTAGTTTTTCTTTCATAATATTCTCCAACTCGATATCATTATGATATCAATATGGTATGGTTTTTCGAAATTGCAAGTTCGCAGCAGATGCGATATTGAAATGGCGACTTCATTAATGGGAATATCATGCCCTTTTTCCTTGCCTTTTTGCGGGCAAAAGGTCATTTTCCTTGTCCCCACTGGGGGCTAAGACGCTAAAAACCGTGCAAAAACGGCGAAAAAGATATCGGGAGTAGACATCAATGAAAGTTACGCTTGAGAGAAATCACCTGTTGAAGTCGCTCGGCCATGTGCATCGTGTTGTAGAGCGGCGCACAACCTACCCCATTCTGTCAAACGTCTTGCTGAACGCAAATCAGGGTGGTCTTCAATTGCGGGCAACCGACCTGGATATTGAAGTGACCGAAAGCGTGCCCGCGATGGTCAGCACACCGGGCACAACAACAGTGCCCGCACATACTCTTTATGAAATCGTGCGCAAATTATCGGATGGCGCAGAAGTGAATTTGGAAGTGGATGGCGCTGGCGAACAGATGTCCATCACCTCAGGCCGCTCAAAATTCAACCTTACCTGCCTTGCTGCCGACGGGTTCCCGGATCTCAAATCTGGCGATTTTGCGCACAAGTTCATTATCAAGGCCGGCGCGCTGCGCCAGTTGATTGATTGCACACAATTTGCCATTTCAAGCGAAGAAACTCGGTATTATTTGAACGGCATTTTTTTCCACACGATGGATGATGGTGAAAACGTGATTATGCGTGCTGTCGCGACAGACGGTCACCGTTTGGCGCGCGCGCAAGTGAATGCCCCTGAAGGGTCCCAAGGCATGCCCTCAATCATCGTGCCGCGCAAAACCGTTGCTGAAGTGCAAAAATTACTGTCCGGCGACGATGACGATGTGGCGATTGAATTGTCTGATACAAAAATTCGCATCGAAGTAAACGGTGTTGTCCTTCTGTCAAAATTGATCGAGGGCACCTTCCCGGATTATGAACGCGTGATCCCGCAAAATAACGACAAGAAACTTACCGTTGATACGGCAAGCTTCAAGCAAGCGGTAGATCGTGTATCCACGATTGCTTCAGATCGGGGCGGCAAAGCCGTCAAACTGGCCATCGGCAACGGGTTGCTCGAAATGAGCGTCACCAACCCCGATCATGGCACAGCGCGCGAAGAATTGCCGATTGATTTTGAGGATGAGGGCTTTGAAATCGGCTTCAATGCCCGATATTTGCTCGACATTATCGATCAGGTAAAATCGGAAACCGCGATTTTCATGCTCTCTGATGCAGGGTCGCCAACCATTGTACAATCTGACAATGACGATGATGCGCTTTATGTTTTGATGCCGATGCGCGTTTAGGTCACGAAATCACGTTTAGGGGGTAATTCTTACATGGCGGCACCACGCCAGGCCCCAAGCCACTATATTTCGCGGTTGCGGCTTTCAAACTTCCGCAATTATGTCAGCGCCGCGCTGGACCTGGATGATCGCCACATTGTGCTCACTGGGCCAAATGGTGCGGGCAAAACCAACCTGCTTGAAGCCATTTCTTTGCTCTCTGCTGGGCGTGGACTACGGCGCGTAAATTTTGAAATATTGGCCTTGCACAATGGTACCGGCGGCTGGGCGGTTGCCACCGGCATTGAAACCCAATATGGCAGCGTCGATTTAGGAACGGGGCTTGATCCGGGCAGCAGCACGGGGCGTCGTGTTAGGATTAATGGCGCGCCTGCAAAATCGGTGGAACAGTTGGGCGAATATTTGCGCATCCTGTGGCTCACGCCCGCCCAAGATGGTCTTTTTGCAGGACCCGCAGCAGACCGTCGACGGTTCTTTGATCGGCTGGTGCTGGCGCTTATTCCAGGCCATGGGGCGCAGGTCGCCCAATTTGAAAAAGCTATGCGACAGCGCAACAAATTGCTTGATGAATCGGGCGATCCCACATGGGCGTCAGCGATTGAAGCGCAAATGGCGGCCCATGCTTCGGCCATGCATTTCGCGCGGCTAGATACAATCGTGCATCTGAATGAACTGTTGCGGATTGAAGGGGCTTTAGGGTTTCCCTCGGCCTATCTTGAACTTGATGGTCAGGCGGAAATCGGTGATTTTCAAACCTCCACAGAATTAGAAGAAGCGTACATTAGAATTTGGCAACAGCGTCGCCAGTTGGATCGCGCGGCGGGTCGCACCACTCTTGGTCCACATCGCACCGATATTTTGGTCACCAATATAGACAAACAGATGCCCGCCAATATGTGCTCCACTGGCGAGCAAAAAGCGCTGCTTGTCGGCTTGGTCATGGCGCATGCGCAGCTGGTTAAAAAAATGACCGGGCTGTCGCCTTTACTATTGCTCGACGAAATTGCGGCTCATTTAGACGCAGACCGACGGGCAAGCTTGTTTTCGCTGCTTAATGCGCTGGGCACCCAATGTTGGATGACCGGCACAGACCAGATGTTTTTTGAAGCTTTGGCGGGTGATGCACAGTTTTTCAACGTTGAAGATGCCTGTTTGACGCCCTTGAAACCATAATCGCATCTGCATTTGCACCTAATCCCCTTCCAATGGTTGAAATCGGGCTTGAGCCCTTTGGTTTGGCGCAAAAAAAGTTTAGAAATGAACCTACTTTAACTGGAAATGATTCGGTCCAAATGAGCGACGAAAAAACTGCCCCTGAAAATGGCGATTATGGTGCGGACAGCATCAAGGTTCTCAAAGGTCTTGATGCGGTGCGCAAGCGCCCCGGCATGTATATTGGCGACACGGACGATGGTTCCGGCTTGCACCATATGGTTTACGAAGTTGTCGATAACGCAATTGATGAGGCGCTAGCGGGTCACGCCGATTATGTCACCGTCACCATCAATGCGGACGGTTCTGTTACGGTCACCGACAATGGCCGTGGCATCCCGACGGGCATCCACGTCGAAGAAGGTGTATCTGCTGCCGAATTGATCATGACGCAGCTCCATGCGGGCGGCAAATTTGATTCTAATTCCTACAAAGTATCCGGTGGTTTGCACGGTGTGGGCGTTTCCGTTGTGAATGCGCTGTCATCTCGGCTTGAACTTGAGATCAAGCGCGACGGCGAAATTCACCGAATGACTTTCACACACGGCGTACCGGATGCCTCTTTGGCAAAGGTCGGCGACTGTGGGGCTGAAAAAGGCACCAAAGTGACCTTTATGCCCTCGACCGAAACATTCACCATGATCGAGTTTGATTATGCAACGCTCGAGCATCGCTTGCGTGAGCTTGCATTCTTGAATTCGGGCGTTCGGATCATCCTATCCGATAAACGCCATCCAGAAGAGGTGACGGTCGATCTGCACTATGACGGCGGCCTGGAAGAATTTGTGCGCTATCTCGATAAAGCCAAAACCTCGCTGATCGCGGCCCCAATTTATATCACAGCTGAAAAAGACGACATTGTTGTCGAACTCGCGCTGTGGTGGAACGATAGTTACCACGAAAAAGTCCTGTGCTTTACCAACAATATTCCCCAACGCGATGGCGGTACCCACCTTGCGGGCTTGCGCGGTGGGTTGACCCGGCAATTGATCGGCTATGCCGACAAAAGCGGCACGTTGAAAAGAGAAAAAGTCTCGCCAACTGGCGACGACACGCGGGAAGGTTTGACCTGCGTTTTGTCGGTGAAAGTGCCTGACCCCAAATTCTCTTCACAAACCAAAGACAAGCTTGTTTCTTCAGAAGTGCGCCCGGTTGTCGAATCCGTGGTCAATGATCGCTTGAACCAATGGTTTGAAGAACACCCCGCCGAAGCCAAGCAAATCGTCGCAAAAGTTGTGGAAGCCGCCGCCGCGCGTGAAGCTGCGCGCAAAGCCCGCGAACTCACCCGCCGCAAATCTTCGCTTGATGTGTCCTATTTGGCGGGCAAACTCAAAGATTGCTCGGAAAAAGACCCCGCCCTTTCAGAACTCTTCCTGGTGGAAGGGGACAGTGCGGGCGGATCAGCTTCGCAAGGTCGAGATCGTGGCACACAGGCTGTGTTGCCGCTGCGCGGTAAGATTTTGAACGTGGAGCGCGCCCGCTTTGACAAAATGTTGGGTAGCCAAGAAATTGGTAACCTCGTGATGGCGCTTGGTACCTCAATTGGTCGCGAAGAGTTCAACATTGAGAAATTACGCTACCATAAAATCATCATCATGACTGATGCGGACGTCGATGGCGCGCACATTAGAACTTTGTTGCTCACGTTCTTTTATCGGCAAATGCCAGAACTGGTCGAACGCGGCCACATTTATATTGCTCAGCCCCCGCTTTACAAAGTCAAGCGCGGCCAATCCGAGCAATATTTAAAAGATGAACGCGCCCTTGAAGAATATTTGATGAATGTTGGGCTTGAAGATTCAACGCTGACCACCGCAGCCGGGGCTGCGCGCGGCAGCAACGATCTTGCCGACGTGGCTGCCAAAGCCCGCGATATCGTGCACATCATCAATGCTCTCAATGCCCGCTACAATCGCCAAATCGTGGAACAATGTACGATTTCGGGCGCGCTTAGCCAAACGGTTTTGGCCGACGACGTACAAGCGAACGCCATGGCACAATCTGTTGCTGAACGCCTTAACGCCATTTCAGCGGAAACCGAACAAGGTTGGGCTGGTCGTTTTGAAGAGGCAACAGGATATAGCTTTGCACGCACCGTACGTGGGGTTGAAGAACGCCACAATGTGGATATGGCGCTGATTAATTCGCTCGATGCGCGTAATTTGGAGCGTTTGGCCGCAGAAATTTCAGACATATTTGTTGGTGTTGCCAAGTTTGAGCGCAAAGGCAACGCCGAAGAAATTTACGGCCCCTTCACCCTGTATGAAGCGATCACCAGCTTTGGCCGCAAAGGCATTTCAATGCAGCGCTATAAGGGCTTGGGCGAAATGAATCCAGAGCAATTGTGGGAAACAACGCTGGACCCAAATGTGCGCTCACTGTTGCAAGTGCACGTGAAGGAAAGCGACATAGCGGATGAGACTTTCACCAAATTAATGGGTGATCTGGTTGAACCGCGCCGCGATTTCATCCAAGAAAACGCCCTCAGCGCCACCAATATCGACGCTTAGACTGTGGTTTGAATAACGTTATAGAAGCCCGGGCAGTTTGTCCGGGCTTTTTTGTGGCACATTAAGCAGAACCCCTTTGGTTTCCTTCCCCACCAGGGGGAGGGAGACGACGTTGTGCCGCACCTCAGGGACATTCCCGGCATTGAAGCCGAGATCAAATCCGGGGTGGCCAATAGGAACTGCAAATATTCTCTATAGCCAGTCTCGGACCTGAGCCGCGCCCCTTGCTCCTCCTGGTGAGCCTGTCGAACCATGAATGTAGTGCGTTGCGGCTCCGTCGTTTCACAAACTCAAAATGAGGTAGAAGGAAAGGACGTTTGTAACGTCGCCCCCACCCTTAATCCCTCCCCACCGGGGGGAGGGAGACGACGCTGTGCCGCACCTCAGGGACATTCCCGGCATTGAAGCCGAGATCAAGTCCGGGGTGGCCAATAGGAACTGCAGATATTCTCTATAGCCAGTCTCGGACCTGAGCCGCGTCCCTTGCCCCTCCTGGTGAGCCTGTCGAACCATGAATGTAGTGCGTTGCGGCTCCGTCGTTTCACAAACTCAAAATGAGGTAGAAGGAAAGGACGTTTGTAACGTCGCCCCCACCCTTAATCCCTCCCCACCAGGGGGAGGGAGACATTCCTTTTGTGCCGCTGGGTGATCGTGCCTTTGTTTTGGTCCCGGATTAAGTTCGTGAACAATCAGAGATTGTTCTGAAACTTCACCCCTCACCCTTACATCCTTGGAACCTCACTATCCGTTACATTCTTAAATGGTGCCGACCCCAGCATCCCCGGCCAACTAAGTGGCGTTCGCGCCACGCTGGCTGAGCCGGGGTCACCTATCGTCAGAGCACAGCGGTGGGGGGACGTTACCTTGGCAATGCCTTTGTTTCCCTCCCCCTGGTGGGGAGGGATTAAGGGTGGGGGGGGCTGTTAAGAGTTGGTCCCGGATCGAGTCCGGGGAAGCCAAAAGGAAATGCCGTTGATCCCCACGGGGCATCCCCGGCCTTGAGCCGGGGTCACGCCAAATACAGGCACCGAGCAAGAACTTATCCCCGCACACCATGCTTGCACTCCACGCCTGTCCTTGCTTACGAGCGGCGTCCTCAACGCCAAACTTCAGTTTCCCTCCCCACCAGGGGGAGGGAGACGACGCTGTGCCGCACCTCAGGGACATTCCCGGCATTGAAGCCGAGATCAAGTGCCTAACTCGTATGCCGACCATAGTAGGCATCTAAAATATGCTAACAGACGAACCTAATCTCCCTCCCCCTGGTGGGGAGGGATTAAGGGTGGGGGGTATGATAAGGAGACCCCGGATCGAGTCCGGGGAAGCCAAAAGGAAATGCCGTTGATCCCCACGGGGCATCCCCGGCCTTGAGCCGGGGTCACGCCAAATATAGGCACCGAGCAAGAACTTATCCCCGCACACGTGCTTGCGCGTCTCGTCTGTCCGCGCTTGTGAGCGGGCATTCTGACGCCAAAACGCGGGAAAAATAAAAAAACTTATCCTCGTCCATCCTGATCGCGTTATCATCATTGCGCTTTCACATTCCATCGGTTGCTGACGGGCAATGGAGCATTTTTGTAAAAGGAAATGTCGTGAAAGTTTGATCTGCCAAAATGGTCGCATTTTGGCGGCACATGATTGTCGATTGTCCAGCCTGACGCCGAGGGCATCTGTAAGCCGCTTATTGGGTGCTGTTTCCCAATATCATCAAGCGAACCATAGAGTTCGAACAGCTTTGATGGAGTGCATGTAAAGGGGATAGAAGGGTTAGCTCCCCGGGGCAATTAATGATCATGGCCACCGATCAATGGCACGAGACTTTTTTGAAGGCTCGCCCCACATTTTTTGCGCATTGAGTCTTCGATTATTGTCTCGTGCCCCGAAAACGACGCCAAAAGGTACTTAGCACACGCTATGTGCCTTATTCGTGTTGCAAAATTTACGGCCCATAAACCGGCCACATTTAAGTTGGATATAAGAGCAAAACTGAACGTGACAGTTTGCAAACCCTTTCTAGTGAGCATCAAATTTGGCAAAGCGACCTGCTAGCAAAAACGCGGACATGCGTTTGACCCAAAAAGATCGTGTCGGCGGCGGCAAAAAAACCACCAAAAAACCGGCGGCCAAATCCGCGCGTGCAAATCCCCCAAAACCCAAAATGACAGCCCGCAAAAGTCGTGCGCAAAAAAAGCCACAAAATTTCACGTTTTGGTGGCTATTCAAAAAGCTGTTCTATTGGGGTGTCGTCTTAGGTGTTTGGGCCACAATTGCGGTTTCGGGTATCGTAATCTATTACGGCATGCAATTGCCCTCATCCGATACATGGGCCGTTCCTGACCGTCCGGCAAATATCCGCATCGTCGCGGCAGACGGCCGTTTGATATCCAATCGCGGCAAAATGGGCGGCGAAGCTGTCGCTATATATGAGTTGCCCCACTATGTGCCGAACGCCGTTTTGGCCATTGAAGACCGGCGTTTTTACGATCATTTCGGCATCGATCCCATTGGCATTGCGCGTGCCTTTGTCAACAATGTTGTCAGCGGACGCATCACGGGTGGCGGCTCAACCATCACCCAGCAATTGGCGAAAAATCTGTTTCTAACTCCAGATCAAAACTATGGCCGTAAAATTCAAGAAGTATTGCTCGCTGTTTGGCTGGAGCAAAACTATTCAAAAACCGAACTGTTAGAGCTCTATCTCAACCGCGTTTATTTCGGGGCAGGAACTTACGGTATAGAAGCGGCGACGCAGCGCTATTTTGGTAAATCTGCGCGCAACCTTTCTTTGGGGGAGGCCGCAATTTTGGCCGGCGTTTTAAAGGCCCCATCAAGGCTCGCGCCAAACAGCAATCCAGAAGGGGCCGCAGAGCGCGCCCGCCTTGTACTCAATGCCATGGCCGAAGAGGGCTTTATTTCAGCAAAAGAAGCGCAAGCCGCTGCGATTGACCCGAACAAGCGGATCCGCACCCGCATAACCGGCACCGAATATTATGTGGCCGACTGGGTCGAAGCCTTGATGGATTCCTATCTCGGGGTGGTTGAAGAAGATGTGATCGTGCGCACCACCATTGATTGGGAGCTGCAAAAAGAAGCCGAGTTCTTGATTAAGGAGATTATTCGCGAAAACGGTGAGGAACGCGAATTCAGCCAAGGGGCGCTGGTGGCCATGCTGCCGGACGGCGCGGTACAAGCGGTTGTTGGTGGCACCGATTACACCAAAAGCCAATATAACCGGGCGATTACCGCCAAACGCCAAACCGGTTCAGCGTTTAAGCCATTTGTCTATCTCACAGCACTTGAAAATGGCTATACACCCAACACCATGGTTGACGATAGCCCGTTCACTTACAAAGGATGGGCACCAGAAAATGCCTCTGGAAACTTCAAAGGCCGTATGGAATTGCGTGACGCGCTGGCCCGGTCCTCCAATCTTGTGGCGGCCAAATTGACAATTGAGCTGGGCCCGCAAAATGTGGCCAACACGGCCTATAGATTGGGAATTTCATCCAACATTAAACCGCTGCCATCAATCGCTTTGGGTACATCAGAGATTTCGCTGTTGGAATTGACCGCCGCCTATGCGCCATTTTCCAATGGCGGCCAAGGTATTATCGCACACGTGATTTCAAGCATTGAAACGCCAGATGGTCGTGTGCTCTACTCGCATATCCCGTCAGGTCCCGGCCAAGTGGTGACACCCGACGCGGTCGGCAAAATGAATGACATGCTGTCCCGAGCAATTGAAGTGGGAACCGGCCGCAAAGCCGCATTTGGCAATTGGCCACTAGGGGGCAAAACTGGCACGTCGCAAAATTATCGCGATGCGGTATTTGTCGGTTATTCAGCGCGATTGATCGCCGGGGTTTGGCTGGGCAACGACGATGGCAGTCCAACCAAACGGGTTGGTGGCGGCTCTTTTCCGGTTGAAGTGTGGCGAGAATTTATGAAAAAAGCGCATAGCGATTGGGGCGTGGCTCAGCTACCTGGCGGCGATGGCCGTTTTGATCAAGCGCCAGCCGCTCCTATTAGCCAACAAGCACAAGGTGAACCGCAGCGCCGGTCAATTGGTGATTTGATCTCCAACTTGTTTGGGCGCTAGGGTTACCAAACAAATGGAATCAACCGCTTGGTTGTCGCCGCATAGTCTTTGAACGGTTGGCCGTAACGCATAGCCAAATAGGCATCAAGCTTTGGCACATTAAAGAACATGAACATCGCCAACAGCATAAGAGGCAACAAAAATCCAACCCAATGCATTGCGATCAGCCCATAGGCTAGAACCCACACCACGTCGCCAAAAAAATTGATGTGCATCGACCATTGGAACAGCCCTCCCGTATAAATCTTGCCCCTATTATTGACATCCAACTTGAATATGTGGCGTTCTAATTCAGAACCCGTATTCAAGTAGCAACCCAAAACAAATAGACCAACCGCCAGCCAATCCACCCACCCAAGCGGATTGGTGTTCGCCAGCACCAAAACTGCAAATCCCACATAATAAAGTGCAAACGCCACCGGTACGCTGAACGCTTCAGACCAAGGGATTGTGCGTCTCATAAACACAAACATCATCACCCCCATCCGGGCCAGAATGATAATGTTAAACAGAAAAATCACCGAACGACGTTCAAGTGTTGCGCCGAGCCCAGGCCAACCAAATGTCTGCATCAACAAAATGTCCCCACCGCCAAACAGAATGAAATAGGAAAGGCCAATAAACAGCACTTCCAATCCGGTTATGGTCAATTTCTGCGGCAGGGCCGCGCTCTTATTTGCGTAAAGATCGAGCATTTAATCCTCGCGGGGGTCAAGTGTTGTAAAATCAGGGGGGCGATCAAAAATGGTGGCGAGATAAATCTCCCCCTCGATTTGCCGCAAGAAATTTTGCGCATGCGTGGCGCTTGGTGCTTTGGCGTTCATCGCCTCGATAAGGTCTTGGTAATGGTTTTGGATGGTGCGTTTGAATTTTGAGGAACGGCTTAAACTATCAAAGAACAGCGCAAAATAGCGGGCTTTGTCGACACCATATTGGTGCGCGACATCTTCAAACATCGCACCCAATAAATCGATCAGGGTTGCCCTTTGGCTATCAAACGAAAGGTCGCAGAATACAGATTGGTCAAACTCAGAAAACCCCCGCACAAAGTAATGTTCCAGTACTTCATCGTAAAGAACATCCTTGGACCCGAAATGGTGGTAGAGCCCACCGCGCGATACAGCAGCTACACGCACAATTTCGTCAATGCTGGTGCCATCAACGCCATGCTGTAAGAACAGTTGAAAGGCTGAAAACAATATTCTTTGTTTGGCACCCAATTTGTCCAATGCGTCAATCTTCAAGGTTTCAGCTCCTTTTTTGCTACCCTTGCCAAAAAGGCACAGGCGATTTAACGACATTCCGATACCCGATACCCGATACCCGATACCCGATACCCGATACCCGATACCCGATACCCGATACCCGATACCCGATACCCGATACCCGATACCCGATACCCGATATTCAAATTTTAATCTGCCCAAATAGGGACAGAGCAATCAGCAGCGGACCGAACGTTCGGTCTGTTTTTAACAAATAGGCGTATGGGGGCGCGACGTCAAGGGCAAGCGCCAGAAAAACCAGTTAGGAGCGTTGGGCGTGGCAAGCAAGATGCAAAGGTGATGCAAAATGCCCGGTTAAGAGAGAGGTCAAACTTGAGATTGAAATCTTTGTTGCATCGGGTTGGTGCCGAACTGTTTGTTAAACGCGCGCGAAAAACCTTCGCTGGTTTGGTAGCCATAGCGCCGGGCAACCGCCGAAATTCGTGCTCCGCCGCGAATGTCTTGCCGGGCAAGCACCATGCGCCACCGCCGAAGATAGGCAGAGGGACTAACCCCGACTTGTTGCGAAAACAATTCGGCAAATCGGCTAAGCGATAAACCGGCGATGTGGGCGAGTTGTTGGTTATCCCAATCCTTGGATGGCTGATCATGCATCACAACAATCGCGCGGCTCAACCGGGGGTCACAAAGCCCCGCAAGCAAACCGGGTTCGGCGTCGCCTTGCTCAATTTTGGCACGCAGAATTTTAACAACAAGGATTTCGCACAATCGATTTACAACTGAATCTGAGCCGCAACGCTGCAATTCAAGTTCGTGATGAATGAGATTGATCAAGGCAACAAAGTCATCACCATCCTCAAAACGAATGTCGATAATCGGGGGCAACGCCGAAAATAGCGGGTTGGCATCGCCACCCCAATCGATTGATGCACAGAGTAATATTTGAGTGTCATTGATTGCAAAACCAACACCGCCTGTATTGAGTAAAACCTGTTGAGGCGCACCTTGATCAGATTTTGTTACCACCAAGTGCGCCTGCGCAAGGGGGACCATTTGCACCTTCAAGTTAAACCGTTCCATCAATGTCGTAAGGCGATCAAATTCTTTCATATCGGGGTTATAGTCGGTTTATTCGGCAAACTCTATCCATAACTGCGATAATGTGTGAAAACCTACAAACAGAAGTGGACCAGACAAATGCTTATGCCGCGCCAAAAAACACCAAACCTGAAGCTGAAAACTCTCGATCACGGTGATTTCGATCTTGCATCAGACAAGTCAGAGCGAGGAACCGTGATCTGCTTTTACCGTGGATATCATTGCCCGATCTGCGCAACATACCTCACCGAACTTGAAAAGCGCGTCGCTGACTTTGCTGAACGCGGGGTTAAAACCATAGCGATCAGTTCTGATGGGGAAGAACGTGCACGCGCAATGGCCGACAAAATCGGCGCAACAAACCTGCGTTTTGGCTATGACTTTTCGCTCAAAGAAGCACGGAAATGGGGATTGTACATTTCGACGTCTCGGGGAAAAACGTCAATTGGTGTGGAAGAACCGGCGCTGTTTTCTGAACCAGGCCTGTTCCTTGTGACACCAGAGCAAACCCTTTATTATGGGTCCGTTCAAACCATGCCATTTGTACGTCCCCATTTCTCAGAGCTGGTTGGCGCATTGGATTTTGCGATCAAAAACAACTATCCAGCACGTGGCGAATATGGTGGTGAAGTTTAAGGTGAACTACTGATAAGCAAACAGCGTACGGCCATGGGCTTTGAGCCAGGTGCGGCCACGTGCCATGTCGGGCAAAGTGCGCACCACTTGATCCCAAAATGCTTGACTGTGGTTCATTTCGATCAAATGTGCCACTTCGTGCGCGGCGACATAATCGAGCACAAAAGGCGGCGCAAGAATGAGCCGCCAGTTGAAATTGAGGTGACCAGCAGACGAACAAGACCCCCAGCGCGTGGATTGATCGCGCATGCTGATCGCTTTGTGACGCACACCAAGCCGAACAGTGTGCACGGCCACTCTCTCGGTCAAATCAGCCTTTGCTTCGCGTTTCAGCCAATCAATGGTGCGTCGACCAACATGCTCAGGCGCCCCGGGAACGTGCAAAATCTGCGCATCCTCAGCTTGTTCAACCCTTGGCACACCGCGCAATTTGCCAGTGCTTTGGATGAGTGAATTGACACCGCGCAAGGGGATCGTTGCGCCAAGCCCAATCAGCACAGGGGTCATCACATGATGCTGGCGGGCTGCGAGCCAGTTATGTTGTGTTTGTAAGAATTTCTCCGCATCACGCCAATTTCCCGATTTTGGAATGGTCAGAATTATCCCCTGCCGACTGTCCAATGTTATTCTGTAGCGGCGGGCGCGATTATTCTGTCGCACAATAATCTGTTGGCGTTCACCATCAATCTGTATGGCAGTGCTGTCAGGAATGGGATCGGATTTGCGGGAAAACAACATAGGATGGATTTTGCGCATCGGCCTAAGAAAGGCAAGTGCCAAATCGGCACAAACCCAAAAAGCACCCGTTCAATTTATGAACGAGCGCTTTCGCAGGGGTACCAGGGTCAACCGGCGGGGGGAGAGAGAAATGTCAGCATCGCCCGGGGAGGCGATGCAAATGGTCTATTCTTCGTCAGAATCGTTCTTTTTCTTTTTTGGTTTGGCCACGTCTTCTGCATCGTCAAAGCTTTTAGCCTTGTGTGCAGATTTGAAGCGATCAAACTCTTCGCGGTCGCGGGCCATGTGCAAGTTGCGCAAGAAGTCTTCAAAGTCAGACCGTTCTTGTTCAAGGCGTATACGCTCTTCTTCAAGGCGACGGATTTCGGCTTCCCGATATTCGTCAAAAGCTGCGTTGCCTGTTGCGCTGTGACGGCCATAATGGCCACGCTTGCTGCGCATTTTACATTTTTGCTTGTGCATCCACTTTTCCGCCTTGTCGCTTGTGCCTCCGTAATGCTCGCCCCACAAAATGTACGCAAGCATGGCTAGGCCAAGCGGCCAGAAGAAGACAAAGCCCAAAACCATCAGGGCGATGTTTAGTGGAGACCAATGGGGTTTAACAATTGCTGTGCTCATAATTTTCTTCCTTCATCAACGATACACAATATTTGGGGAGCAAAATCGCGGCTTCAAGCGTCAAAAAATTGTAAATTGCCTCTTGAAATGGGCAAAAGTTGAACCAATCGGGGGGACTTAGCCGTATTTCGCATAGGAATCTGGGCCGCAATTGGGTATCAAAAGATCAAAATTGGCAGTTGAAGAGCAAAATGTACGCGTTTGAAGCAACAAAAATCGGATCTCACCGCCGCCTTAGACTTGAAACCCTGGTGCGCTTGCGCTGGTTGGCTGTCTGTGGTCAGACCGTGGGGGTATTGGTTGTCGCCTATGTGCTCAAATACCAATTGCCGCTTGCACCAAGTTTTACCCTTATTGCCTTGTCGGTGTGGCTCAACATTATTCTGCTCATCAAATACCCCGCAAATCATCGGCTTCGGTCACAGCACACGGCGGCGCTATTGGCTTATGATTGCATACAGCTTGGCGGCCTGCTTTATCTGACGGGGGGGCTGTCGAACCCATTTTCGATCCTGTTGCTCGCGCCGATTTCAGTTTCTGCCACCACACTGCCATTTCGTTGGACGATTGGGCTGAGTGCACTTGTGGTGGTGGTCGCCACAATATTGGGGTTCTTCCACTTCCCGTTGCCCTGGGATCCACAATTGCCAGTGCATCTCCCCCAATTATATACTTTTGGCATTTGGGTTGGAATTGTGTGTGGGGTGAGTTTCATCTCAGCATATACAAACCGGGTGGCGCATGAGGCGCGACAACTGGCAGATGCGTTAAGCGCAACCGAACTCGTATTAGCGCGGGAAACCCATATCACAGCACTTGATGGTTTGGCCGCCGCCGCCGCCCATGAATTGGGCACCCCATTGGCAACAATCGCGTTGGCCGGAAAAGAAGCGCTTTCGGATATGAGCGATCCAGAATCCGTGCGGCAAGATTTGGAACTGATCTCAGAGCAAGCGACGCGCTGCCGGGCAATTTTGCAAAAACTGCGCAACTTGAATTCCGGTGGAAACCCGTTCAGCGAATTGACGCTTTCCGACTTTGTCGCCGAGGTCATTGAACCACACCGTTTCTTTGGCGTTGATATCGCGATCAACAAAAAGGGTGAAGGCCCTGAACCCCAGATTGCGCGCAATGCGGGCCTTATATATGGCCTGGGCAATTTTGTTGAAAACGCCGTGGATTTCGCGGATCAACAAGTCACTATTGACCTGGATTGGTCCCAAGAAAGTATTTCAATTGATGTTTGTGACGATGGACCAGGGTTTGCACCAGAAATGCTGGGCCGGCTCGGAGAGCCTTATCTCACCACCCGGCCAAAAGACAATTTGGTCGACAATGATCCCACAGAACCTGGCGGCCTGGGGCTGGGGGTGTTTATCGCCAAAACATTGCTTGAAAGATCTGGCGCGCAAGTTGATTTCGCCAATATTGATCCCGACGGTCACGCCTGCGTCAAAATAGGCTGGCCGCGACAGGTGATTGAAATTGAAAAGTCGTTTATTGTCCCCGCCGGGGAGTTAAGATGAGCTATTGTCGCGCGGCAATGTGTGGCATAGGCTTAAATGATTGCGAGGTAAATCAATGACGAATGTTCAAGAACTGATGGGCAAGGATTTGTCCTTGTTGTTGGTGGATGACGATAAGCCGTTTCTTACCCGGCTTGAGCGCGCCATGCAGAAACGCGGGTTTGATGTGCGTGTTGCTGACAGTGTGGCCGCTGGGATAGCGCAGGTAAAATTTGATCCGCCCGCCTTTGCCGTTGTAGATATGCGACTTGCAGACGGCAACGGATTGCAAGTGGTTTCCGCCCTCAACGAAAAGCGACCAGACGCGCGTGTTGTGGTGCTAACAGGCTATGGCAATATTGCAACTGCTGTGACCGCCGTGAAACTAGGGGCCGTCGACTATTTGGCCAAACCCGCCGACGCCGATGATGTGTTTAAAGCATTGATGGCCGCCGATGACGAGATAAAAGCAGAGCCGCCAGAAAACCCAATGTCTGCTGACCGTGTACGGTGGGAACATATTCAACGGGTCTATGAATTGTGCGACCGCAATGTTTCAGAAACCGCACGTCGTCTCAATATGCACCGCCGCACATTGCAACGTATATTGGCCAAGCGCGCGCCGCGATGATAGGTTAGCCACCCCCTTGCCCGCTGCGGTGTTGAATGAACTTTACGCCGCACGCATCTTCATCGGTTATAGGCCCCAATCACTAAATCGCTTGGTTGATAGACAAAGTGCACAATCCGACATATTCCTTTTTGGTGATATAAAGGGGATGTCATGATTATATTTATCGGCCCAAACAGGCAGCGCAGCAACGTCAAGCGATTGGGGGAACACCCAAAGGCCCCACCCTATAAATATCGAACCTACACCTGGCTTTACCGAACCTTTCGATTGCCTGCCGCCACTTACATTTTCACAGGCATTGATCGGCTCGATTTCAACGAGCGGCGTTTGGCCGGAAAAATTTATCGTCACATAAATGCCGCAGGCGCTGGCTTTCGGGCGCTGAACGACCCAGCCCATGCAAAGGGGCGATATGCGCTTTTGCGTGGCTTGCACGATGCTGGCATCAATCGTTTCAATGCCTATCTTGGCTCAAACAATCCAAAACCTACTAATTTCCCCGTGTTTGTTCGCCGCAATTCGCTGAGCACCCAACCACTGACCGAGCTGCTTCAAACCCAAACTGAGCTGGATGATGCACTGCAAACACTCGCCGCCCATGGCGAGCCATTAGATGACCTGGTGATCATCGAATATTGCGCCGAGCCGATACAAGCCGGTATTTTTCGCAAATATTCATCTTACTATTTGGCGGGAAAAACAGTTCTCAGTTGGTCGATTTTTGAGAAAAATTGGATGGTCAAAAATGGCGAAATCGACATTGTGGATGAAAACGTCTATGCCCAAGAGTGGCCAACGGTTGAGCAAAACAGCTTTTCTGATGTGATCGGCAATGTCTTCAAGGTCGCAAATATTGAATATGGCCGCGCCGACTTTGGATTGGTGGATGGGCGCCCGCAGATCTACGAGATCAACTTCAATCCCCATTTCCGTACCATGTCATCATCCTCAAAAAGTCCAACGAGACAGAAAACGGTGGCGTTGGTGCTTGATCGACACGTTTCAAACTTGGCCGATCTTAGCCTTAAAACTTCGCGCGCGATCAACAATATCGCCGATCCCGACATCACCGCGCATCGGTGGAGATTTTGGCGCAACTATGCCCCGCAACGGTACTAGGTTCTGAACTCAATTGAGTTCAGACCTAAACAGCACTGGGGCCCGGGTCCATCAATTGGTGAATCCGATCAGCGCCCATGCGGGCGACCCGCAGCATCATGGCTTTGCGGCGGGCGGCGGGCAATTTTTCTTCGTCAGCGTTGCGCAAAATCTCTGCGCCATGGCCGTCGGCTACGATTAAGCCCTGGTCGGACGGGAATATTGCACCATCAAGTTCTGGCGGCTTGGCAAAGAAAAACCGGTCACAAAACTGATGATATTCGGGCCATTTGTTATCGACTTGATAGTCCTGCAGGCTCGATTTTATTTCAATAATCCAGAGATCGCCTTTCGGCCCGACGCCCAAAAGATCGGCCCGGCGTCCGTTCGCCAACGACACTTCCGCATAACAGCAAAAATCAAACCGTTCACGCAACAAGCGCATGGTGCCCCGTTGCACCCGCAATGCGGTTTCCGATTGCCGTCCGTCAATGATGGGCGGTAAATTGTCCAGATGCGAGCTCATGTCTCAATTTTAACGGATTTCCTGGCCACAGGGAAGCGGCCTTCATCCAAAATACCGGCAAAGACCAGCCCAAGCACTAAGAGGGGTAACGGTGCCATAAGGGCCATGCGAATGCCAAAGCTTTCAGCGATGAACCCAAGCGCGGCCGGTCCAAAAAAGAACACCAAAAATGCAGTCTGGGCCAACGAGGCGACGTTGGTCGACGCGGGTCGATCTTGCCGCCTCGCCGCAGCTGAAACTGCCAGCGGATAAATAATGCTTGAGCCCATGCCCAACAACATAAAACCCAAAATGGCCAACCAAAAATTTGGCGCAACCCCAACCAATGTGACCCCTATAATGGTAATGCCAAGAGAAAGGCGGGCCATGTTTGCTGTGCCGAGCTTTTCAACCACCGGATCGGCGAAAAAGCGAGTTAGGGCCATCACCAGCGTGAAGGCGATCAAGCTGGCACTTTGGGCAAATTCGCCAATTTCAAAGCTATCGCGCATATAAATCGTCGACCAGTCAATTCCAGCGCCCTCGGCAATCAAAGCGCCAAACGATACCGCACAAAGTGCCAAAATGAAGGGCGTCGGTCGGGTAAAAGTTGCTTGCTTTTCTGTGTTGGCCCCCGCCTTTTCTGTTGCCATGCGTTGACCGAAAACCGTCGCAATCGTTCCAAAAGCCACGACAGGGAAAATGATGAGCATATGTATGAACGGGGTGACATCAAATTGGCGCATCAGGCCACCTATCAGGGCCGCGGCAAAAAAACCAAAGCTCCAAAAGCCGTGGCACCGGTTCATGATACGGCGGCCAATTTGCGCTTCAAGCCGGTCCGCTTCAACATTTATTGAAATTTCCATCGCACCAACCGCCATTCCACCCAAAAAGATGGTGCTGATCACCAGCCAATAATCTAGCGAACCAGCCACAACAATATAAAGCGCAGCCATGGCGATATTGCCCAGAATGAAGGTGCGTTTTATGCCCATACGCTCCACCAGCGGCGCCCCGAGCGTCAAGAATATCAGCATGCCAAACGAGCTGAACATGAGGGTGAGGCCCAGCTGTCCTTCTTGAATATCCAATTGCGTTTGAATATCGGCAAGGCGCGACAACAAAGAACCAAGCCCAAAGGAAAACAAGAAAAAGATCGCGTAGATACGGTGTTGTGGCTTGACCATGGGAACAACTCTATGGAAGGGCAATTGAGCGCTCAACGCTAGGTGAGAATGTCTGGGCATGCAAACAAAAAATGGCCCCTCGCTGCGGGGCCATTTTAGCGCAAAATGCCAGAAAGACCGGTCTCTAAGCCGCCGCAACTTCAGATAAGAATGTATCAACTGTTGATTGTAAAGTTTGCGCTTGCTTGGCCATATCCTCGGACGCCACAAGCACTTGGTTGGCACTTTGGTTGGTTTCGCCAGCCGATGTGGTGACCAAATTAATTGAGCCTGCCACTTGCTCGGTACCGGTTGCAGCTTGGGTGACGCTTTGGCTGATTTCGGCGGTGGCGGCACCTTGCTCTTCAACAGCGGATGCAATCGAGGTGGTGTAACTGGTCACCTCCGCCATTGTTTGGGCAATTTGCTCAATGGCTTGCACAGCTTCTTTCGTGCTGTCTTGAATTTCTGTAATCTGGTTGGCGATTTCCTCGGTGGCACTGGCGGTTTGATTGGCCAGGCTTTTCACTTCAGTCGCGACAACTGCAAAGCCTTTGCCCATTTCGCCGGCTCGCGCGGCTTCAATCGAAGTGTTTAGCGCCAGCAGGTTTGTTTGTTCCGCAATGTCTTGAATGAGCGCCACCACATCACCGATCCGCTGGGCGGCATCGGCCAAGCGGGTAACTTTTGTATTGGTGTTTTGCGCCGCTTCTGCTGCAATATTAACGATTGAATTGGTCTTGGACACTTGCCGAGAAATTTCTTCAATTGAGGCGGCCAATTCTTCTGCCGCAGCCGCCACAGCTTTCACATTTGCCGAAGCTTCTTTTGATGCGCTAGCGACTTCATTGGCTTGCCCGGATGTGTCTGTGGCAATGCCGGTCAACACATTTGCGGTCTCCATCATTTGGCTGGTATTGCGCGACACCGTGTCTAATGCTTCACCCACCGAGCCCCGGAATTGACTTATCAGGGTTTCCACTTTGGACTGCCGCGTGAGCTGCGCATTTGCCTCTTGCTCGCTTTCTTCTTCCAAGCGACGACGGGCGATGGCGTTTTCTTTAAACACATCTACCGCCCGGGCCATATCACCCAGCTCATCCTGGCCCTGTGTGCCGTCAACATCCACATCCAGATTTCCTTCCGCCAAATCCGCCATCGTCACAGCAAGGTTGGCAATCGGTCGGGTAATTGTGCGGGCAAACAAGAACCCGCCAACAACAATCACACCCAACATAACCGACCCAATGGCGAGCAACAGATTGCGCAACCCATCCACCGGCGAATTGCTTTCTGAAACGCCCTGCACCGCAACGACGGCCCAGTTTACGCCCGCAAATTCAAACGGTACACTTAACAGATTGAGCTCTTCGCCCCGATACGTGTCGGTGACGGTGTAGCCATATTTGCCTGCCAAGGCATCGTCGATGGCCGCATATTCAAGTTTTGTTGACAGAATGTCGTTCTCGTCAGTGAACACAGAATCATTTCGAAATGACCGGTCTGCGCCCACAATAAAAGTCTCGCCGGTCGTTCCAAGTCCCGTTTTGTCGTGCATAATTTTGGTGAACTGGTCCACGGGAATTTGATAGGCCAAAACCCCGATCCGCTCGCCCTTGTCAAATACCGGCGTAGAAATAAAACTTGCAGGCGCGTCATTTGACGGCGGGTAGGGGAAAATATCCAAGAATTTTAACTCGCCCGGCTGCATTTGCGACGCGGCCTGGTAAGCTTTGCCCAAATCGCTCGACGCCCACCGCCCACCATTTGGCGCAAAATTGGTGGCGAAATCATTCTCTTTTGCAACAGTGTACAGGAGCTGCCCCTCATTGTTGAACAAGAAAACATCATAATAGCCCATCTGTTCCAAAAGGGCGGTGAAATAGGGATGATACTTTGCGTGCACGCTGTCATACCATTGGCCCGTTTTTGCCCCTTGCAGCAAATGGCGCTCACCCAAGGGGTAAGGGTTGCTGTTTATATATGCATTTTGCAGGACCTGTTCGGGATTGCCCTCAATTTGTGCCCAGGCCTTGCCCAATTCTTTGATGCCGTTAATCGCCACCGGGTTTTGCGCTTCGATAAACAAATCGGATTTCACGCCCTCAAAATAGTTCTTCAGGGCAACTTCACGGCTTTCAACGATGGTTTCCAACTTGGTGCGGGTCATTTGACTGACGGTGTTGGAGCTGATGATAAAGCTTGCAACGCCAAGACCAATCCCAATGGCAAGTGCAGACCCCGTAAAGGCTAACGGAAGGCGGTAAGCGATTTTCAATGCAGGAAATTTAAACATGTGGCGGCTCGCAACGGTTGGAGGTTCAAACCAATGTTGCCGTTTTTTGGTTAATCGCCGCTTTTAATGCGCTTACGCACAAATGCGCATGCGAACAAAGACCCGGTCTAAATGCTCATGCGATGTTGTGTGCCGCCACGTGACGAGGCACTTAACCGGCTCGGCGCGGTGCCGATTATCTTGTCCTGAATGATCTGCACCCCAAGACTATTGTTGCGCACAAATTCATAGCGCCTAAATCCACAGCCTGGTGCGGGCGCAGTTGTGCCCCGTTTTTTGGGGTCTTGACTAAACCGTCGGCGATCCGGACCCAAATAGCTGTCGGTTTCAAAATAGACGTTTTTTGTATTCACCTGTTTGGATAATCTCTCTTTGATCGAATATGCCACCCAAGGAATGGTCAAAATATCATCAAAACCCGCATTAACGCATTCAATGATCGATTCTTTTGAGGGCGCTTCAACAAAGCAAACCAGGGGCGAAAAGCGCACACGCAATTGTTTGCTCGCGCGGATTTCAGCGATTTGGGCAATGGATTTTTTGAAATTCGGGGAATAATCAAACAGAAAGAAGTTGATTGGGTTTATTTTGGATAGTCGTTCTGCATCGCTCAAACCCATATAAGGTCGCACAGTCGCAAATTCCAAGTCTGCCGCAATGTCGCCAATTAAGGCGACAGAGTTGGGGCTGCTTCCCATATTTGTGGCGAAATCGAAATTTATCACTTTGACTACTCAGCACTGACGACCAATAAACTAATGAATAAGTTAATTTAACAAAATCGCGAAATACAAAGAGCTACCCTAGAGAAAAATTGTTAATTTTTCGTCGAAAAGCTGAAGTTTTTTGCGGTCATTCGATAGCTTGCACCAGGGTGGAACAACCGAGCGTAGGTGATCGCCTGGCCTGCAAGGTGTGTGCGCCGCTCAATCACAAACAAGGCATCATTTGGCTTTACCCCCAATATCCGCGCTTGCTCGGGCTTGGCGTTCTCGGCAGAAAAGAAGTGCTCTGCTTCCGAATAGGGAACTGTTTCAACCAGCCATTCGTTTGGATTGATGTCATTGAAAACGGCAATCTCCGCACTTGGTACCACCTCCAGGTTGATCCAGCGTTCTTCCAATTGAAAAGGAATATCGTTGGCAAAATGAACCGAGCGCAAGAATAATGCATGTGTGCCCTCAGCAAGGCCCAAAATGTCAGCCGGAACTGACGAGGCTTGATGAATTTCGTGTTCGAGCATTGAAAAACGATAAGTGGCACCGCGCGCTTCAATTTCTTGACGCACCAAGGGAATAGTGACGCGTGTGGCCCGTGTGCCAGCGGACGCAACATGGGTACCCGCGCGCCGTTTGCGCTCCACATATCCTTCTTCAGCTAACTCCCGAATGGCGCGGTGCACGGTTGCCCGGGCGCAATCATAGTGCTGGGCGATAATTTGTTCATGTTCAACCTTGTCGCCGGGCCGCAGCTCGCCATTGCGGATGCGGGCCAACAATTCATTTTTGATCTTGAGATAAACAGGTTCAAGGCTTTTGGTCATGAATTATAAAAGGACTCGCAACTTGCGCAACGAACGTTTGAAACGCTGTTCATATTCGGCGCGATTGATATGGTGACCATCTTTAACAATATGTCGTCCGGCTGACCACAGGTTCTCGACATTGTCTTTTCGGCTGGCAAACATCCAATAATCAAGCGCCAAACTCTCGCTCAATCCGTCGGCCAAAATGGTTTGGGGATCGATGGTAAACATGTCGGCCCATCGGCCAACTTCAAGGCGACCCGCATGGCGGCCAAGCGCTTGTGCGCCGCCAGATGTCGCCATTTGCAGCAGGTTCTGCGCGTTCGATCTGTGTGGCTTGGCCAGCACCGTGCGTTGGTTGGTTTGATAGCGCTGTGAATGTTCGAGCGTGCGCAGTTCTTCGGCCAATGAAATCCGCAAATCGCTATCCGAACCAATGCCGATATGGCCGGAATGTTCCACATAGCGAACCCCATCAAAAATCCCGTCGCCCAAATTCGCTTCTGTGATCGGGCAAAGCCCAGCAACCGCGCCAGATTTGGCAAGGCCAATGGTTTCTTCAGGCGTCATATGGGTGCAATGGATCAGGCACCATCTTCTGTCGACCTCGATATTGTTCAGCAACCACTCAACCGGCCGTGCCCCAAAATGGGCTTTTACATCTTCAACTTCACCCAATTGCTCAGCAATATGCATGTGAATGGGTGCGTCCGGTAGCAGCTGTGTCACCTTGCTCAACAGTTCGCTGTTCACAGCACGAAGGGAGTGGGGGGCAACGCCCAAATGGTAATCATTTGGCGCGGATTTAAGGCTGATCTTCGCGCCCTCAACCATTCTTTCGAACAGATCAAAATCGCTGCCAAACCGCAATTGCCCGCCCTTAAGCGGTTCTTCATTGACGCTACCAAACCGATAAAGCACCGGCAAGTGCGTTAACCCCAAGCCAACGTGCTGCGCAGCGTTGATAATCTGCAAGCTGGTTTCAGCAGGATTGTCGTATGGGGTTCCGCCCTTTTGATGGTGCACATAATGAAATTCACCAACCGCTGCAAATCCAGCTTCGGCCATTTCCATAAATGTGAAGGCTGCAATCGCGTTGATGTCTTCAACGTCCAAATGATCCAAAAATCGATACATCACATCACGCCATGTCCAAAAGCTGTCGGTGGACGCGCCGCGTCGTTCGGAAAGGCCTGCCATGGCGCGTTGGAACGAATGGGAGTGCACATTCGACGCCGCGGGCAACAATATTTGCTCACCCAATTCCATATCTGAGGGCTGCTTGGCAGCCTCAACTTCAATATTTGCGATTACACCATCTTCAATAGTGAGGCGAACATTGCTGGCCCAGCCGGTACTCAACAGGGCGGATTTGGCGAATAGATGCTGCATATATCTTCCATTTGACAGATTGAATATGTATGGACATATTAGAAATAAGCATATACATATTTGAAAAAGAGGCAAGCGCTGGATGCAGTGCTATGTCGAAAATATCAGGGCCAAACCAATGTCAAACACCGCCAATTCCGTGCTGTTTAACGGCCATCTCGCGCCAATGAATGCGTCCACATCGCGCTATGGTGGCTTGATTGAAAATGGCGCAATTGCTGTCCAAAACGGCAGAATTGAATGGGTCGGTGCAAGTGAAAACCTGCCCGCACAATATGCCAGTTGGTCGCGTCGTGACCTTGAAGGCGCGCTGGTGACCCCCGGCCTGATCGATTGCCACACGCATCTGGTTTACGGTGGCAACCGTGCCAACGAATTTGAAATGCGGCTCGAAGGCGCAACTTACGAAGAAGTGGCGCGGGCAGGCGGTGGCATTCTTTCAACTGTCACCGCAACACGCGTCGCAAGCGTTGATGAGCTGGCACAAATGGCGCTGCCGCGGCTTGATGCTCTGTTGGCGGAAGGGGTTACAACCCTAGAAATAAAATCAGGATATGGGCTCGATCTCACAACGGAACGCAACATGCTTTTGGCGGCGCGAAAGCTTGCTGAAGTGCGGCCTGTTCAAATCAAAACCACATTCTTAGGCGCCCACGCCACACCGCCAGAATTTAAAGGGCGCGACGACGATTACATCGATCATGTGGCCCATCAGATGTTGCCCACTTTGGCGGCTGAAGGTTTGGTGGATGCGGTCGATGGGTTTTGTGAAAATATCGCTTTTTCACCCGATCAGATGCGTGTGGTTTTTGATGCGGCAAAAAAACTGGGCCTGCCGATCAAACTGCATGCCGAGCAATTGAGCAATCTCGGCGGCTCTGCATTGGCCGCGTCATATGGGGCTTTGTCTGTCGACCATTTGGAGTTTTTGGACGAGGCAGGCGTTCAAGCCATCGCAAAATCGGGCACTGTCGCTGTGCTATTGCCCGGCGCATTTTATACCTTGCGCGAAACTCAAATGCCGCCGCTCGACCATTTGCGTAACCACAATGTGCCCATCGCCATTGCCACCGACAGTAACCCTGGCTCGTCGCCCCTCACGTCTTTGCTTTTGGCGATGAATATGGCCGCGACGCTTTTCCATATGACGCCAGAAGAGGCACTGCGCGGCGTCACCCTCAATGCCGCCAAAGCGTTAGGACTGGCTGATCAGCTCGGCTCAATTGAAGTGGGCAAACGCGCCGACCTTGCGATTTGGAATGTCAAACAACCAGCCGAACTCGCTTACCGCATCGGGTTTAACCCGCTCAAAAATACCGTCTTTGGAGGACAAATTTAGTGTTAGTTCTTACCCCCGGTGCTGCAACCATGCGCCAGCTCGAACAAATTTATCGTCAAGGCACGCCGGTTCAAATTTCTCCGGACGCCCGCGCGGGCGTTGAGCGCGCTGAACAAGTTATCGCCAGAGCGGCCAAAGGCAATGACGCGGTTTATGGGGTGAATACGGGCTTTGGCAAACTCGCCAAAACCCGGATCGCGGTGGCTGACACTGAACAATTACAGCGCAATCTTATTCTGTCGCACGCAAGTGGCGTTGGCCAACCCTTGGCTGAAAATATCGTGCGCCTCATGATGTCGCTAAAGCTTTTGTCGCTCGGGCGCGGCTCCTCCGGCACCAAATGGGAAACAATTGTCTTAATCCAAGACATGCTCAAAACAGGTGTTGTTCCCCTGATACCGGGCCAAGGCTCTGTTGGCGCATCTGGCGATTTGGCCCCATTGGCCCATCTTGCGGCGGTGATGATTGGCGAAGGCGAAGCTTTTTACAATGGCGAACGGGTGAGCGGCAAAGCCGCGCTAAAAGCTGCCGGACTGACCCCAATTATACTTGGCCCCAAAGAGGGCATCGCCATGATCAATGGCACCCAAACCTCCACAGCGCTAGCTCTTGCGGGCCTGTTTGACGCTTGGCGTTTGGCCAAAACAGCGCTTGTAACCGGGGCACTTTCAACCGATGCGGCCATGGGGTCATACGCGCCGTTCCGCGCTGAAATTCAGGCCTTGCGCGGCCATAAAGGCCAAATTGATGCCGCCGCGACACTACGTGACTTATTGGAAAACTCTGATATTCGCGAAAGCCATCGGATAGACGACGAGCGGGTGCAAGACCCCTATTGCCTGCGCTGCCAGCCCCAGGTTATGGGCGCTTGTATCGACCTTTTGCGCCAAGTGGCGAACACCTTGCATATTGAAGCCAATGCGGTCACCGACAATCCGTTGATTGTTGATAATGATGAGATCATTTCAGGCGGCAATTTCCACGCCGAACCGGTTGCTTTTGCTGCAGACCAAACCGCCCTCGCGATTTCGGAAATCGGCGCGATTGCCCAACGCCGCATCGCTTTGATGGTTGACCCCACATTGTCGTTCGGCTTGCCCGCGTTTCTCACCCCAAATCCGGGTTTGAATTCTGGGTTCATGATTGCAGAAGTGACGTCGGCTGCGCTGATGTCTGAGAACAAGCAAAAGGCAAATCCCTGCTCCGTGGATTCAACCCCAACCAGCGCCAACCAAGAAGATCACGTTTCCATGGCCTGCCACGCGGCGCGGCGTTTGTTGGACATGAACGACAATCTGGCGCACATCCTTGGCATCGAACTTTTGTGTGCGGTGCAAGGCGTTGAATTGCGCGGACCGCTCAAAACATCGCCAAAGCTTGAAGGCTTGATTGCAACGTTGCGTCAGCAAATTCCGTCCTTGATGGATGATCGCTATATGTCACCAGAATTGGTGCAAGCGGGCAAATATGTTTTGGATAAAGACCTGCTAACCGATGCAGCACTTAGCTTGGAGCTTATGGGCTAATGCAACCGGTTGAGATCAAAAGGGGCAGCGGCCCGATCATCTTGGGCTTGCCGCATACGGGCACATTTGTGCCAGGTGAGGTGTTGGCCAAGCTTAATGAGCGGGGGCAAAAGCTTACAGATACGGATTGGCATATTGATCAGCTCTATGAGGGTTTGCGTGATGATGTAACAATCATAAAAGCAACATTCTCACGCTATGTGATCGATGCAAACCGCGATCCAAAAGGCGTTTCGCTTTATCCGGGACAAAACACCACAACACTTTGCCCGACCACGGATTTTGAAGGTGAGTCGATCTATCGTGAGGGGTTAGAACCAGATGAAACTGAAGTGGAACAGCGCCGCCTATCGTTCCATCAGCCCTATCATCAAGCGATTGAAGATGAGATCAAACGGCTTAAAAAGCAGCATGCTCATGTGGTGATTTATGATTGCCATTCGATCCGTTCGACCTTGCCGTTCCTGTTTGAAGGCACTTTGCCAGACCTTAATGTGGGCACCAATGAGGGTAAAACCTGCGCGCCGGAAATTGAAAAAGCCGCCATTGAAATTTGCAACCAATCGGCCTTCAAAACCGTTTTGAACGGTCGATTTAAAGGCGGCTGGACCACCCGTCATTATGCGGACCCGCAAAACGGCGTGCATGCTTTTCAAATGGAAACCGCGCAAAGCGCCTATCTGACGAATGAACAAGCGCCTTGGACTTACGATGAGACCAAGGCTGAAAAGCTGCGCCCCGTGCTCGCACAAATTCTAATGATGATGAATGATTTTGCGCTGTCACAAAGCGCCACCTGAGGGAGACAATGATGACCGATAATCCACGCAAAAACGCCCGCACAGTGCGCTCACCCATTGGCCAAGACTTGATCTGTGGCGATTGGACCACTGAAGCGCCGATGCGCATGTTGATGAATAATCTTGACCCAGAGGTCGCTGAAAACCCGCATGAATTGGTGGTTTATGGTGGCATTGGCCGCGCAGCGCGCACATGGGCGGATTTTGACAAAATCGTTGATACCCTCAAAACCCTCAAAACAGACGAAACGCTGTTGGTGCAATCTGGCAAACCAGTTGGTGTGTTCAAAACCCATTCCGAAGCGCCACGTGTTTTGATCGCCAACTCCAACCTTGTGCCCAAATGGGCCAATTGGGATCACTTCAACGAGCTCGATAAAAAGGGTTTGGCCATGTATGGCCAAATGACCGCCGGGTCATGGATTTACATCGGCTCACAGGGCATCGTGCAGGGCACCTATGAGACTTTTGCCGAAGCTGGGCGTCAACACTATGGCGGCAGCCTCAATGGCAAATGGATTTTGACCGGCGGACTTGGTGGCATGGGTGGCGCGCAGCCGCTTGCTGCGGTTATGGCGGGGGCTTCCTGCTTGGCTGTTGAGTGCAACCCTGAAAGCATCGATTTCCGGTTGCGCACCCGTTATATCGACGCGAAAACCGAAAGCCTTGATGAAGCGCTGGACATGATTGAGCGCTGGACAAAAGCGGGCGAAGCCAAATCGGTTGGATTGTTGGGCAACGCTGCGGACGTGTTCCCTGAATTGGTAAAGCGTGGCGTACGTCCCGATATCGTCACCGATCAAACCTCGGCCCATGATCCGATCAACGGCTATTTGCCCATCGGCTGGTCAATGGCAGATTGGCGCGACAAGCGCGAGAGCGACCCAAAATCCGTCGAAAAAGCGGCTCGTGCATCCATGAAAGTGCAAGTGCAAGCCATGCTCGATTTCCATGCGGCAGGCATTCCAACGGTCGATTATGGCAACAACATTCGCCAAGTGGCCAAGGACGAGGGCCTCGAAAACGCTTTTGATTTCCCCGGTTTTGTGCCCGCATATATTCGCCCCTTGTTCTGTCGCGGCATAGGACCGTTCCGTTGGGCGGCGCTGTCTGGCAACCCAGAAGACATTTACAAGACCGATCAAAAGGTCAAAGAAGTCCTGCCGGACAACAAGCATTTGCACAACTGGCTTGATATGGCCCGCGAGCGCATCGCTTTCCAAGGCTTGCCAGCGCGGATTTGCTGGGTTGGTTTGGGTGATCGGCATCGCCTGGGTTTGGCATTCAATGAGATGGTTGCGAACGGCGAACTGGATGCACCCATCGTGATCGGTCGCGATCACTTGGATAGCGGTTCGGTGGCGTCGCCAAACCGGGAAACCGAAAGCATGAAAGATGGCTCGGACGCCGTTTCCGATTGGCCGTTGCTCAACGCACTTTTGAACACAGCATCGGGGGCCACTTGGGTCTCGATCCATCACGGCGGTGGCGTTGGCATGGGCTATTCACAACATTCTGGCGTTGTGATTGTGGCTGACGGCACACCTGAAGCAGCCAAGCGACTAGAGCGCGTCTTGTGGAACGATCCAGCTACAGGCGTTATGCGCCACGCGGACGCCGGTTATGACATTGCGCTGGATTGCGCGCGCGAAAAAGGGCTGAACCTGCCCGGCATTTTGTAACTAATTTTCAACTGAGGAGAAGAAAATGGAAAGACGTCAATTTCTAAAAGTAGGTGCTTTAGGTGCTGCTGGCAGCGCGCTTGCGGCCCCGGCATTGGCACAAAATGTGCGACAATGGAAAATGGTCACAGCCTGGCCGAAAAACTTACCTGGACCAGGGGTTGCAGCGCAGGCGCTGGCTGATCGTATTGAGACCCTTTCAGGGGATCGGATAAAGGTCAAACTTTATGCTGCGGGCGAACTTGTGCCAGGACGTGGGGTTTTTGACGCCGTGTCAGAAGGCACTGCCGAACTTTATCATGCTGTGCCTGCCTATTGGGGTTCCAAGTCCAAAGGTATTTTGTTGTTCGGATCGCAACCTTTTGGTTTACGGGCCGATGAGCAGTTTGGCTGGCTTTATCATGGCGGTGGTCAAGCACTTTATGACCAAATGTATGCCCGCTTTGGCATTAAACCATTTCTGTGTGGAAATTCAGGACCGCAATGGCAAGGTTGGTTCAAAAATGAAATCCACTCGGCTGATGATCTCAAGGGTTTGAAGTTTCGGACTACGGGTCTGGCGTCAGAAATGTGCACTAAGGTTGGTATGTCTGTGCAATCTATGAGCGGTCCAGCAATGTTCCAAGCCTTACAAACTGGGGCATTAGATGCGGGTGAGTTTATTGGGCCTTGGACGGATAGTGCCTTGGGCTATTATCAAGTCGCCAAGAACTATTACTGGTCAGGTGTTGGTGAACCATCTTCAGCCGAAGAATGTGGGATAAATGCGAGCGCCTTTAATGATCTGCCCGATGATTTGAAACAGGCCGTCGGGTTCGCTTGTGAGAGCCTTTATAATCCAGTTTGGACGGAATATACGACCAAACATGCGCGAGCACTGAAAACTTTGGTTGCCGAACATGGTGTGCAGGTGCGTAAACTGCCAGACGATGTGTTGGCCGCCTTTGGGGCCGCTGCTAAAGAAGTGATCGAAGATCTTGCGTCTGACGATGACCAATTGGTCCGCGACATTACCCAAAGCTTTGTCGAATATCGCGATTCTGTTGGTGGTTACATGACCTATGCCGACAATGGGCAAATGAATGCCCGTGCCGACATATTTGGCTATTAGGCAAAACGCAAAGGCTGTCGCCGCATTGGTGGGACTGTGGCGGCAGCATTTATAGGGAACCGAATATGAATATTGCCGATCGGATCGATGCTTTTGCACGCCTGACAGGAATGACGGTCAGATGGCTAGCACTGGGCATGCTGTTGCTGCAATTTACGATTGTTGTGTCGCGTTATGCATTTGGCGTAAATTCTATTGCTTTGCAAGAATTGGTGCTTTACCTGCACGCCTCGTTTTTTATGCTCGGCGCCGCATATACTTTGAGCATCGATGGCCATGTTCGAGTCGATATATTCTACGCAAGCTTAAGTGAGCGTCGACGGCATCTAGTTGATATTTTTGGTCACCTATTTTTTCTGATTCCATCCATGTCGGCCATTCTTTTTTGGTCGTGGCCAAGCGTGCGCAACGCTTGGGCAATTCGAGAAGGCGCCATTTCAGTGGGCGGCCTTCCAGCAAGTTTTTTGCTCAAAACCCTCATCCCGGCATTTTGTATTTTGATCTTGGTGCAATCTGCGTCTTGCCTGCTTCGTTTGGTTCTCAGTTTGAAAGAGAATGGTTAGATGGGTGCCTATCTTGATCTATTGATGTTTGTAGCTCTGATCGCAGCCATTTTAATTGGTTTTCCTGTTGCTTTTTCCATTGCGGGAATTTCGATTATTTTCGCCTATCTTGGTTGGGTAACCGGGGCAATGGATGTGAGTATTTTGGGGGCGTCTGGCCAGCGTATTTTTGGCTTGCTCACCAATAATGTGCTTATTGCTATTCCGCTTTTCGTGCTGATGGGTGCGATCTTGGAAAAGAGCAAAATAGCAGAAGAACTGTTGGAAACCATGGCGCGCACCTTTGGCGGTCTGCGCGGTGGTTTAGGCATTTCTGTGGTGCTTGTCGGCGCACTACTCGCGGCGTCCACAGGCATTGTCGGCGCAACAGTAATCGCGATGGGTTTGATCGCTTTGCCGGCAATGCTGCGCGCTGGATACGATAAATCCTTGGCCGCTGGCACCGTTTGTACCGCAGGTACGCTTGGGCAGATCATTCCGCCTTCAACCTTGCTGATTATTTTGTCCGATGTGATGTCTAATGGCTTTCAGCAAGCTCAATATGAGCAGGGAAAGTTTTCGGTTGAGACTCTATCCGTGGGTCAAGTTTTCGCCGCAGCGCTTGTGCCCGGCTTGATGCTCGTCGTGCTTTATATCGCCTACATTCTCATTCGGGGTTTGGTACGCCCCAACGATATGCCGCCGGCATTGCTGGGTGATGGGCGTCCTGATTGGCAAGAGATCATGTCTTCTATCATGCCGCCAGTTGGCTTGATAATTGCAGTGCTTGGTACCATTTTGACCGGCATCGCAACCCCAACCGAAGCCGCCGCTGTCGGGGCAGTTGGCGCTGTATTTATGGCCGCAATGAAACTTGACAGCAACAAGCAGGTCCTTCGCGTTGGTGTTGGCCTATTTGTGTTATTGGCGCTTTTTACCCTTAATTTTCCTGTGCGGCTGCAACGCAACGATCTGACTGGCGTCGATTTTGCCTTGGGTATGGTATATTTGGTACTGGCCGTAGGCGGAATGGCATCGTTGATTTACGCTGTATGGACCCTTATCAAGCACAAAATACTACAATTCTCGCTCACCTCGACTTTAACCATGACATCAATGATTTTCGCCACTATTTTAGCTGCTGGCATGTTTTCGCTCGTGTTTGTTGGTTTGGGCGGTGAGGACCGTGTTGCGCAAATCCTGTCCAACATGCCTGGCGGCGCAACAGGCGCTCTGATCTTTGCGATGCTGATGATATTTGTGCTCGGCTTCTTTCTCGATTTTGTCGAAATTGCAGTAATTGTATTGCCCTTGGTGGTGCCCGGTTTGATTTTGCTTGGCCATGATCCCATTATGCTAACAATATTGATCGCAATTAATCTGCAAACCTCCTTCTTGACTCCGCCTTTTGGGTTTTCCTTGTTCTATTTGCGGGGTGCTGCGCCAAAAGAAATCACAACAGCCCATATCTATAAAGGCGTGATGCCATTCATCTTGATCCAAGCGATTGCGGTGGTGTTCATTTGGTTGTTGCCACAAATTGCCACCGCGCTGCCGTCATTTCTGTTCTAATAGCGCGCGCGCAATGCTCCTCACTACATAATTTAGACATATTGGCGCGATTGAATATACTCAGCAACAAAAGCGCGGGGGCGCCGATCGATTGAGGGAACCTGTCATGCGGTACGCCAAGCTGTTTTTAGTCAAATTTTTATTGAGCATTGTAGCGCTAACCGTGCTCACGCTGAGCGCGCAAGCCCAGCAATCAACCCGTGTACTGACCATTCGCACATCTCCTGCAGATATCACGCTGCAGTCTGTATTTGTTGACGGACAACGCGCGAAAATTATTTCCAACCAAAATGGCTACGCCTTTATCGAAATTCGCGGTGAAACCCATAATTTTGGTTGCAAATATACGCTTTCGATTATCGCCGAAAATGGCCGTTTCTTGCGCAAAGAATATGATTTGTGTGCAAGCGTCTGGCAGATAGATGTTGGTTTTGAGGATGATGCGACCGGTGCATCGCAAAAGCAAATCTTAGTCGTTCCATCGGACCCCGCAGTGCGGATTTTTTCACTATCCGTGGATGGCAAGCCGCAAAGCTTCACCGCTTTCATGGACTCAAATCGGATAGAATTTACGCTCAAAAGCGGACCCTCTGGCTATAAATGCACAACCGAACTTGAAGCACTTCTGTCAAACGGCAACACGTTTAAAGACAAAGTTGAGCTGTGCGCTAACGACAATGAAGTGGTGCTCGATTTAGCGCCCAAGCGAGAATATTTTGAGGTCTTCACCGTGCGCTCAAGCGTAAATGATGATCGTATTTCAACGGTGCGCGTTGATGATCGCAAGGTGCCGATTTTGCGTTGGATTTCAAATGGAGTGCGCACCCGTTTGGCTGTCGGCGCCGCCGCATTTAAATGTGAGGCATCGGTCGAAGTCGATTTCGCCTCTGGTGCCAAAGCAGCTGACAAAATTGATATCTGTGCGAAAAATTTCGATATCACGCTCACGCCAACCCCGCAATATCTCACCGACACCAGCCTTGCAGCCCCGCTTGCTTGGCGTTTCACAGCGCCGCGCAACGCAAACGACCATGCCAGAGTGCAATTTGCTTCCAACAGCGGTGCTTTTGGCTTTTCAGCCGTTTGTGAACCGGGCAGCCGCTCGGTTGATGTTTATATCAACGGCTTCCCCAACAAGGCGGGACTAACTGGCCGCTCGAGCTTGCAATTGTGGGCGGGTCGCTACGCGGGCAAACAAAGTGCTTTCGCCGGTCGCGCGCCAGATGGACCAAATAAGGCATCGCCGTTTTTTAACATCTCGACACAACATGGGCTTTGGAATGGCTTGATTGCGGGCAGTGCCTTCACCGTCATCGCAGATGACGTGCATCGCTTGCGATTGTCGTTAAAAGGTAGCGCCGGCCCGGTTCGTGATTTTGTCCGCGCGTGCAACCAGCGTTTCAACGGCCCAACGGTTATCGGCGACGTGAGCAATGATGCGAGTTTGAAATGGTCGCGCACACGGATCTCGAATGGTGGCCAACAGCTTGAATTTGGCAATGCCAATAACGACCGGATTGGTCTGGCGGCGCGCTGCGAACCAGGCTCTGGCTTTGCAGAAGTGATGTTCGCGTCCGCGCCAAATGAAATGCCTGATGGTCGAAATGTTTCCATCTTCTGGGACACAATAGGCAATCAAGGCAAAGAAACAGCCAGAACGCGTACCGTTGAAGGCATTGAATGGGGTGCCGTGCCTGTTGCCAATTTGGACATGAATAACAATTTCTGGCCAAGCTTGGCGGCCGGCAATGTCGTGCACATCGCCATGGATGGTCAACGAATGAGTACCTATTCACTGAAAGGCAGCGCCGCGCCTGTCCGTGAGTTCGTGGCGGCTTGCCGAGCGTATCAACCTGAACCAGAGCCAGAACCAGAACCAATTGACAATTTAACGCCGGATCGGCCCAACGCGGAAGAACAGGTGTTCAACTCAATCGTTGATATTTTCAACAATCTGTCAGACCAAAGCGACGGCAAGATCAAGGTGGAAATTGGCGGTGTCAGCGTTGCGGCCAAACAAGCGCTGCAAAACTATCAAAACAACCCAGACTTCTTTTGCTCAGAGATAGATTTGCCAACGCCAATAGGCCAAAATCAGGTCGCATCTTCGTTCGTCAATAATGGGTCGAGCGATTATGACCTGTTTCAAATTCGGCCAAATGGGCAGAGGGTGCGGGTGCGCGATGTCCCCGCTGGCGCTCGGCTGACGGTTGACGCACCGGCGGGGCAATCTTGGGAAGTGCGCCGTCCCGGTGGTCGCTGCATTGCCACGTTTGCGACGCCTGCAAAGGACGTGACGTTTTCCATTAAAGACAATATGGACCGCGCAGACCCTGACGCCTTTGTGAAGACCTATCAATGTGGTGGGCGCAATGCGCAAGTGCTCGTCGCGCCAAACCATGGTTTTGCAATTATTGCCGGGCAATATGGCGTGCACCGCGTCAGCATGGCGGGCCGAACCCAAAATGTTTGGGGTGGTACAAGCGCGACAATTAGTGACCAGCAATTGGTTCTGCGTGGCGCTGGTACACCCAATCTTGATTGTGTCGCCAGATAAATCTTGCCTTAAGGGATGGTGGCAAATGTCGCCATCCCAACTATTCAATTGACATTGTGACCACAAATATATTGATCTTATCAAAATAATTTTGATAGAAGCATGCTTTTATATGCCCGGGGTGGAATTCATGGATAAGATTGTCACGCAGAAATTAGCGCAATTGAGAGCCACCATGCAGGTGCACCAAATGGATCTTGTGGCACTAGGCCCCGGCGCACATATTCAATGGTTGTTAGGCTATCATCCCTATCCGGACGAGCGCATGTGTCTTTTGCTCATCGGGCCAGAGCATCAGGCCTTTGTCATGCCGGCTCTTAACGCCAATGCCGTGCGCGAACACACAGACATTGAGTTTTTCACATGGGCCGATGCAGATGGGTATGCTGATGCGCTGTTGGGGGCGCTTGAAAAAACCACAGACGGCAATGTAGCGATAGTGTCGTTGGATGACGCCATGCGCGCCGATTTCGCCCTTAATTTAATGGCCGCGCTGCCTGGTGCAAATCATTGTTTCACCCAAGACAGTGTAGGCGCTTTGCGGATGCGCAAGACAGAAGCAGAATATAGGCTTCTTAAAATGAACGCGATAATCGCAGATGGCGCACAACAAGCAGCAGCTGACGCCGTAAAAGTTGGCGTGACCGAAAACGATGTGGCCGAAGTGGTAAAGAACTACTTCATTTCACACGGCGCAAAACCTGCTTTTGACATTGTTGGCGCGAGCGAAAATGGTGCGTTTCCGCATCATCACACAAGCGACCGCGCGCTCAAACAGGGCGACACGATCGTGGTAGATATTGGTGGCTTTAAGCAAGGTTATCCAAGCGACATCACGCGTATGGTGTCAATCGGCGAGCCGAGCGAAGAATACAAAAAAGTGCACGCGATTGTCGATGCTGCGGTGCAGGCAGCGCTTAAGGCCGCGAAGCCGGGCGTGATAGCAAAGCACGTAGACGATGCGGCGCGCTCAGTCATTGCGAAGGCGGGTTATGGGGACTATTTCACCCACCGGGCCGGGCACGGGCTGGGCATAGAAATCCACGAGCCACCCTATATCTCAGCCTCTTCTGAGGTGGTGCTGGATGAAGGTATGGTGTTTTCAATTGAGCCAGGCATTTACTTGCCCGGCAAATTTGGCGTGCGCCTTGAAGAGATCGTGATCTTGCGCGCAGACGGCCCTGAAATTCTGTCAGAGCGCCCGCGCGATTTGGTTGTTGTGTAATAAACCAATTGGTCATCGGCTTTGCGTTGTGGCCCCACCCCACCCTTAATCCCTCCCCATCAAGGGGAGGGAGAGCAAGCCAAATCTGGCTGTCCGGCCGCTATAGCAGCAATGCTCGCTTTGGCTCATGAAGGCGGATTGTCACAAGTTCTCCCCCAAAAGGATGTGGCGATTGGAGCCTGTCTATAGATTTTTCCTCCCCATTAAGGGGAGGGAGGCCAAGCCAAAATTGGCTGTTCGACCGCTATGGCGACGCTGTTCGCTTTGGTTCATGAAAGCGGTTGCCACAAGTTTGTGGCGCAAACAATAGGATGACTGGGCCCGCCACAATATTTCCCCCCCCTTGCTGGGAGGGAATTGAGGGCTAGCGTCACTTCTTTATCAAGCCGTGCGCCTTGAAGAGATCGTGATCTTGCGCGCAGACGGCCCTGAAATTCTGTCAGAGCGCCCGCGCGATTTGGTTGTTGTGTAATAAACCAATTGGGCATCGGCTTTGAGTTGTGGCCCCACCCCACCCTTAATCCCTCCCCATCAAGGGGAGGGAGACAGAGTAACAACCCCCATTTATCAGGTCGTGAGCCTGGTAGGGCAGCACGGTTCTCCTTGGCTCATGAAAGCGGTTGCCACAAGTTTGTGGCGCAAACAATAGGATGACAGGGCCTGCCACAATATTTCCCTCCCCTTGATGGGGAGGGATTAAGGGTGGGGTGCTTAGCGAACGACCCGCACCGGGCCAAAGCAGTTCTGGATCAGTTTATGATTTTTGCTTCTGTTGCTGCTCGTATGTCTTCTCGTGTGACATCCGGGGCTGTCTCAACGATTTCCAAGCCGCCCGGTTTGACATCAAATACGCCTAAGTCGGTGATGATCCGGTCCACAACGGCTTTTCCTGTCAGCGGCAGAGAGCACTGCTTCAGTATTTTTGATTCACCATGTTTATTGGTATGATCCATAACAACCACAACTCGGCCAACACCCGCAACCAAGTCCATCGCACCGCCCATCCCTTTGACGAGTTTGCCTGGAATCATCCAATTGGCAAGATCGCCGTTCTCGGCAACTTCCATCGCGCCCAAAATGGCCATCGCAATTTTGCCGCCACGGATCATGCCAAAAGATGTCGCGCTATCAAAATAGGCGGTTTGGGGCAGTTCGGTGATCGTCTGCTTGCCTGCGTTGATTAAGTCAGCGTCGATTTGATCTTCGGTGGGGAATGGGCCCATACCCAGCATGCCATTTTCTGATTGAAGAGTGACATTGATCCCATCGGGAATATAATTGGCAACCATCGTTGGAATGCCGATACCAAGGTTAACATACGTACCGTCTTGCAATTCCAAGGCTGCTCGGGCAGCCATCTGATCTCTTGTCCAGCTCATTTAAGCCTCCCTAACTGTACGTTGCTCAATCCGTTTTTCGTGGCTACCCTCAACGATACGGTGCACATAAATTCCGGGCAGATGAATTTGATCTGGGTCCAGAGACCCAACGGGCACGATTTCCTCGACTTCCATCACACACACTTTGCCGCACATCGCTGCGGGTGGGTTGAAGTTGCGCGCGGTTTTCCTAAAAATGGCATTCCCCGTTTCATCAGCTTTCCAAGCCTTTACGATCGACAGATCGGCAAAAATACCTTCTTCCATAATGTAGGTTTCACCATTGAAATCACGGTGATCTTTGCCTTCGGCAATGATGGTGCCCACGCCTGTCTTTGTATAAAAACCGGGAATGCCAGCACCGCCAGCCCGCATGCGTTCAGCCAATGTGCCTTGCGGATTGAACTCAAGTTCAAGTTCACCAGACAGATATTGGCGCATAAATTCAGCGTTTTCCCCGACGTAAGACGAGATCATTTTTTTGACTTGTCTTGTGTGGAGCAAAATGCCAATACCGAAATCATCCACACCGGCATTATTTGAAGCAAAGGTAAGACCTTTGCTGCCGTCGGTTCGGATCGCGCTGAGCAGCAACTCAGGAATGCCACAAAGACCAAAGCCGCCCGCAGCGATTAACATATCGTCATGCAGAAGGCCTTTCAGGGCCTCTTCTGGTGAGCTATAAATTTTGTTCATGCTTTTCTCCCTAAAACCGCTTTGCGGCTTCTAAACTTCTATCGCCATGGCAATGCCCATGCCGCCACCAATGCACAGGCTGGCAATGCCGCGCCCACCGCCACGTTGTTCCAGCGCATAGACCAATGTGCCCAACACGCGCGCGCCGGACATGCCGACCGGATGTCCAAGCGCAATCGCTCCACCATGAATATTGACCTTTTTCGCATCCACCGCCAACTCTTTCACCACGGCCAGACTTTGCGCCGCAAACGCTTCGTTGAATTCAAACAGGTCCACCTGATCAAGTGACCACCCGGCGCGTTTGGCGGCCAGTCGGGAAGCTGAGATCGGGCCAAGCCCCATGAAGTGGGGGTCAAGTCCGGTATGAGCATAAGCAACGATGCGCGCCAGTGGCGATAATCCATTGCTCTTTGCTTGCTCAGCGTTCGCCAACACCAGCGCTGCCGCGCCGTCGTTAATGCCCGAGGAGTTGGCGGCGGTCACTGAGCCTTCGGCGTCAAAAATCGGCCTCAACTTGCCCAAAACGTCCATCTGGCTGTCGGCGCGCACCGCTTCGTCCGCCTCAAACATGGACGTAGATTTGCGGGTTTTAATTTCAACAGGCACGATCTCCTTGGCAAAAAAACCAGCACCCTGCGCAGCTGCCGCATTGGCCTGCGAAAGACACGCGAATTCATCCTGTTCTTGTCGACTTAGATTATATTTGTTGGCGACATTTTCCGCCGTTTGACCCATTGGATAGCCGAAAAATGCATCCGTTAGGGCATCAAACATCATGCTGTCGACAAATTCGAGACTGCCCGCTTTCTTGCCCTGCCGGATGTTGGCCACGTGCGGCGCATTGGTCATGCTTTCTTGCCCGCCAGCAACCACAAAGCTTGCCATACCAGTTTGAATTTGCTGCGCGCCCAGCATCACAGCCCTTAGGCCCGATCCACACACTTGGTTGATGGTCATAGCAGGGGAGTGGTCGGGTAACCCCGCATTGCGGGCGGCTTGGCGGGCAGGGTTCATGCCCACGCCAGCGGTTAACACTTGCCCCATAATTGTCTCATCAATTTGGTCCGCTGACACACCAGATTGTTCAACCGCCGCCCTAATCGCAATGGTGCCCAATTGGGCCGCGCTGTGGGTGGACAATGTACCCGCCAAGACCCCAATCGGGGTGCGCTTGGCGCTAAGCAGAACAACATCTTGGATCGACATTTGGCTTCCTCCACAAAAGCAATCTTGTGCTCAAAGCAAAGGTTAAGGCTTGCGCCTTGCATTTGTTTAGTCGTATTTATACGCAATGAATGCTATTGAAAAAGCCCAAGTGAGTGCTGTGCCAAACCGCTTTGAATTGGCAGAAATGCCAGTGCCAATGGTGTTTGCTCAACACCGGATCATCAAAGAGTGCAATTTTGAGTTTGCCGCAATATTTGGCTTTAGGCCTGATGAATTGCGCAACACCAGCTTTCATTTGCTCTATCCAAAATTCACCGATTTTGTGCGCACGGGCGAAATGTGGAAGTCCAATTTTGCCGGTGGGGTGAGTTATTATGATGAGCGCATTATGCTTAGGGCCGACAAAACTGAGTTTTGGTGCAAAGTACGTGGACGGTCCATGAGCCCTGACGATCCTTTTGCGCGCGCGCTTTATTGTTTTGAACCGTTGCACAGGCCATTGCGGCCAAACAGTGAGCATTTGACGGACAGGCAAAAGCAAGTGATCACCTTGGTGGCGCAGGGCAAAACCAATACAGATATCGCACAAGAAATAGGCCTTTCGAAACGAACAATCGAGGCGCATCGAGCCCGCACCATGAAGGCAATCGGGGTGAAAAATTCTGCGGAATTGGTGGCGTGGTTTTCAACGGTTGATTTACAAAGCCAAGAATAACGTGAATGAACGGTTCAAAAAGAATTTACCAATTGTTCAAAATGCTTAGCGCAATTCAAGCGCTTGCCAAAACCTGCAAAGTTACGTAATTTCTCTCATGTTGAGGGAGAAATTATATGAACATCATAACACGCAGTTTTGCCGTAGCTGGATTTGTCGCTGCTAGCCTATTGGGCACCACGGCATATGCGCAATCGGGCTCAGGCGGAGAATTTACACTTTTTAACGACACAGCAGGCAATGTTGTGGTCGGATTTTATACCAATGACGGCAATGGCTGGAGTGCAAATTGGCTGGCTGATCAAATGTCGCCAGGTGAATCGGCCAGCGCTGAATTCTTTGCTGAAACTGGCGCTTGTGATCAATTGTTCCAGGTGGGTTGGCTTGGAGGTGACGGCTCTGAAGTGATGGACGAACCAATTTCGATTGATGTTTGTCAGGCATCCAACGTTTATCTTGGTGATAACGAGATCAAATTCGATTAAATCGAACGTATTGAAACGGCTCTTAATCAGCCGTTTCAACCACCGGGTGGCTTATTTGCGCGCGGATCCAGTTTGTGAACTCCACGACACCGGGTTTTTCTGCCTTGTCGTCTGGAATGGCCAAAAAATAGGCATCATCGGTTTGCAACGGCCGAGGATCAATCACGTGCAATCGTCCCAATTCGATTTGCCTTTCAATTAGATATTGTGGCAACAACCCCACGCCCAGTCCGGCTATACAGGCCTCGATGATCATTGAAAATTGATCAAATCGATGGCCGCGAAACGGTTCATCATTTTCAATTTTTTGCTGTTCAAACCAGTCGCGCCATGCGGTGGGACGTGATTGCAAATGCAGCAATGGCGCGTGTGGCAGGTTTTCTGCCCGCTGTATCTTGTGCGCCCCTATCAGACCGGGAGAAGCTACGGGCAGCATATATTCAGCGCAAAGCGGCTGACATGAAGCACCAGCCCAAATAGGCCGCCCAAAATGGATCGCCACGTCAAAGAATTGTTCTTGCAAGGAAAAAGGCGACCAGCGGCTTTCAAGATTGACGGCCAATTTTGGATGTTTGTCCAAAAATTCGGGCAAGCGTGGCGCAAGCCAGTGCGACCCGAACGTGGGCAAAGTCGCAACCGACAACGTCGCGTCTGCTTTAGCCGACGCCATGGTGCGGTAGACAAGCCCCTCGGTTTGTTCAATCAGATATTTGGCATCTACCAGAAATCGCGCCCCGGCCTCGGTTAAAACCACCCGCTTGCGGATCCGTTCAAACAATGTCACCCCAAGCTGCAACTCCAAATCCCGGATTTGCCGTGATATTGCGCTTTGTGTGAGGTTCATTTCCTCGGCCGCTCGGGTGAAATTGAGATGCCGCGCGGCGCACTCAAAAGCACTCAATGTGTTGATCGAGGGGAAGTTGCGACGGCTAGTATGCATCATTTTTCCTCATCAAGTAATGAAAAATCATTGCTTCTTTAGGGCCTTTCATTGCTTTATCATGAGAAATACGAATTTAAAAGGCTGAGCCATGCACATCCGACTTACGGGTGAAAAGGCAAAAGGTCACTTAATCTCAACCATAAACGCGATCCGGACAGGAATTTTTGACGGGTGGTGTATTTGAAAAAGTTTTGGAGCCAATCATGAGCGTCAAAGATCAAACCAAAGACCTGTTGCAAAAACTGGGTGTGGATGTGTCTGCCCTTGCAGGCGGCGAGTTGGCAGTGCGCACGCCCACAACTGGCGAAACAATCGCCAATGTGAAATTGGCCAGCGCCGATCAAATCTCTGCCCAAATTGATAAAGCCCATTTGGCGTTCAAAGCTTGGCGCAAAGTGCCTGCCCCGCGTCGTGGCGAATTGGTGCGTTTGCTGGGTGAAGAGTTGCGCACCCACAAAACCGAGCTTGGCCGTTTGGTCTCCATTGAAGCGGGCAAAATCCCTTCCGAAGGGTTGGGCGAAGTCCAAGAAATGATCGACATTTGCGATTTCGCGGTTGGTCTTTCGCGTCAATTGTACGGCTTGACGATTGCGACAGAACGCGCCGATCACCGGATGATGGAAACCTGGCACCCAATCGGTGTTGTTGGCATCATTTCAGCGTTTAACTTCCCCGTTGCTGTTTGGTCATGGAATGCTGCAATCGCGCTTGTATGCGGCAACGCCACGATTTGGAAGCCTTCCGAAAAAACACCACTTACAGGTTTGGCTTGCCAAGCGATCATGAACAAAGCATTGGCCAAATTCGGCGATGCGCCAGAAGGTCTATCCACAATGTTTGTGGCTGACCGGATCGGTGGCGAAGTGATGGTTGATCACGAAAAAATCGCGCTGGTTTCAGCAACTGGTTCAACCCGCATGGGCCGTGAAGTTGGTCCGCGTTTGGCCAAACGTTTCGCCCGTTCAATTCTCGAACTTGGCGGCAACAATGCGGGTATCGTTTGCCCCTCTGCTGATTTGGATATGGCGGTTCGCGCCATTGCGTTTGGCGCCATGGGTACAGCCGGTCAACGTTGCACGTCAACACGTCGCTTGTTTGTGCATGAAAGCGTTTACGACACACTCGTGCCTCAACTCAAAAAAGCCTATGCAGGCGTGTCTATCGGCAATCCATTGACCTCAAACGCCCTGGTTGGCCCGTTGATCGATAAAGACGCAGCCTCCAACATGGAAAATGCTTTGGTTGCGGCCAAAGCTTCTGGCGGCAAAGTGGTTGGTGGTGAACGCGTGGACGTGGAAGGCAACCAAGACGCTTACTATTACCGCCCTGCGATTGTTGAGATGGCTGAGCAATCTGGCCCGATGTTTGAAGAAACATTCGCGCCAATTCTGTATGTGGTAAAATATACAGACTTTGATGATGCCATCGACATGCAAAACGCTGTTGGTGCGGGTCTGTCGTCTATGATCTTTACGTTGAATGTGCGCGAAGCGGAAAACTTCTTGTCAGCCTCAGGTTCAGATTGCGGCATCGCTAACGTCAATATCGGCACATCAGGCGCTGAAATCGGCGGCGCATTCGGCGGTGAAAAAGAAACCGGCGGCGGCCGCGAAAGTGGATCGGATGCGTGGAAAGCCTATATGCGCCGCGCAACCAACACCGTGAATTATGGCACTGAATTGCCATTGGCCCAGGGCGTATCTTTCGATATTTAAAGAGCAAACCAACTTCAAACGAGCATCTTGATATGAACGCCCCAGCCAACTCACCGTCTGTCTTTCGACGCGCCAACCGGATTTCTGACATTTCGGTGTCAGAGATCATCAAAATTTCAACCCGCGCCCGCGAGTTGAAGGCACAAGGTTATCCGGTGATTATTTTGGGCGCTGGCGAGCCAGATTTTGACACGCCAGACCATGTTAAAGATGCAGCCCACAAAGCCATCGATGCGGGGATGACCAAATATACCCCGCTCGATGGTACGCCTGAACTCAAACTTGCCGTGTGCCGCAAATTGGCCCGCGGCAATGGCCTCAAATATGAGCCAAAAAACATTTCGGTTTCTGCGGGCGCGAAACAAGTTCTCTATAACGCCTTCATGGCCACGCTGAACCACGGTGATGAGGTGGTGATCCCGACACCATTTTGGACCACTTATGCCGATATCGTGCGCATTTGCGGTGGTGTGCCAGTGCTGGTGCAATGCCCGGGCGAGGCGGGTTTTAAACTACAACCCGAGCAGCTCGAAGAAGCGATCACCGACAAAACCCGATGGCTTTTGTTGAATTCTCCATCAAACCCCACGGGCGCGGCCTACAAAGCCGATGAGCTGCAAGCCCTCACCGACGTGTTGCTCAAACATCCCCATGTGTGGTTGATGAGCGACGATATTTACGAACACATCATTTATGATGATTTTCAATTCGTCACGCCCGTGCAAGTGGAACCGCGCCTTAAAGACCGTGCCTTGGTCATTAATGGGGTTTCTAAATCTCATGCCATGACGGGTTGGCGGCTCGGCTTTGGTGCGGGCCCTGAAGAATTGATCCGTGCCATGGCGGTCATTCAAAGCCAAGCCACCTCTTGCCCTTCGTCAATTTCCCAAGCCGCCGCCATTGAAGCGCTGGATGGTGACGAAACCTTCCTCAAAGCCCGCGCCGCCTCTTTCCAAGAGCGCCGGGATCTGGTCGTCGCCGGCCTGAACGCCATTGACGGCGTTCACTGCCGCACCCCAGAAGGCGCGTTTTACACGTTTTCGTCCTGCGAAGACCTGATTGGCAAGACCGCCCCCGACGGCACCAAAATCAACACTGACAGCGACTTCTGCCGCTACATTTTGGAGACCGCCCATGTGGCCATTGTGCCAGGTTCTGCGTTCGGGTTGTCACCCTATTTCCGGATATCCTACGCGGCGGCGAAGCCTGAGCTGGAAGAAGCGATTACGCGGATTCAGCAGGCTTGTGGGGAATTGGGATAGGGGTTGTTAAAAGGCGACTGGACGACAAATATGTTTTGTTTGGTGTCTATCAATAATTAGCCGAATCTAAGATGGCCTGTATCGTTTCTTCAATTTGCGATGGCGAGTTCAAGTGAAATTCCCAGTATGGCGGACGGCTTTGCTTCAAGTGAATGTGCCTGAACGACTTTTGTTCAGGTCTAGCTTTTACGGAAACTAGAAATTGTTTGTTCCGGTTTTGAATTGTAATTGCCATGAAATTGTGTGGACTAGCGATCCACTTCCGCCCTTCGCCTTCGATTAGTGTATCATCGTGGTGTTTTCTCACCCCGCTCAAGACTTGCTGGATTATTCTAGTCATACCCTCATCGAGATGAGATTTGCAGGCCGCGATAAAATCAATATCTGCTGCCGATGGATGCAATACGTCAGTGTCTTGCCGCTGCGCTTTGAGGACATCTTGTGGGTTCAGATCAACAAGCACCGCTTCCTCGATTTCACCTATGTTTAGCGTAAGCACTCCATCGTAATTGACGGTAAGTGTCCTAGTTTCGACATCGTATTCAGGGGAGCTTACAGCGATTATGCTTCGCCCACCTTTCACAAGTGGATTTTGTCCAAAACGTCTCGCTTCAAAAGGAGAAAGTGGCGCAATCCAGGTGCCTGATCCGAGTGAGTTGACCATAGAGAATGTAAGAAGCATAATAAAAGTCCTTCAGTAGATTATCTCAGTAATATACTGAATAGCGATTTCTGTCAATAATCCAAATTATTGTTACGTCTACCATTGGAGCAAGCGTCACCCTGAGCTTGTCGAAGGGTGGACGCAACCATTTTGGTTCGACACGTTCAGCATGAGGCTGCTTTCATCTCTCGTCATCAACTCTGTTGCATTTTGCAGTTGCTATCTCTGATTTTGGCGTTCGCGATTGTTATGATTTTTCTCATGAGTGCTCGGGTCAAGCGCGAGGGCGACGATGGTGCGCAATTGCTATGCCATAAACCCCTACCGTCACCCCGTATGTAGTCCGGGGTGACGGCGCGAGCGCCATCCAGTTGTCCGGGAATGCCGCAACGGTGCTGGACCACATATCCTGTGGCCGCCCGCACGTGATGCGGGGTCTAAACTGTGCGAGCAACATTCACCCACCTTATGGGGAGCCTGTGACTCCATGAATGAAGTGCATGAGCTTTTACCCTTCGGCAGGCCCAGGATGAGGAGTAGGGGAGATATGCACATCCCCCCACCCTTGCTCCCTCCCCACAAGGGGGAGGGAAACGCTGAGTTGAAATGTCTTGCCGCATATCCACCATTGTCATCCCTGCGCAGGCAGGGATCCAGGCCGGAATGTCCAAAAATGCTAGCGCTTGCGGCTCTTGCCTGTGTTGCACTGGATCCCCGCTTTCGCGAGGATGACAGCAGAGAATGTCGCTATGTTCGGCACCAACCGGCGGCATGAAAAATGCCCGGGGGTGCCGGGCCAGCCTTTGCGGCGCGAGCGCAACAAAATGCGACCGGAACGACCAACGGCGGCGCAAAAAACATTTCCCTCCCCCAAGTGGGGAGGGATTAAGGTGGGGGGCGACCTTTGCAATAAAGTTAAGCGCTCCGGATCAAGTCCGGGGAGGCCATGAAGAGAGGTTGATTTTTCCCCACGAGGCATTCCCGGACAAAGAAGTGGCGCTCACGCCACGCAGGCTGATCCAGGATCAATCGGGCGAAACAATAAGTCTACGTCCCTTATGGTGAACCTCACCCTGAGCTTGTCGAAGGGCGAACCGTGAGTGTAGCGCACAACCCACGGTCCTTCGACAAGTTCAGGATGAGGAGGGAGTGTGGCGAGGGCTTTGGATAGAAACCAAGGGCGGAGCGAAAGAAAGTATGGCCTCGGATCAAGTCCGGGGAAGCCCATACTAAGATGTTACCAAAGAACTATCTCCCTCCCCTTGATGGGGAGGGATTAAGGGTGGGGTGACTTAGCGAATAATTTGCGGTTTGAACTTAATGCGTTGCCGCTGGTTTGCCGGCAGGTGCCTGTTAAGCCGTTTGTTGATCAGTGCATAGACCCCGATCACGCAAAGCGTGAGGATGATGAAATACATTCCCAAAATTGGATAGGGCACAAACGGGTTGAAGGTTTTGTCCGCAAAATAGCTGGCGTAATAAAGCGCGTCGCCGCGTTGTTGCCAGGCGGGGAAGCCGGAGAAAAACACCAAGGTTGTTGCGTGGAACAAAAAGATGGCTTCGTTGGTGTAAGCGGGCCAAGCCAAACGCAGCATCGTCGGCCAAATCACCCGCTTAAAGCGTGGCCAACCGCTTAACCCGTAGGCATCTGCCGCCTCCACGTCGCCTCTGGGGACGGACCGGAGCGCGCCATAAAAGATTTCGCCCGAATATGCAGCGGTGTTGAGGAACAAAACAATTGCCGCTCCCATCCACGCTTTGGTTAGCCAGCGGGTTTCGGCGGTAATTTCCGCGAAACCAAGATTGATGTCGATCCCCAGCTTAGGGAGTTGCACAAAGATTTCATAGGCCAAGAAAAACTGGATAAATAATGGCGAGCCGCGGAACAAAAATATGAACCATTCCGCAGGCTTGCGGACCCAATAACTATTTGAGTTTTTAGCGACTGCAACCGCGGTGGCCAAAAAGAAGCCTGTGACCAGCGCGATCAATCCGAAATAGATATTCCAGATCATCCCAGAACCAATCAAAGTGAATTGTTGGCAAAGGGTAAAGTCTGTTTTAGGCAACAGGCGTGCGCCAATACCAATAGAGCGTAACCCATAATCGGAGATGGTTTGAAGGCAATCGTTCATGATGCGACCGCCTTGCGTTGGGATTCACCACCCAGTGTGGCTTGCCCGTTTGTCAGTTTAGCCATCAATTTGCCAAGCGCAATTTCGCTCACTTTTGTCAGCGATAAGTAAAAAACCAGTAGCCCAAGGAAATAATACAAGCGCCAGTCGCCGTGCGGATAGTCGAATATTTGTGTCTTAGAACCGCCAAGCTCGCGGGCCCAATAAACAATGTCCTCGACGCCAAGCAGAAACAAAAGCGGTGTCGCCTTAATCAAAATCATCCAAAGATTGGAGAGGCCCGGCAGTGCATAAACCCACATTTGCGGCACCAAAATGCGCCAGAATGTTTGTCGGCGCGACATGCCATAAGCCTCGGCTGTTTCCAGCTGGCCGCGCGGCACGGCACCCATGCCGCCATATAGAACATTGGCCGCAAAGGCGCCAAAAACGATAGAAAAGGTCAACACCGCCAACAAAAACCCGTACGTTTCGTGGATCCATTGCGGCGATGAAGATAAAGGTAATTTTGCTGCCGCACAGACAACAAAGTCATTGCCCTGACGAATGGGCTCAGTCCATTCGGGACAGAGAACTTTTTGGCGCACATATTCAAAGGCTTGATCAAGTGCGATCACAAAAAACAAAAAGAACGCAATGTCAGGAATGCCGCGCACAATTGCGGTGTAACCTTTGCCGAACCATCGCAATGGGGCGATTGTAGAGCGTGCCGCTGTCGCCCCACCAAACCCAAAAAGCAATGCGATTGGCGCAGTTATGGTAATTAATACCATGACGGTGATGAAAGAGCCGTAGAACGCGAATTGTTTTCCCGTGGTGAGATAACAGGCGAGCCAAGTTGCTCCTTCAAGTGTCTTTGGTTCTGCGCAAAAAGAAAACATGGATACTCAATGTGTTGGCATTAATGGGGCCGACAACAAGCGGCCCCATTAATATTTTCAGATTTGCTTACTCGTAAGTTGCGATTTCGTCGCCGAACCACTTTTTAAGCATTGTGTTCAACGTACCGTCAGCTTTCATTGAAGAAATCGCTGTGTTGAACTTTGTGCGCATTTCGCCGTCAGATTCACGAACACCCATGCCAACGCCACCGCCAATAGAAACGTTTGGACCGGTAAACATCAGTTCGCCATTTGATTCGGCAACGATTGGAACAAGGAAATCTTTGTCCGCAAGAACGGCATCTGCTTCGCCGTTTCGAACCGCTGCAATGGTTTCGTCTGGTGTTGCAAACTCAACCAAAGTCGCGCCAGATTCTGCAACATATGCCGCTTGAATCGTACCGGTTTGGGCAGCTATGATGCCTGTCGCCAAATCTATGTCATCTGACATGGCAACAATCGCTGATGGGCTCGGCGGAATATAGTCTTGCGTGAAGTCGATAACTTCATCCCGCTCGTCTGTGATCGACATGCCCGCAACGATGGTATCATAGTTGCCAGAAACCAAGTTCGGGATGATTGAATCCCATTCGTTGGTTACCCACTCGCAGGTCAATTCTGCGCGCTTGCAAAGCTCATCGCCCAACTCGCGCTCAAAACCGTCAACTTCGCCAGCGTCGTTGATAAAGTTATAGGGCGGATATGCGCCCTCAGTACCCATGCGAACTGTCTGCGCCATTGCAAAGCTTGTGCCCATCGCCAATGCGGCGACTGCGATGATGATTTTCTTCATTTTGTTCTCCCTTATAAAGCTAATATTATTTGTTTTGTTATTGCCTCAGCACTTAATCAGCAGTACCCGCGCTGAGGAATTGTTGTAACCGCTTGGTTTTTGGATTGCCAAATAGCTCGATTGGTGGTCCTTGTTCTTCAATCTTACCCAGATGCAAAAATACAACATGGTCAGAAACATCGGCGGCCAACTTCATATCATGGGTGACCAACAGCATGGTGCGCCCTTCCTTGGCCAAATCCTTGATAACTTTCACCACTTCTTGCTCAAGTTCAGGGTCAAGCGCGGAAGTGGGTTCGTCGAACAATAAGGCTTCAGGTTCCATCGCCAAGGCGCGCGCAATCGCTGCGCGTTGTTGTTGACCGCCCGAAAGCATTGCCGGGAACACATCGCATTTGTCGCCAATACCAACCTTGTCGAGCAGCATACGAGCCCGCGCCTCAACCTCTTCAACCGGCTGTCGCAAAACGGTCAGCGGTGCCTCCATGACATTTTGTAAAATCGTCATATGCGACCAAAGATTGAACTGTTGGAACACCATCGACAGGTTGGTGCGCACCGCGATCACTTGCGCTTTGTCAGACGGATGCCGGTTATGGCTTTTCCCCTTCCACTGGATGGGGGTACCATCAAACAAAATTTCACCTTGCTGGCTGTCTTCGAGCAAGTTTGCACACCGCAGCAAAGTGGATTTGCCTGAACCGGATGAACCAATTAGGCTCACCACGTCGCCTTTGTTGGCGACGATATCAACGCCCTTCAAGACTTCAAGATCACCATAACTCTTGTGTAGATCGCGTATTTCGATGACCGGTATTTGGTTTTCTGCCATGCTTACTTTCTTAAACTGTTTGATCAAAGATTAGGCATATTTTAACGCAACTGCAAAGGCGTAACTGCCCGCAATTGAACAAAATCGTCCATATCTTTGTTCAGTCTGGTTTTTTGGTTGTGTACAAGACGTACATAAGCGCGGCACGCAACAAAATGCATGGCGTCCAATATGTGGTGTGCCCACAACTGGCTTGAAAAGCTTGCCATCTTCCTCCCTCCATTTGCACAGATTCTATACCCAAAGAACCAAGTGCATTTGTTTTTGGCCCTCCAACCAAAAACTGATCACCCTTTTGCGTGACCATCGCAATGTCAGCGCTTGGCCGACATTGCGAATTCTGATTATGAAGGGTCAGCAATCGTTTGAATAGTCAAATAATTGCTCAAAAGTGACCCTCCTTGTTACATATTGTGCATGTAGATTTTACATAATGCACATATCGTCTGGGGCTGCGGTTTACGCCGCTTTTGATGTTGTATGTTCCGTTTCGAACGGTTTACCCAGATAAAGCGCCCCGAAACGGTTGGCCAAAAATGCGTCCAGGTCAATTTGTTCTTGCCGCACAAAGCCCGCTTGTGGCAAACGGCCAAGACGCATCAAATCCATTGCCGCGGTAACGCCGGCAGCGGTGGTGATTTGAATGGCGCTCCAATTGTGGCCAGCCACATCCATGGCTGTTGAAACGTTGACGAACGAGCGCTCTTCAAATTGCCCATCAACCATGCCCGTTGCCGTGCAAAACACGGTCACTTGGTCCTGACGGGTGCGTGGCAGCCCGTTCTCGAAAATTTCGCACATCAAGTCTTGGCGCTTATTCAATTTCAAATCATTCAATAGAATGTTGAGAATATCGCGGTGACCCGGATAGCGGATCGAACGGTAGGAAACGTTCTGCGCGCGGCCCGCCAGCGTATCGCACAAGGTGCCCAAACCGCCCGATGTGTTGAACGCCTCGTAGTCAATGCCATCCAGGGAGAAGTTCTCAAGGTTTTCAAGCGGGGCCACTTCTTTGAGTTGACCATCAACCAAGGCTTCGCACGGGTTGCAATATTCATTGACTAAGCCTTCGGTTGACCAGGTCAGATTGTATTTCAGCGCATTTGTTGGGTAACGCGGTAGCGCGCCAACACGCATGGAAAGGTCTTCAATTGTGTCAAACTGTTTGGCGAGGTGGTAGCCCGCAATGCCGACAAATCCGGGGGCCAAACCGCATTGTGGCATAAAGGCTGATTTGGCGTCTTTGGCCAAATCCATCACAAATTTGGTGGATTTCACATCCTCGGTGAGGTCGAAATAATTCGCACCAGCTTTTTTAGCCGCCGTTGCGATTGCAGGCGTCAAGAAATAGGGCGCAGCGCTTAAAACTGCGTTTTTGCCTGCTAATGCCGCTAAAAGTTCGGCCTCGTTACCCACATCGACCTTTTTTGTGGCAATGCCCAACGCAGCAACTTGCTCAAGCATCTTGTCATCTGCGTCGGCAATGGTAACGTTAAACTCAGGCGCGCTCTGCAAAATTACTGCCACCATACGGCCGATATTTCCGCCGCCAACAATCAAAACTTCCCAATTCATATCTATTCCTCAAGTTGGAAAACTGTATTGAGGACAATTGTGCCGGATTTGAATGTCGGATAACAGAAGCGCAAAAGCCAAAACCCCGTTATAATGACGGATATTTCATCGAAATTCCGACATTTTGTCAGTCATTAGGATTTGATTAACCTTAAACCTCTTGAAATGTCGGCACAAAATAATATTGGACTATTTCGTCATTTTGTCGGATAATCGCCAAAATACCAAGGAGGATGTTTTGGGCTATAAGGCGTTGCGGGATGATTTGGATCGTGAACTTGTGGCGTTGCTGCAAGCCAATGCGCGCGCCAAAACCTCGGACATTGCCAAAAAACTCGGCATTGCCCGCACCACGGTGCATGAGCGGATTACAAGGCTCGAGCGCTTAGGCTATATCACCGGCTACACCGTCAAACTTGCCCAAGACCCGGGTCAACAAATGGTCGAGGCCTTTGTATTGATCGAAGTGCTGCAGCAACAAAACAAGCAGATCAATCAAAAACTCGCCAGTTTCCCCGAAGTGAAATTGAGTTTGGCGATCAGTGGTGAATTTGACCTTTTGGTTTCCATCGAAGCGCCACAACTCGAAGATATCGACGAAGTGATTGACGAAATTGCCTTGATCCCCGGCGTGCGCCGCACCCAAAGCTCGCTTGTGTTGGGCCGGAAATTGGATCGGCGCTAACTACTCCGCAAAGTCAACAATAAAGCCATTTTCGAAGAAATGCTCTTCTAAGTTTTCGCCACGTCCACCGCGATCGATCACCACGAAATCACTCTGTTCGCCCAAAGGGGTCAACACACCATGCCAGACATTTTGCCCAATATTGACGCCATGTCCGGGTTTGGTGAGAAACGCCAGGGGTTTACCAGGCACACCGTCGGTGTCCGGAGCCACAATGACCAAAAATGGCCGTTTGGTCATCGGGATAAAAGCTTGGGAACCTAGCGGATGCCGTTCCACCATTTTCAAGTGCAGTGGTAAGTCATATGGCTTGCCGCGAAAAACATTCACAAGCGGACGGGCGTCTTTGCCGCCCAATTCGATGGTGGCTAAATCGTTGAACCGGGTGCACATGCCATTGTTGATTGGGTAGTTCTCGGCTTTGTTCAAATCGATAACTTCGCCAAATGGCGCGAACAGCTCTTCGGTCAACGGGATAATTTCAATGCGTTCCATAGCCTAGCCCCCCAAGCTGAGCTTGGGATGTCGATTGACGTCTTTATACAGCAAATAGCGGAATTTACCGGGTCCGCCCGCATAGCAGGCTTGTGGGCAAAAAGCGCGTAGCCACATAAAATCACCCGCTTCAACCTCAACCCAATCTGAATTGAGTTTATAGACCGCTTTGCCCTCTAAGACATAAAGCCCGTGTTCCATCACGTGGGTTTCTTCAAACGGGATCACGCCACCCGGCTCAAACGTGACAATGTTCACATGCATGTCGTGCCGCAAATCGTCTGGCTGAACAAAACGTGTGGTTGCCCAGGCACCATTGGTGTCAGGCATTGGATTGGCGGGGGTAAGCTTTTCATTGGTCACAAAGGCGACTGGGTGGTCGATCCCTTCCACCGCCTCATATTGTTTGCGGATCCAATGGAATTTTGTCGGGTGATCTGTGTGATTAAAGACGGACCAATCAGCAGATGGGGGAATGTAAGCATAGCCACCCTCGGCCATGCGGTGCTTGGCACCATCAATTTCAAGGTCCAATTCGCCTTCAACCACAAACAAAACCGCCTCAGCTTTTGGGTCGGGTTCAGGTCGGTTTGAACCACCGCCGGGGGCCACTTCAACAATATATTGCGCAAAGGTTTCGGCAAAACCAGACAAAGGTCGAGCGATAATCCACGCGCGACTATCGTCCCAATGTGGCAAATATGACGTTACGATGTCACTCATCACCCCTTTTGGGATCATCGCATAGGCGTCGGTAAAAATCGCGCGTCCCGTCATCAATTGACTTTGTGGCGGCAAGCCGCCGGTGGGGGCGTAATACTTCGAATGGCTCATTTTAAGTCAACATGTCCTTTAATCGCAGCAATGCAATCCGCTCCACCTGTTTGCAGGCGGTCAAGAATTCGGTTTCACTGTCATTGTGGATGCGCTTTTCAAACTGCGCAAGGATGTCGGCTTTGTTTAGGCCCTTTACTGCGATGATGAAGGGAAATCCGTGCTTGTCAACATAAGCAGAATTGAGTTCGCTAAACCGCGCACGCTCGTTGTCGGTTAGCGCGTCTAAGCCAGCCGAAGCCTGTTCGGACGTTGATTCTGCGGTCAGTCTTTTCGCCGTTGCCAGCTTGCCAGCGAGGTCTGGGTGGGCGCGCAAAACGCTTAATCGCTCATCGTTGCTCGCCTTGCGAAACTCAGCCGCCAGCAAAGAATGCACGCCAATCGCTGTATCGTGCGCCGCGCCGAATTCTCGTTCATAGGCGCGTTTGGCGATCCACGGTGAATGCTCGAACACTCCACCAAATTTTTCCACAAACAGCGGTTTGGTCAGGGTGGATGGACGCCCTTCAAATTTTTCAAACGGATTGGTCTTCGCCCAATGGTCAGCAATTTCAATCCGTTTGGCGATCCACACATCATCATGGCTTTGCACATATTCGATGAAACGCTTTAGCGCAGCGATTCGTCCGGGGCGACCGACCAGCCGACAGTGCAATCCGATATTGAGCATTTTGGGCGCGTCCGCCACACCCTCAGCATAAAGACTGTCAAAACTGTCTTTCAAATAGCAATAGAACTGATCGCCAGAGTTAAACCCTTGGATAGCGGCAAACCGCATATCGTTGGTATCCAGCGTATAGGGAATGACCAGCTGGGCTTTGTCGCCCCCATCATACCAATAGGGTAAATCATCGGCATAGCTGTCGGACACATAGGCGAATTCGCCAATTTCACTGGCCAGATCAACCGTGTTGGCCGAGCATCGTCCCGTGTACCATCCTTTTGGATAATCACCCGTCACTTCATAATGGAGCTGGATGGCGTCGCGCATATGCGCAGCCTCATCGTCGCGAGAGAAGTCTTTATATTCAATCCATTTCAACCCATGTGAAGCAATTTCCCAATTCGCATCTTGCATGGCGGCGACTTGTTCGGGCGACCGGGCAAGGGCTGTCGCGACACCATAGACGGTGACCGGGACGTCTAGCGCCGTGAACAGGCGATGCAGTCGCCAAAACCCAGCGCGCGATCCATATTCATATATGCTTTCCATGTTCCAGTGGCGTTGCCCAACCCATTGCTGCGCGCCAACGATTTCTGACAAAAAGGCTTCCGATGCCGCATCACCATGCAGCACGCAGTTCTCGCCGCCTTCTTCGTAGTTTACGACAAATTGCACGGCAATTTTCGCGTCATTTGGCCAATTGGCTGCTGGCGGATTGGCGCCATAGCCCAGCATGTCGCGGTCATATCGAATTGATTTTGTCACAATGGTCTGCCTGCTATTCTGTGCCTTGGCGAAATGTGCGCCAAAGTGAAATCTATTTGCTAAGATGTAGTGCGCGCCTGATTTGGTCAATCGCGCAACTACGCGGATACGAACATATTACACTTTCAAATTTTTGACCATTTGTTAAAATTTCTTGACTTTGACCCATCATTTGAAGGAAATAGCGAACAACAGGGGGAGTTGATGGCCAACAATAATTCCAGCGGGAAGCTGACAACGCACGTTTTGGACACAGCCCGTGGCTGTCCGGCGGCAGGTATGAAAATCGAACTGTTTGATCTTGATGTCGCTAGTGATGTTCCACTTGTGAGCACTGTCACTAATGCAGATGGCCGATGCGAAGCGCCCATGCGAGACGCGAACACGCTACGCAAAGGGCGCTATGAATTGCGCTTTCACGTTTCAGACTATTTCACAGCGCAAAACACGGTCCTTGAAAACGGCCAGTTTCTGGATGTCGTGCCGATCCAATTCGTCGTAGCAGATGATACCGCTCATTATCATGTGCCGCTGCTGGTTTCGCCCTACAGCTATTCAACTTACCGCGGGAGCTAATTCGTGACCACGCGCCACACGCTAAAATTTCTGCTCAACGATCAATTGATTGAAACAAATGATGTGCTCGCCACTGAAACCCTGTTGGATTTCTTGCGGCTCAATCAAACCTTGCGCGGCACCAAAGAAGGCTGTGCGGAAGGCGATTGTGGGGCATGCACTGTGCTGGTTGGGCGGCTTGCTGGCGACGAGCTGACATATGAGAGCGTAAATTCATGCATCCGATTTGTCGGATCGCTTGATGGCTGTCATGTGATCACGATTGAGCACTTAAAAGGCAAAGACGGTGCGCCGCACCCAATCCAACAAGCGATGGTTGAACATCACGGCTCCCAATGCGGTTTTTGCACACCCGGGTTTGTGATGTCGCTTTATGCCATGTGGATGAGCGAATTTGAGCCAGATGTGGCCACCATCGAACGCTATTTGCAGGGCAACCTATGCCGTTGCACTGGCTACGAGCCAATCATCAAAGCGGCGCGGGATATTGGCGCGCACGGCAAACTGCACGAAGATTATCTGATTGCAGAGCGTGACCAAATAATTGAGCAACTGTCCAATCTGCAAGACGATCAAATGTTGGAAGTTGAAAGCGGTAGCGAAATGTTTTACGCGCCAGCCACGCTTGATCAGTTCGCTATGCTCTATGCGAAAAATCCTAAGGCGACAATCGTCGCTGGCTCCACCGATGTGGGGCTGTGGGTGACCAAATTTATGCGCGATATTTCACCGGTGATCTTTACTTCCCGCCTCAACGATTTCCGCAAAATCAAAGTTACCGACGACGCGATTATTGTCTACGGCGGCGCGAGTTACACCGACATGCTGGCGACAATTGATAATTATCTGCCCCAGCTCTCCCAGTTCTGGCGGCGCATTGGCGGCGAACAGGTGCGCAATATGGGGACGGTTGGCGGCAACATCGCCAATGGTTCTCCAATCGGCGATACGCCTCCGCCGCTGATTGCGCTTAAAGCAACAATAACATTGCGCAAAGCCAATGAGCGCCGGACAATCGAGCTTGAAAAATATTTTGTTGCTTATGGCAAACAAGACCGAGCGCAGGGTGAATTCGTTGAACAGATTCACATCCCATTGCCCCCAGACGATCAAATATTTGCCACCTACAAGATTTCAAAACGTCGGGATGAGGACATTTCAGCGGTTTGTGGCGCGTTTAGCGCCAAAATTGAAGACGGTCGGATCGCAGATATTCGCATTGCCTTTGGCGGCATGGCCGCAACACCGAAACGCGCAACGCATGTCGAGCAGGCACTGATCGGTGCGCCTTGGTCAGAGCGATCCATTTTGGACGCGAAACCAAGCTTCGCCGATGACTACGCACCGCTCTCAGATTGGCGCGCTTCGGCCGATTATCGGTTGGCCGTGACGCAAAACTTGCTCGAACGGTTCTACTTGGAACATGCTGATGAAAATGCGTTCAGCCTTGATGAATTGCACCAAGCAGCAACCTTGGAGGCGCTGTCATGAGCGAACAAATCAAAGGCGGCACTCACCAACCGATTGAACATGAATCAGCGCACAAGCATGTATCCGGTCGCGCTGAATATCTTGACGATATGATTGAGCCTGCGGGCACCTTGCATGCCTATCTCGGTCTATCAACCTGCGCGCGCGGTAAAATCTTGGCGATGGATTTGGACGCTGTGCGGCATGCGCATGGTGTCGTTGACGTGTTGACGGGCGCCGATATTCCCGGTGAAAATGACGTGAGCCCAACAGGGTTGCATGACGAACCAGTATTTGCCAAAGGCGAAGTGCATTTTTACGGACAACCTCTATTTGCCGTTGTGGCCAAAACCCGCGACCAAGCCCGCCGAGCGGCGCACCTCGCAAAGATCGACTATGCCGGTGAAGCGCCGTTTCTTGATGTGAAATCGGCGTTAGCCAATGGCGGTGAACTGGTCACAAAACCACTCAGATTAAAACGTGGCGAGCCCGCACCAGCACTTGAAAAAGCGCCCATGCGCATCAAAGGTGAAATGGAAATTGGCGGGCAAGATCATTTCTATCTTGAAGGCCATATCGCCATGGCGGTGCCGGGCGAAGACGATGACGTCACGGTTTTTTCTTCCACCCAACACCCAACCGAAATTCAACATATGGTTGGCCATGTGCTTGGCGTTTCGGCCAACGCGGTTAATGTGCATGTGCGGCGCATGGGCGGCGGCTTTGGTGGCAAAGAAACACAAGGCAGTCTGTTCGCAGCTGTTGTTGCGGTCGCTGCAAAAAAGCTCGGCGTGGCCGTCAAAATTCGCCCTGACCGTGATGACGATATGGTGGCCACCGGCAAGCGACACGACTTCGTGGCAAGTTATGATGTGGGTTTTGATGCGGATGGAAAAATTCTAGCCGTGGACGCCGAATTTGCCGCCCGTTGCGGATTTTCAGCCGATCTATCCGGCCCGGTGACGGACCGCGCGCTATTTCATGCCGACAATTGCTATTTCATACCAGAGGTTGAGTTGCGCTCAAAACCGTTAAAAACCAATACTGTGTCAAACACAGCATTTCGTGGTTTTGGCGGCCCACAAGGCATGCTGGGCGGTGAACGAATGATCGAAGAAATTGCCTATGCGTTGGGCAAAGACCCGCTCGAAGTGCGCCGCGCAAATTTTTATGGTGGCGAGGGTAAAAACCTCACGCCCTACCATCAAGTGGTCAAAGACAGTATCATTGAACGCATTGTTGATGAGTTGGAAGAAAGTGCAGACTATCAAGATCGGCGCGAAGCTGTCTTAGAGTTCAACAAAACCAGCCGCATACTTAAACGGGGCATAGCGCTCACACCGGTGAAATTCGGCATTTCATTTACCGCCACTTGGTACAACCAAGCTGGTGCGTTGCTGCATGTTTATAGCGACGGATCGATGCAGATCAATCACGGCGGCACAGAAATGGGCCAAGGGCTTTACACCAAAATCGCCCAAGTGGTTGCAGACGAGTTTCAGGTTGATATTGCAAACATTAAAGTTACCGCAACCCGTACCGACAAAATCCCCAACACCTCGGCCACCGCAGCATCGTCAGGCACCGATTTGAACGGCATGGCGGCCGCGGACGCTGCCCAGCAGATCAAAGGCAAATTGGTCGCCTTTGCCACAGAAAAATATGGTGTTGGTCCCGCAGAAGCGCGATTTATCAACAATCATTTACATCTTGGGGAACATAAAATCCCCTTCGCGGATCTGGTTAAAGACGCCTATATGAACCGTGTGCAATTATCTGCCACAGGGTTTTACAAAACCCCGGACATTCATTGGGACCGCGACAGCGGCAAGGGTACGCCCTTTTATTACTTCTCCTATGGTGCCGCAGTTTCTGAGGTGGTGATTGATACCTTGACGGGCGAATATTTCGTTGAGCGCGTTGATATTTTGCACGATGTTGGTCGCTCTATTAATGAAGCAATCGACAAAGGCCAAGTTGAAGGTGCGTTCGTGCAAGGCATGGGCTGGCTGACAACAGAAGAATTATGGTGGTTAAAAGACGGGCAACTCAAAACCCACGCGCCATCCACCTACAAAATACCTGTTGCCTCTGACCGCCCGCGCCAGTTCAACGTCAATTTGGTGAATTGGTCAGAAAATACCGCCCAAACCATTCGCCGATCAAAGGCGGTGGGCGAACCGCCCCTTATGCTCGCGATTTCTGTGCTTGAAGCATTGTCGATGGCCGTGGCCTCGGTTGCAGATTACAAAACATGCCCGCGTCTTGATTCACCCGCCACGCCAGAACGGATATTGATGGCGGTGCAAAGGCTCAAGGGGAACTAACCCATGCGCTTGACCTCCGATCAGCTACGAATATTCCTTGACGCTGGTCCAGCAATTGATGTGCAGGTAACTGGCGTAAGAGGCTCGTCGCCGCGCGATGTTGGCGCGTGGATGCTGGTCAGTTTGCAAAGTGTTATTGGCACAATTGGTGGCGGGCAGCTCGAATATATGATGACCGATGAGTCTCGTAAAATGCTGCGGCTGAGCATTGGTAAGAAGACTTGCACTGTACCGTTGGGACCGGAAATTGGCCAATGTTGTGGTGGGCAGGTAGAGATTGAACTTGAGATTGTCAAAGACAAAGCCGTAATTTTGACGCGGCACGAAAAGGAACTTTCAGCGCAACCAGATATTCTGATTTTTGGCGCGGGGCATGTGGGCAAAGCATTGGCGCAAACGCTGGCGCTGCTGCCCGTAAACCCGATATTGATCGACCAACGAAAAAGCGAATTGCCAAACATCTCAGGCGTTGAAAACCGACTGTCTCCGCTGCCAGAAGCAGAAGTGCGCCGTGCAAAACCTGGCAGCGCCATCGTGGTGCTGACCCACGATCACGCGCTTGATTTTCTGATCGTTGGCGAAGCACTAGCGCGGGGCAAATTCGGCTATGTTGGCATGATCGGATCAAAAACCAAGCGCGCGGTGTTTTCCAATTGGCTCATTGAGACATATGATCGTGCTGTTCTGGCGACGGATTTGGTTTGCCCGATCGGCGGCGCTTCGGTGACAGACAAGCGGCCAGAGGTGATTGCAGCACTCGTGGCCGCGCAAATAATACAAGCTTTGGATCAAGCAGGGCAACTGACCACAGCAAAGAACTCTCGGGGGATAGAACATGCCAGATAGTGCAATCATGTTTGAATGGCTTAGTTTTGGCGTGCGCTGGTTGCACGTGATCGCTGGCATCGCTTGGATCGGCTCTAGTTTCTATTTTATCGCGCTTGATTTGGGGCTGCGCAAGCACGAAAGCCTGCCAAAAGGCGTGCAAGGTGAAGAATGGCAAGTGCATGGCGGTGGGTTCTATCACATCCAAAAATACATGGTTGCGCCCAGTAACATGCCGGAGCATCTGATTTGGTTTAAGTGGGAAGCCTATTCCACTTGGCTTTCTGGCTTTGCCATGCTCGCTATTGTTTACTATGTGGGCGCCGATCTTTATCTGATCGACCGCAATGTGCTTGATGTTTCGTCCCCGGTTGCCATCCTTATTTCGATTGCGTCGCTAACGGTTGGTTGGCTGATCTACGATCAGCTTTGCAAATCCCCGTTGGGTAAATCTGACATTGGTTTGATGATGTTCCTATTCGTGGTGTTGGTGGCCATGGCATGGGGCTATACGCAACTGTTTACCGGTCGTGCAGCATTGCTGCATTTGGGCGCGTTTACCGCTACCATCATGTCGGCCAACGTGTTTTTCATCATCATCCCGAACCAAAAGATCATCGTCGATGACCTAAAAGCCGGCAAGTCACCGGACCCGGCCTTGGGCAAACAATCCAAGCAGCGTTCGGTGCATAACAATTACCTGACGCTGCCGGTTTTGTTCTTGATGCTCGCAACTCATTATCCATTGGCATTTGCTACAGAATATAACTGGGTGATTGCATCGCTGATCTTCTTGATTGGCGTTTTAATCCGGCATTTCTTCAACACCAAACACATGAAGGGTGAAAATCTTTATTGGACTTGGTTTGTTGCCGCTTTGCTATTTATTGGCATCATGTGGCTGTCGACCAACCCAAAAGCGGGTGGCATAACAAAGGATACCGTGGCCTCCAAGCAAGCTGAGATCATGATGGCCTCATCATATTTCGAAGAGGCACGGGACACTGTGTTGGGACGCTGCTCGATGTGCCATACGGCCGAGCCTGCATGGGAGGGTGTATCGCAAGCTCCAAAAGACGTGATTTTGGACAATGATGTGGCGATTGCCACCTACGCGCACGAGATCTACATTCAGGCAGGCCGCAGCCATGCGATGCCGCCGGGTAACGTGACGCAGATTAGCGATGAAGAACGTCAGTTGCTTGTCACCTGGTTCGAAAGCGCCGAAAAGGGCTAGTTAAATGACAGCAAAACTTTTGCGCGGACGCGTCTTGAGCTTCAACGACGCGCCAAAGGCGCGCGACGACCATGAAAGTTACACTTATATCGAAGATGGCGGGTTGTTGCTGCAGGACGGCAAAATTATTGCGCGCGGTGAATTTGCCGATATCGTCAAATCTGCCCCTGACCATGTGCAAGTGACTGACCATCGCCCGCACATCATAATGGCTGGGTTCATCGACCCGCATATCCATTTCACACAAATGCAGGTGCTTGGGTCTTACGCAGGTTCACTGCTGGAATGGCTCAACACATATACATTTGTCGAAGAACAACGCTTTGGCGATTTGGCCCATGCTCAAAAAATTACGGGCCATTTTTATGACGAGATGATCCGACACGGTACTACATCTGCTGTGGCCTATTGTTCAGTGCACCCTCAATCTGTGGATGCCTATTTCGAAGAAGCGCAAAAGCGCAACATGCTAATGCTTGGCGGCAAAGTAATGATGGATCGAGAGGCGCCGGTTGCGCTCACCGATACGCCGCAATCAAGCTATGATGACAGCAAAGCGCTGATTGAAAAATGGCATGGTAGGGGCCGCGCTCATTATGCAATTACGCCGCGCTTTGCGATTACTTCTTCGCCAGAGCAATTGGAAATGGCCGGGGCCTTGGCCAAAGAACATTCGGACCTGCATATTCAAACCCATCTGAACGAAAATAGAGACGAGATTGAATTTACCAACGCGCTGTACCCAACAATGGGTGACTATTTCGGCATTTATCAGCATTATGGTTTGGCGGGCAAAAAGTCACTGTTCGGTCACTGCATTCACCTCGAAGACCGTGAGCGCGACGCCATGATTGAAACAGGTTCCGTGGCGGTTTTCTGCCCCACATCAAACCTGTTCATTGGCTCTGGCCTGTTCGATTGGGATCGCGTCGCTGGGCCTCAAGGCAAGGGCCGCATCGCCATCGCTACGGATGTGGGTGGCGGCACCAATTATTCAATGTTGCGCACGCTGGATGAGGGCTACAAAATCCTCAATCTGCAGGGCCAACGCATGAATCCGTTGACTTCATTCTATCAAATAACTTTGGGTAATGCGCGCGCACTTTCGTTGGAAGAAAAAATCGGGACGCTAAATCAAGGCACGGATGCGGACGTGGTGGTGCTCAACGCCAATGCGACACCAGCGATGCAAGTGCGTATGGAAACGGTGACCACGTTGGAGGAAGAATTGTTCCTCTTACAAACCATCGGTGATGATCGCGCGATTGTTGAGACCTATGTTGCGGGTGAGGCTTTGAAGTCGACGCTGGCGTAAGCGGAGAATTGACCCCGGATCAAGTCCGGGGTCAAATTGGTGGGGGGGGTGCTCTTGTGCGGCAGTTTGCTGTGTTCCACCCCACCTTAATCCCTCCCCATCAAGGGGATGGAAACTTAAAGGGGCCAATGACGGCGCACAAGTTATGGAAATCGGATGAGGTCCGGCGTGACTTCGAATGAACATTGAGGACGCCAAAACAATACATTCGAAGGTTCCTGTCGCAACTGTTGCGCAAGCACTTTGCATCACGTCTTTCCCTCCCCACTAGGGGGAGGGATTAAGGGTGGGGGGCAGCGGTGTGTGTTAGCAGTGCATTAAAGTAGGGCGCATAAAATACGCTAATCCACAAAGTCAAACTTATCCACGTCGAACAAGCCGCGATCTGTCATCTTAAGATGCGGGATAACGGGCAGCGCGAGGAACGCCACTTGCAAAAACGGTTCCGGCAACACGCAGCCCAGATCGTGCGCCGCAGCGCGCAACCGTTCCAATTCGTGCGCCACATCTTCAAAAGCCAGTTCGCTCATCAGCCCAGCAATCGGTAGCGCCAACTCAGCCACCACTTTACCCTTGTCGGCGACAACAAATCCGCCACGCATTTCGATGATCCGGTTGGTCGCGACAGCTATATCTTCGTGGGTCGCGCCGATCACGGTGATGTTGTGGCTGTCGTGCCCGACCGAAGAACCAATCGCCCCGCGCTGAAGACCGAAACCTTTGACAAAACCATGTCCAATATTGCCGTTCTTGCCGTGCCGCTCAACAACAGAAACCTGCACCGCATCTTGTGTGATGTCCGGTAGCAAAAATCCACTTTCTACAGGCAATGTGCCTTCTTCACGGAAGGTCAAAATCAGCCCTGGCTTGACGCCCATCATCGGAGTGAGGTTGCGCCCAGGTTTTACCGGCACTTTAAAGCTATCGGCTGTTTGGCGTTGGGCTTTCATGGATTGAAGTCCCACAGGGGCAACCATTTCGCGTTTGGCAAAGCGCTCAGCGGTGACCAGTTCGCCAGACATGATTACGTCTGAAACCCGGCATTCTTCCAAATTGTCCAAAAGCGCAAAGTCAGCTTTCCAGCCCGGCGCAACCATGCCGCGATCTTTCAAACCAAATATCCGTGCCGCAGATGTGCTGGCCGCGCGATAGACGTGGTGTGTTGGGCAACCTTTGGCGATCAGACGGCGAATGAGACTATCCAAGTGTCCCTCTTCGTGAATATCGAGCGGGTTACGGTCATCGGTGCACAGCGCCATGAAACTTGACGTATTTTCATCCAAAACCTCTGCAAGTGCATTCAGGTCTTTTGAAACGGACCCTTCGCGAATTAATATCGCCATGCCTTTTTTTAGCTTTTCCCGCGCTTCATTGGCACTGGTGGCTTCGTGGTCAGTGCGGATCGCGGCCGCCAAATAGCCGTTTAATGCATCGCCGGAAAGCAGCGGCGCATGCCCATCAATATGCCCGTCTTGGAAAGCGTGCAGCTTATCAATCACTTCGGGTGCGACGGCCAATACGCCGGGAAAATTCATAAATTCCGCCAAGCCGATCACACTTGAGTGGTCGCGATAAGGCAGTAAATCTTCTATCAGTAGTTCAGCGCCAGACGTTTCAAACGCTGTTGCTGGCACGCATGACGAGAGATTGATTTTGATGTCCATCACTGAGCGCTCAGACGAGGCTAAGAAATAATCAAGACCTTCTCGGCCCAACACATTGGCGATTTCGTGCGGATCACAAATCGCGGTCGTTACCCCATAGGGTAAAACGCAGCGATCAAATTCGAGCGGGGTGACCAGCGAGCTTTCAATATGCAAATGGGTATCGATGAAACCTGGCACACAGAAACGGCCCGCGCCATCAATTTCAATATTGCCGGAATAGCTCGAATGGGTGCCAACAATTCGGTCAGCAACGATTGCGACGTCGGAGATATTGATTTCACCGGTCATCACGTCCAGCAGTTGCACGTTTTTGATCACCAAGTCGGCTGGTTCTTGGTTCGCACCCGCTTTGATCATCCGCGCAAGGGTTTGTTTATCAATCTGGCTTTTTGTCATGCGCAAATATATAGCTGTTCGCCAAAGATATCTAGCATTTTACCAAGCGATCAAAGAAAAAGGGCGACCCAAAGGCCGCCCCCAAACTAGCAGTGTATCTTGCCTATTGTGGCAATTGATCGTCAACGCCTTGAACATAGAAGTTCAAGCCAAGCAAAACGCCGTCTTCAGCAATTTCGCCTTCGGTCAACCAAGCAGAACCATCCTGCTTCATGACAGGGCCGGTGAAGGGATGCAGTTCACCAGAAATGATCGCAGCCTCAGTTGCCTCAGCCATTGCTTTTATGTCGTCTGGCATGTTGGTGTATGGTGCCATTTGCAAAATGCCTTCGGCCAATCCATCCCAGCTTGATTGTGTTTCCCAGGTGCCGTCCATCACAGCTTGTGTGCGCTTGATATAGTACGCGCCCCACGTATCAACAATCGCAGTCAATTGTGTGTTTGGACCTGCAGAAATCATATCAGATGCTTGACCAAACGCTTTGATGCCGCGCTCAGCTGCAACTTGCATTGGGCCCGTTGAATCTGTGTGTTGGGTTAAAATGTCAACGCCTTGGTCGATCAAAGCTTTCGCAGCATCGGCTTCTTTACCCGCATCAAACCACGTGTTGACCCAAACAACTTTCAATTTAAAATCTGGATTTACGCTTTGAGCGCCCAAAGTGAAAGCATTGATGCCTTGCACAACTTCTGGAATTGGGAATGAAGCGATATAACCAGCAACACCTTTTGTTGATGTTTTCGCAGCGATTTGACCTTGGATATAACGGCCTTCATAAAAACGTGAATTGTAGCTCGCTACGTTGGCAGCGTTCTTGTAGCCCGTTGCATGCTCAAATTTCACATCCGGGAATTTGGCGGCAACTTCCAATGTCTGATCCATAAAGCCAAAGCTTGTTGTAAAAATCAGATCGCATTTTGCGCGCGCAAAACGCTCGATTACCGCTGCGGCTTGTGGGCCTTCAGAAACGTTTTCGATAAAGGAAGTCTCAACTTCGTCGCCGAAATACGTTTCCAATTCTTGGCGGCCAATGTCGTGTGCTTGTGTCCAGCCGCCGTCAGTTTTTGAGCCCACATAAACAAAGCAAACCTTCGTTTTTTCGGCCGCAACTGCAACGGAAGCCATGCCAAGGGTCATTGCAGCGACACCTGCCAGACCAATCATTAGTTTTTTCATGAATTCCTCCTGTTAATTTTCTCTTGTTTTTACTTAGTTGATTCTATCGCTCTGGTACAAACGCTCGGCCCAACATGGCCGGCGTATTAATGAGGGTCGTGCGCACATTTTGCGAAATTAGCACCAACACGACGATGGTGGCCACATAGGGTAGGGCCGTCAGCAATTGCGATGGCACACCAACGCCCAATGCTTGTGCGTGCAGTTGGCCAATCGAAACGGCGCCAAATAAATAAGCACCAGCCAAAACCCGCGCGGGCCGCCAAGATGCAAAAACCACTAGCGCCAAAGCAATCCAGCCGCGTCCAGCACTCATATTTTCAACCCATTGTGGCGTATAGACCAGCGACAAGTGCCCGCCCGCAAGTCCTGCGCAAGCGCCGCCGAACATCACCGCGAAATAGCGATAACGCAACACCGGAATGCCCAGCGCATGGGCTGAGATATGGTTATCGCCAATTGAGCGCAAAGTGAGACCAAAACGCGTTTTGAACAAAAACCACGCCACCCCAATCACCAGTGCGATCGACATATAGAATATCGGATCTTGCCCGAACAATAGTGGCCCGACCAGCGGCAGATCGGTCAAGACAGGAATGGAAATGTTGGCAAGCTTTACCCCAGCTTGCCCCACAAATGGTTCGCCAAGTAGTCCAGATAAACCAAGGCCCAGAATTGTAAGGGCCAACCCGGTAGCAACCTGATTGGCGGCCAAAGACAACGTCAAAAAAGCGAACGCGAGTGACGTGAGCGCACCAAACAGGATCGCCACCAAAACCCCAACCCACGGGTTGCCGGTAAGGCTCGCTGCAGCAAAGCCACCCACCGCGCCCATAATCATCATGCCTTCAACCCCAAGGTTCAAAACCCCGGATCGTTCCACAACCAATTCGCCCAATGCGGCTATTAACAAAGGGGTTGCCGCCGTTGCGATGGTCAGCAAAATTGCTTCCGTCATGCCCATTACGCGGCTCCCTTTTGCAAAATTTTAGAGCCAACAAGCCGGATGCGATATAGGATTAGCGTGTCGCACGCCAAAACGAAAAACAAAATCAGCCCTTGGAACACCCGCGCAACCTTGTCGGATACACCAAGCGAGATTTGAGCTGCATCGCCACCCAGTAAAGTTAGCGCCAGCACAAGTCCCGCAATAATAGCACCAATGGGGTTTATGCGGCCCAAAAACGCCACAATGATTGCGGTGAAGCCGTAACCTGGTGAAATGGTTGGCAACAATTGTCCGGTGGCACCAGCCACTTCGACAATCCCGGCCAAACCCGCGGTTGCACCAGCAAGAATAAAAGCAAAGAACACCATCTTTTGGGCATCAAACCCTGCGAATTTCGCAGCTCTTGGGCTCGCGCCAATCACTTTGACTTGGAACCCTTTCATGGTCTTGCTCATCAAAACCCAAATCAGTAACGCCACAACAATTGCAATTACAATGCCAAAATTCGCGCGTCCGTCGGCCGGGAACATTTCTGGCAGCCGCGCGAAATCATCAAAGCGGCGGGTCTCAGGGAAGTTGAGGCCCTGTGGATTGCGCCATGGTCCGCGAACGGTCCAATCAAGAAACAATTGCGCGATATAGACAAGCATCAAGCTGGTCAAAATTTCGTTGGTTTTAAATTTTGTCTTCAGTAGGGCCGGGACAAAGCCATATGCCATGCCGCCCAATACGCCCATCACAAGCATGAGTGGAAGCACAAATGGGCCCGAAAATTCAGGGAACATCACCGGCAATATTGATCCAGCCATGCCGCCCATGATCATTTGACCTTCAGCGCCAATATTCCAGTTGTTTGATTGATAACAAACACACAAACCAGCACCCATTAAAATGAGCGGCGCAGCTTTGATCAATAATTCATGCACACTCCACATTTCGCTGATCGGCTCAATGAAATAGGCGTAAAGTGCGCCCAATGGCGGTTTGCCAAGAAACGAAAACATGATCGCACCGGCGATCAATGCCAGCGAGAGCCCAATAAGAGGCGATAGATACGTCATCAACCTTGAAGGCGCACTGCGTTTCGTTAGTTCCAACCTCAATTTACTTTTCCTTCCCCCCAGAATGGAAAACCTGACTTCGCGTTAAGCGTGTTCAAGTGTTCCACTGGTCATTTGTAGTCCGATGTTATGTCGGTCTGTTGAGCGCGCTGGCACAAACGGCGAAAGCTGTCCCTCGCTGAGCGTCGCAATCGCGTCAGAGACCTCAAACAGCTCGTCCAAATCCTGAGATATAACCAGAATTGCGGCGCCCTGTGCAGCCAAGTCGACCAATGTCTGTCGGATATGTGCAGCTGAACCCGCATCAACACCCCAAGTCGGCTGGTTCACCACGATAATATCGGCGTCGCCCATCACTTCACGGCCCAAAACGAATTTTTGCAGGTTGCCGCCTGAAAGGGACTGCGCAGCCGGATCAGCCGATCCCTTGCGCACGTCAAATTTTTCGACGATGGCGTCTTTGACTTTTCGTGCAGCTCGCCGCGAAACAAATGGTCCCTTGTTGAGGCTCGCTTCCAACCCGTGCCGGGTCAGAATGACATTCTCGCTCAATGCAAATTCAGGAACCGCTGCATGCCCAAGTCGCTCTTCGGATATGTACATTGCGCCCATTTTCCGGCGCTTCTGAATGCCCAATTTGCCAACCGGTTCACCATGGATGCGTATGCATTCATTTTCACTTAGCCGCTCACCGGACACCGCATCAAACAATTCGTTTTGCCCATTGCCCGCAATGCCGGCAATGCCAGAAATTTCACCCTTGTGCAGTTTGAAATTAATATCTTTGAGCGAGACATCAAAACCGCTTATGCCGTTCAGGGAAAGCGCGTTGACCTGCAACATCACCTCACCATGCCCCACGGGCACGTCGCGTGGCGAGATCTCGTGAATATCTGACCCGACCATCATTTTGGCTAAACTAATCGGGGTTTCATGTGCGGGGACACATTCACCAACCACTTTACCGTGGCGCAAAATTGTCGCCTCCTGACAAAGCGCCTGCACTTCAGCCAGCTTGTGCGAAATATAAAGGATTGCTTTGCCCTCTTTGGACAAACGACGCAAAACCTTAAACAAGTCCTCGGCTTCTTGTGGCGTTAAAACCGATGTCGGCTCATCCATGATAATCAATTTTGGGTGCTGCAACAAACAGCGCACAATCTCTACGCGCTGCCGTTCGCCAACAGAGAGGTCGTGAATGCGGGCAGTGGCTTTCAACGGTAGCCCATAAGAAGCAGAGATTTCTTCCAGTTCTTTGGCCACTTGTTTTAGAGATTTGCCCGGTGGCAGTGCTAGTGCAACATTCTCGGCGACTGTAAGTGCATTAAACAAGGAGAAATGCTGAAACACCATGCCAACGCCCAGTTCGCGTGCGGCCGCTGGATTGGGAATATGAGCCTCACGGCCCTCCCATATTATCCGACCTTCGTCAGGCTGCAGGCTGCCATATAGCATTTTAACGAGCGTGGATTTGCCCGCGCCATTTTCCCCCAATAGCGCGTGAATTTCGCCGGGTAGGATTTCCAGCGAAATTTGATCGTTAGCTTTGAACGACCCGTAATATTTTGAAATGCCTTCTAGTTTTAGAAGGACCTCCCCCTGATCCAAATCCTCACCCCGTCATATTCGTTTGAATATTGCGTTAAAGTATGTCGGCAATGTTTTAAAGAGGCAAGCGGTGTTTGGTCGGATTTCGAATTTTTTTATCAAAAAGTCAAAAATTTGAAATATCGCTAAACTTTATAGCCAATGCGCAGGCCCCCCCAATGGCGACCCGCCACGTAAATCGGGGCTGAAACATCCTTCATAAGGGCAAATTTACCACCACCCATGTCCCGCCGATATGTTTGCAGCAAGAAAGGCTTGGTGCTTTGTCCAGCCGATAGCCCGGTGCGATCATCAAAAATGCGTCGGTTTCGGCAATTGGCAGCATTCCAAACGGGATCAGAACTCTGAGGTTTTGAATAGATTGAGTTGTGCGTTGGCAAATAGCCGTTTGTGTCCACCGCAACACTAAACGCGACGCGTGGGTCGAGCTTTAGCACACTGTCTTGCAATCCCAAAAGACGCGCATCCGTCATATGCAGATATCGGGTGGTGAATTGTTGCGGGTCCGTTTTTGGAATTGGGCGGTAGTTTTGGTCAAAAAGATCAGATTGGCTAACGTCGCGCCGTTCTATGGCGTTTTCAAAAATACTACCAATTTTGGCCGCAACTTGTTGCGCGGCTTTTATGAATTTGCTGTCATCGGTTTCTACGCCACTATTGACGATAAACTCCATCAGGTCTTCGCTAATGCCCAGAATATTCTCACTTCTCTGGGACGCCACATTCAACCGTTCTTGACTCGTTTTCAACGTGCCATCTAAACGACCAAGTTCTTCACCAATAGACTTTGCGGCCTTAAGATTTTCAGCAACGGGTTGAGTCATCGCTTCAATGTCTTTGACCATCACGCCGACAGAATCTACCAATTCGTTGAGCTGTTCGCCGGTGCGTGCTGCCTCACCGGCTTCCTTTATGGCTGTATTTGCCAAATCCACGTTTCCCGCAGTTCGTTCCTGTAAGCCGTGCAAGATTTCCATCAATTTTTCAAGGTTTTCGGCGTTCTGATTGGCAAAGCCTTGAATTTCGTCAGCTAACGTTTTGACGGCTGTCGCAATTATGGCAAAGCCTTTGCCGCTATCGCCAGCTCGTGCCGCTTCAACGCTGGCGTTAAGCGACAAAAGTTGTGTTTCGCGGGCAATTTGAGAAATGGATACAGATGCGGACTGCACTTTTTTTGCGGTGGCATCGACCGAACCGAGTGTATCGCGGAATTCTATCGCACTTTCGCTCAAAACGCGCATTTTTGTTGCGCTGCTCTTAACCGTCGCAGATATTTTTTCAGAGCTGTGCGTCAATACATCACGCGCCCGGTCGGCTGATTGTTTGGTTTCACCCATCGATGAGGAAAGCAGTTGATTCGCCCGGTCCATTTGCTGGGAAGCACTTACAGCCGCCTGAACATAGCCAGCTTGGGCTTTTCCAATCTCGCTCAGGTCGCTAACAACGCCATTAACGTCAGCAATTTCAACGCCTAGCTTTGATGCGCGTTGGCCCAGTTCATTCAGGTTAACATCACCAACTTCACCGTTTTCAGTTTGTACGCGCGCAAGACCATTTGTCATCATAGTTTTCTCCAGCTAGGAGGAGAATGAACTGAATAGTGGTAATAAAGTGTTTACGATAAAATAAAGGGGCCATTTGGCCCCAGTATTTTGCAAGAAAAGCCGTCCAAAATATCTTTGTTTAAGTAAAAATAAGTAGTGGCTTTTCCAAAAGTGTTTTGATCCGTTGAATAAACACCGCCGCATCCCAGCCATCGACCACTCGATGGTCAAAACTTGAAGACAAGTTCATGGTTTGGCGTGGCACAAACTTTTCGCCATCCCAAACAGGCTTCATCTCCATTTTATTGACCCCAATAATAGCCACTTCCGGGTGGTTGATCACCGGGGTCGTCACGATCCCACCCATTTTCCCCAGCGACGTTATGGTGATGGTCGAGCCGGAAAGTTCTTCACGCTTGGCTGTATTGTTACGCGCTGCTTCTGCTAGCCGTAGTATTTCGGTCGCACTGCTCCAAAGGCCAAGATTTTGCACGTCACGCACTACTGGTACCATAAGGCCATTATCGGTTTGCGCCGCAATGCCGATATTGACGCTCTTATGTTGATGAATAATGCCGTTTTCATCGTCGTAATGCGCGTTAAGGCCGGGCTGGTCTTTGATCGCCAATACCATCGCCCGCATCAAAAACGGCAACAAACTCAGTTTGGGCTGACCATCGTCGCGTGAGTCATTGAGATTTTGCCGCAGGCCTTCAAGTTCAGTCACATCTATTTCCTCAACATAGGTAATATGGGGAATACGTGAATGCGCGCGGCTCATTTGTTCGGCGATCTTGCGCCGTAGACCAATAACCTTGATTTGCGTCGTCTCAGCGCCCTGCGGTTTGTCGTATGGCGTCATTGCGACGCCACCGCTCGATTGCAAGGTTAGTAGGTGCCGATCAAGATCCTCGTGGGTAATAATTCCCTCGGGTCCAGTGCCTTTGAATTGGGAAAGGTCAAGATTGAGGAACTGACCACGTTTTCTAACCGCTGGAGAAGCCAACACTTTACCGTCGTTCGATTTCCCCATCGGCTGGCCCTGTGGCGCGGGCGTTTGGGCAATTACAGTCCCGGATGGTTCCGGTGGCACATCGTTAGTCGCAACCTCAGCTACCGACGCAGCCGGCGTTGGATCAGCCGCGACAGGCGACACCTGCTCATTGCCTTCGCCCAAAATCTCAATTTTGATCAGGTCAGCCCCAACAATCACCGTGTCACCAATCTCAGCTCCAAGCCAAGAAATTGTGCCTTGCACCGGCGAGGGGATTTCAACGGTTGCCTTGTCGGTCATCACCGCGCCGATAATGTCATCTTCGGCGACCACATCGCCGACCACCACAGCCCATTCAACCAATTCAGCTTCAGCAACGCCTTCGCCCACATCGGGCAATTTAATAACATGCGTACCCATTATTTTGCCTCCAGAGTGGCTTTAAGCGCTTTGCCAACCCGTTTGGGGCCGGGGAAATAGTCCCATTCTTGCGCATGCGGATAAGGGGTATCCCAGCCCGCGACGCGCCTTACCGGGGCCTCCAAAGAATAAAAGCAATGTTGTTGCACAAGAGCTGCCAATTCAGCGCCAAAACCTGACGTCAGTGTCGCTTCATGCACCACCACACAGCGGCCTGTTTTTTCGACCGATTTGACAATCGTGTCCAAATCCAACGGCAATAGGCTGCGCAAATCGATGATTTCAGCATCAATATTTTGCTCACGTGCGGCCGCTTGGGCCACATAAACCATGGTGCCGTAGGCGAGAATGGTGACGTCAGAACCTTTTTCCACCACGTGGGCTTTGCCAATGGGTACTGTGTAGTGCCCTTCAGGCACTTCGCCCATTTCATGCTTTGACCATGGGGTCACCGCCAATTCATGATGGCCATCAAATGGTCCGTTGTAGAGCCGTTTTGGCTCCAAAAAGATCACAGGATCATCATCTTCAATCGACGCGATCAGCAAGCCTTTTGCATCATATGGGTTGGACGGAATAACCGTCTTGAGCCCACTAATATGGGTAAAAATAGCTTCTGGGCTTTGTGAGTGAGTTTGACCGCCAAATATCCCGCCGCCGGTTGGCATGCGAATAACCATTGGGCAGGTAAACTCGCCGTTCGAGCGATGTCGCATGCGTGCTGCTTCGGAGACGATTTGGTCATAAGCTGGCAACACATAATCCGCGAACTGAATTTCAATGCACGGGCGCATGCCGTATGTCGCCATCCCAATGCCCGCGCCCACGATGGCGCTCTCATTAATCGGCGCGTCAAAGCAACGGTCTTTGCCGTACTTTTCTTGCAATCCGTGAGTACACCGAAACACGCCACCGAAATAGCCAACATCTTCGCCAAAAACCACGACCTTGTCGTCTTGGCCCATCTTTACGTCCATCGCATCGCGGATGGCTTCAATCATTGTCATACGTGCCATGATCTAACCCTGCTTCTCAAATTCAATGCGTTGACGAACCAGATGTTCCGGCATTTCTTTGTAAACGCCCTCAAACATCTTCTCAGCATCAGGCCCGTGGCCCTTATTTAACGTGCCATGGCTTTCCGCTTCTTTTTGAATGCGGATGATCTCGCTTTCAATTTCTGCTTTTGCTTGGGTATGGCGTTCCTCTGTCCAATCGGAGTGCAAAATCAAATGTCGTTTCAATCTCTCAATTGGGTCGCCCAATGGCCACGCATCGCTCTCGGTTTGTGGACGGTATGCGCTTGGGTCATCCGAAGTGGAGTGTGCGGCAACACGATAGGTCACCCATTCGATGAGGGTCGGACCCAGATTGCGCCGGGCGCGTTCTTGCGCCCATTTTGATGCCGCCAAAACCGCCAAATAGTCGTTCCCATCCACACGAATCGATGGGAACCCATAGCCAAGGGCGCGCGCAGCAAAAGTGGTGTTTTGACTACCCGCAATCGCATTGGAGGAGGAAATGGCCCATTGGTTGTTTACAATGTTCATAACAACAGGCGGTTTATAGACAGAAGCGAAAAGCATACCGGAATGGAAGTCCGTTTCAGCGGTAGAGCCGTCACCAATCCAAGCGGCGGCGATTTTGTTATCGCCTGAAATAGCGGACGCCATGGCCCAGCCAACAGCTTGCACATATTGAGTGCCTAGATTGCCGGAAATGGTGAAAAACCCGAATTTCTTAAACGAATAAAGCGCTGGCAACTGGTGGCCGTCCAGCGGGTCTTTTTCGTTAGAATAGATTTGGTTCATCATGTCGATCAAGGGGCATTCTGCTGCGATCAGTAGCCCTTGTTGACGATAGGTTGGGAAATTCATGTCGCCGGGTTTGAGCATGCGCTGAAACCCAGTCGCAATCGCTTCTTCGCCGGTGCATTGCACGTAAAAGGATGTTTTGCCTTGCCGTTGAGCGGTTTGCATACGTTGGTCAAACACCCGCGTGACCATCATGTCTTTGAGGCCACGCAGCAATGTATCTTCATTAAGGTCGTCGCCCAAAAAATCGGCCCAAGGCCCAACGGCTTTGCCGTTGCGATCCAACACCCGCACAATGGAATAGGCCATGTCGCGCATGTCCTCGGCCTTGGTATCAAGGTCTGGGCAGCGAGTTTCCCCAGCTTTTGGGATTTTGATATGCGAAAAATCCGGTTTGTCACCCGGACGCCCCGGAGGCTCTGGTATGTGAATGCTGAGCGGGCCTTTTGACCCACCTTCGGTTGTGCCTGCCATAAATCCTCCAAACCTGCCGCAAAAAGGTCCGGCATGTCGCAACTGTTAACCCATCATCATCTGAAGAAATAAACGTCAGTTGACCTGACTTATTTTCTTAACCCCAGCTCCCCTAGGTCATTTTTCACCATTCTCACCAAATCGAACGCGATTTTTCACCAAAGTTTGCTGTTCGAAAGTAATTTTTTAGCTATAATGTTCAAAATCATACACCATTTTAGGCAAAACATGAAGCTTGATGCGCTTGATAAAAAGATAGTCGCTATTTTGCAGCAAGAGGGTCGCATCCGAACGATCGACTTGGCTGAGCGCATCGGCCTGTCGCCGACCCCGTGTGCACGGCGGATCGTAAGGCTGGAAGAAGAAGGGGTCATCACCGGTTATACGGCGACCATAAACCAAGACAAAATGGGACTGCCAATTTCCATTTTCGTTTCGGTTGAATTGGAGAACCAGGGTGCCGAAGCTTTGCAGCGTTTTGAGAAAGACGTGGTGTCGTTCGAAGAGGTGATGGAATGTTTCATCATGACCGGCAGTCAAGATTTTTTGATGCGCGTTGTCGCCGCAGACCTTGCCTCATATGAACGGTTTTTGCAGGAAAAGCTCACGCGTGTGCCCGGCATTCGAATGATCCGCTCTCGTTTTGCGCTAAGGCGGATCGTCAAACGCAATAGATTGCCAAATCCCGACTAGCTTGTGGTCTCGACCTGTGGCGTGAACACATATCCTGCGCCATAAACGGTGCGGATGAGCTTTGGACTTTTGGCGGTGTCTTGCAGTTTTTTGCGTAGGCGCGAGACTTGGGCGTCAATTGAGCGGTCAAACGCATCATTTTCTTCAGCATATAGATCCATCAAGCGGTCACGCGACAAAACTTTTCCGGGCGACGAAACGAAGGCCTTGAGTAGCCGCGCGTCAGCGGCGCTCATTTGTTCGGTTTCGCCATTTGGGCTGGTCAATTCTAGCCTCGAAAAATCGGCCTTCCAGTCAGCAAAAGTCACTTTTTCCAATTGATCAGGCAATGTGGATGCCGCCATTTTCTCAACACGGCGCAACAGGCTGCGCGCCCGTGCGGCCAGTTCAATTGTGTTGATCGGTTTCACCAAATAATCGTCAGCACCAAAATCCAAACCCAGGACCCGATCACCCAACGCGCCCCTGCCGCTCACCACAATCGTGGGAATATCCATTTTACCAAGGGTATCGCGCAATAACGTCAAGGCGTCACCATCTGGCAAGGACAGATCAATAATGCAAAGATTGGGCTCATTTGCCATGAGTGCAGCATCAAATTCAGCGATTGTGCCAAATGAATGAATGACAAAACCATGTGCCTTCAGTTCTCGCGCATAGAGCGCGCGAACGTCCGCGTCATCCTCCAAAATATAGATGGTTTTTCCACTCATCGGACTACGCTATTCACTCCGTCGCGTCCAAGCTGCCGTAATCGCTTCGTGCAATTTCTGCATGTTGGATCGCTTCGATGAGCTTATGTTGCTCAAAGGGTTTGCGCAACAACGGGTGCTTTATGCTTTGGTCTTGGTCGATGTGCGCTTGTCCAGTCATCAAAACAACCGATGTTAGGGGGAGCGTTGTCGCAACATATTGAGCAAGCTGAACGCCATTTGTGGCCCCCGGCATTGAAATATCAGAAAGCACCAAATCGATGCCATCAACCGACTGAATTAGTTGTTTGGCTTCGTCACCATTTTCGGCTTCGATCACTGAAAACCCAAGATCCACCAAATCCCGTCTCAAGACTGCTCGAACCTCGTCTTGGTCTTCAACAAGTAACGCCATTTGCCCATCAAATTGCGACGAAAACTCTTGAACGATGGCGTGGCTTTCCTCAGGCATTTCAGCGGTTTGCGGGATAAGAATTGTAAATACAGTACCTTTTCCGATCTCGCTTTGCACTCCAATATAACCGTTGGATACCTCAACAAAGCTTTGTGCCATTGAAAGGCCGAGCCCGGTGCCACCCGCCTCATCACGGGTAGAAAAGAACGGGTCAAAAATCTGCTTTTGCACGGCCAGGGACATGCCCGCGCCATTATCCTCGCAACTGATTTCTATATAGTCTCCTGCGGACAGCCCAAACCGTTCAGCTTGCAGGTCGTCAAGCGCTACGGCGCGCAACATAAGGCCAATGCGCTCCTGATCGGGTTTGCGCGCATCATCAATTGCTGACTTCGCATTCAGAGCCAAGTTCAATAGCGCATTTTCCATCTGCCCAGGGTCGACACGCGCGAAAAGTGGACCACCCACCACCACCATATCCAGTTCAATATTGGAGGGTAATGAGGGTTTGATCAGCTCACGTAGCCCATCAAATACATCGCGCACATCCACCACACGGGCATCCAATGGCTGTCGTCGCGCAACCGTCAAGAGTTGGCGCGTTAATTCGGCACCACGTTTCGCAGCCCTCAGCGACGGGTTGATCATTTCCCTGACCAAATCTGCGTCTGTAACCCGTTCCGCAAGGGGGCGTAAATTTCCCAAAATGATCGTCAAAAGGTTGTTGAAATCGTGCGAAATCCCGCTGGATAATCGGCCGATTGCCTCCATTTTTTGCGCCTGGCTTAGGGCCTGTTCGGCGGCGCGCTGTTTGGTGACGTTGATCGACAAGACATAAAAGCCGCGTACCGTTTTATCGATCCTAAGGTCCGGCCGCAAAAAGGTGCGAATATCCAACTCACGGCCATCAATATGGGTAAAATCCAAATCAAACTCTGTCGCCTCGCCCAACTTGGCACGTGCAAAATAGGGGGCTGATACGTCGTGGATTTCTCGTGCTAATATGTCGTGGGTGCTGCGGTCTAAAACGTCATCAACATTTAAACCATAGCTTTGCGCAAAACGTCGATTGACGAATTGAAACACTTCGTCTTGATCAAGATATGCAATGCCCGCAGGCACCTCATTCGCAATTAGTCGCAGCCGTTCTTCTGAGCGGCGCAGGTCGCGCGTTTGCTCATCAATACGGCGTTGCAACTCAATTTCATAATGGCGTTGTTGGGTAATGTCGGTGTAAATTGTTGCGAACCCGCCTTTGGCCAATGGCGCACCGCTGACGCGGATCACCCGCCCATTTGGCCGTACCCTTTCAACCGTGTGGGCACGGAACTCGCGCGCCACCCGAATGCGCTCCTGCACCTGCTCTTCAACATCGCCGGGACCATATTCGCCATGTTCGGAATTATAGCGAATAACGTCTTCAAAAGTTGTGCCGCGTGTAAGCAATTGCTGCGGCACATCCAGCAATTCGCCCAGTCTTTTGTTGGCAAAAACCAGCTGCAGGTTCTTATCAAATACCGTGATGCCCTGGTCAATATTGTCCAGACCGGCTTCTATTTGAATAAGTAATTCAATAGCTTGTGCGTTTGATGGCGTGGGTTGATCCACCACATTTTCCTCCCTTGAACACGCTTGTCACAATTGCGCACATTTCAGGCAAACTCTTGCAAGAAGAAAAGTCTAAAACAAACACAAGGACGTTGCGCATCACCGTGCCATAGACGAAACTCAATTTCATATATCGGTCAAGAGCTAATAATTTTGATGCGCCCGGGGAGGAAGAAAATTGATTGCACCAACTAAGATGTTGGACGTTGAAAATGTGTCGCTGCGCTTTGGCGGCGTTAAGGCGCTGACCGACATTTCGTTCCACGTGAATGAGAACGAGATTTTCTCTTTGATTGGACCAAATGGCGCGGGCAAAACCTCAATGCTGAACTGCATTTCAGGTCGTTACCGTCCCCAAGAAGGTCGCATCACCTATGATGGGCAGGACCTATTGAAGCGCTCGATCAATGATCGCGCAGCAATTGGCATTGGCCGTACGTTTCAGAACTTGGCACTGTTTAGTCATATGTCAGTGATCGACAATATTTTGGTTGGCCGGCACCACCTGTTGAAGAACAATTTTGTCACCGGCATGTTCTATTGGGTTGGCGGCGCGCAAAAAGAAGAAGCACGCGCCCGTGCGGAAATTGAAGACATTATCGACTTCCTCGAAATTCAACATGTGCGCAATGAGTCAGCTGGCTCACTGTCCTATGGGTTGCGCAAACGAGTGGAATTGGCCCGCGCCATTGCCATCAAACCAAAAATGATCCTGCTTGATGAACCGATGGCTGGCATGAACCTTGAAGAAAAAGAGGACATGGCGCGCTACATCATCGAACTCAACGAGCAATATGGCATCACCGTTGTGATGATTGAGCACGATATGGGCGTAGTCGTCGATATTTCGCATCGGGTTGCGGTACTCGACTTCGGTCAAAAAATCGCTGAAGGCCTACCTGACGACGTGATTGAGGACGAACAGGTGAAAGTTGCCTATCTCGGCGTTGATGATTTCAACCTCGACGAAGAGGAGGCCGTGTAATGTCTGTCCATCGCGAGATTTCAGGATCAATTGTCAATTGGGACGCCGGTACCCATCATGCAGCAGCCGTGCGCGACAACGACACTTTGCCCAAAATGTTATTGGCGAACGCCAAAGCCCATCCGAATGACATCGCGCAGCGCGAAAAAGACTTTGGTATTTGGAACCAAATCACTTGGGAGCAGTTCAACACTCACGTTAAGAACATGGCCTTAGCTTTTGATCAGCTCGGCGTCGTCAAAGGCGACGTGGTCGCGATCATTGGTGACAATCGGCCTGAGTGGGTGTGGGGCGAAATCGCAGCACATGCTGTTCAAGCCATGAGTTTGGGCATTTATCGCGACGCCCTGGAAGAAGAGATCGCTTATCTCATCAATTACGCGAAACCCAAAATTGTCATTGCCGAAGACGAAGAGCAGGTCGATAAATTCTTTGAGCTTGGTGATCGTATCCCTTCAGTTGAAAAAATCGTCTACCACGACAAACGTGGCATGAAAAAATATGACGATCCGCGCTTGATTTACTTGGCTGATTTGGAAAAGATCGGCGCAGAAATTGACGCCAAGAATCCCAATCGATATCAAGACTTGGTGGCGGCCACCAACACCGACGATGTTGCCGTGTTGTGTACCACCTCTGGCACCACATCAAACCCAAAATTGGCCATGTGGAAGCATTCCGCATTTTTGGGGCATGCCGTAAACTATTTGCGTGCTGACCCCATGGGCGCTGGCGATGAATATCTGGCAGTATTGCCGCTGTCTTGGGTGATGGAGCAAATGTACTCTGTCGCGTGGAACTTGGTTGCGCGCATGATCGTTAATTTCCCCGAAGAGCAAGAAACAGCCATGTCGGACTTGCGCGAAATTGGCCCGCACTTTGTGTTGCTGTCACCGCGCGTTTGGGAAATGGTTGCCGCAGACATTCGCTCACGCATGATGGAAAGCTCCGCTTGGAAACAAACCATTTTTGATTGGGGTGTCAAAACGGGATTGGACGCGCTGGAGCGTGGTGAGCGCTCACAAGCCGCCGAATTGATCCTGTTCCGGGCATTACGTGACCGGCTTGGTTTTTCTCGTCTTAAATCTGCCGCAACCGGCGGCGCAGCGATGGGGCCGGATACGTTTAAGTTTTTCCAAGCCATGGGTGTGCCCCTTAAACAGCTTTACGGTCAAACTGAGGGTCTAGGTGCCTACACCATCCACAAATGGGACGATATCGACCATGATACGGTGGGTTTCCCAATGAATGATTGCACGATCAAAATCCGCAATGCCGACGAAGAAGGCATGGGCGAGATTATCGTTAAGCACCCCAACTTAATGACGGGTTACTATCAGGATACCAAAGAAACTGATGACGCATTTGATGGCGACGGCCATTTTCTCACTGGAGATGCGGGCTATTTCAACGACAAGGATCATTTGGTGGTTGTGGATCGGATCAAAGATCTGTCCGAAACCAACAGGGGCATCAAATTCTCACCCCAATTCATCGAGAACAAACTGAAATTCTCAACCTTTGTGGCTGAAGCGGTGATTTTGGGCAAAGACCAGCCCTTTATTTCGGCCATGATCTGTATTCGTTATCCCATTGTTTCAAAATGGGCGGAGCAGCGTCGGATCGCCTTTACGACCTACACGGATTTGGCCTCACGTCCTGAAATTTACGAACTGTTGCGCAAAGAAGTCGAGGCGGTGAACCTCCATTTGCCTGAAGCGCAGCGGATCAAAAAGTTCGTGCTGCTTTATAAAGAACTCGATGCGGATGACGGCGAGCTAACGCGGACCAAAAAAGTGCGCCGCAGCGTGATCGCGGACAAATATGCGGACATTATTGGCAAGCTTTATTCTGACGACACCCATGTGGATATCGACACCGTGATTTCGTTCCAAGATGGCACCAAACAACGCATCAAAACATCACTCAAAGTGCAGCGCCTAGACGATATGAGTGCGCTAGAAGGAAGGATGGCATCATGAAGTGGGAACTTTTCTTCCAACTGCTCGTCAACGGACTGATTGTGGGCATGCTATATGGCGTCGTCGCCATGTGTTTTGTGCTGATTTACAAATCCACGCAGGTCGTCAACTTCGCCCAAGGTGAGTTTTTGGTGCTGGGTGCATGGGTTTGCTTGGCGTTGGTTACACAAATGCAATTGCCGTTTTTCCTCGCTTTCATCTTCACGCTGGTCTTCATGGCGATATTTGGGATTGTGGTGCAAACCATCATCCTTAGGCCCTTGATCGGTGAACCCATTATCTCGGTGATTATGGTCACCATTGGCCTGTCGATCTTTATGCAATCCTTGATGAACTGGGTGTTTGGTAATGATGCGAAACGCTTCCCCGATGTATTCGGCAGTTCCGATGTGGTCTCCATCATGGGCCTGAACGTTGAGGTTGCCTACTTACTCTCGCTGGTGCTGTCAGTGGTCATTATGGTGGTGTTTTTCTGGTTCTTCCGCTTTACCCGGCACGGTTTGGCCATGCGCGCGACCGCGTTCGATCAGCAAATTGCGCAAAGCCTAGGCATATCGGTCAAGCAGACTTTTGCGATGGCATGGGCCATTTCGGCCATGGTTTCTGGGGTTGCGGGTATCGTGCTTGGCATCGTCAATTCGGTCTCCAACTCCCTTGCGTTTGTTGGCATCAAAGTGTTTCCCGCGGTGATTTTGGGTGGGCTTGATTCCATCATTGGCGCTGTTGTTGGCGGCATCATCATTGGGGTGCTTGAAAATCTTGCAGAATATGCCGATGGGCAATGGCTCAAAATCGGCAACCTTTACACCATCGCTCCGTTCTACGTGCTCATCATTATTTTGATGATCAAACCTTACGGCCTGTTTGGCACCAAAGACATTGAGAGGATATAGAGGTGGGACACGTACCTAATCCAAGACCTGCTGGCGATTTTAGAACGTCATATACTGATGACAATCGGATGTTTAAAACCCATTTCGAGAAATACGCAGCCCTTGCAGTTTTGCTTATCGTCATGGTTGCAGCCCCATTTTTGGGTAACTATTGGGTTAGCCAGCTGATTGTGATTGGCATTTATGCGATCGCCGCCATTGGGTTGAATATTCTGGTTGGCACCACCGGGCAAATCTCTTTGGGTCACGGCGCCTTTTTCGGCTTTGGCGCGTTTGCCAGTGCTTGGTTAGCCTCTAGCTTTAACGTACCTACATTGATTTCGATGCCAGCTGCTGCATTGATGACGACGGCGGTGGGCATGATCTTTGGCGTTCCCGCAGCACGGATCAAGGGCCTTTATTTGGCAATTGCCACTCTGGCCTCTCAATTCATTTTGGAAGATTTCTTCGCGCGAGCAGATTGGTTCTCAGGTGGTGTTTATGGCGCGCTTGCCGACCGTCCGGATATCTTCGGCTATGTGCTCGACACCGACCTTAGCTATTTTTACCTGGTCCTGTTCTGGCTTGTTGTCAGTGTGATTGGCGTGACAAACCTGTTGCGCTCTCGAGATGGCCGCGCTTTGGTTGCAGTTCGGGACCATTATTTGTCCGCAGAAGTGATGGGCGTGAACCTCACCAAATACCGCATCTTGTCATTTGGTATTTCGTCGTTCTTTGCAGGATTAGCTGGCGCACTCTTTGGCCACTATCTTGAATATGTGTCGGTAGAAGGCTTCACCATTATCTTGTCGATCCAATTCCTCGCCATGATTATCATTGGCGGTCTGGGTTCGGTTTATGGCTCGATCTTGGGTGCTGCGTTTATTCTGCTGCTGCCTCAATTGATGGAAAGTGCCACCTCCGTTTTAGCTTTGGTCTTCCCAGAAATGGGCAGCGGCAAGGCATATGTCAAACAGATGTCAATCGGCGCGGCGATCATCCTATTCCTCATCTTTGAACCTGAAGGGCTTGTGCACAGGTGGCAGCAAATTCGCGCCAGCTGGAAACTCTTCCCGTTCTCAAGATAAGCAAATGCAAAAAGCACCCGATCTCGGCGAAAAAGAGGTGCTGCAAAAAACAACAATGGCCGAATTCTTTAGAGGAGAAATAACGTGAAACTGAAATTATTATCAATGGCAGCCTTAGCGGCGACGATGTTCGCTGGCACGGCTGCAACGGCGCAAGAAAGCGTCTTTGTTGGACAACTGGTCGACTATACAGGGCCAACAGCATTCGTGGGCAAGGCCTACGGACCGGGCGTGTCGGACGCAATTAATTATGTAAACGCAAATGGCGGCATCGACGGCACCAAAATCGAGTTCACACAGGTCGATTATGCATACAAAGTGCCGGAAGCATTGGCGGCCTATAAAGCGTGGTCATCACGCGGCATGGTTGCGATGCAAGGGTGGGGCACCGCAGATACTGAGGCATTGATCTCATTTGTTGCCAAAGACAAAATCCCGGTCTTTTCAGCATCATATTCTGCGCATTTGACCGATCCACAAGGCCTAAACCCATTAACCAAAAAGCCGGCACCCTATAACTTCTTTTATGGCCCGTCCTATTCGGATACGTGCCGCGCATTGGCACAATGGGCAGCAACTGACGCAAAGGAAAAGGGCATTGAAAACCCAATTTTCTTGCATGCAGGCGATAACCACCCTTATCCAAATGCCCCAAAAGAAGCATGTGCCGCATATGCTGCGGAACTTGGTCTAACAGTGGCTGATCCAATTGTTGTGCCCATGGCCCCGGGTGACTTTAAAGCCCAGTGCCTCACCATCAAAGAAACGGGCGCTCAATACGTCTATATGGGCAACCTTGGCGGCTCCATTGTATCGCTGCTAAAATCATGTGGCACGGTTGGTGTTGAAGCCAACTATATGGGCAATGTGTGGGCTGGCGATTATGTCACCCTGCGGGCCTCGCAAGCTGAAAACCTGATCTTCCCCTCATCAACGCCGTTCTTTGGCCAAGATGTACCGGGCATGAAATTGGTTGAAGCGATCGCAGCGGCAGGCGAGGGCAATGGCGACGACAAGCCAACACACCATTATATCCGTGGCATTTGTTCAGCTTACTACATGATGGACGCCATGAAATGGGCGAAAGCCAATGGTGGCATCACTGGCGAAAACATCAAACAAGGCATGTATGCCAAGAAAGATTGGGTTCCAGCAGGTCTTGAAGGTGTTTGCTTGCCATCAACTTGGACTGAAACAGATCACCGTGGTCTGATGACCGTTGCCGTGAACCAAGGTTCATATAATGGCGGCGATCTCATCATCAAGCGGATCTCTGAAACAACTCTACCACGTCGTGATGACTGGTTGGGCTTTTAAGCGAAGCTGAAGACGGAAAAGGATGAGCAACATGAAACCACAAATTGCTGCAACCGGGAATGGCCTGGCAACTGAGAGCATTCTTTCCGTCAACAATATTGAGGTTGTGTTTAACGAGGTTATTCTTGTTTTGCGCGGCCTCAACCTAAAAGTCGCGCGGGGCAAAATTACTGCCCTGCTCGGCACCAACGGGGCGGGTAAATCAACCACCCTGAAGGCGATCACCAATTTGCTTGCCAGTGAAGATGGTGAAGTAACCCGCGGCTCAATCACATATGAAGACGAGAACGTCACCGAAGTTGGGCCGGAAGCGCTGGTACGCAAAGGCATCTTTTTGGTAATGGAAGGGCGCGGCATTTTGCAAGATATGACCGTGATTGAGAATTTGCGCTTGGGTGCATATTCGCGACCCAAAGCTAATCTCAAAGAAGAAATCGAACAAGTTTTCAAATATTTCCCCCGCCTAAAAGAGCGCACAGGGCTTGCTGGATATCTATCTGGCGGAGAGCAGCAAATGCTCGCCATTGGTCGCGCATTAATGGCGAAGCCAAAACTCATCCTAATGGATGAACCGTCCATGGGACTGTCTCCTTTGTTGGTGAAAGAAGTTTTTCGCATCATTAAACGGCTCAACAAAGAATTGGGCATCTCTATTCTGTTGGTGGAGCAAAACGCCAATATGGCGCTGCACGTCGCGGACGACGGATACATCATGGAGAACGGCAAAATTGTGCTTGATGGCACGGCCGAGGAATTGATGGCCAATGAAGACGTGAAAGAATTTTATTTGGGCGGCGGCGGCGAGCGGCGTTCGTTCAAAGATATCAAAAGTTACAAGCGCCGGAAGCGCTGGTTGTAGGCGGGTGGAAATTATGAGTGAAGGTGCATCAAACGGCCACAACCATTTCTCGCCATTGGAAGCACGACCGCCAATGGAGCGCGAAGAATCGCTTTTTATTGCTTTGCGCGCCCAACTCAGAAGCGCGATGGCGAACAGCCCTTATTGGGCACAAAAGCTATCTGAGATTGATATTGAGGGGGTCTATGATCGCGAATCATTGGCCCAATTGCCGGTGCTTTCAAAAAGTGATCTGGTTGAGTTGCAGGAAAAAAATCCGCTTTTTGGCGGTATAGCGCCTGCGAACAATGATGTACGACGGGTCTTTTATTCTCCCGGACCCATCGTTGAGCCGCAACCCGGCGGCACTGACCCTTGGCGCATGAGTTCTGCGCTTTTTGCTGCCGGGATGCGGCGCGGCGACGTGATTGCGAACTGCTTTAGTTATCACCTAACGCCAGCGGGCTTCATGTTTGATGAAGCGGCTTCAAACCTTGGTTGCGTGACGTTTCCCGCCGGTGTTGGCAATACTGAAACCTTGGTGGAAGCGTTTAATCACTTCACAATTTCAGGCTATGTCGGCACCCCGGATTTTTTGCAGATTATTTTGGAAAAAGCCAAGGCGCTGGGAAATGATATTTTGAGCGTCCAGAACGCTCTAGTGTCAGGTGGGCCTTTGTTTCCGGCGATGCGGAACTGGTATGCTGCGCAAGGCGTCAACATCAAACAATGTTATGGAACCGCCGAATTGGGCTTAATCGCTTACGAAACAGATGCGGCGGACAACGGCATGGTGATTGCCGAAAATTGTATCGTCGAAATTGTCCGACCCGGCACATCAGATCCGGTTGCGCCGGGAGAAGTCGGCGAAGTTGTGGTGACAACATTTGATCCCAACTACCCGCTAATCCGGTTTGCCACGGGCGATCTGTCTGCCATTCAGCCCGGGCAATCTTCCTGCGGTCGCACCAATGCTCGGCTGAAAGGCTGGATGGGGCGCGCTGACCAAACCACCAAGGTGCGCGGCATGTTCGTCCATCCGCACCAAATCGCCAAGATTGTCAAAACCTTCCCGCAGATGGGCCGCGCGCGGCTGGAAGTCAGCGAGATTGAGGGCAAAGATCAAATGACATTTATTTGCGAACTGCCGCATAATGACGACGCGGTGAAAGAGCAGATTGCGCAAAGCGTTCGTGCTGAATGCCGCTTGCGTGCAGATATTCGCATTGTGTCGTTGGATAGCCTTCCAAATGACGGCAAAGTAATCGACGATCGCCGCGTTATTGGCGTTTAAGGCGAAAACTTAAGCACAGCATGACATCGCACGCCCAACCACTTGTTGGTCCATCATTTGACGCGGAAAAATAAAACCATATAGGCCCTCTTGATTTCTTTGGTGTGCTGCATATATAGTACACCATCACAGTTGTTGAGTTAGGGTTGCGGGTTTCGTGGTCTTTTACGAATGGTTCATGGGGCGATTTGACTCGGCTCACTGCGCAAGCACATACTCATTGTAATGGTGATAAATGGGCGCTGCCAACGCATCGTCACAATTGACTGTTAGGTGAAATATGTCCATCGTTCTTTAAGGAACTTGGGTCTATTTAGCGGTCATCAATTTGGGAATTTTGGAAAGCCGACATCATGCAAAAATTTAGTTCAGGCGGGGCGAAAAACAGCCTCAAAACACTATTGCTCGCTGGCACAGCTGCCCTTGCGCTTGGCGCAAGTGCGACATATGCGCAAGACAGTTCGACTGCGCCGTCAAGCGAATCCGCTACAATTACATCTTCATCAATGAAATACTCCCTCGAAGTCAGCAACATTGATGCTGTTGATTCCAATGTTGATGCGGAAACAATTCGCAGCGTCATTTCAGGCAAACTTGTTGAAAACGCCAACGCCCTTGCCGGTTTGACCGCGAAGAGCATCTTCATACCTGAGATTAAGTTTATCTATACGGTTGAAGTTGATGGCAACGTTTCTAACAATGAGTTTATCTTCAAAAACATTGCGCTAACGAACGTTAAAGATGGTGTCGCGCAAACAGCGTCAATGGAAGCCACGACCGGCAATCTCTCGCCAAGCAAAGCGGTTGACATGGATGTGCCGTTCAAATTGGCATTTGGCCAGACCACAATCACCCAATTCAACCTTGGGGCATTGCTTAATGCCTATGGTTTGATCGAACCAAAAAGTAATGAAATGGTTCGTGTTTACCAGGACTATATCGTTGCTGGCGGCACGATGGACATTGGGCCCGTGCGTTGCAATATCGGCAAATATCAATCAGGCGAATACCGTGCGCGCGCAATGAAGGTCTCTTATCCAGAATTGATGGCGTTAGCGGCTGAACTTGAAACCAGCAACAAGCCTTCCCCCGAACAAATTATCAAAATGGCCGATTTCTATGCGGACTTGCTCTATTCGTTTGAAACATCGCCGGTGGTGTTTGACGGACTGGATTGTGCGGGTTCCAAAGATGGCACAAGTTTTGACATGTCGATGGGCAAAATGGAAGTGGGCGCAATGGGTAAAGGTTTTTACCCGTCGATCTCAGCCAACGATATTGCGATAAAAATTACCGGAAAAGAAAACGTGGATTTCAAGCTTGGTAATTTTACGTTTAAGGAAATTGACTTTAATCCAACGGTTGAAGCCTACAATCAAATTGAAGACTTCAGCGAGATTGATAAGGAGTGGTTCGAAGCCAATTTCCGCTCATTTATCCCCGCTTTTGCAGGTCTCTCCTTCTCGAATTTCTTTGTTGATGCCCCCGATGAAGGCGGCGAGCGGGTTATTGTTGAAGTTGAGGATTTTGATGTAAGCCTTGCTGACTATGTAAACGGCATTCCTTCAGACATTTCGCTATCAACAACCGGCGTGCAGGCAGACTTGCCAGAAAACCCTTCCGACGATGGCCTCAAGAAACTACGTGCCTTGGGCATCGAGCGTCTAAATGTTGGGTACGAATTGTCTCTTAGCTGGGATGAGGCCGCTCAAGCAATTGAACTGACGCGGCTAATGTTCACTGGCGAAAAACTGGGCACCGTCGACGTCTCTGGTTACTTTGTTGGCGCAACGGAGGGTCTATTTGCGTCTGATCCGCAAATGGCGATGATTGCTGCGATGGGACTTGGCGTAAACGAACTCGACATTCAACTGGAAAATGAAGGGTTCTTGGATATTGCTTTGGCGCAGGCTGCTGCAGAACAGGGTGCACCTGTAGACGCGTTCCAAACACAAATCTCCGCCATGGCAAACGGCATGATTGTTGGCTTGCTTGGCGGCGTTGATCAAGCGGTTGACTTGGGTGGTGCTATTTCAAGCTTCATTTCTGGCGATGCATCTTACGTTGGTATCTCGCTTACTTCCAAGACTGAAACAGGTGTTGGCATGCCCCAAATCTTGGCGCTTCAAGCTGACCCGACCAAGATTCTTGAATATGTAGATATTGAATCAAGCAACGAATAATCTTTGCTGTTATTCAAGTGTTACAAACCCGCGCTGACAACTGTCGGCGCGGGTTTTTTGATTTTAGCTTTCAGTTTACCCCACCGCATCCAAACCTATTGTGTCAGCTGTCCAATTGTGGTAAATAAACGAACGTTCATTTAATTCGTATCACCTGAGGTGACGAAAAGGAGGGGAGGCCGGAAGCGAACATATGGCACGTACGACCGGCTCAAACGGCGAAGAAACGTCCAAACGTATTGACGACGTTGCCCTAAAGTTGTTTGCACAAAAGGGCTATGCAGCCGTATCCATGCGCGAAATTGCCCGCGAAGTTGGTGTGCAAGCTGGCGCGCTTTACAATTACAGCCCCAATAAACAGGATTTGCTGGCCCGGTTAATGGTTGAGCATATGCAAGCGCTGTTGGCCGCATGGGAACACGAACGCCCGATAGGTCAAACTCCGCTTGATGCGCTTAAAGCATTTGTTTTGTTCCACATCCGCTATCACGTGCAGCGCCCCGACCATGTTTTCATTTCCTATATGGAATTGCGCAACCTTGAGCCTGAGAATTTCGCAGCGGTCGAAAAGTTGCGCCGTCAATATGAATTTGCGCTGAAGGACATTTTGCAGCGCGGATCTGATGATCACCAATTTAATATCGCTGATGTGCATGTAGCCGCCATGGCTATCCTCGCGCAACTGACCGGGGTGACCACTTGGTACCGGGCCAAGGGGCGTCTCAGCCAATCCAAGATTGAAGCAATTTACACACAACTTGTGTGCCAAAGCGTTGGTGCGCAAATATCGGAGGAAATTTAAATGTTCACCACAGGAATGAATTTTGCCCTTGGCGAAGATCTCGAAGCCTTGCGCGATATGGTGCACCGTTTCGCACAGGACCGCATTGCCCCAATGGCTGCACAGATCGACGAAACCAACCAGTTCCCAAATGAACTTTGGAAAGAATTTGGCGATCTCGGCCTGTTGGGCGTTACGGTTTCTGAGGAATATGGCGGCGCAAATATGGGCTATTTGGCGCACTGTATTGTGGTGGAAGAGCTCAGCCGTGCGTCAGCTTCTGTTGGCTTGTCCTATGGTGCGCACTCTAACTTATGCGTGAACCAAATTTTCCGCAACGGAACACCGGAACAGCGCGAGAAATATCTGCCAAAACTCATTTCAGGCGAGCATGTTGGCGCATTGGCGATGTCAGAGCCGGGCGCAGGTTCAGACGTCGTTTCGATGCAACTCAAAGCCGAAGCCGCGCAGGGTGGTTTTCTTTTGACCGGCAACAAAATGTGGATCACCAATGGCCCGGATGCGGATACGCTGGTTGTTTACGCCAAAACCGATCCTGCTGCTGGCTCCAAAGGCATGACGGCTTTCATCGTGCAAAAAGACTTTGATGGTTTTTCAACCGCGCAAAAACTCGACAAGCTCGGGATGCGCGGCTCCAACACATGCGAGTTGGTATTTGATAAATGTTTCGTGCCAGAAGAAAACGTGCTCGGCGAAGTGGGCAAAGGCGTGCGGGTTTTGATGTCTGGTCTGGACTATGAGCGCGTGGTGCTCGCCGCAGGTCCGGTCGGCATTATGCATGCAGTACTTGATGTGGTTGTGCCCTACGTACATGAGCGCAAACAGTTTGGCCAAGCCATTGGTGAGTTCCAATTGGTGCAGGGCAAACTGGCAGATATCTATTCAACCATGAATGCATCTCGCGCTTATGTGTATGCCGTGGCCCAAGCCTGTGACCGGGGTGAAACCACCCGCAAAGACGCAGCAGGTTGCATTTTGTACTCCGCAGAAAAAGCCACACAGATCGCGCTTGACGGCATTCAATTGCTCGGCGGTAATGGCTACATCAACGAATATCCAACGGGCCGCCTGTTGCGCGACGCGAAGCTTTACGAAATCGGTGCCGGCACCAGCGAAATTCGCCGGATGCTGATCGGTCGTGAAATGTTCAGCGAAACCAAATAGTCGAAATATAGGGAGCGCCGCCATGTCGGTTATTAAGTCGCAAATCTCGACCAAGTCTGAGCAATTCATCGCCAACAAACAGGCGTTGGAAAGCCAAATGGCCGACATTGCCGCCGCTACGGAAATGGCGCGGTTGGGCGGTGGTGAGCGTTCTCGCGAGCGCCACCTGTCACGCGGTAAATTATTGCCGCGAGATCGGGTCACAAAATTGCTAGACCCGGGCTCCCCTTTCATGGAACTTGGCGCGACAGCGGCACACGGCCTTTATGATGGCGCAGCGCCCGGCGCCGGGCTGATCACCGGCATCGGCCGAGTTGCGGGGCAAGAGGTGATGGTTGTTTGCAACGACGCCACTGTGAAAGGTGGCACCTACTATCCAATGACCGTCAAAAAACATCTTCGGGCACAAGAAGTTGCCTTAGAGAATAATTTGCCCTGTGTCTATTTGGTGGATTCTGGTGGGGCAAACTTGCCAAACCAAGATGAAGTGTTCGCCGATAAAGAGCATTTTGGCCGGATATTCTATAATCAAGCCACCATGTCTGCGCGCGGTATCCCGCAAATTGCGGTAGTGATGGGATCGTGCACCGCGGGTGGCGCATATGTGCCCGCCATGTCGGACGAAACCATCATCGTAAAAGAACAAGGCACAATCTTTTTGGCTGGCCCACCGCTTGTAAAATCGGCAACCGGCGAGATTGTCGCGGCCGAAGACTTAGGCGGTGGCGATGTGCACACACGTCTGTCTGGTGTGGCCGATCACTTGGCCGAAAACGATCAACATGCGCTTGAGTTGGCGCGCAAAGCCGTGGCGCATCTGAACCGCCAAAAACCAAACCAGTTGCTGATGCAATCAGTTGAAGCGCCGCTTTATGATCCCAATGAGATCATCGGCGTGGTGCCGGGTGATCTGAAAACTCCTTATGATATTCGCGAAGTCATCGCCCGCACGGTTGATGGCTCGCGGTTTGAAGAGTTTAAATCGCGTTACGGCATAACCTTGATTTGCGGCTTTGCCCACATTCACGGCATGCCTGTGGGCATCATCGCCAATAACGGCGTGCTGTTTTCTGAGAGCGCGCTCAAAGGTGCCCATTTTGTCGAACTGTGCTCACAGCGCAAAATTCCGCTGGTGTTCTTGCAAAATATCACCGGATTTATGGTTGGCCGAAAATACGAAAACGAAGGCATTGCCAAACATGGTGCAAAGCTCGTAACCGCTGTCGCCACCACCTCCGTGCCAAAAATCACCGTGTTGGTCGGCGGCTCATTCGGCGCGGGCAATTATGGCATGTGTGGCCGGGCATATGGCCCACGTTTCTTGTGGACTTGGCCAAACTCGCGCATCTCGGTAATGGGCGGCGAACAGGCCGCGGGCGTGCTCGCCACTGTCAAACGCGACGGCTATGAGCGCAATGGCGAAGATTGGTCAGCGGATGAAGAGGCTGCGTTCAAGCAACCCATCATTGACCAATTCGAAAGCCAATCGCACCCACTTTATGCTTCTGCCCGCCTTTGGGACGATGGCATCATTCACCCGGCCCGCACCCGCGACCAGTTGGCCCTTTCACTTTCCGCAAGCCTGAACGCCCCGATTGCCGATACGCAATTCGGCGTCTTCAGAATGTAAGGGGATACGAGATGTTTAAAAAAATTCTCATTGCCAACCGTGGTGAAATTGCTTGCCGGGTGATGCGCACAGCGCAAGCCATGGGCGTTAAATGTGTCGCGGTATATTCTGATGCGGATGCGAATGCGCAGCATGTGAAAATGGCCGACGGAGCCTATCGGCTCGGCCCTGCACCTGTGGCGGAAAGTTATTTGCGGGTTGATAAGATCCTTGAAGCAATCCAACTTTCTGGCGCTGAAGCCGTGCATCCGGGCTATGGCTTTTTGTCGGAAAACCCTGATTTTGTGGATGCGCTTGATCAAGCTGGCGTGCGTTTCATTGGCCCATCGGCCGATGCAATCCGGGCCATGGGTCTTAAAGACGCCGCAAAAGCGTTGATGGAAAAAGCCAATGTGCCCGTGGTGCCCGGCTATCATGGGAACGAGCAAGACCCTGACTTTTTGGCCATTGAAGCCGACAAAATTGGTTATCCGGTTTTGATCAAAGCCCGCGCTGGTGGCGGTGGCAAAGGCATGCGCCGTGTTGATGATCCGGCAGAGTTTAAATCGTCATTGGAAAGCGCATCGCGCGAGGGGCAATCAAGCTTTGGCGATAGGCGGGTGCTGATTGAAAAATACATCTCCACCCCACGCCATATCGAAATTCAAGTGTTTGGCGACGATCATGGCAATGCAGTGCACCTGTTTGAACGCGATTGCTCGTTGCAGCGCCGCCATCAAAAAGTAATCGAAGAAGCCCCTGCGCCGGGCATGACCCAAGAGATGCGCAAGGCCATGGGTGACGCGGCGGTAACCGCTGCAAAAGCCATCAATTATTCCGGTGCGGGCACGATTGAATTTATCGTCGATGCTTCCAACGGGCTCAACTCGAACGGTTTCTATTTCATGGAAATGAATACCCGGTTGCAGGTTGAACACCCGGTCACCGAAATGATCACCGGACAAGATTTGGTCGCGTGGCAATTGCGGGTCGCAAGCGGTGAAACATTGCCCAAAACCCAAGATGAATTGTCGATAAATGGCTGGGCATTTGAGGCTCGGCTATATGCAGAAGACGTACCAAAGGGCTTCTTGCCCGCAACGGGAACCCTTGCGCATTTGAATCTGCCGGCAGATAGCGCGCGCATCGATTCGGGTGTGGTGACGGGCGATGTGATTTCGCCATTTTATGATCCGATGATTGCCAAAATTACAGTACATGGCGCAAACCGCAAAGAAGCGTTGAACGGATTGGCATCGGCGCTAGGCAAGTCTGAAATTGCGGGATCGGTCACCAACCGAGCGTTTCTGGCGGCACTTTGTGCCCATGAAGGGTTCGGCAATGGCGAGGTCGATACGGGCCTGATTGAGCGCGATCTCGACGCGCTAACCATCACACCAAAACCCACAGAAGCGGCAATTTCAGCGGCGGCGCTTATCGGGTTGGGCCTTGCTCGTACCCCAGTTTCGGCGGAGCCGTGGGATCAACTTGCAGGTTGGCGCACATGGTCTGGCGAGACGGACAGCATTGAATTTGATCACGAGGGTGAACGACTGAGCTATGATGTGGTGCTGGGCAATGGCAAACACTTCAACATTTCAGATGATGACAGTGATTTGAACGTTGAGCTGCTGGCGGCGGATGAAAACAGTATTTCGTTGGCCGTAAACGGGCAGCGCCATCAACTCGGGTTCTTTGCCAATCAAGATTTCATTTCCATTTTCACGGGCACAGATACGTTCACGTTTGATCGGGTGAAACTGGAGCTCGCAGGCGAGGGTGCTCTATCAGGCGATGCAGTGCTGTCGCCCATGCCGGGCGCCGTTGTGGCGTTGAATGCACAAGTCGGCGATGAAGTTTTAGAAGGTGACAAATTAGTCGTGGTCGAAGCGATGAAAATGGAACACGCTTTGTTGGCCCCGCGTGATGGGGTGATTGAAGCGGTGTTCGTCAGCCTTGGAGATCAGGTGGAAGATGGCGGATTGTTGATCCAATTGGAGCCGCTAGATGACTGATCACGTCACAATTTTTGAAATGGGTCCGCGCGATGGGCTGCAAAACGAGAAGCAACAAATCGCAACAAGCGACAAGATCAAGCTTGTAGATTTGCTGTCAGACTGCGGGTTTAAGAAGATCGAAGTCACCAGTTTTGTTTCGCCAAAATGGGTACCGCAAATGGCGGATGCTGCTGAGGTGCTGGCAGGCATTGCCCGCAAAGACGGCATTTCTTATGCAGCGCTGACGCCAAACCTACTGGGGTATGAAAGCGCGCGGGCGGCAAAAGCCGATGAAGTTGCGATCTTCGCCTCAGCGTCAGAGGGCTTTAGCCAAAAGAACATCAATTGCTCCATCGCTCAAAGCATTGAGCGCTTCAAACCCGTTTTGGCAGCAGCGAAGGCTGAAAATGTTCCCGTGCGCGGCTATGTTTCCTGCGTCACCGATTGTCCTTATGATGGTCCAACTCCACCAGAATCTGTGGCGATGGTTGCAAAACAATTGCTTGGTATAGGTTGCTATGAAATCAGCCTTGGCGACACTATAGGCGCAGCGACGCCCGAAACAACTAAGCTTATGTTGGATGCTGTTTTGGCGTTTGTTCCGGCTGAAAAACTGGCTGGTCATTTTCATGATACACATGGCCGGGCGCTGGACAATATAGTCGTCTGCCTCGACAAAGGTCTGCGCACCTTTGATGCCGCCGTCGGCGGATTGGGTGGTTGCCCCTATGCGCCGGGCGCAAAAGGTAATGTGGCGACAGAAGCGGTGGTTCAATTGCTGTACAGCAAAGGCTTTCACACAGGCATTGATGCGCAAAAGCTAAGCATTGCAAGTGCCTTTGCGACCGGGCTGAAAGGATAGATATGGCCTATCAATATATTATGCTCACAACCGACGAACGCGGCATCGCCACCCTCACGCTTGATCGTGCCGACAAGCATAATGCGCTCAACGCGGACATGTGCGATCAGATCAAATCTGCGGCTGAAAGCATAAACAACGACAAATCAATCCGCGCCGTGGTGTTGGCAGCAAGCGGCAAAAGCTTTTGTGCCGGCGGTGACTTAGCCTGGATGCGTGAGCAGTTTGATGCGACGCGCGAGGTGCGCATAGCGGAAGCCAAACGTTTGGCCAGCATGCTGTTTGCGCTCAATACGCTGGAAAAACCACTGATCGGCAAAGTGCAAGGCAACGCCTTTGGCGGCGGTATTGGCATGATGTCGGTGTGCGATGTAGTTGTGGCGGTTATGGGCGCAAAATTTGGCCTGACCGAAACCAAACTGGGCCTGATCCCCGCGACCATCAGCCCCTATGTGCTGGCCCGTATGGGGGAGGATAAAGCCCGGCGCGTGTTTATGTCCGCGCGTCTTTTCGATGCCCAAGAAGCCAAGGCGCTAAATCTTGTCGCCAAAATTGTGGAGCAGAGCGAGCTCGACGCCGCTGTCGAGACCGAAATTCTGCCGTACTTGCAAACTGCTCCTGGCGCTGTAGCAAGAGCCAAAAGGCTTGCCCGATCACTTGGCCCCGTCATTGACGAAGCGACTATAGACTTTACGGTCAATCAACTAGCCGACTGCTGGGAAGATCCAGAAGCGCACGAAGGTATCGCTGCTTTTTTTGAAAAGCGCAAACCGGATTGGGTGAAGTAGTTAGTTGAAGTTCGGCGAACGTTTTTCAACGAACGCCGCCACTGCTTCTTTGTGATCCTCAGTATGATGACAAGTGCCTTGCACCAATGCCGACAGATCCAAGAAGTCGGGCAGGTTCATCACCTGCGCTTTGCGCATCAGCAGTTTGGATTGGCGCACTTGATAAGCTGGTTTTGAAGCGATCTGAGCGGCCAATTCGGCAGCGCGAACAAGTAATTCTTCAGGCTCCACCACATCAAGCACATAGCCGATCTCTTTAGCTTCATCCGCTTCAAACAGACGACCCGTAAACGTCAGCTCTGATGCTCGTTGATAGCCAACTATCCGCTGAAGGAAATATGCGCCGCCATCGCCAGGGATCAGGCCGATATTGACAAAGTTCTCGCCAAATTTGGCGTATGTTGAGGCGATGCGAATATCGCACATGGCGGTAAGGTCAAATCCCGCGCCAACCGCTGCGCCATTGATCGCTGCGATCACCGGAAAACTGATCTGAGACATCTTCAAGGGAATGCGCTGGATGGTGGCTTTGTAGGCCGCCGCAATGTCCTCGACATTGCCTGAAAACATACCTGTGCGCTCATGCATGTCTTTGACGTTGCCGCCCGACGAAAAGCCCTTGCCCGCGCCGGTAATCACCAGCACATGAGCATTCGATGTATGTTCGACCCAATCGAGCGTGTCGATAATGTCATCAATAAGGTTGGTGCCGGTCAGCGCGTTGCGCACATCATCCCGGTTAAAAGTAAGGGTCGCGACCTTGTCAGTGATATCCAACAGCGCATCTTTAAGCTTTGGCATCTCTGACATATCGCGACCCTTTTGTTCTTAGATAGAGGCTGTAAGTTCAGGCACAGCTTCAAACAGGTCAGCAACCAAACCGTAATCAGCGATGGAGAAGATCGGCGCGTCTTCATCTGTGTTAATGGCAACGATGATCGTACTATCTTTCATGCCCGCCAAATGCTGGATCGCGCCTGAAATGCCAATTGCGATGTACAGATCAGGTGCAACCACTTTGCCGGTTTGCCCGACTTGCCAATCGTTTGGCGCAAAGCCGGCATCAACTGCCGCACGAGATGCACCAAGCGCAGCGCCCAGCTTGTCAGCCAAAGGCTCAAGCAGCTCGTTGAACTTTTCTTTGGAGCCTAACGCGCGGCCGCCAGAAATAACGATTTTGGCTGACGCCAAATCAACTCTATCGCCGCTAGCTAATTGCGCGCCAACAAAACTCGATACAGCATTTGCGACAGATGCGCCATGTGCTTCAACATTTGCGGACCCATCAAGCAATGCTGCTTCAAACGTTGTCGTGCGAACAGTTAGCACTTTTTTCGCGTCCGAGGTCTGCACTTTTTGGAAAGCGTTGCCTGCATAAATCGGGCGCACAAATGTGTCCGCTGAAACAACTTGCGTCACTTCAGAAATTTGCATCACGTCCAGCAAGGCGGCAACGCGTGGCATTGTGTTTTTGCCGTTGGACGTAGCCGGGGCCACAAAAGCGTCATAGCCATCAGCCATTGAAACGATCAAATCGGCAACAGGCTCCGCCAAATGGTTAGCAAAAGCTGCATCGTCAGCAACGATGACTTTTGCAACGCCTGAAATTTTCGCGGCAGCATCACCAACGGCCGCGCAACCTGCGCCCGCCACCAGCACATGAACCTCAGCGCCCAATTGCGCAGCAGCATTTGCCGCTCGCAAAGTTGCGTCGTTCAAATTCTGATTGTCATGTTCTGCAAGAAGAAGTGTAGCCATTAGATCGCTCCCGCTTCGTTTTTCAATTTGTCGACAAGTTCGGCAACTGAGCCAACTTTAATGCCCGCTTTGCGTGCCGCTGGTTCTGTTGTTTCAAGAATGGTCAAACGGTTCTTCACTTCAACACCAAAATCACCCGGTGTTTTCACATCTAATGGCTTTTTCTTGGCCTTCATAATGTTGGGCAAAGACGCATAGCGTGGTTGGTTGAGGCGCAAATCGGTTGTGATGATCGCTGGTAAGTTGAGTTTGACGGTTTGCAAACCGCCATCCACTTCGCGGGTCACATCAACAGAACTGTCGGAAACGTCAACTTTAAAGGCGAAGGTGCCTTGGCCCCAGCCAAGCAAAGCAGCCAACATTTGGCCGGTTTGGTTCGCATCATCGTCAATCGCTTGCTTGCCCAAAATTACCAATTGTGCGCTTTCAGCTTCCACGACACCTTTAAGGATTTTGGCAACGTCAAGCGGCTCAACTGTCCCTTCAACCTGCACAAGGATCGCACGATCAGCACCCATGGCCAAACCAGTACGCAAGGTTTCTTGCGCTTTGTCTGGGCCGATAGAGACCACAATCACTTCGTCTGCCTTGCCAGCTTCTCTAAGCTTTAGCGCTTCTTCAACTGCGATTTCGTCGAACGGGTTCATGCTCATTTTGACATTGTTCAAGTCAACGCCAGAACCATCGGCTTTCACCCGGATTTTGACGTTGTAATCAACTACCCGTTTAACGGGAACGAGAATTTTCATGTTCCAATAAACTCCTAATGGAATGCGTTAAGCGATTTCAATCGCCATGGCTGTGGCTTCTCCGCCACCGATACAAAGTGAGGCAACACCCCGTGTTTTAGAGGTGTGCTCAAGCGCATGCAACAGGGTCACCAAAATCCGTGCACCAGATGCACCAATTGGGTGCCCAAGCGCACAAGCGCCGCCATTAATGTTGATTTTGTCTTGATCAATGTTCAGGTCCTTTTGCGCCGCCATGGTCACCACGGCAAAGGCCTCATTAATTTCCCACAGGTCCACGTCTGCAACGCTCCAACCGATCTTGTCGACCAATTTTTGCATGGCGGGGACTGGCGCAGTGGTGAACCAACCCGGCTCATGCGCATGGCTTTGATGCCCAACAATACGAGCCCGGATTTTCAAGCCCTTCGCCTTCGCGTCGCTTTCGCGCATCAACACCAATGCGGCCGCACCATCTGAGATCGAAGAAGCATTGGCTGCGGTTACCGTGCCGTCTTTGGCAAAAGCGGGTCGCAATGTTGGTATTTTTTCTGGCAGCGCATTTTTTGGTTGCTCATCTTCTGACACAACAATTTCGCCTTTGCGCGATGCAACGGTTACGGGTGCAATCTCGGCTTCAAATGCCCCAGACTTTTGTGCAGCAAGTGCTTTGGCTAGCGAGCTTAAAGCGAACTCGTCTTGTGCCTCGCGTGTAAACGCATATTTGCCCGCACAATTTTCTGCAAAATTGCCCATCAGCTCGTGGCCATCATAGGCGTTCTGCAAACCATCAAAGAACATATGGTCGATGACTTCGGCGTGGCCCATGCGGGCACCGCCGCGCATTTTTGGCAAAATGTATGGCGCGTTGGTCATACTTTCCATGCCGCCAGCCACAAGAATGTCGCCATTGCCAGCTTTAAGTTGGTCATGCGCCATCATCACAGCTTTCATGCCAGAACCACACACCTTTGAAATGGTGGTTGAAGGTGTGCTTAGGGGCAAACCTGCACCCAAGGTTGCTTGACGGGCAGGAGCTTGACCAACACCAGCGGACAAAACATTACCCATCAACACTTCTGAAACATCGGCACCATCAATGCCAGCGCGTTCGAGTGCGGCTTTAATGGCCGTTGCGCCAAGGGCTGGCGCAGCAACCGCGCCAAGTTCGCCTTGAAAACCACCCATTGGGGTGCGGGCTGCACCAACAATTACAATTGGATCATTGCTCATTTGTCTCTCCTATCGCGGTTGTAAGCGCACAGCGCCGTCAATCCGAATGGTTTCACCATTGATCATTGAATTTCGAATGATTTCTTCTGCGAGCGATGCATAATCAGCCGGTGTGCCCAACCGTTTGGGGAACGGGGTGTTCGCCGCCAGTGATTCTTGCACTTCTTCGCTAAAACCAGCCATCATTGGTGTCATAAAAATGCCCGGCGCAATCGTGACCACGCGAATGCCATCGCGGCTCAAATCGCGTGCCATCGGTAACATCATGCCAACTACGCCGCCTTTTGAAGCGGAATAAGCGATTTGTCCGACTTGCCCTTCATAGGCTGCAACTGAAGCTGTGTTGATGATCACACCGCGCTCAAGGTCGTCGCTAATTGTATCCAGTTTGGCCATGCCCGCCGCGCCCATAGACGCGCAGTGGAACGTGCCGATCAGATTGACGCCAATGGTTTTGGCGAACAGGTTTGGGTCATGTGGGTTGCCCTCACGGTCAATTGTTTTTGCGCCCGGCGCAATGCCCGCGCAGTTCACAACAACACGTTCTTGGCCGTTTGCAGCGCGCACCTTTTCAAAGCCTGCAGCAACACTTGCCGCATCCGAAACATCAACGCGTGCAAAGGTGCCGCCAAGTTCCTTGGCAATCGCTTCGCCGCGTTCTTCGTTGAGGTCGAACAGGCCAACTTTTACGCCCTTGGCCGCCAAATGCCGCGCAACACCTTCGCCCAAACCAGATGCGCCACCCGTAATGACAGCCGTCAAATCAGAATTAATCTGCATGAATAAAAGTCCTATTCGCCTTTAAAGTCAGGGTCACGTTTGTCAGCAAATGCCGCCATGCCCTCTTTTTGATCTGCGGTTGCAAATAATGCATGAAAGGTGCGCCGTTCAAACAATACGCCTTGACTAACACTGAGCTCTTCAGCTTGGTTCACCGCTTCTTTCGCGGTTTGTGTCGACAGTTTGCCAAAGCCTGCAATTTCAGCGGCGATCTTTAAAACCTGTTCCACCAACTCGTCTGCTGGGAAGATCCGCGCCGCCAAACCAGAACGCTCTGCTTCTTCAGCGTCCATCATCCGGCCGGTCAAAATCATATCCATGGCTTTGGATTTGCCGACCAATTTCGTCAAGCGTTGCGAGCCGCCCATGCCGGGAATGACGCCAAGCTTGATTTCTGGTTGTCCAAATTTCGCGCGGTCGCCAGCGTAAACTACGTCGCACATCATGGCGAGTTCACAGCCGCCACCAAGTGCATAACCGTTGACGGCCGCAAGAACTGGAGTGCGGGTGCGTGTAAGCTTGTCCCAACCAGCAAACCAATTGGCTTTGGCCATGTCGGTATAGGATTGGGATTGCATTTCTTTGATGTCAGCGCCAGCAGCAAAGGCCTTTGGAGAACCTGAAATCACAAAGCAACCAACCTCTGGGTCAGTATCATATTGCTCAAGTGTTTCGGTCACGTCGTTCATGACAGCAAGATTGAGCGCATTTAGCGCTTCGGGGCGGTTTAGGGTGATATGTACAACTCGGTCGATTTTTTCGACCAAAATGGTATCTGTCATAGTGAATGGCCTTTTAGTTTGGGCACTTTATTGTGTCTTAAGAGCGCTTTTGCTCTTTGAGTTCATTTATGATGCCAGAAAAGTCGTGCCCCACGCCATTCTTCTCGACAAAAGCGTCATACAACTTTGTGGCGTGTTCGCCAAGGGGGGTAACCGCACCTGAATGTTCAGCAGCATCTTGGGATAGTTTCAAATCTTTGAGCATCAGTGCTGCATCAAATCCGGGCAAATAGCCATTGTCAGCTGGGCTTTTGGGGCCAACGCCGGGTACGGGGCAATAGGTGTTGACCGACCAGCACGAGCCACTTGATGTGGAAACAACATCAAACAATGCCGATTTATCAAGACCGAGCGAGTCAGCCAGATTAAACGCTTCGGCGGTGCCAATCATTGAAATGCCCAACAGCATATTGTTGCAAATTTTGGCAGATTGTCCTGCACCATCTGCTCCGCAGTGCACGGCCTTTTGGCCCATAATGTCAAACAGCGACTTGGCCTTTTCAAAAGCAGCGTCACTACCACCAACCATGAAAGTCAACGTGCCACCTGCCGCACCACCAACACCGCCAGAAACGGGGGCGTCTAGGCTGAGCATACCCGCGTCTTGTGCCTTTTTGTGTGCTTCACGCGCACTGGCCACATCAATGGTCGAACAATCGACAAAGACCGCACCTTTGGGCGCATGGTTTAGAAGTTGGTCAAATACTGAAAGCACGATTTTGCCGTTCGGCAACATGGTTACAATCGCATCTGCATTGGCCACAGCTTCTTCAGCGCTTGTTGCCAAGCTGACCCCAGCTGCTTTGGCTTTGTTGGCATTCTCTGCCATCAAATCAAAGCCTAAAACATCATGGCCCTGTTTCACCAAATTGACGGCCATCGGCCCGCCCATATTGCCCAGTCCAATAAATGCGACGTTCATGTTCCCACTCCCAATTTTGCTGGTTCAAAAAACCAATTCTTTGTCGCCCAACGGGGCAAACATATTGTTTATCATCTGGTCGCTCACCTCAGCCAAAGTCGCCGGTTCCCATTTCGGGTTGCGATCCTTGTCGATTACGGCAGCACGGATGCCTTCATAAAAGTTTTTGCCTTTTAGGCTAGCCGCGCAGAACCGGAACTCGAGTTGCAGACTTTGCTCGACCGATGTGTAACTTTCAACTTCGCGCAACGCATGGAATGTTGATTTCACGCTCAACGGGCATTGCCGTTTCAATAGCTTCAATGCGCCTTGCGCAAATTCACTTTTGTCCGCTTCGACATTGGCCATCACCTGATCAAAATTATCAGCATCGAACCAGCGGGCAATGTCATTTTGGTGCCAGCGCGCGTCGCCTTCATTTGGCGTTTCGCTGACATCCGCCAAAATCGCATCAATATCTTCACCCGCAATCAACCGGGTTTTGATGGTGGCGAACTTGCCGTTCGGCACATAGGCGTCCGCAAATCCCATAAAGATCGCATCGTCTGGCCCCATCCTTGCGCCCGAAATCCCGTAATAAGCACCAACGCCCTTGGGCGCATTGTGTAGTAGCCATGTGCCGCCAACATCGGGCATAAACCCAATGCCGACTTCGGGCATGGAAATCACTGAGCCGTCGGTCACAATCCGGTGCGAGCCGTGTGCAGAAACGCCAACACCGCCGCCCATCGTGAACCCATGCATCAAAGCGATATAGGGATTTTTGTAGTTCGCGATCATCGCGTTTAGTTGATACTCGTCACGCCAAAACTCTAGCGATCCGATTGGGTCTTGAGGCCCAGTTTCATATATCACCTGAATATCACCACCGGCGCAAAAGGCCCGTTCACCCGCGCCTTCAATCAGAATGCACCGTACTGCATCATTCTTTGCCCAACTGGCAAGTGCGTCGGCAATGCCGTCAATCATGGATTGGCTAAGTGCGTTCAGGGCTTTGGGACGATTGAGGGTCAATACCCCAACATCGCCCTGAATTTGAACAATCAAATCATCCATCAATTATCACTCAACATTTGGCGGGAAACGATCAAACGCATAATTTCATTTGTGCCTTCAAGGATTTGGTGCACCCGCAAATCACGCACGATTTTCTCAATGCCGTAATCAGCTAAATAGCCGTAACCGCCGTGCAATTGTAGCGCTTGGTTGGCTACGTCGAACGCCGTATCGGTGACAAAACGTTTAGCCATGGCGCAGTATTTGGTGGCGTCGGGCGATCCCTGATCGTAGGTCCATGCCGCTTTGTACAGGAATACCCGTGCCGCCTGTAATTCAATTTCCATATCGGCCAAACGGAACTGCAAAGCTTGGAACTGATTGATTGATTTACCGAACGCTTGGCGCTCTGACATATAGGAAAGCGTTTTATCAAGCGCAGCTTGGGCGGCACCCAAAGCACTGGCAGCAATGTTCAATCGCCCGCCATCAAGACCCTTCATGGCATATTTAAACCCGTCGCCTTCTTGGCCGAGCAGGTTTTCTGCCGGGATCACCACATCGTCCATCACCACTTCGGTGGTTGGCTGAACGTTCCAGCCCATTTTCTTTTCGTTCGCCCCGTAAGAAAGACCGGGCGTTCCTTTTTCCATAAGGAACGCAGAAATGCCCTTTGGACCAGGTTCACCCGTGCGGGCCATAACAATATATAGGTCAGACACGCCACCGCCAGAAATAAAGCTCTTTGTGCCTTTTAGAACGTAATTATCACCATCGCGCTTTGCAGTAGTTTTCAACGAAGCTGCGTCGGAACCAGAACCGGGTTCCGTCAAACAATAGCTGGCCACGGTTTCCATGCTGGTCAGTTTTGGACCCCATTTCTGACGCATATCCTCAGACCCGAATGTGTCGATCATCCAAGAGCACATATTGTGAATGGACAGAAACGACGCCGTGGCAGGGCAACCATGCGACAGGGCTTCAAATATCAACGCCGCATCAAGCCGGGTCAAATCTGACCCACCAATATCGTCGCGTGTATAAATCCCTGCCATGCCCAGCTCGGCAGTTTTTTTGATCACATCAAGCGGAAAGTGCTTGGCCTGATCCCATTCCACCGCATGGGGTGCAATGTTTTCCATTGAAAACTCACGCGCCATTTCAAAAATGGCCGACTGCTCTTCGCTTAACGCAAAATCCATGTTGGATTACTCCATAGTCGGAATGGAAAAACTTGCGCCTTCTTTGGTGCCAGAAGGCCAACGCGAGGTGACGGTTTTGGTTTTTGTGTAGAACCGGAACGCATCTGGTCCGTGTTGGTTCAAATCACCAAAGCCTGACCGTTTCCAGCCGCCAAATGTGTAATAGGCCAACGGCACGGGGATCGGCACGTTTACCCCAACCATGCCCACATTGATGCGGAACGCAAAGTCGCGTGCCGTGTCGCCGTCACGGGTGAAAATTGCAACGCCGTTACCATATTCATGGTCCATCGCCAGCTTCAAACCAGCTTCATAGTTATCAACCCGCGCTACACACAAAACCGGCCCAAAGATCTCTTGTTTGTAGATTTCCATATCTTCGGTCACATTGTCGAACAAGCAGGGGCCGACAAAAAAGCCATCTTCGTGCCCCTTGGCGACAAAGTCTCGACCATCAACAACAAGGCTCGCGCCTTCTTTTACACCCTGATCAACAAGGCCTTTAACCTTCGCCTGCGCTTCTTTGGTCACCAATGGGCCAAAGTCTGCCTCATCACCGTCAGTGTATGGTCCAACGCGCAATGCTTCTACACGCTCCTTGAGTGCTGCGACCAATTTGTCGCCGGTTTCTTTGCCCACGGGAACAGCCACAGAAATTGCCATGCAGCGTTCGCCCGCCGCGCCATAACCTGCGCCAACCAAAGCGTCGACCACTTGGTTCATGTCCGCATCCGGCATGATGATCATGTGGTTTTTCGCGCCGCCAAAGCACTGAACGCGTTTGCCGTTCGCTGTGCCGCGTGAATAGATATATTCAGCAATAGGGGTAGAGCCCACAAAGCCAATCGCCTGAATGTCGTCATGGTCCAGAATGCCGTCCACGGCTTCTTTGTCGCCATGCACCACATTTAACACGCCTTTTGGCGCACCAGCTTCAAGCATCAATTCTGCAAGCATATTCGGCACACTTGGATCGCGCTCCGAAGGCTTAAGGATAAATGTGTTGCCTGCAGCAATCGCGGGGCAAAATTTCCACATCGGGATCATCGCTGGGAAGTTAAACGGGGTGATACCTGCCACAACGCCCAAAGGTTGGCGCATAGAATAGATGTCAATGCCGGTTGAAGCTGCGGCGCTATATTCGCCTTTAAGGAAATGCGGCGCACCGATTGCGAATTCTGCGACTTCTAATCCACGGATTACATCGCCTTTGGCATCAGGGATGGTTTTACCGTGTTCACGCGACAATGCCTCTGCAAGTTTGTCCATATCGCGGTGCAAAAGGTCAACGAACTTCATCATCACCCGGCCACGCTTTTGTGGGTTGACTTTCGCCCAACCAATTTGCGCTTCTTTTGCGTTGGCAATTGCCGCGTCCAATTCAGCTTTGTTGGCGAGCGGCACTTTGGCTTGCACCTTGCCTGTTGCTGGGTTGAAAACATCTGCAAATCGGCCCGAAGTGCCTTTGACATGTTCGCCATTGATGAAGTGGGTAATCTCGTTCATTGCGGGTGCCTCCCATAAATGCCACATCGCGTGCATATTAAAACTTTGGTGCGCATCATATTGTGCGCAAACGCAATATCAACAACCAATATGGCAAAACCATTGTGCATTAATGCACTAGTCTAATTCTAGCATATCTGGCAGTATTTGTCCTATGCGAAACAACTGGGATGATTTTCGATTTTTCCTCGCCGTGGCCCGTCACGGCACGCTTTCTCGTGCAGGTTCTTATTTGGGTGTGGACCATGCAACTGTGGGGCGACGGATCACCGCGCTCGAAGACAGTTTGGGCGTGCCGCTGTTTCATCGCTCGCCGCAAGGATACAGTTTGGCGGACCAAGGCTACAAACTTTTGCCCCTTGCCGAACAGCTTGAAAGCGACGCGATGCGGGTGTTTGATGAGGTGGCTGGCGCATCAACAAGCCTCACAGGGACGGTGCGCATCGCAACCCATGTGGGCATCGCTTCGTTTTTGTTGGCTGAAAGCGCCGCTGAGCTTTGTCGTCTGCATCCGGGCCTTGAAGTGCAATTGCTGGCGGTACCGCGCTCATTTTCCATGTCCAAACGCGAGGCTGACTTGGTGCTGACCGGCACGCGCCCGCAAACTGGCCGGGTAAAAATCAAAAAATTGGCGACCTATCCGTTGCACATTTATGGTGAGCGAAACTATGTGGCGCGCAACCAGCCGATCAAACAAAAGAAGCATCTCGCCAAACTAAGGGGCATCGGCTATGTGCCCGACATGATTTTCGACAAAGAGCTGGACTATATCCCCAGCGTTGACCCAAGCCTAAAAGCCCACCTGACGTCAACAAGTCTGCATGTGCAATTGCAAATGGCATTGGCCGGGGCCGGGGTTTGCATATTGCCAGATTACATCGCGAAAAACTACGACACTTTGGTGCCTGTGCTTGATGGCAGTATTGAGTTGGAGCGCGAACTATGGCTGACCGTGCCCGAGGATTTTGCGCATCTCACGCGCATCAGAACCATTGTTGATTTCATCAGCGAAGACGTTGTCTCTCGCATCAAATCAACCAACAAGTAGATGAGGAAGACATGAGCGAAACCCGCTTTTTTGAAGATGTGCAATTGGGTGAAAAAATCAGAACTGGGACGTTTGAACTAACGGCAGAAAAGGTGCACGAATTTGCATCTGAATATGATCCGCAGTTCATCCACATTGACGAAGAGGGTGCAAAAGAGGGGCCGTTTGGCACCATCATCGCCTCGGGTTGGCAGACCTTGTCGGCAACAATGCGCCTGATGGCGCTAGAGAAACCGTTTGGCAACAATCCTTTGATCGGCATGCGTATTGATGAGCTTAAATTCGCTAAGCCCGTTTTCCCCGGCGAGGCGGTTTATGTGGATGCAGAGGTCGTTTCGCTAAAAGCCTCTTCCAAGGGTGAGCGCGGCTATGTCGGCATTCGTTTAGATACCAAAACCGTCGGCAACGATGAAATTGCCGCGACGCAAATCTGGACATGTCTTGTGCCTTGTAGGGTGTAGCTCAGCGGCCATACCCTGGGGCTTGCCACGCATGTCCGGGAGGGTAAATCCATTTGCGTGAAAAGGGCTGTAGCAATAATCCCAAAACGCCGTTCGGTTTGCAAAAATCTAACGGTGCCGGTCCGCCGCCCGCGTCTTTTGATATCGGCATTTGCGCATCACAAAATGCACGACAAGCTGCCAGTTCCGGCGCGATTTGTTCAGGCTTGCAAGCGACAGGTGAATAGTTTTCATTGCCGCTCCAAAACTCAATTGCTTTTGGTCGCCATGCGCTGATCTCTGCAGGTTCGGTGGTTAACTCAACCGCCTCTTTGGCCAATTCGGTGATCCGGTCATGTAATATGGTGCGCCGTTCAAGTTGGGCCTCAGTCAAGGGCGCAGGCATTTCACCGGTGTGGATCAATGGTGGTTTGGGTTCAAAAAATGGACCATTGTGCTGAATGATCGCACCCGTCTCTGTGTTGGTGTAGATATAGATTTTGTTGTTTGCAAGCTTGTCCTCAAGCTGTTGCAGTTCCGTTGATGCGTCCTTGAGCATTTTCTCATTTGTCGCCCTTCGTGCCGCAAGGATTTCTGAGTTTTGCGGATCGTTGGCGCGAACGACACTCAGAACAAGTTGCTGTAAAAAGTTGGCATTTTGCGCTGCTGTGGACTGGATATCGCATCTAGCGTAGCAATAGTTCAACGATTTCTCTCCGGCCCTGTCGCGAACAGCACGGCATTCGTCTCGCCAAATGGAGGCCTTTATTTTGCATTGCTCGGCTTCTTCGCCACCAAGCTTTAGGCAAACATCATCAGGTTCAAATTCGCAGGCACTCACAGGCGCGCGCATTATGCCGGAAGCAATCGCTTGATTTCGCTGATCAAGCAGGTCCTGAAGCGACAATTGTCCGGGAGCTTTCGGTTGCCCAACTGGGGGGCTGCTGCCCGGCGGAATTGCAACAAGTGGCACGGGCGGCAAAGGATTGATATTAGTTTGATTGCCCGGCAGTTCTGGCAACTCCCCAAGTCCGGTTGGTGCATCAAACACTGGTGGCTCCGGCAACGGCGTTAGCCCAAGCGGCGCGGGAACAAACGGTAAAGGCTCAATCGGCAATGGGTCGAAGGCAGGCGGCACGCCAATGTCACCACCATTTAGGCCGCTGCCCTTGGGCTCATCTTCAAATTGTGCGCTGACAATCGGTTTCTTGCGGCAATATTTCGTGTTGCAATCGATCAGCGCATCCATCGCTTGATCGCGTTTCTTGCGCGCCTCGCGTACTTTTTGTTCAAGTTCGTTCAGCTCTTCGAATTTTTGGGAGCTGCCCCCCGGTAATCCCCGTTCAGCTTGGTTGAGCGCGTTGCTGGCAGGTATCAATACATGCTCCAAATGCTGGTCAACCAGCCGCGCCCACCTCAGGCATTCGCCATATTCGGTGAGCTCCAGTCCATAGGGTATGTCAATATCAAGCGAACGGATCTGGTCGACCATGCGGTCCGCGTCTTCAGCTGCCGCTTGTGCAATGCTCGCTGGAATGCTGATCAAAAGCCCCGGCAAGGCAAAAAATTCATCCACTTTTTTTTGATGCGCTTTGATGCTTTGTTGCTGCTCTCGGTATTTACGAGGACTGATCTCGTTTCCGTCACTATTCAAAACGACCAGTTCACGGCCATCCTCGTCAACAAGGGGACGGTCTGGGTCCAATTCTGGCTCTGAACTTTCCCAAAAATCGTCTGGCAACGGTTCTTCTGCGTCAAAACTTTCGGGGTGATAATAGCTGGTATCCGCGTTGGGCGCCCCGTAACCAGTGCCGCATGCGCGTTGCCGCCTGTCCAACAAATATTGATAGGTGCCATATGCTTTTGCATATTTCATGCGTTCTTGATCAAACGCAATTTTGCTTGGACCGGCTTTTTTCATCTCCATACCATCCAACAGGGCTTGCTCATTTTCATTCTTGAATAGCGTTAGGTTTCGAATGGCGAGAGACAATTGAACATCCTCAATTGTCAGCTCCTCTTGCAGTTTGGCGCAACGTGGGCAGGCTGCACTTACCACCGGGTCGGTTGTATCCGGATCAAAAATGCTTTTGTCCAACTGCCGCGCGCACTGTTTCTCGCAGTCAGATTGCTCTTTTATGAATTGATCTCGAACTTTGGATATTTCTTGTATTTCCCTGGTCAGAACTGACGGGTCGTTTGAATAACCGGTTTTGCTTTCTTGACCACCATTCAGCACGAATTGCAACTTTGCCGCGCGCTCTGCAATTTGCAGGTCCATTCCCTCAATCAGCGATGAATTATCCGGGCATTCACAGGCAATAGCTGTCGTAACCGACGCAAAAAAGACGATAACAACAAATAACATGCGCACGATCAAAATTCACCTCGATCCAAAACCTGTTACCTTAACTTTATCAAGAGTTGGGATTTTCGGCAAATTCGCCTTGCGTTCGTCCGTTCTTTTGCATTTCGGGCCCTTGCTCTACGCACACCAATTTGAAATGATCCTCCCCAAATCAACGAAAACAATAGAGTGCGCACATGCACGTTCAACAATCGTCGGTTCTGAAGTTGTCGCTGACGAAGGAGACATTTTATGAGTAAAATTGCATGGATCGGGCTAGGTGTGATGGGTGGACCAATGGCGGGTCATCTGCAAAATGCTGGGCATAGTGTTACAGTATACAACCGCACCGCGCACCGTGCGCAGACATGGGTAGACACCCATGGCGGCGATATGGCGCTGACGCCCGCACAAGCAGCAAAAGGCTGCGACCTCGTCTTCGCCTGTGTGGGCAATGATGATGATTTGAAATCAGTGACAATTGGAGAAAATGGCGCGTTCAGTTCGATGGATGAGGGTGCTGTTTTTGTCGATCACACGACTGCCAGCGCGTCGGTGGCGCGTGAACTTTATGCTGACGCAAAGTCGCGCGGTATTGGGTTTATTGACGCGCCGGTTTCGGGTGGGCAAGCTGGAGCAGAAAACGGCGTGCTGACGGTCATGTGCGGCGGCGATAAAGATATTTTTGACAGAGCAGCGCCGATCATCGATGCGTACGCTAAGTCGTGCAAATTACTAGGCGATGCTGGCGCAGGTCAGCTCACCAAAATGGTCAATCAAATATGCATCGCAGGTGTGGTCCAAGGTCTGGCTGAAGGCATGAATTTTGCGCAAAAAGCCGGGCTTGATGGCGACGCAGTGTTGGACGTGATTTCTAAGGGCGCAGCTGGTTCATGGCAAATGGAAAACCGTGGCTCCACCATGCTAAAAGACGAGTTCGAATTTGGCTTTGCGGTTGATTGGATGCGCAAGGATTTGGGGATGTGCTTGGCTGAAGCCGATCAAAATGAGGCATCACTGCCCCTGACAGCGCTTGTTGATCAATTTTATAAAGAAGTGCAGTCGATGGGGGGAAGCCGTTGGGACACATCCAGCCTAATGCGCCGCCTAACGCGGAACAAATAGGACCACACAAACGCACCAGGCTTGCAGGTCGGTAACGCGGATTACGCTCGACCAACGCCTGTTGGACTGATTGGTATTGCAAATGCTTCTACCCTGTCGCGACCATTTGTCTTGGCATGATACAGGCGCGCGTCGGCTATCGCAAAAACCTCTAATGTATTGCGTCCTTCGTGCGACATCGCAATGCCGGCGCTGGTTGTCACCCGCAAATCTTGCTCAATCGATGACCAGTCCCAAGAACTGATATGTTTTCGAATTCGTTCGCAAATGATCATTGCGCTATCCAATGATGCGTTGGGCAGTAAAATCGCAAATTCTTCGCCCCCAATTCGGGCAACCAAGTCGGCTTGTCGGCAATGTTCTTGCATAATGTCGGCGACGAATTTTAAGACATTATCGCCCACCAGATGTGAAAAATTGTCGTTGACGGTCTTGAAGTGGTCAAGGTCGAGAACGGCGACGGCATAGTTTGCGTGTATGTCCGCGTCCAGTTGCAGCAATGATTGGTCAAATGCTCGGCGGTTGCCTAACCCTGTTAGGGCATCCTGGTGCGCTTCCTTTGTCATGCGTTCTGCGTGCACATGCGCCCGCTCGAGTTGGTCGCGCATTTCACTAACATTACTCTTATATTCAGCGATGCGGTCTTGCCAATAGGCTCGTCTTGCAAGCGATTTCTTGAATTGGCCATGATATTGTTTAAACGCTTTAAGAGCGGCATCGAGATTGCCGCCAGCTTCATACGCTTCTGCAACGCGCCGATGGGCATTCATCACATTGTCTGCATCAGGATTGGCAAGCGAAGCTTCTAGCGCCTCAAGTCCAAATGCAATCGCTTTTTTGCAGTCACCAGACCGGTTGGCCACTTCGCTGCAAGTGTATAGGTAGTGCACCGCACCCACTTCCATCAGACCTTTAGGGAGCTGGCTTACTTCTGCCAGCATTTTGTTCGCCGCATCAAAATCACCGCGGACCGCAGCACATTCAGCCGCGTTGCACAATGTCACGAACTGATACCAACTTTGACCGTTTTCTTTCGCGGCTTGGGCGGCTTGTTGGGTCCACATCAGGGCAACTTGGTAGTGGTCCTGGTGCTCCTGTTCATCGCCTTGTTCCAGCGCATGATCGGCAGCACGAGAATGATAAAACCCGCGATGTAGCGGCAATGTGGCGCGCATGGATATAAAGTCATGCTGATCCTGGATTTTTTGAGCCTTGTCCAACAACATCTCGGCTTTGTTGAAATTTGACGCCAAAACAAAGACAATCGCCTGCACGTCCAGCACACGCACTTGTAACTCGAAGTCATCATTTTCGTTGGCCCAAGCCAGGGCTTTGCTTGCCTCACTATAAGCGTCGTCAGTGAGCCCGACTTGCATGAGAATGCGCGCGTGTATGAAGCGCGCATAAGCCAATAATCCAGGATCGTCAAATTGCGAAAATAGAGCAAGCGCTTCGTGGATATTCTGTACGGCTTGCTTGGGTTTGTGAAGCCAGCGATATGACCGAGAGACTTCTATGCGGGCGCGCGCAATAAGATGGGGGTCGCCCAACTCCGTCGCCTTGCGCAGCGCGTCAAGATCACAACGAAGAGCCTGTTGTGGTTTGCCATCCAAATAATTTTGGAATGCATCTCGCAAATGTTGCTCAATTTCAATGCGCGCGGTCATTTGGCCAAAGAACTCACCAAGTTTGAATAGTGTTGGCCGAGTTTAACCCAACTTAGTTAACTGTATGTCGCCAAATTTTGCGGCGCAGTTTGAAACCAATATTGAAGTTGAATTCGACCTACTAAGCCGAATGACGACTTGTCCACAATCGAGATATTGGGGCGCTCCTTTGGCACCGCGATTAAAGTCAGCACGAGAAATACGCTGAGCGCCAGCGCCAAGTTTGCGCGCGTAAAGGGCTGGGTTGACTATAAGATTTGACCCAGGATCAACCCAAAGATTTGCCCAAAAAGGAGCGGTAAACCAGCCCCTTATTCGATCAAAACAATTTTAGCTATTTTTCGAACAAACGAGTGAACTCTGTGTCGTAGACTGCAACGGCCGAGCATATGCGCTGCGGCAAAAAGATTGCAGGCCAACACAAGCGAGGACGTCTTGAACCGACGTATTTTAACGCCACCCATAAAGATCGAGGACGATTTCGTGGCAGACATGCAGCCGCAAGTTGCGTTTGAAGGTGGTGCTGAGCCAAAACCACGCCCAGAACCCGTTGCTGTGCCCGATGTCCCCAAACCTGATGTAGATCGGCGATCTCCATCAGGCGGTGAGCGTCGAAGTGGTGATCGTCGCCAGCGCCAAGACCCCAATTACGCCGGACCTGAACGCCGCAATGGCGATAGGCGTTCCATGGATAATTTGCGCAATGATCTGAATTGGCAGCTTGCGCCGGAAGTTGAAAACAAGATTTTGCGGGGCATGGGACTAAACGGGTCAAGGCGCTCGACATTCAAACCGGCGCGAATAATTTTGCTGTTGGTCGCATTGATCGCAGGTGGCCTTGCAGCATTTTTGGTAACCCAGCGCGATAGCGAGATAGTTGAACAGCCGCAAATGGTTCTGGCGCCTGAACCGGTTGCCGTGGTCCTCCCCAAAATTCTTGTCGCCAAACAAACAATTGGCATGGGCCAACGGCTCTCACCTGATCAAGTTGAGTGGCAAGACTGGCCAACAGATTTGGTGCGACAAGACTATATAACGTTTCAAGACAATCCTGAGGCAATCGAGGACTTGGGTGGCACCATGACACGGTTTGAGTTTTTTGCCGGCGAACCCATTCGTGAGCAAAAACTTGCGCGCAATGCAGGTGGGTACCTGTCAGCCGTTATCAGTAAAGGTATGCGTGGCGTTTCTTTGTCTGTTGCCGGGGAAGCCGCATCTGGTGGTTTCATTGTGCCCAATGACCGTGTGGATATTGTTCTAACGCGGGATGCCCCACAAGGTCAGGTTTCAGAAACAATTCTGCGCAACATTAGGGTGTTGGCAATGAACGCGCGAGTGGGTGAACTGGGCGAAGCGGGCGAACAGGCCGAGCGGGATGACCTTCTTGCTGAGATGCTTGAGGATAAGGTCATCGCGACGCTGGAACTGGACCCAGCCGAGGCCGAGATTATTGTGGGAGCAACCAATGTTGGAACATTTGCGTTGGTTTTGCGCTCGATGACCGATTTTGCAGAAAGTCGAAGTCGGTCGCGTAGTGGCGTTAATCAAACGATCCGCCTCACGAGCCCATTTTGGAACCAAAGCAGTGAACCCAACGCGTTACGCTGAAACAACTTCCCAATGAAAACCGCGACCAAAACAGTATGTGGATCGGGCGTTAAGTCGTTATTGACCCCGTACTGATAACATCGCCGGACAAGTCAATGATTTTTGATAGAGTAGCGTAAATTGTCAGTAGCAAAAACCAAACCGCGTCAGTCGGATATTTCGATCAGCAAGTATGTGTACCAGTTGATCTTTCAAGGAATATCAAGGGGTATTCTTCTCCTTGCCTTTTTGTTTTCATTTGTTGGTCCCACGCTAGCACAATCAATAAATTATGATCTGAGCACAACATCTGTTTTGCGGATCAATTTGCCTGTATCCCAAGCGGTGACGGTCGTTGTTTCCGAGGCGGTCACCAAAATCGTCAGCGCTGACCCAACGATCGCCGAAGCCCAACCAATTACCGACAAATCCATATATTTGGTTGCAAAATCTTTTGGCACGACAACGGTTAACCTCTTCTCAGAAGACGGCACACCTGTTGGGCTTTTGGCTGTGGAAATTAGTGCCGACGTAGGCGATATGTCGCGATCAATACGCGCAGCAATTCCAAATTCCAATGTGAAAGTGCACACCATCAATGGCCGGATTCGGTTATCAGGAACCGTGGTTGACGAATATTCGATGCAAAAGGTTCTTGAAATTGTAGCCCAATATGGCAGCCCCGCAGTCATCAACACCATGACGTTTAGTGGTGGCCGACAGGTCAATCTTGAGGTGCGCATTTTGGAAGCGCAAAGAGACGCCGGCCGTCAACTTGGAATTCAATGGGGCGGGAGTGTCGGTGGAGTAACAACAACCATTGGCAACACCACCGCTCAAAGTCCATCTGCTGGCGCAACATCATTTTCTTCATTCGTTGCCACGGTGCTCTCTGGTGCCGTTGGGACAAGTTTGAACGCAACAATTAACGCACTTGAGTCAAAGCGCCTCGTGCGAACGCTGGCCGAACCAAACCTCACCACACTGTCGGGCATCAAAGCCAGTTTTCTGGCTGGCGGACAAGTGCCTATTCGCGTGCGGGATGCAGATGGATCAACCACGCTAGAATACCGTGATTTCGGTGTCCGCTTGGTCTTCACGCCTGTGGTAATGGATGGTGGCCGGATCCAAATTCATCTGACGCCAGAAGTTAGCAATATTGGAAGCTTTACCACAGCGGGTGACCCGATTTTCAATACACGTACGCTTGATGCAACGGTGGAACTTCGCGACGGTCAAAGTTTCTCAGTGGCGGGTCTGTTACAAAACAATACTAACCTCAGCCAGGACCAATTGCCATGGATCGGCGATGTGCCGGTTATCGGAGCACTGTTCAAGTCTTCGGGTTACAAAAAGCATGACACAGAACTCGTGGTCATCGTAACGCCAAGGCTTGTTCAGCCCACGGTTCCGGGCCAAGTATTGGCTTCGCCACTTGATGATAGTTTGCCGGCAAACGACTTTGAATTTTTTGCCTTAGGCAAGATGGAAGTGACACCTAAAATGATCAAGGGATTTCGCGCGGGCGCAGGCGTTGTCGGTGCATATGGATATGTTATTGATTTGGGCGAGGAGAGCGGGCAATGACTTATCTCCGCCGTTTGGCAAAATCGGCAGCATCTATAGCGCTGACCTTGTCCTTGCTACCGTTGCTCGGTGGCTGTTTTTATGATTATACGCAACGCACGGATCGCGTTGCTCACAGCGCTGGCAACGCGGTGAAGGCCAACCTTGAACAATCCACCATGAATCCTTCTTCCAAGAATATGAACTCAACCACCGGACTGGGTAAAAACGGACCGGTTATGCCCGAGCCAACGGAATAGCTGCCTTTATTTGAAAGGCGCAACGGTTTAAGATGCCGTTAAGTCTAGTTCAAAGATTTGGGCGCGCATTTACTAAGCCTAATCGGCAATGTGACAAAGTAGATAGAGAAATAGTTGTGCTGCCTGAGCAGCTCCAACGTGACTTTATCGGGGCTTTGAACATGATGACTGGTTTAGTGAAGATTTTGCGCAAAGAGTATTTGCTCCTCCTCCTACTTACATTTTCAGTTTCCGGTTGCACAACGGCCAACTTGGCAGGATCAAGTGCGTTCGGCGGCAACCGTTTGGAAGTTGCAGATATTTCCAAAAAGGGCAGCTACACAGCTGCTGGCGCACTCACCGAAGCCCGCGGACATTTTCGCAACAACAATTTTGGCTACTCAGCGGCGTTCTATAAACGCGTTGTTGAACTTTCACCCAAAGACCCTCAAGGCTATGTTGGGTTAGGCGCATCTTACGATATGCTCGGTCGTTTCGAATTGGCTGACCGCGTCTACAAAGCTATGTACAAACTCACGGGCGCGACCGCCCAATATTACAACAATATTGGCTATTCGCTGATGTTGCGTGGCGACTTGAACGGGGCGTATAAAAACTTCAAGAAAGCGCAAGACTTGGCACCTGACAGCATTGTGATCGCCAACAATTTACAGCTTTTGGCTGACGCTGCGTCATCGATCAACGCTTAGGTCCAAGCGCCTGAATTCTGGCTTTTGGTCGAACTTACAACGATCAGTGAAATGTGAATATCGGCTTCCGCGAGTGTTTCAACTGGCCTCCCGTGACGCGGCCCAAATTGGGCCCAACTACGCGTTGATCAAAACGATCTGCGCGTCAGCAGAATTCCATCTTTGGTCCCGCAAGGGCCTATATTCTTTTGAATTGTACCAAGCCATGGCGTCTGCTTTGGTCGGAAAACTCAAAACGACCATGCGGTCGCAATCAGCTTCTCCCTCAAGTGCTTCAAAATCTGATGTCCGGGCCAAATAGGTTCCACCATATTGCTCAACTGTCGCGGGTGCAGCCGCCATATAGAGCGCCATTTCATCAGGATTATTGATGGTTACGCGCGAAACGATATAGATACTCATCAGATTGCTCCTAGCTGATCATGGGTAAATTCAGTTTGTGTTTTTTGGCGCAAGCAATGGCTGTTTCATAGCCAGCATCTGCATGGCGCATCACGCCTGTCGCGGGATCATTCCACAAAGTTCGTCGAATGATCTCGTCGGCTTCAGCTGTTCCGTCGGCCAAAATTGCTATGCCCGAATGCTGCGAATAGCCCATACCCATACCTCCGCCATGATGGAAGGAAACCCATGTTGCCCCATTTGCGGAATTTAAAAGCGCATTGAGAATTGGCCAATCCGAAATGGCGTCAGACCCATCTTTCATGCCTTCGGTCTCGCGGTTGGGACTGGCGACGGAACCTGAATCCATATGGTCTCGCCCAATCACAATGGGGGCGCTTAACTCGCCGGTGCGCACCATTTCATTGAACGCGGCACCAATGCGGTCGCGATCGCCCAAGCCAACCCAGCAAATCCGAGCGGGCAAACCCTGAAATTTGATGTGAGTTTTCGCTTTGTCCAACCAACGATGCAGCGATGTGTCGTTTGGCAAAAGTTCACGCACTTTTTGATCAGTTTTATAAATATCTTCAGGGTCACCAGACAGAGCCACCCAGCGAAACGGACCCTTCCCCTCGCAGAACAGTGGCCGCACAAATGCTTCCACAAATCCCGGGAATGAAAAGGCGTTTTCAACGCCAGCTTCTTGCGCCATCGCGCGCAGATTGTTGCCATATTCAAACGTGATCGAACCCTTGTCGCGAAACTCAGCCATTAATTCAACATGTTCACCCATGCTGTTTTTTGCAGCATTTGCCACCATCTCTGGATCTGATTTTTGCCGGGCCTCCCATTGTTCCACGGTCCAACCAGCGGGCAAGTATCCATAGATCGGATCGTGCGCAGAGGTTTGGTCGGTTAGAATATCAGGGACGATATCTTGCGCTTTCACTTCCTTCAACACGTCAACAATATTGCCCGGAATACCAACGGACAAAGGACTACCCTGCGCATTTGCATCGGCAATGAGCTCTAGCGCTTCAGTCAGGCTTGCCGCTCTAGTGTCCAGGTATCCCGTGCGCAACCTAAAATCGATTTTTGACGGCTGGCACTCTACAACGATGGCGTTAAACCCGGCCATTGTTGCTGCAAGCGGTTGCGCACCGCCCATACCGCCGAGCCCAGCAGTTACGATAAGTCGACCGGCTGGTTTGTTGTCAAAATGTCGGCGCGCGACTTCGGAAAACGTCTCAAACGTACCCTGCACAATGCCCTGTGAACCGATATAAATCCATGAGCCAGCCGTCATTTGGCCATACATGGTCAACCCCATACGGTCGAGTTCATTGAACTTCTCCCAAGTGGCCCAATTGGGGACCAAGTTACCGTTTGCAATGAGGACGCGGGGGGCCATTCTGTGGGTCTTGAAAACACCGACGGGCTTGCCAGACTGCACGAGTAAGGTCTCGTCGTCCTCAAGCTCTTTCAAGGAATTGACTATTCCATCATAGGAAGGCCAATTTCTTGCGGCGCGACCAATACCGCCATAAACAACTAGATCTTGTGGCCGCTCGGCGACGTCTGGATCAAGGTTGTTCATCAAGAGGCGAAGTGGCGCTTCGGTTTGCCAACTTTTGGCGTTGAGTTGCGTACCAATTGGCGAGCGAATGGTGCGTCTATTATTTCGTTTTTGTTCCACGCGGTCGCTCCTAGATTATGTTTTTCTGCCGAAGCAATTCAATGTCTTTTGCACTTTTGCCGATTAGCTCGCTCAGCACCTGATCACTGTGCTGGCCCAATGTCGGCACAAAAACAGCCGATTGATCTGCAACTGCTGAGAATTTGACGGGCTGCGGCGCTAAGGGAATGCTGCCAAATGTCTCATACTGCCCCTGCACGACACTATTGCGATGCGCGACATGTTCACTTTTTGCCAATTGCTCAAGGGTCCAAACAGGCGCTGCGGGAATGCGCGCTGCAATGAGCTTTTCAACCAAATCATCCTGCGCGTACTGCACCGTCCAGTTGGCAATGAGCTGCCGCAATTCGTCTTCATTGGCGTTGCGCGCATCATTGGTTGAATATTTTGGATCATCAGCAAGTCCGACATTCCCCATCAGCTCACAAAGGGAGCGGAACGCGCCTTGAGAAAAACACACCATCACGACATCGCCAGTTTGAGTTGGGAAACTATCCACCGGGTAGGTTACCGGATGGCGATTGCCGACGGGTTCGGGCGTATCATTAAAGTAGAGCTGGCGCGAAAGGCCTGTCAGTTGCATAGAAAAAAGCGAATCCAACATCGCCACATCTATGTGCTGGCCGACACCCGTTCGTTCGCGATGAAAAAGCGCCGAGACGATGCCAAACGCGGCGAACATGCCGGTACTGACATCGGCGATTGATTCCCCGACGGCAGTTGCAGGACCGCCTTTTGGTCCGGTTAAGCTCATCAGGCCGCTCATGGCTTGAATAACCAAATCGAAAGCGGGCAGGTCTTTCATCGGGCCATCTTGGCCAAAACCCGAAATGCTCGCATAGACTATGTCTGGTTTGATAGATTTTACCGTTTGATAGTCAAGCCCCAACCGTTGCATGACACCGGGTCGAAAATTTTCCACCAACACGTCGCAATGGGCGATCATTTCGCGGATGAGTTGACGACCTTCTTCTGACTTCATATCAATCGTGATGCTTTTTTTGTTGCGATTGAGCATCATGAAATAGGTACTTTGCCCCTCAAGATATGGGCCAAAATGGCGGGCATCGTCGCCGATTTCTGGCAATTCAACCTTGATGATTTCGGCACCAAGATCGGCCAACATTGATGTACAGAATGGACCGGACATTACGCGGCTCAGGTCAAGTACACGAATGCCGTCCAAAATCGCTTTATTCATTGCCATCTCCCACGGTCAGGATGATTTTGCCGCGAGATGATCGGTTTGAAAGCGCTGTTAGCGCTTCGGGCAATTGTTCGAGGGAATAGGTCGTGTTGGTGTGCGGCTTAATGTGGCCTGCCTCTAGCATGATCAATAGCCGCTGTGTCAGTCGGTCGAGCATTTCTGCATCTTCGTCGTGCGACCAATAAACGCCCTGCGCCGCAGCTCTTTTAAGGAGGAGGCGATTTGCTGGCAGCTTTTGAATTTCACCGGATGCAAACCCGACAATCAGTAGTTTACCATCCCGCGCAATGCATCTGAGGGAATCAGTGCCGATTTGGCCGCCTACCGGGTCAAAGATCAGGTCAACACCGCGACCATTTGTTAGCGCTTTGACTTGCTTAAACCAATCCGTAGACGCGTATGAAACTGTATGGTCAGCGCCGTGAAGTTTTGCCAAGGTCAGCTTTGCTGCAGAACTTGCAGTTGCAATAATTTCTGCGCCATTTGCCTTTGCGATTTGCACAGCCGCAAGTCCAACGCCACCTGCGGCAGCATGAACAAGCACAACGTCGCCCGGCGACAGTTTGCCGAGTTCGCAAAGCCCAACCATTGCGGTCATATAAGCAACTGGAAGCGCAGCACCATCGGCGAATGAGATATGATCAGGCAGCCGAAAAGCGGTGTCTTCGCGAACTATCGTTGATTGCGAAAAACCGCCCCAATTTACCTTACTGGCAACCCGATCGCCTATTTTGAATTTTGAACTCGCACCAATAGCGCTAACAATGCCTGCAACTTCCTGCCCCGGAACGAAGGGACGTTCCGGCTTAATTTGATATTTATCTTCAATCATCAATAGATCGGAAAAGTTCAACGCAGCGGCTCGAACCTCAACTCGCATCTCTCCGATAGCCGGTGCTTCGGGTTTGAAGGCACCAAAGTTAAGCCCGGCCTGCCCAAGTTTTTCACCTGCAATCCAATGTTTCATTTGAGCGGCACCTCTTGTTGAAGGTGCAATCCGTTGGCTTGATCGGCGATTTGTTGAACAGCTTTACGAACCAACACCGACCAACGCTCAATTTTGCTTTCGGTTGTCCTTTGAATAGGAACTGACAGCGCAATACTGCCAAGCGGTCTGCCGTTCACCACAATTGGGGCGGCGACCCCAATAACGCCTGGATAAGTCTCTTCGCGCGAGACCGCAAAGCCCCGCGCCGCATATTCTTCAATATGGGCGCGTAATTTGTCGGGGTCAGTGATTGTTGCTGGCGTGAAGCTTTTTAGATCCTGTTTATAATAGTCTTCGCGCTGATCCGGGGACAGAGCAAGAAGGATCGCTTTGGGTGATGCCCCGGCGTGCAGCGGGAACACAGCACCGAGTTTTTCAAAGACACTTAATCCGCCTTGGCTGGCATGAACCTGATCTAGGCAAGTCACAAATCCTTGCCCTTCTTGATATGAAGTGAGAATGACCGTCTCTTTTTCTTGCAATGCAAGTTGTTCAACAACTGAGCCGCTGATCACGCGTAAGTCAAAACTGTTGCTCGCGCGCCGCCCCAATTCAACAGCGGCGATCCCCAGCATGTATTTTGAGTTTTGCTCGTTGAACATTAGATAACCACTAGAATGCAGATAACGCACAACGCGACTTAAGGTGGACCTGTTCATCCCACTTTTGCGCACCAAATCTGCCTGGCTCCAGGCGGGCGTTTCAACGTCGAACATGTCCAGCACTTGAAACGTCTTGCGGATCAGTCCCACACCACCCGTTGTTTCGTTTAACTTGACATCATTCATTTTATCGTCTCACTATATGGTCGTTGCGATCACATTATGATCACAATAGCAACTCACGGGTCAATAGCAATAGATGTTTTGATAAAGCAGACATTGTCGGAGGGAGCCTAAAGAGTGCTCAAACAAAACACTTTGGGAGGAACCAAGTGAAACAGATTAGCAAAATTCTTACCGGCGCACTCATCGCCGGCGTCCTTATGTCGCCAGCGGTTGCTGAAGAAATGAAACGCATTGCCATTTCGACAATTGTTGAAGTGCCAGCGCTAATTGAAACCCGAGATGGTGCACTCGCGGCCTTGGCAGAACGTGGATATGTTGTTGGCGTTAACCTTGAAGTTGATTATCAAAACGCCAACGGCAACATGCCAACACAACAGCAAATTGCGAAGAAATTCGTTGGTGATAATCCTGATGTGATCATGCCGATTACGACGCCGACCTCACAAGCAGTAATTGCTTCAACCGACACAATCCCGATTGTGTTTGCCACTGTTACCGATCCGATAAAAGCCAAACTGATCACACAGTACAAACAGCCCGGCGGTAATGTGACCGGCGTTTCTGACGCGGCGCCAATTGTCCAGCAACTCGACTTGATGGAAACGATTGTTCCCGGACTCAAGAGAATCGGTTTCATCTATAATCCGGGTCTGGACAATGCATTGGCAACGCTCGGTTGGATGAAAGATTTGGCGGGACCACGCGGTATTGAAATTGTGGAATCACCAGCACCAACAACCAATGAAGTTGGTATTGCGACACGTAAATTGATCGGCAAAGTCGACGCGATTTATGTGCCTAACGACACGACGGTGGTTGCCGCTCTCGAAGCGATTATAAAAGTTGGGCAAGATGTCGACATGCCGATCTTTGCGGGTGAAACGGGCGCTGTCGCGCGTGGTGCTATCGCATCGGTTGGTTTGGACTATCTTGCGGTTGGCGAAATTGCTGGCAATATGATCGCGGACATATTGGACGGTAAGAAGCCGGGCGAAATTGACGCTGTTATTGCTTATGAAGTTCTAAGCAAGTTCAAAATTGTCGTCAATAAAGGTTCGGCCGAAAAGATGGGCGTGACCATACCGGATGGGCTGCTCAAAATTGCCACCGAAATCATCGAATAGTAAAATTTGGGCCGGTGTTGTTCATCGGCCCATTTCTCACCTTCTTGATAAAGATAGCGCGCTTAGGCGCTGCTCGTAAGGTCAATCCATATGTCATTATATGAAATTCTAGGCACGCTTGAGACAGGGTTCATCTTTGGTCTTGTGGCCTTAGGCGCATACCTAACATTTAGAATTCTCGATTTTCCTGATCTAACCGTGGAGGGAAGCTTTCCACTAGGCGCCGCAGTTGCAGCAACTCTCATCGTAAACGCGGGATGGAACCCCTGGCTAGCGACCGGAGCGGCTGGCCTTGTTGGGTTTTCGGCTGGATATATGACGGCCCTTCTCAATGTACGATTTAAGATTCTGCATATCCTTGCCGGGATTTTGATGGCAATTTCGCTCTATTCGATCAACCTGCGCATTATGTCTGGCCCCAACAAACCATTGCTGGGTGTGGAGACGGTATTCAGCTCGTTTGAGTGGATTGGCGTGGTAGGTTATGTCATCAACCCAATATTTCTCGGCATCATCGTGTTGTTGTTTAAAATTCTGCTGGATCTGTTCCTTTCTACGGGCTGGGGTATATCCATGCGCGCTGCGGGGTCAAACCCAGAAATGGCACAAGCAAATGGCGTTGATGTTGGTAAAATGAAACTCTATGGCGTTGGAATTGCCAACGCGCTCACGGCTTTTGCTGGTGCATTGTTCGCGCAAATCTTTGGCGCAGCCGACGCTTATATGGGCATCGGCGTGATCATTGTTGGCTTGGCTTCAGTTATCGTTGGCACATCAATACTGCCGTCGCGTACAATCTGGATGGCAACATTGGCTTGTTTGATCGGGGCGGTCTTGTACCGACTTTCGGTCGCACTTGCCCTCAACGCAGATTTCCTTGGTTTGCAGGCTTCAGACGTTCAGCTGGTGACAGCAGTTTTGGTTGCCATCGCGCTTATTGGCCAACAACAGGGCGCGTCACTGCTCAACATTTTCAAGTCGGAGAAAAATAAATGATTGAGCTCAACAACGTTCACGTGACTTTTAACAAAGGCACACCGCTTGAAACACGTGCTTTGCGAGGTGTTGATCTACAAGTGCCAGAGGGGCAGTTTTTGACCGTCATTGGATCAAACGGCGCGGGCAAATCTACCGCCTTGAATGTGATGGCTGGGCATGCTCCCGTCGAAAAAGGCTCCGTGCATGTTGATGACATGGACGTCACCAATTGGCCGGTTCACAAGCGGTCCAAGTTTGTATCACGCGTGTTCCAAGACCCTAAAATGGGCACCTGTGAGGACCTGTCAATCCTTGAAAACTTCGCTTTGGCCAGTGGTCGAACCAATCACCGAGGTTTTAGGTTTGCCGTAAAATCGTCGATGCGTGACGAAGCTGCCGAGCGCCTTAAGGTTTTGGGCCTTGGCTTGGAAGACCGGCTTGATGACAAGGTGGGGCTTCTTTCTGGTGGGCAACGTCAAGGTGTAAGCTTGCTGATGGCAGCAACCGGGGAAACACGTTTGCTCTTACTTGATGAGCACACGGCAGCTCTCGACCCGAAAACCGGCGGGTTTGTGCTTGAGTTAACAAACAAGATTGTTAGTGAACTCAAGCTGACAGCTGTCATGGTTACCCACTCAATGGCGCAAGCGCTGCACACGGGGGACCGCACCATTATGTTCCACCGTGGCAAAATCGTTTTCGATGCGCAGGGTGAATTGCGCGACAAAATGGAAGTCAAAGACTTGCTTGAATTGTTCAAACATGAGCAAGGCGAAGAACTCGCCGATGACAGCCTGCTGCTCGGCTAATTGGATTGCAAACTGGAGATTTAATATATGGCATGGATTGAGACCGTTCCATACGAGGATGCCTCGGGTCGGCTAAAACAGCTCTATGACCGCGTGAAGGGTCCAGACAATAATGTCGATAATATCATGATGATGCATTCGCTGCGTCCACATACAATGGAGGGCCATATGGCCATCTATAAGTATGTGCTGCACCATTCAGCCAACACATTGCCGAAATGGTTCCTTGAAGCTATTGGCACCTTTGTCAGCTACTTGAACGAATGTAATTATTGTTTCGAGCATCACTATGTGGGCATGAAACGCAATCTAGCAGATGATCCACGGTCTGCGGAGATTCGGCGCGCAATCGTTGCTGGAGACATTCAAAGCGCACCGCTAGATGTTCAACAAAAAGCTGCGATGTTGTATGCGTATGAATTGACAAAAAACGCGGGCGCTATGCGCGAAGACCACGTAAAAGCGCTCAGAAATGTGGGGTTTGATGATGGGGAAATTCTCGAAATCAATCAAGTTACCGCCTATTTCAGCTATGCAAATCGCACAGTGCTTGGTCTGGGTTGTTCAACCGAGGGCGATATTATCGGCCTATCGCCAAACAATTCAAAAGACCCCACGGATTGGTCTCACACCCAAATTTCATGAACCCAAAACTCTGACGTTGATTTCCCAACGTTTAACTGGGCCGCGTATATCGCGGTCTTTTTTGTGTTTCAAAACCTGAACCGTCCGGCACGATGGCACCCATACGATCAGGCTTTCGCCAAGTGAACTCTACCTACCAGCATCTTCGATCCAAGTGCTTTTCTTGCAGGTCAACACCGGCCAATTTCGAAATCGATTGCGTGTTCTGGTTATGTCATTTGTGTTTGGCACGTGTGAAATTATTGAAAACCCGGAGCGTTTCCGCACTCACATGATGTTCAATACCTTCCGCATCATGTTCAGCGGTGTTGGCAGAAATACCTAGGGCAATCAGGAAATCTACAACTGTGCGATGCCGTTCGCGACAGGACGTGGCGAGCCGCCGCCCCGCTTGGGTTAACTGGATTGGCCTATAGGGCTCATGCGAGATCAGGTTTTCACGTTTCAGACGGGCGAGGTTCTTAGTGACAGTGGGCTTCGTCACGCCCAGACGTTCGGCAATATCTTTAGGCCGCGCGGAGCCGTTCAGGTGAATGAGATCCGCGATAAGTTCAACATAATCCTCAACCATCTCACTTTGATGGGCCGCGCGCACAGATTCAAACTGGCGAACTTGATCCTTGACGGGTCGTTTGGCGGCGTCGGAATGAGGTTTTGTCATATCTGCACTTGCATTCTAAATAGGTTGAATTCTGTATGAACGTAAATTCGGTCCTTGACAATGAGTTAGCCATGGCTAATTTAGTTAGCCGTAGCTAATTTCTGGATGCACAATGAAACGTTTTCTATCCGCCGCCGCCCTCTTTTTGCTGCCTATAGCAGCATATGCCACGCCGATTAAGGAGGCTCCATGGGTGCCGCGCGCTGCCGCATATCGAATGACCCTGTTTTTAGGAAACCTTGACCCAATGCCGTGGGATCAATTGGCGCGCAGCTGGAACAGTCCGGTTGCAGGTAGCGCACGCGACGTGGCAGCGTCTTCAAAAATGTCGGCAGCTGAAATTATGGCGCTGAATGCAGCCCTAGAAGGTAAAGACCGTCAGGCGTTGTTTCAGACAGCAACCGATGTGGTGGAAAATGGTATTTTGCAATCTCTTGTCGCGGCACATGACGCCCTGGGCACCCCGGCAGCCGCACAGAATGTCGCGTTGGCCGAGGCGCTGTACCGCGCGTTTGCCGACGGGATAAAAGCCGGTGACCCCAACGGTTTTCGAGAGCTCGGCCGCGCTTGGTTGACTTTGAATTCGGCGGTTGGGAGCGCTGGTTTATCGCGATCCGGCACACTAGAGCCAGATCGCGACGCCTTCACCGCAGCTCACCAAGCAATCGAAACCTATTTGCGCGACAATTATACCGCCGACAATTTTGCACCACGTGCCAAACTGTCGTCGGTGCCAGAAACCATTGCACAAAGCGGCGCGCCAGTTGAACTGCCAACATCTTTGCCACCTGGAACAAATATAGCCGATCAGCGCGAATTTCCACGGCTGGTGTTGCAATTCGAAGAGGCGGGCCTTGACGAGGCAGACATGCCATTGGTTGCCTATGGTGACATGTTGTTTGACAGCCCCCAGATTTTTGGCGGGCCTGCCCGAGATCTGGGTATTTCCTGTTCCACATGTCACAATCGGTCAGACGTGAACCGTGATTTTTTCATTCCCGGGCTTAGCAGTCGTGCAGGTGGTATGGATGTGGATGGATCGTTCTTCAACCCAATGTTCAACGACCGTACAGATGATCATCTTGATACACCTTCACTGCGCGGCATCCGATTTACCGCCCCTTATGGCCGGGATGGGCGTGAAGCGAGCTTGCGCGATTTTACCCGCAACGTCATCGTGACAGAATTCGCAGGCAAAGAACCCACACCGTTCCAGTTGGACGCCTTGCTGGCCTACATGCGCCAATTTGATTTTTTGCCCAATGCGCAAATTGATCGGGCAGGTAATTTAACCGATCTTGCCTCTGAGGCCGCAAAACGAGGCGAAATTATCTTCAATACACCGTATGACGGGTTGAATGGGCGCGCATGTGCAAGCTGTCACACACCGGATCGTAATTTTCGCGACGGACAGACCTATGATATTGGCTCATCCACCCCCCCATTTACAGGCGGTACAGTCACCCAGTTTGAAACGCCAACATTGCGCAATATCAACTTTTCTGCGCCCTATATGCATGACGGTTCATTACCAACACTAGCAAGCGTGGTCGCCTGGTTTGATAGCACCAAATCGCTAGGGTTGGGCACGGTGGAACGCGCCGATCTGGTGGCCTATCTTGAGGCTGTGGGCGACGGCAAAGACCCCTACCAAGTATTCGAAGGTCGCAACAGCACCTTCCGTCTTGCCTTTGATGAATTGACCACTTTTGCCTCGACCTTGAATACACTCATCCCAATGCAGGACGCTGAAAATATTGCACTTTTGGTGGACACAGTTGCACCTGATTTGTCGGCGGATGCCGCCGTGATGGTCAATCAGGCTGCCAAGCCTGACGTTTACCGGCTGTCTGCTCATCTGCGTGCCGTGGGGGAGGCCAGTGCTGCGGGCGATTGGGGCGAAGCTGCCGCTGAATGGGCAGCGTTCAAGAAGCTGCAATCTGAAATTGACAAAGGAATGTATTGATGCTGAACCGGCGCGTATTTCTGACATCACTCACCGCTCTGGCTCTGAGTACATCCGTAGCTTTTGCACAAGAAACGCTAAAAATCGCCTTTATTCCACAGGAAAATCCTGAAAAACTGTTGGGGGATATTGACGTTATTACGTCATGGATGGGCGAGCAATTGGGCCAACCGGTTTTAGGGTTTGTAACCTTTGATCATGCAGCCGCAGTTGAGGCTTTGCGTAACGGTGATGCCGATATTTCTTTCATGGGGGCATTGCCTTTTGTGCTGGCGGAGGCCGAAATGGGTGCCGAACCTCTGGTGTCAGAAATTTATCGAGGCTACCCCAGTTATGCAGGTCGAATTTTCGTTCGCAATGACAGCGGCATTGACACACTTGCCGACCTGAAGGGGCGTGACATTGCCTTTGCTGATCCGGTATCTGAATCAGGTTACCTATATCCTCTTGACCTGTTTGTGGAAGAGGGGCTGTTCGAAGGTACGCGGGGCGCTGACAATTTTTTTGGCAATATTTTCTTTGCCGGGGGGTATCAGCAGGCCATGCAAGCGATGGCAAATGGACTTGTGGATGCAGCAGGGGCCAGCCAATATGCTGACATGCTTTTGACGCCCAATCAGCAGGCAGAGATCAAGGTGATCGGCGAATCTGTGCAAATTCCTAGTCACGCAGTCATCGCCCGCCCAGACTTAGACGAAGATATAAAGGCACGTTTTACGACGATGATGATGTCGTTGAATAGCCCGGAGAACCAGCATTTGTTGACCTATCTGTACGGACCGGATGGGTATGTTGTTTCAGATGTTGCCGCCTATGAAGGCGTGCGCGAGAAAGCAAAAAAATATGGCCTATTGCGATGACGGAATGCCTTGTTCTTTCCAGAATATCCCATCATTTTGATGGCGTCTGTGCCTTAAACAACATAGATTTGACGGTGTCACAAGGTGAGCGCATCGCGCTTTTGGGACCATCCGGTGCGGGGAAATCCACGCTACTAGCGATACTGGATCGTCAACTGCCCTTGAACAAGGGTACGGCACGGATTCTGGACAAGTCCTTGGCTAAGGGCGACGCGTTTACCCGTATAGACCGCGCCAATGTAGGGTTTATTTTTCAGGAGTTCGCGCTGTTGGATCGTCTTAGTGTGTACCAGAACGTAATGAACGGCCGTTTGGGTCGCACAAGGCGCTGGCCGTCACTTTGGGGGCAATTTGATACCCGGGATCATTTGGTCGTTGCCAGCGTTTTATCTGATGTAGGGCTGTCTGAATTTGCAAACAGGCGCGCAGATCAACTCTCAGGGGGGCAGCGTCAGCGCGTGGCGATTGCACGTTGCCTTGCTCAGGAGCCAAAATTGATCCTAGCGGACGAACCCGTAAGTAACCTTGATCCGACCCGGGCCGCCAACCTGTTAGCACTGATCACAGCGCGCACACATAGTGACGGCACAAGCGTTATCTTCAGCTCGCACCAGCCCGATCTTGCCCGGCAGTTTTCTGATCGCGTCATCGGACTGCGCAATGGTGAAATCCTGTTTGATCAGCCCTCATCAACTGTCAGCCAGACAGACATCGCACAGCTTTACGACGGCGCGCACATCGAACTTGACTTGCGTGTGGTCAATTAATGAGCAGACAATTGATCTGGATATTTGCTGGCGGTGTCGTGGTTTGGGCCGCGCTGAGTATGGACATTAGTGCAGACAGATTGTCCCTCGCCATCCCACGCCTTGGTGAATTTCTTGGCCGCATGTTTCCGCCGGATTGGAGTGTCTGGCCCGAAATTTTGAAAGGCATGATTGAAACATTGCGTATAGCGATCCTGGGCACGTTCTTTTCTGTGCTTCTATCAGCGGGTCTTGCTGTGCTGGCGTCCCAAAGGCTGTTTCCGCGCCTGATCTGGCAGCCTGTGCGCGCATTTCTTGCAATGATCAGAGCAATTCCGTTAATCGTGATCGCAATGCTTATGGTCGCCTCAGTTGGGCTTGGCCCATTGCCCGGCATTCTGGCCATAACGATTCACGCGACCGGCATGCTGGCAAAGTTTTACGCTGAGGCCATCGATAACGTCTCCGAGGCACCGGTCAGCGCCCTTGCAAGTGCAGGCGCATCTCGCGCACAGCAATTGCGTTGGGGTATATGGCCGCAAATGGCACCTGTGATCCTGCGTGATACCATATTCCGTTTTGAACTGAACCTACGCGAAAGCCTGGTTTTGGGTATTGTCGGTGCGGGAGGGATCGGCTTGTACGTACAGACTTATGTCCGCTCTTTTCAATATGACAAAGCCGCAGCGGTTACGCTGGCCATTGTCGCACTTGTCCTTATGTCAGAATTTGTCGCTGTGATCGTACAACGCAAGTTCTCCTAGCGCTGATTTCCCCACAACCCTGCCATATATCCATATCCGCAAGTCAGGTAAACGCTCAAGAATTCGTATAATGTTCAGTTGGTTGAAATTGCAGCCTTAGAGTGTTTCGTCGCAGCCACGAAAATGTGCCCCGCCAGTCACTCGACAGACAAAATGTTGACGGTTTTGTTCGAGCAGGTGTGCTTGGCATTACAATCTGGCCGCCAAGTCTATTATATTTTTTTCTTGCATGATGATAATATTGCGGCGAAGGTATGTGCATGAAAGTCTCTTGGTTTGTCCGAATATTGTTCTTGTTGCTTGCCTTAGGGCTTGCCAGTAATTCATTTGCTGGCGGCATGAGTGCAGCCAAACCAATGCAGCAAAGCGCGGTATTTACAGCGCAGGATTCACTGCCGATGCCGACGGGAATGCCGAACGGGGCAAACTGTTGCCTCACGTCCGGGCTATGTTTGGTTGGAAACGGAGCCGGTTGTGGCAGCGGTTTTGCGCTGCTTGCCAAGACCGGTTGGAGCTTGGCGGTTCCCTCCGCGGCAAAACCTGACATGCCGGACACAGCGCCGCTAATGACGCAGCTTACGCTCGCACCATTCATGCGACCGCCGCGCGTCTAATCCCCTTATTTGCCAATCCTGTCTGCCGGATACGCGGGCTATGATGGCACCCCTGCGATAGGCCGGTACGTCTGTCGTTAATTCAATTATTGCTCGTGACTCTCCCCTCGGGAATGTCACAGCGTCGACTCCAAGGAGAACACCATGGAATCCGCACTTGGCCTGAGTAACTATCTGGCAACAATGATGATCATCGTTTTCCTCCTTCTGGGGTTGGGGATTGGCGCACTCTTTTTAGCGTTATTCCTGCCCACACGATGGAGACCTAAATATTGGATGGAATTTGCATTTATTGGTGTGCTGGTTGTCGTGGTCTGGTACGGCGACAAGCGCAGCACTGAAGTGGTTGGCGCTTACCAAGGTGAAATGGCCCAAGCTGGGGTGTTGGATGAACCAGCGATCGACGGGTCAGCCGGTTTCGATAAAGAACTCAAGGTGATCGCTTTTCAATGGGGCTTTGCGTTTCTGACCGACGACAACATGATCAGTCGCAACGCCGCGATTGTGCAGCCGGGTGAAACCATCTTGTTCCGGATATTTTCGAATGACGTGATCCACGGGTTCAACATTCCAGCAGCTGGGATCACCGTTGAATTCGACCCTGGCAAGGAACGTGATGTCTGGATCCGCGCGCCGAAAGAGCCCGGAAAATATCTGATCCAGTGCTTGAACTATTGCGGCATTGGTCATGCCCAGATGAAGGCATGGTTGGTTGTTGAAGGTCCCGAAGGCGTTGCAAGCGAAGGTGCTGACGCCTGAGCCCGGTCAAAATGAAATTTAGGAGAGATTACTGATGGCACATGCATATGATGCCGAGAGAATGGGCGAAACGCCCCATTGGGAGCCCGAAGACATTATCGGCAAGATGACGTTGAAGTCGCTGCTTTTCTCGAACGATTACCGCCATATCGCGATCAAGGGCATTCTGACATCCGTGGTGATGCTTGGCCTTGGTGGGTTGATGGCGATCATGTTCCGCACCGAGCTGGCCGTGCCAGACGTGCAATTTTTTGGGGCGCGGCCCTATATGCAGCTGATGACGTTGCACGGGATGTTCATGGTTTTTGGATTCATCATACCGTTCGTTATTTCGCTGAATTATTACATGATGCCCAAGGTTTTAGGCACCGGGCGGCTACTTTGGGCCGGTGCAGCACAATGGAGCTACTGGCTGTTGATTCTGGCAGCAGTGTTTCTGGTGATCGCACGTCCTGACTTTACCTGGACATTCTATCCCCCGATGTCACTGCGTGTTGGTGGCAATCTGGCGTTTCTTGGCTACTTGGCGGTAGCGCTGGTGGCTATTTCGGAGTTTTTGGCCGGGGCGGTCATGATGCGGAATGGCTGGGAAGCTGCGCGCCGGCTGAGCTGGCGTAAACTACCGCTCATGGGTTGGGGAGCGATTTCCGAAGGCATTCTGCTGATGGGGTCAACCCCTATCCTTGCCCTTGTTGGCATATTTATGTTGACCGATTGGCTACAGATCACGGCCATGTTTGACCCCGCCCGTGGTGGCGACGTGATGACATTCATGTTCATGTTCTGGTTTTACGGTCACCCAGCGGTTTATCTGCCCCTGATGCCAGCCATCGCGGTTTTGTACACATTGCTGCCACGCTTTCTTGGCCGCCCGATCTGGAGTTATTGGTCCGCTGTCGTTGCTTTTTCATTGCTAACGGTACTCGGTTTCGTGGTTTATCCGCACCATTTCCAGCCGGCAGAAAATGTTGTCGGATTGATCCAGCGCGCGACGCAAATTCTGACATTAGCGATCTTTATCCCCTCAACCCTGCACGTGTTCAACTGGATCGCGTCGCTGTGGTCTGAGCGGATACCCGATTCGGCCCGTCGCGCGGTGCCGTTCAAATTCATCGTCGCGTCAATCTTCTTCCTGATGTTGGGCGGTGTAACGGCTTATGTGAACGCGCAGATCGCAACAGACAGCGACTTTGTGCACAATACCTATTTTGTGCCGGCACACTTTCACGCAATGTTTGTCGGGTTCATGGCCAATATGGCGATGGCAGGGGCTTACTATCTTTACCCTTACTTCACCGGTCGAATGTTCAACCAGGCACTCGCCAATACTCATTTCTGGTTTTGGCAAATAGGGATATTCTCCAAAGTGACCCTGATGTATTATCTAGGCTATGTCTATTTCCCGCGCTGGGTCGTAGACTATTTGCCCTTGCAACAATGGGCATTGCCACAGTTGTTGCTCACCGGAGCGGCTTATCTCATTGGGTTGGGATTCCTCGTGTTCGTCACTAATATCATGTGGAGTGCTAGCCGCGGTCGTAAGGCCGATGCCGACCCATGGGCGCTCAGCGATGATGCTGTTACGCCGGACGCTGCTGCGCAGCCTGCGGAATGAAAGGAAACCTGCAATGATTATGCGTTTTTACTTGATCGCGGGAGTACTCCTTCTTGGATCGACCGCTTATTTTACGGTGGTCCGGCAAGAACCTGGCTACCAGGGCGTGTCGGCAATGTCGTCGGTGACTGAGTTGCAAAACAAAGGCATTTTGCCAACGGGTCCGTTCGCAGAAAACGAAGAAATCGAGCACGGTGTGTTTGAAGTCCCGCCCATGGACGAAGTGATGCTTGAGCAGGCTGTGAGCGATATGGACATGGGTAGCATGGACATGAGCGGCATGGACATGACACCTGCAGACGGCGGTACCATGACCATGCCTGACGGTAGCACAATGCCAGCGGCTGACATGGCACCAGCGGACGGCGACACTATGACCATGCCCGATGGCGCAACAATGCCTGCGGCCGATATGGCACCCGCGGACAGCGACACCATGACCATGCCGGATGGCAGCACAATGCCGATGGCTGATATGGCACCTGCAGATGGTGACACAATGGCTATGCCTGACGGTAGCACAATGCCTGCGGCCGATATGGCACCTGCAGATGGTGACACAATGGCTATGCCTGACGGCAGCACGATGCCAGCTTCTGATATGGCACCTGCGGATGGTGACACTATGACCATGCCTGACGATACAACGATGCCCATGGCCAATATGGCAATGGCGACCGATTGTTCGGGAGACAATGGACTTGGTTTCTGTGCTGACGACGCAGCTGCGGATCGCGAGATTGAGCTCTCGATGTCGGAATGGACATTTTCCGACCTGAGCGTTGAAGTTCAAAAGGGCGAACGCATACGATTCACTGTCCGCAATGATGGCAAGAACCTGCATGAGTTCATGTTTATGGCTATGGCACAAATGCAAGCGGTGAACTATCGGGCGCAGCGGGCCGACTGGAACTTACTCGAACACGAGGCGCTGTTTGAACAGTCGCTGATGTTGCCTGGTGAAAGCATCAGCTTTGTTGTCGAAGTGCAAAGCACAGGCAGTTGGATGTTCATGTGCATGGTGCCTTATCACATGCAAATGGGCATGATGGGCCAAATCGCCACACCCGGTGCGGCCATGGATATGTGACGCAATAAAGAAGTTTTCTGACCCCGGGCGCTGTGCTGACATTTGCGGCATTGTTGACAGCGCTTAGGGTCGGGCTTTTGCAATTTGGCGAACACCAATCTCCGAAGCCATTGATGATAAACTATCGAGCTGCTCGCGTGCAGTTCAATTAAGGTTATGACCCCACAGAACGATCGACGGTCTTTGTGCTGTGACTTGCGAGCCAAAGAATGGCCGCAGCCGCGAGACCTAACCACGGCAAAAGCATGGTGTTGAGCATTTGCCATCCAAAGGAATTTTGCATCACGCCTGCACCCAGCGAAGCAGCAAGCCCAACGATGAAGATCGTCAGATCATTGGTGCCTTGAGCCTTTCCCTTTTCCGCTGGGCTATAGGCGCGGGTCAAAAGGGTGGTGCCACCAATAAATAGAAAGTTCCAACCCACCCCAAGCAGGATTAGTGCTGCAGTGAACGAATAGACGCCAACACCCGACAGGGTAAACAATACATGGCCCGTTAGCAGTATAATGCCAGTGAACATGATGCGCAGAACACCAAAGCGGGCAATAAGAGAGCCGGTGAAGAACGAGGGTAAGAACATACCCAAAACATGCAACTGGATGACCGTGGCGGTCGTGCCAAGACTGTGGTTATGATTCACCATGGCTAGCGGCGTCGCGGTCATGGCAAGGATCATTATGCCATAGCCTGTGACGGCGCCAAACAGGGCAACCAGGTAGGTCGGCTGACGCACAATTTCCCACAGAGGCCGTGGCGCAGCCTTCTCAATTACCGACTCAACGGCGCGCGGGACGTTAACAAAAAGCAGTACGCCAACGGCTATCGCTGAAGCTAGTGCCAAAAACAGGAACGAGGCCGTATAAGTCGGATTGAGCAGATCGCCGCCAACACGAGCGAGCGTGGGGCCCGCCAATGCAGCGACTACGCCACCTGCTAACACAAGTGAGATCGCGCGGGGTTTGAAGTCACCCACAGCCACTTCGGCGGCAGCAAAGCGATAAAACTGTGCGAACCCCTGATATGTACCCGCCAAGAATGTTCCAACGCAAAGCAGCAGCAAAGACGAGGTAATCATTCCCCCCGCCGCTAACAGTCCGCCCAGGGTGCCAAGACTTGCCCCCGTAACAAAACCAATTTTTCGGCCTACGCGCGTCATCCACATCGATGCCGGTACGGTCGAAAGTGCCGTACCAAGAAACATTGCCGCAATCGGAGCGGTGGCCCATTCAGGTGCGGGGGCAAGCAAGCTTCCTGCCAACCCCCCAATGGTCATCACCAGCACAGAAACCGTCTGGAAAAGCGCTTGTGCGGTGGCAAGTAGAAATACTTGGCGATGCATCGCCTTTTTATTGAGCGCTGCTGTCATCAGAAAACCAAAACTTTTAAGGCGCTGAGGGTGGCTGTTGCTAACTCTTCCATTGTACTCCGCTCGGCCCCCTCCAACATTTCTTCTTGCGTTAAGCCGCGGGCATCCATGCAGGCGCCACAAAGCAACACTTTTCCACCTGCAGCCACGATCCGCTTGGTCATTCGTTCCACATTATAGTACCCGTTGGGGGTCTTCTGGCCGGCCTTGGCTGAAAGCACAGCGTCCGCCATTAAGAATACCGTCAGAGGAACAGATGGGTCGGCTTTTAAGAGCGCCTGAGCGAGGCGGAGCGCATTGTAAACACGCTCCGTGCCATATGGTGGATCATTGATTATAATGAGAATGCTCATTGGATTTCCCTTTGGGTTGACATGAAGTTCTATTATTCAATAGAATGCTTGAATGAAGGAGATGCGAATGTCAAGCCTTTCGCCAAAACAGCAAATGTTTGCGCATTTTGCGAGCTTAGCTCGCGCTCTGGGCAATGAAAATCGCCTGGAATTATTGGAGCTGTTAGCGCAATCTCCGCAAAATGTGGACGCCTTAACGGCCACCACGGGATTGTCATTTGCCAATGTCTCGCAGCATTTGCAGCATATGCGCAAGGCGGGCTTAGTGGTCGGTGAGCGCGACGGGAAGAATGTGCGCTATCGTTTGCAAGACGGGCCGATTGTAGAGGCTGTGACGGCTTTGCGCACCTTGGCCGAGCACAATATGGCTGAGGTTCGGGGTGTCATTGATGGCTATTTTTTGGAACTTGACAGTATGGAGCCAATTGGCCCCAACGAGCTCCTTTTGCGGCTTGAGGCTGGCAGCGTGACCTTGCTCGATGTGCGGCCAGAAGACGAGTTTAGAGCGGGCCACTTACCTAGCGCCAAAAACATCACGCTTGAAAAATTGGCGGGCCAGCTGGCGGACCTGCCGCGGGATACGGAAATTGTTGCTTATTGTCGCGGGCCTTACTGTGTGCTGTCATTCGAGGCAGTTCAAGCGCTTCGTGCAGAAGGTTTTACAGTACGCCGCTACAAGGACGGGTTTCCCGAATGGAAGGCAGCGGGTTTACCAGTGGAATCATGATGATCTGGCAACCTTTGGAATTGCTGGTGGTTTGACAAAGGCCGAACTGCGTCGCGCCCAAAGCATGTTCTGCAATTGGGATCGGCAATGTCGTGATGCGGGAAAGAAACAAATGTGCGGTGATAACGTGTTTGATGGTTTGGGCAATTTGGCTGGAGCTTGCGGCGCACAGGAATTTTTACCGAATTGCCAGTCAACCCGCTTGGCTCAGCTCAGCACTTGTTGATGCAGGGCGAGTTTTCAGAACGGACTACTTTTTGTTTTTCGTGCGCTCTTGAGTTTCCTTGGCAAGGCGAAGCGCCTTCAGGCGAGCCGTGTTTTCGCTCGTCTTCATTTCTTTTTCCTGACGCTCACTCAGCGTAACTTTTTTTGTGCGCTCAATGGCCGCAAAGCGCTCTTCAGCACGCGTCCTTAAGATACTGATCACAGCAAGATCCTTAATGTAAGGGAAAAAAGGGGCCACGCAACAAGCGTAGCCCCAATCATTATTTAGTCAACCAACTCAAGGTTGGTAGCAGAAAGCTTGCCGTCACGGCCGCTTTCAAGTTCATAAGAAACTTTTTGACCATCAGCGAGACCTGAAAGGCCTGCATTTTCGACAGCTGAAATGTGCACGAATGCATCTTTGCCACCATCGTCTGGAGAAATAAAGCCGAAGCCTTTAGTGCTGTTGAAGAATTTAACGGTGCCGTTTGTCATGGCTGATACCTTTTATATATATAGATGCCCGCCGCCAGAGGCGTACGAGCGAGATCCCCATGGGCGACATGCTCATGGGTTGAAACGTTCACGAAATCAGGGGGAAGCCAAACAATCCGGCAGGCCGGAGGATCAGTTAGCCAATGACGGCTTTAAACGCGCTTTGTATATGTGGGGCTTTTTTCTCCAAAAATCAAGTTTCTTATTATTTATGCCAACATTTATGGCGTTTAAGTACCAAAACGCCCACCCAACGTGCAACAATGCGTATCTGTACGGCCCGGATTGCCGCAAATTATGCAAACCATGCAAATCACTAAAATCGGCATTTGCGGGCGCAGGCGGCATTGTTTTGCGGTCAGGCGGGCGCGCCGATGCGGTTCAGTGGTGTAAGCAAAGAATTCGAGTGTCGGCGGCTATTCGCACCGCCGACACCTTGCTCATTGCTTCAGGCCAAGCCCATACCTTTTCGACATTTTGCAAGCTCAAGCTCGATAGCGTCTGTCGCCCATTCACGTTTGATGCCAATTATGCAGTTATCTGGCCATACTTGCTGCTTCAGTCTTCATTGTTTCCAACAGCACTAGCGCAGCTGCGGAAGATGAACCCGGGTTTTGCCCCGTTATTAGAATTCCGTCTTGCACAACATGTGACGCCCAATCAGCTCCAGCCGAAAACTTTCCGCCTTTCTGCTTAAGCATATCTTCAACTAGATACGGAACAATTTCGGTGAGTTGCACCGCTTCCTCTTCAGAATTGGTGAAGCCTGTCACTGTCTTCCCGCTGACAAGTGGCTTGCCATCGGGTGACTTGACGTCGCGCAGAACTCCTGGAGCATGGCAGACCAATGCGATGGGTTTGTTCGCCGCCGAGAAGGCTTCAATCAGGGCAATCGAATTGCGATCCTCAGTAAGATCCCAAAGCGGGCCGTGGCCGCCCGGGTAGAACACAGCGTCAAATTCTGCTTGCGAAAGGTCGCCCAGTTTCAAGGTATTGGCCAACGCAGTCTGAGCGACAGTATCATTTTCAAATCGGCGCGTGTTATCGGTCTGGAAATCAGCCTCGTTGCTTTTCGGGTCCAGAGGGGGTTGCCCGCCTTTCGGCGAAGCTAGAGTAATTTCAGCACCCGCGTCCTTGAAAATGTAATATGGGGCGGCCAGTTCTTCCAGCCAAAATCCAGTTTTCAAACCGGTATCCCCTAGGGCATCGTGTGAGGTTAAAACTACGAGTATTTTCATTTGATCATTCCTTTTTGTTTTCTTGCTAAATGTTCGGACAGCACATGCTGGCCGCTCAGGCCAATTTGATTGCATCAAAATTAGACCGGTCGTCTATTGTCTGTCGAAAATTGGTACTGTTATTCCCGTCTAGTCAGTTTTGGTAATCCCCAACACGCCTCGCGTTGCGACCATCGCCGCCATCAACGGCGCATCATTTCTGGAGATTTTTGCCAAAAGACTTGCACCCAGCCAGATTTGGTAAAGCGTCTCTGCTAAGTGCGATGGTTTGACTTCGATAGTTAGCGAGCCGTCTAAGACTCCATTTTCAATGGCTTTGGTGAGCCGTGCGATGATGCGGGTGGTGCCCTGTAGAAGAACATTTCGCATACCTTCGGACAGATCAGCCACTTCGGCGGCAAGTTTGACAACCAGGCATTTGCTTTGCGGGTCTGATACAGTTTGTGTCGTCACCCAGTTGCGCCAGTAATTCACCAGCTTTTCAGCGCCGTCCAAATTGCCCTGATCAAACAATTGGTCCATGCTTTTCAGATAGTCATCAAAATACCGTTGCAAAAGCGCCTCACCAAACGCTTCTTTGGATTTGAAATAATGATAGAATGAACCCTTCGGCACGCCTGCGCTGAGCAAAATTTCATTGAGTCCAACTGCAGAAAACCCCCTGCTGCTCATTGTCATTTGGGCGACATCGAGGATTTCTTGACGAACGTCGACATTTTGCGTTTCACTTTTCATAGGTTGAAACTTAGCCTAAAATAGACCAGTCGTCTAGTGCTAATTTTTCGATTACGGATTACGGATTTGGAATTACGGAATTACGGGGACAGTTTACTAAACTAGGAATTACGGGGACAGGGAATTACGGGGAATTACGGGGACAGTTTACTAAACTACGCAATATCCTGCGAATGGACAGCCGCATTCTAATTGCAACTCCAATATCCGACAGCGTACTTTCAAATTAACAAAAGCAGTATTCGTTGTTAGA
>NZ_JBLIAI010000004.1:0-123618 GCF_047634455.1 Maritalea sp.
GAACGGGCTGGACAAAGGTGGCGCCTACGCGCTGATCGCATTGGGGCTAACCCTCGTTTTTGGCACTTTGGGCGTTGTAAATTTTGCGCATGGTGCATTGTTTATGCTCGGCGCGTTTTGCGCAGTGACGCTCAGAAAACTGCTCACCCTTGAGCAGGTTGTCTTGGACCCAGAAAACCTCACAGCGTGGGGCGCGCCGCTTGAAATCCGTACACCGTACGTTGAATCATGGTTTGGCGAATTCGGTGTATTCTTAGTGGATTACTCCGTTCCCGCAGCTGTCTTGTTCTCAATTCCAATTATGCTGGCCATCGGCATTTTGATGGAACGCGGCTTGATCAAGCACTTTTATCGCCGCCCACATGCGGAGCAAATTCTTGTGACGTTCGGACTTGCGATCGTCATCCAGGAAATCATCCGCTACTATTTTGGCGCGAACCCTATTCCACAGCCTATGCCTGACACTGTTGGCGGTGCCGCAGATATTGGCGCAGCCCTTGGCATGGATCCAAACATCATCGTCTACCCTTGGTGGCGCTTGATCTATTTTGCCTTCTCTGTCGTGGTTATTGGTGGCGTGTTTGCATTCTTGCAATTCACAACCTTTGGTATGGTGGTGCGCGCCGGTATGGCTGACCGCGAAACCGTTGGGCTTATTGGTATTGATATCGACAAGCGTTTCACGGCCATGTTTGGCTTAGCCGCCGTTGTCGCTGGCATGGCTGGCGTGATGTATACGCCGCTGTTGCCGCCTGATTACACTCTGGGCATGGATTTCTTGGTGCTTAGTTTTGTGGTGGTGGTTGTTGGCGGCATGGGCTCCCTGCCCGGCGCGGTTGCCGCTGGCTTCCTGCTCGGCATTCTACAAAGCCTTGCCTCAATGACGGAAATCAAAGCCATTGTACCCGGCATCGACCAAATCATTATCTATCTGGTCGCTGTGATTATTCTGTTGGTTCGTCCACGCGGTCTGTTTGGTCGCCGTGGCGTGATGGAGAGTTAAGAACATGAACGCCCTATTCTCAATGTCACGCAAAGACGTCATCACATTTGTTGTATTCTCGGCAGTTGTTCTGCTGATGCCAATTTGGTTACAACCATTTGGCGCAGCTTACCCAGATCTGATGCAAAAATTCGCGATCTTTGGCATTCTTGCCATTGGCTTCAACATTTTGTTTGGCCTCACGGGTTATCTCAGCTTTGGCCACGCCGCATTTCTTGGTGTGGGTTCATACACGGCAGTTTGGACATTCAAACTGTTCTCAATGAACCCCATCCCCGCTCTCATCTTTGCGGTGCTCATGTCTGGTGTCTTCGCTCTGGCAATCGGATATGTCAGCCTACGCCGTTCAGGGATATATTTCTCAATCTTGACACTGGCGTTCGCGCAAATGTCTTATAACCTTGCCTATTCTGTCCTAACGCCGATCACAAATGGCGAAACAGGTTTGCAACTGACACTAGATGACCCTCGAATAGTTGATAGTGCGTTCGGGAGCGTCAGCGATGGCTCACTGCCCGTTTCCAACTTGTTCGGCCTCATTGATATGAATGGCATACCCGGTTTCTACTTCACAGCCGTGTTCCTAATCATTGGATTTTTCATCACCCAGCGCATTTTTGCTTCACCATTTGGGATGATGTTACGTGCGATCAAATCAAACCAAACCCGGATGAACTATACGGGTTTCAACACACGTCCTTATACGCTGACCGCATTTGTGATCTCTGGCATGTTCGCTGGCTTGGCCGGTGGTCTGATGGCGGTCACTGATCCGCTTGCAGGTGCTGAGCGCATGCAGTGGACAGCGTCTGGCGAGATTGTCCTTATGACCATTCTTGGTGGCGTGGGCACACTCGTTGGGCCAGTTGTTGGTGCTTGGTTGATCAAATATTTCGAAAACATCTTCTCTTCATTCAACGAAAGCGTGTTGCATGACTTGTTTGGCTTCATGCCAGACGGCGTCGAAAATTTCGTTGTTGGCGTGACCTCAATGTTCGTTGGCGAAGGCTGGCACCTCACCTTGGGCCTGATCTTTGTTCTGGTGGTGACTTTCTTGCCCGGCGGCATGATGGAAGGCTTTAGACGGATCGGATCAATGTTCAATCGAGATGGCGGCGATAAAGCAAAACCCGATAAAACAGTCCCATCACCGGCACCCGCCGAATAGGTTTAGAAAGGACATTTGGAATGACGACAAACAAAGACAATATTGTTCTTCACGTCGCGGATGTGCACAAAACCTTTGGTGGACTGCACGCACTAAGTGACATCGACTTGCAAATCGAAGAGGGCAAAACCCATGCGATTATCGGCCCCAATGGGGCTGGCAAATCTACACTACTCAACGTAGTGGTGGGTCGCTTGGCCCCTACCCGCGGTGCTGTGGTGTTTGATGGTCAAGTTCTTACGGGCAAACAACCGCATGAAATCAACCAAGCCGGTGTTGCTCGTGTGTTTCAAACACCGGAGATCTTTCCTGACCTCACCGTTTTGCAGAATGTAATGGCACCTGCCTTTGCCCGACGCGACGGCTCTTTCACGCTCAATTTCTTTAGGTCGATAGACGACGAAACCGAAATCCGCGAAGAAGCTGAGCACATGCTGGAAGATGTGGGCATGACTGCGAGCAAAGATATGCTTGCCGGGTCTTTGTCACGCGGCGACAAACGCCGGATGGAATTGGCCATGTGCCTCATCCAGCATCCACGTCTCTTGTTATTGGACGAACCAACTGCGGGCATGTCGCGGCATGACACAAATACCACAATTGACTTACTCAAGAAGATCAAGGAACGTGGGATGACCAAGGTCATCATTGAGCACGACATGCATGTTGTGTTTTCATTGGCCGACAAAATCTCGGTTCTGGCGGGCGGCCGCATCATCGCCGAGGGAACACCGGAGGAAGTGCGTAACAACCCGAAAGTGCAAGAAGCATATTTGGGGGGCGCACAAGAATGAACGCCATGACAACAACAACTGAACTCACACAAAATGCAAGCAATGCTGACAAAGAAAGACCATTCTTTTCGGTCACTGATTTGCATGCATATTATGGCGAAAGCTATATCGTTCAAGGCATTTCCCTTGAATTGCCAAAAGGCGAAATTCTTGCGCTGTTGGGCCGTAACGGTGCAGGCAAAACTTCGGCGTTGCGGACATTTGCGCGCACCGAGGACCCACAATTAAAACAGGGCGAAATCTGGCTTGATGGACAGCCATTGCACAAAATGCGTTCCCATGAGGCCGCTATGGCAGGCCTGCAACTGGTGCCCGAAGATCGACGCATCATTCAAGGTTTGACCGTTGAAGAAAACTTGACCCTTGCACAAGTTGCACCGGGCCACGGTTGGGCAATTGAACAAGTTTACGAGCGTTTCCCACGCCTCGCTGAACGTCGCAATCAGGAAGGCGTGACCCTTTCTGGCGGTGAGCAGCAAATGTTGGCCATTGGCCGTGCATTGGTTCGGGACGTCAAACTCTTGCTGCTGGATGAGCCTTATGAAGGGCTTGCTCCGGTAATTGTGCAAGAGATTGAAAAGATCCTCAAAGAGATAAAACTGTTGGGGATCACGACCATTATCGTTGAGCAAAACGCGGTTGCCGCGCTTCGGCTCGCCGATAAGGCAGTTATCATGGACACCGGCGAAATTGCCTTCACTGGCTCTGCGCAAGAGGTCTTGGATAACGAAGAGCTACGTCACGAATATCTCGCGATTTAGTTTGTAAGGGCTTCGGCCTTTAAAGAAACCGGGCACGGTAGGGACCGGCCACTTAAACATTGAGGTTTCAAAAGGGTTCGCCTGTGCATTAAATTGTGTTGGTGGGCAAAAGGAGAATTATGTCCGGGAAAATCTATCAAGTCCCTACCGATTGGGCAAAAAACGCCTTAGTTGATGCGGGCAACTATAAAGACATGTATGAGCGCTCGATCAATGATCCAGATGGATTTTGGGCTGAGCAGGCGAAGCGGTTGGACTGGATCAAAGAGCCAACCATCATCAAAAACACCAGCTTTGACCCTGTTTCAATCAAATGGTTTGAAGACGGCGTGTTAAATGTCGCCTACAATTGCATCGACCGCCACCTGGAAGAAAATGGCGACCGCGTCGCCTTCCATTGGGAACCCGATCACCCTGATCAACCTGGGCAGACGATAACTTACACGCAGCTGCATGAACGGGTTTGCCGTTTTGCCAATGTCTTAAAATCTCTAGGCGTTACAAAAGGCGACCGCGTCACCATCTATTTGCCAATGATCCCAGAGATCACCTATGCAATGCTTGCCTGCGCACGCATTGGGGCGGCCCACTCGGTTGTGTTTGCTGGCTTTTCTCCTGAGGCACTTGCAGGCCGTATCAACGACTGCGACAGCACAGTTGTGATCACTGCAGACGAAGGTCGTCGTGGCGGCAGGTCAGTTCCGTTAAAGAAAAATGTCGACGACGCCATGCCGCACGCGCTTGGCGTTGAAAAGATTTTGGTCGTCGAACATACCGGCGCTCAGATCGATATGAAAGGTGGCCGCGACGTCTGGTGGCATGAAGCAGCGGCGGGGGTCGATGATTTCTGCGAATGCGAACCCATGAACGCCGAAGACCCATTGTTCATCCTTTACACGTCTGGCTCCACCGGTCAGCCAAAAGGGGTGGTACACACGTCAGGCGGTTACCTCACTTACATCAATTTCGCCCATCGTGCCGTGTTCAACTATGAAGATGGCGACATCTTCTGGTGCGGTGCCGATTTGGGTTGGATCACCGGCCACAGCTTCACGCTTTACGCACCCCTCTCAAATGGTGCCACATCTGTGATGTTTGAAGGCGTACCAAACTTCCCCGATGCCTCTCGTTTCTGGCAGATTATCGACAAATATCAAGTCAACCAGTTCTATACCGCCCCAACGGCCATTCGCGCGTTGATGGGGGCTGGCGATGAATTTGTCACCAAGACCAGCCGCTCATCACTGAAGCTGTTGGGCACAGCGGGCGAACCGATTAACCCGGAAGCTTGGGAATGGTACTATCATGTGGTTGGCGAAGCACGCTGCCCGATTGTCGATACGTGGTGGCAAACTGAAACCGGCGGCTGCATGTTGACCCCACTGCCCGGCGCTCACACATTGAAGCCCGGTGCAGCAACAGCACCATTTTTTGGCATCCAACCACAATTGGTCGATAATGACGGCGGTGTCTTGGAAGGCGCAGCGGAAGGCAATCTTTGCATTTTGGACAGTTGGCCCGCACAAGCGCGCACCATCTATGGTGATCACCAGCGCTTTGTGGACACCTACTTCACCACGTACAAAGGCAAATACTTCACCTCAGACGGCTGCAAACGCGATGCGGACGGGGCCTATTGGATCACCGGTCGCGTCGATGATGTTCTAAACGTCTCTGGGCATCGCATGGGCACTGCTGAAGTGGAAAGCGCCCTCGTCTCGCACGACAAAGTGTCAGAAGCCGCGGTTGTGGGTTACCCGCACGACATCAAGGGCCAAGGCATTTATGTCTATGTCACCTTGATGGCTGGCAATCAACCAAGCGAAGAGTTGCACAAAGAATTGCGCGCCTGGGTGCGCAAGGAAATTGGCCCAATCGCCACGCCAGACCTCCTCCAATTCGCACCTGATCTACCCAAAACTCGCTCGGGCAAGATCATGCGGCGCATCCTGCGTAAAATCGCGGAGGATGAATTCTCAAACTTGGGCGACATCTCAACGCTTGCAGACCCATCCGTGGTCGAAAAGCTGATAGAGAACCGCCAAAACCGATCGACTTAGACCCGTCCCCACAACCTCTAAGTCGTGATTTGGGGTGCCCCTTTAAAAAGGGCACCCCTAATTTCTTCACAAAGCATCTGTTGCAATTTAGGCGCAATTCAAATCAGCCCGCCCTTTGCCGCAAAGGGGCCTAATTCATCACATCCGACCATTCTGGATGCCGCTGATATTGCCCTTTCACAAACGGGCACAGCGGAATGATTTTAGTTCCGCTCTGCCGGGCGTCTGCAATCAGAAACTCAACCAGTGCTTTGCCAACCCCCTTGCCTTTTAACGCGTCAGGAACGCCCGTATGGTCCGCAATAATAGAGTGCGGGCTCATGCGAGAATAAGTCAATTCCGCTTCAACCCCATCAACCACTGTCACATAGCGTCCACGGTTTTGTTCGTCTTCCTTGATGATCTCAATGTCACGCATCAATCAGCCTCAAAACCAATTTCTTTGTGGCTGCCATCGCAAAACGGTTTATTTTTCGATGCACCGCACCGACACATGGCAAACCGCTTGCCAGTGGCAATTTTGCGGCCTGAACCAGCAACAATCTCCAAATTACCCATCACCATCAACGGACCATCTTTGATCGGCTTTATGGTCAACTCGCCGTCGCGGGCTTCCAAGGCTACAGGCTCATCTTTGGATGGCACATCGCTCGTCGCAACAAAACCCGCATCCAAATGCGAGTTATCGCAAAATGGTTTATTCTTTGATTGTCCGCAGCGACACAACACAGCCCGTACCCGTGGCTCTTGACCTTCAATACGCAAGTCACCGCGATATTCAGTGGGACCATTTTCCCAAAGCCGGGCCGTGTTCACATTTGGAACGGTTTCAATGTCAGAATTATCTTTGAATTCGTAGGTCAAAGCACCCGAGGGGCAATCACGCACCAACTTAGCCACGTCATTTGCGTCCGCATTTTCAGGGAATATCCATTGCCCCTTCGCGCCCGGACGAAACACTTGTGGCAACCCCAAGACGCAACGACGTGCGTGAATACACTTCTTGCCATCAAAACTTACTGATATTTTATCTGATTCAATCGTGCCCATTATTTCCCCTGACGACCACATTTACGTCTGGGTATTGTTGCGCCTGTAGGTGATGGGTAGCAAGAGGGACCGCGATCACTTAAATGTCAGATCAAACCGCTTTGGAATGTCGGGCGGAGCCTTGCCCGAAATAGGTGTCAAACTGAGCAGCGATTCCACGCACAAACAATTTGCCTTGCTCAGAAGCGCCAAAAACACGTTCATCGTTGATGACAAACCCGTCCACGTCCGCAGCTGCGATATACCCAACATCGTCCAAAATCGGCCCGGCCAGATCACCAAACTTGGCAACCAGTTCGCCTTTGTCGAACTGAAAATCACACATCAATTTTTCGATCACCCAACCCCGAGCGCGGTCAACCTCAGCCAACTCAAACCCCTTGGCAATCGCCAACTCACCATTATCAATTGCGGCTTGATATTGTCCGGTGGCAACAATGTTTTGCACATAACCGTTTTTGGTTTGCCCTATTGCGGACCCGCCAAAACCAATCAGTGCATCTGAATTATCAACAGTGTAGCCCTGAAAATTGCGGCGCAATGTTCCATCTGCAGCGGCTTTCGCCATGCTGTCAGAAGGCAGGGCAAAATGGTCAAACCCGATCCGATCATAACCAGCCGCTGCAAGTCTATCGCCAGCCATTACTGCATGTTCAAAGCGCTCAATCGTGTCGGGAAGCGCAGCCTCATCGATCAGCTTTTGATGTGTTTTCATCCACGGCACATGGGCGTAACCAAACAATGCAATACGGTCAGGTCGCAACGACAACGTCTTATCAACCGTTTCCATCAACCGCTCAGTTGTTTGGAACGGCAAGCCATAAAGCACGTCCAGATTGACAGATTTAATCCCGGCATCACGCAGCGCAAAAACCACGTCACGCGTAATTTCGAAACTCTGCGGGCGGTTGATCGCTTCTTGTACTTTTTCGCTAAAATCTTGCACGCCGATGCTGGCACGCGTCATGCCAAAGGCCACCATACCGTCGATCTTTGCAGGGGTGACATCGCTCGGGTCAATTTCAATGGAAATCTCTGCATCATCTGCAAATTCAAATGCAGCGCGTAAGTTTTTGCCCAGCAACGCCAAATCGTCGGGCTCAAGCAGGGTTGGCGACCCTCCGCCCAAATGCACCGCCGTGACCAGAGCGCCGGGCTTCACCTTCGCGGCGATCATTTCAATCTCTTTATGCACCCGTTTCATATAAGATTTGACCGGGGCATATTTCAGCGTTTGCTTGGTGTTGCATCCACAAAACCAACATAGGCGATCACAAAATGGGATGTGCACGTAGAGCGATAACCGATCACCTTGCCCCAGCGCCTTAATCCAAGACGTATAGGTTGCATTGTCCACGTTACGCGTGAAATGCGGCGCGGTCGGGTAGCTTGTGTAACGCGGCACGGGCGCCGCATGTCGTTCGATTGTAGCGTGATCCATCAACATCCCCATATCTGATGGCAGCACTTTATCAATCAGGGCAATTCTCACCTTGATCGAAATCAACGCTTTGGCGCATTGGCATTGGGTCAGCACCGTGCAACAATAACCAGCAAATCACCTTATTCCCTTTCCGGACTTTTATGACAAACACCCAACTCGTTCCAATTTTTGACGGCCATAACGACATCTTGCTCAAACTCATTGAAGAATGCGCAGACAATGCAGTTGAAGCGTTTTTTCAACCCCGCAAAGGTCAGCATATTGATTTGCTATCTGCCCAAAAAGGCGGATTTGCAGGCGGGTTATTTGCAATGTTTATCCCACCCGAAGACGGCAGATCATTTCGCAAAACGCCAAGCCAAGAATTTGCCCGCGATTACACCATGAATATGATCACTTTGCTCCGCGACATCGCCGCAGCGTCCGACGGAAAAGTCGAAATATGTCGGTCCGTTGGCGACATACGTAAAGCTATGGCCGCCGGCATAATGGCCCCAGTGCTGCACATTGAGGGCGCAGAAGCGATCCTGCCCGACCTTTCAAACCTTGAAGCATTCTACAATGATGGCTTGCGCTCAATTGGCCCGGTATGGAGCCGTTCAAACGCGTTTGCACATGGCGTGCCGTTTAAGTTCCCCGCTTCCCCCGATACCGGACCGGGCCTGACGAATGAGGGCATGAAGCTGGTGAAAGCCTGCAATGAAATGGGCATTGCCGTCGACTTGTCACACCTGAACGAAAAAGGCTTTTGGGATGTTGCGCGGATATCCACCAAGCCGTTAATCGCCAGCCATTCAAATGTCCACACACTTTGCCCCACAACGCGCAATCTCACCGATGGTCAGCTCAAAGCCATCAAAGACAGCAATGGTATTGCGGGTCTCAACTTTGCGGTATCGTTCTTGCGTAAAGACGGTGCAAAGGATGTCAACGTGCCGCTCTCAGTCTTAGTAGAACATGTAGATTATATGGTGGACATAATGGGCATTGATCACGTCGGCATCGGTTCTGACTATGATGGTGCGCCCCCGCCTTCCGATTTGGACAGCACGGCCAAACTGCCAGCCTTAACAAATGCCCTGCGCGAAGCTGGCTACGACGATGATGCCCTCAACAAAATTTGTCATGGCAACTGGCTAAGAGTGCTGGAAGATACTTGGGGCGCGTAACAGTTCGCAAAATATCACAGCAAAACACGTCAACATAGCCGTGCTGCGCTTGGCAGAAATGCACGGGGCTATTGTCCCGCCAAGCGAAAATCTTCAAACCGTCTAAGAATTATTGAAGATGCACGGGTTGCCGCAAAATGGTTTTCAACTTATCAGGCGTTACCTTGCGCGGATCGTTCAGATAAATCTCGTGGTGCTTGCCAATCATCTTCATTTTGTTTTGCGGAATGTACTCATTATGCATTTGGGCCAAAATCGGTCCCTCATCATCATAAGAACCCACATGCAAAACTTGCACACAGTCGCCTTCATCAAAGGTTTCAAGCCGCACAGAACGCAAGGTTGCCTCATCCGTTGGCGCGTCAGATTTATCACCATTCTTGGCGATTGATGTTTCCAGCACCTGGTCAAGATGTTCACCATGCAACCAATCTGGCTGGCGGATCATCATTGTCCATTTCCACGCAGATTTTTCGCGGGTCACAAATGTAGCCATATCATCAGCCCACCAAAGGCCTTCTAATGGACCAACCACATAATCTTTTTCCAATTCAATTTTTGAAAAAAACTTCAACCCATAGCTTAGGCCATAAAGCGCTGCAATTGCGGGGGGGTAGCTTTCGCCAACAGGACCACCATCACCATCAATCATAAGATAGTTCAGCGGCGGTACTTTGATGAGGTCAAATCGTTCAACTTTACCCGTGTAAAGCTTTGAATCTTGGCGCTTAAAATCAATCTTGTTCTTCTTGCTCATCATTCTCACTCTATTGGCATATAAATGTCGGTCAATAAATCGGAAGGGGAAACCTCGCGAGGATTGTTTAGATAAGCTTCTAAACACGGCGCGTCACGTAAATTCTGCCCAGATTGAACTAGCCAACTGCCATAAAGCCAATCATAGGCTTTTGGTAGTGCGGCGTAGGCCCCCTTAAACCGCATGACAGCAAATCGGCCACCTTTTACTTCAATTCGCTCAAAAGGCTCGTCTGGATCTGATGGGTTTTGCTCAACCAAACCTGCAAACGAGTTCAATTCTCCGGCGGGTAATATGTCCGGGTCATCGTAATAAAGCGCCATCGTCTTCGTATTTGGGTTTTCCATGCCCATCTTTTTGGCAAAGATATTCAGCTTTTCAAATGCTTTGCCAATTTGGGCGTAAGGTCCCTCATGGAATAGTCCAACCATAATCATCGTATCTGTTTCAACAATTGTTACGTCATACATTTCTGCGTTTCCCTCAATTGTTTTTGCAACCAACGAGGCGGCATTTCCGTTCTCCCGGTACCGCGCCGGAGGAACTTGATAGCTGGCAGAAAACGCGCGCGAAAATGCGGAAAGACTGCCATACCCAGATTGCGCAACAATTTCGGATAACGACAAATTCGTGTTGATCAATTGATTTGCACCCCGGTGCAACCGCAGTCTTCTCACAGTTGCCGCAATGGTTTCGCCGCTAAACCCGCGATAGATCCGATGCCAATGATAAGGCGACATGCACGCCACCTCAGCGAGGTGGTTAAGATCAATTTCATCGTCCAAATGCGCATAAATATAGTTGATCACCCGATCCATTCGCGATTGATATTTGTGAATTGTTCGGTTTTCAGGCATAACTACGCTCCAAATTACTAAGCGAGATAAGCATATACTGAATTGACAAATCTTGCTGAATTTGGTGCAGATCACAACTGACAATCTTTTACCCTTCAGGAGAAGCATGAGCACGTTCTACTATTTCGCTTATGGGTCCAATCTATTAAATGCCCGCCTGCAAAACCGCTGCGCTTCTGCAAAACCGATTGCCATCGGCAGTGTAAAAGGCCACGCCATTAATTACGGCATGGTTGCGGATGATGATCATGGCGCATCGGGAAAGATGGCCATGTTCGCTACCGACAGTGGCGATGATGAAGTGCATGGCGTTGTCTACGAAATGGCGTTGGGCGATGCCCCGGTACTTGATAAGTTTGAGGGCTTGGACTGGGACCGCCCCATGAAATACACGCGGGAGCCAAACCTTAATGTGCTCACATCATCCGGCGAAATGATCAGTTCGATCACCTATATGGTGGAACCACACCCGGCCCCTCCTGCGCCATATCATTGGTATTGGGCGCTGTGTCTGTCCGGCGCAATTGAAAACGGTTTGCCCGAACATCACCAAAAATTATTGGCAGACCATCCACATATGCCTGATCCACATGATCAACGTGAAGGCAAACTGGAAGCGGAAATGCTGCTGCATAAATCTGGCTTTGGCCACTTGATTGAAAAAACGGGCGCATGATCGGCGATTTCGTCTATGCGCCACCCACCGATCCTTACGTAGAAGTCATTCACCAAGACCAAGACATTTTGGTGCTCAACAAACCCTCAGGTTTGTTGAGCGTTCCGGGCAAAGCAGCCGAGCATGCTGATTGTTTGGAAACACGTGCACAACAGCAATTTCCAACTTCGCGCACCGTGCATCGATTGGACATGGACACATCCGGGGTGGTGATCATGGCAATGAATGCACAAGCCCATCGGCATTTGGGTCTGCAATTCGAGCGCCGTCACACGGCAAAAACATATATTGCAGATGTGTTTGGAAACATTGAAAATAGTGAAGGCACTATCGACCTGCCCTTGCGTTGCGATTGGCCAAACCGTCCAAAACAAATGGTCGATCACGATCAGGGGCGCAGCGCCCAAACCAACTGGCTTGTGTTAGAACGTCACACCACTTGGACCCGCGTGGAGCTCAAACCCATCACCGGACGGTCCCACCAATTGCGGGTGCACATGCTCGAGCTTGGACATCCAATATTGGGTGATCGATTTTATGCGACGGGCAAAGCGCTTGTTGCCGCAGACCGATTGCGTCTGCATGCCCAATCCCTTACCGTCCATCACCCCGATGGTGGCGCGCGCCTAACATTTGAAGCCGAGTTGCCGTTTTAGCGAATGGTCGCAGCGCCCAACTTTGCCACAAACGCATCAATCTCATTAACAGATTTTAGACGTACAAAGTCACCTGTGAATGATTGCATGATCTTGAGCATTTTGGGACGTGAACGACGATTGTAGTTCAAGACATAGCCAAAAAACTCAGCATCAATTTTTTCAGGACAGCCGGGTGCAACATCTTGGCGCACTTTGCCGTAGGTCGTGATAAAGCGCTTGATCACGCGATAGAGACAAAACCAAGTTGGAAAATCTAAGAAAATGACGGTATCAGCGCGTTTGATACGTTTGTCGAGCGTTTTTGAGTAATTGCCGTCCATCACCCAGCTTTCTTGCGCAATCAGATCATCAACAATGGAATTCCATTCCTCATCGTCTTTGATCACCCACCCGGGATTAAAGTAATGCGTATCCATGTGAACAATTGGCAAGCCAAGTAAATTACCCAATCGCCGCCCAAGCGTAGATTTACCTGAGCCAGAACATCCAACGATGAGAATACGTTTCATTAGCGGCACTCCAGTATCAACAAAGTATGGAGGCGCGGTATACTGGGATTAGGGTCTGAACTCAATTGAAAAATGATCTGGACAGCAGTTCAGTTTTGATCAGATTTAGGCGAAATCGGCCGAATTGACTTGCTGTCAATGAGGATATTTCAACGACAAACTGGCAAAATTGAATGCTGCCTTTCGGGTTATGTGCAAAACAGGCTGCTTCAGCGTCGAAAAGCCTCACCGATATGAAAATCGCTTTCGTTTCTCTCCTCAAATCAGTTTATTTTGCACCCAATCCAGACCTTTTCTCAATTCAGTCCAGACCCTAATTGGATTGGGCAAGCTGGGTCATGCTACGCTTCTGCGAACCACGCTCAGGCACCAAGGACACAACTTTGTAGCCGCGTTGCTGCAACGCGGCCAAAAAGTCTGGCAACATGCTTACCGTGCGCTGATGAATATCATGAAACAAAACAATGCCTTTACCTTCCGTATCCAACCGCGCCAATGTGCGCTTTAGTACATCGTCAGAACTCGAACTGTAATAATCCTTGCTGTCAATTTGCACGTCCATGATCACAAGACCGGCATTGTGTACCGCCCGGCGCAGCTTTTTGTTTTGCGCCAAATAGGGGAAACGGAAAAACGGCGCTGGCGTCTTATTAATCGAAGAAAGTGCCGCGGCCAGTGGCTGACGCCCCCGCTCTATTTCAGCCAAAGCAGCAACTAAGTTGAGTTTGGTCAAATCGCCATGCGATTGTGTATGCATACCAATCGTGTGCCCACGGTTTGCGACTTCGCGCACCAGAGCGGGGTTGTTTTTGGCCGCTTGACCGAGCATGAGGAAAGTCGCTTTGACATCATAACGATCCAAGATATCCAAAATTTTGCCCGTTTTGCCCGGGCGCGGACCATCGTCAAACGTGATAACGACCTCGCCCTTGGCAAGTTTGATGTCGCTTTGTTGTTCAATAACAAGATCGCGTCCGCTCAGGCTCCGGCGCAAATTAAAGTTCAAACCAGCATCATCGTTTATCGAAGCGGTTCTAATGGTCTGATCAATTTTGGGATTTGCCGAACTTACGACCAACGCCGCTGCCGGCGGATTTGCAGCTGCATAGGCTAACTGTTGGGCGTTTTGGGTTGCTGATTGATCAAGTCTTTGTGGAGGCTTTGCGCAACCAGTGAGCAAAGCAACAAGACAGACAAACGCCAACACAACCCGTACGCGCAACATGCATAAAACCTACAACAATGAAATCGTAGGTTATTTAAGTCTATTATGGTTAATTATTTATTTCCAACAACTTAGCCCGCCGCGTATTCATCTTTGATTAAGAATTCAACGCCTTCAAGAATATTGACAAGTTGTTCATAGTCACGTCGGCTTATCACCAGCATTTCTTCTCCAGACGGAGAATAAAGCGATTGGGTCTCCACGCGCGAAAGCGCGTTGAGCAGAATTTGATTTTTCATTTAAGGGGCCTTTATCGCCATGCAATCTATTTTTTTTGCCATTTCACCATGGCACGCAATACTTAGCAGCGTTGTTAATCACATATTCAAAACCAATTCCACCCCTAATTTACCTTTACGTCAGCCTGTTTACTTTCGTTGAACAATGTAACTACTGGTACGCAGCATATCTATTTGGCTTGTACCAAACTTTTGCTTTCATTATTGTGGCCGGGTCGCCATCCGCGATCATTATCAAAATAAACATTCGAGGCACCAATGGCTGACCAGCAAAAGCGTTCAAACCAACATATCGTCACGCGCATGGTGCAAGCCAATGGTGCAATTGACCCACAAACTGGCGGCGTCGTGCCGCCCATCCAATCGTCCACCACATTCGCGCGCAATGCTGACTATTCACTAATCAGCCCTAACCATCTCTACGCGCGTGACGACGACGATTTGGTCCGTTTGGGAGAGGACATTCTTGCAAAAGCCGAGAACGCTGAAGCGGGTCTGCTCTTTCCTTCAGGCATGGCGGCGATTGCGGCCGTCATGCGCACCGTACCAAACCGTGGCACCATCATTTTACAAACTCAGATTTATTGGGGCACGACCAAATGGGTGCGCGACTTTTGCAAACGGCGCGAAATCACGCTGCTCGAAATCGAGTGCAGCGACAACGAAACATTGTCGGCAGCGATTGTCGCCAACAAGCCAGATCTCGTGTTTGTTGAAACCCCGTCAAACCCATGGCTGCGCATAACAGATATTACAAAAGCAGCAGAACTGACACAAGCGGCGGGTGGCAAATTGGTTGTTGATTCAACCGCCGCCAGCCCCGTTTTGAGCAACCCGCTAAGCTTTGGTGCAGACATTGTGATGCACTCCGCCACCAAGGCGATTAACGGCCATTCGGATGTGTTGGCAGGTTTTCTCGCCACCAACGACGCCCAAAGCGCCATGTGGCAAGCCATCGCCATGGACCGGCACGATGCGGGGGCTGTGCTCGGCAGTTTTGAAGCGTGGCTGTTGATACGCGGCATGCGCACATTGCCCTTGCGTATGGAACGCATGTGCGAAAATGCCATGTTGGTTGCTAAATTTCTTGAAGCGCACCCCAAGGTAGAAGCCGTTCTCTATCCGGGTCTCAAATCTCACCCAAGCCACGATTTAGCTGTAAAACAAATGCCGAACGGTTTTGGCCCGTTGCTGAGTTTCCTCGTCAAAGGTTCTGCCAAAGACGCGCTCGAAGTTTGCGCCAAACTTGAAACGTTTAAGCGCGCCACATCTCTTGGTGGCGTTGAAAGCTTAGTTGAACATCGCCACTCAGTTGAAGGCAATGCAACCGGTGTGCCTGAAAACCTGATCCGACTTTCTGTTGGCATCGAACATATTGACGACCTTATCGGCGACCTCAAAGAAGCCCTGTCCTAGTTTCGCGGCAAACCGATCTCTGACGGGCTCCGGCCCGTCAACCGTTTAAACGCTTTTGAAAAATGCGCTTGGTCAAAATAGCCAAGCAAATGCGACAATTCAGTCAGTGAGATGTTCGCAGAATTATTAAGCGCCTCAATGGCTTCGATCATACGATAGCGCTCGATCACCCATTTGGGGCCAATGCCAACATATTCAGCAAACAGCCGTTGCAGTCCGCGCGGGGAAACATGAAAATGTTGCGCCACCACTGCGACTTCGTATATTTCCCTGTTCTGCTCGATAAACGCCACAACTTCTCGTGCTAAGTTGGCCTTTGGATCATCAACAATCTCGCAAGCCAGCAAAACCTGTTCAATCTCTGGTGCAAAATCAGAACAATGCTCAATTGAGCTGAACTGCTGCAGCAACTCGTGGTCATCAATGTCGAAATAGGATGCAATTGGCACCGAATTGTCCGTCAAATGGCGCATGTCATGTGTCGCAAAGCGTTTGAATTGTCCAGGGTGGAATTTCACACCAAATATCCGACCCTTTCCCTGCAAATTATAGGTAAAGGCGCCGCTGGTCAGCCCAAAAACGCCAGACTGATATTGTGGGTCAAGCACCAAATGTTGACTGGGATGCGGCAGGTTTTCTTGTGCATGGCCACGGCCCGCAGGCAAATCCCACTCAATTATCCAGTAATTGGCCACCACATGGGCCAGTGCCTCACTTGGCATCACCAAAGTCAGGTCAAAATGTTGCAAACTGATATGTTTTTCAATCAAGCCTTTGGCAAGATTGGGTTTTGCACGACCCACTTTAAATCGTTCCCTGTCGTAAAATTACAAGTCCGCACCCCGCACATGTGTAAACATGGGCAAAAAGGAGACTATATGCGCATTTTAGCAGGTGAATTCACAATCGCCAAATGGGAAGAAGAGAGCTTCATGGAGGTAAATGCCCCCGCCAAGGCGCACACCGCAGACATCGTTTATGACGTCAGCGGCGATCTCAACGGCAAACTGTCAGGCAGATATGTGATGATTTACCAAAACGACGCCCAAGCACAATATTGCGGCGCGCTGCAATTCGTTGGCACCATCGGCGAACAACAGGGTTCGTTTTTTGTGCAAGAAACCGGCAACTTCAAGGACAGTGTCGCCAGCACAAACTGGACGATTATTGCTGGTTCCGGGCAAGAAGATTTCGCGACCATCAAAGGCACAGGGCATTATGCGGCCCGCGACAAAACGGTTGAGTTCAAATTGGAGGTTGAGGGCATTTAACGTCTAGGGTCTATATTCAATTGAGAAAAGGTCTGGATTGGATGCAAAATAGTCTGATTTGAGGAGAGAAACGGCAAACAAAACACATCTATTTTTCGGGTGTATTGCCAACATCGCGCGCCAGAACACTTGCTTTATTTTCAGCGCGACGTTCGTCCCCCTTCATGAACTCTTTGATTGATCTGCGGCGATCAGGACCAACATATCCAGATGGCACAGATATGCATTCTCGGGGAGAGTTAATTGATTTTTCAATCCGCAAACGCACCGCTTTCTCTGCAACAGGTTTAACCAGCACGTCGTCAACTCCGGCCTTTATCGCCCGCATAATGGTTTTTGGCATGCCATTATCTGCAATCAAAATAACAGGTACAAGCCGAGATATGATCGCGCTATCCATTCTCAACTTAGCGACAAATTCAAGGGGATTATACCCTGTCAGGCTGTCATCAATGACCACCACATCAACAGGTTTGGTTCTCAAAAACTTCATGGCATCATCGGGCTTGCCGAACAGGGCAACATTGGAAATATCCAACGCGCGCAATGCGCTACGAACGCAGTCAATAATCAGGCGCTGCTCGGCCACAATAACGATCTGTAGGTTAGAATAGTTAGGCATATATACCTCAAAATACAGGCCAATTGCCAATGACCATAAGGCCAAACGCTAAAAATATGGCAAAAGCCGTGCAATTTATTACCCGTAAACGATAAGTCTGAATTCATCGAACTGTGCTGAGCACCCTCAGATCAAATGCTCTCGATCTCTTCTCTTAACATCTCGATTTCCAACCACTTCTCTTCTTTCGCATCCAATTTGGTCTGCGCTTTGGACAATTGATCACTAACGGCCTGAAATTTTTCAGGGTCTTGAGCATAAAGTTTGGGATCAGCCAACTGGCGCTGCAAAACCTTGATTTGCTCCCCGAGTTTCTCGATTTCACCCGGCAAAGTTTCAAGTGCATGTTTGTGCTTGAAAGAGAGTTTTTTCGTTTGTGAACGACCACCAAAATTCTGCTTTAAAGACTTTGATTTGGCTGGTTTTACTGCCCGTTGAGGTTTAGTCACCCCGTACCCGCGCTGGCGCACCATATCAGAATATCCTCCAGGATATTCAGTCCAAACGCCGTCGCCATCGGCAATAATTGTGGAGGTCACCACCCGGTCCAAAAACTCACGATCGTGGCTGACCACGAGAACGGTGCCATCATATTCGGCAACCATTTCTTGCAGCAAATCAAGGGTTTCTAAATCCAGATCGTTGGTCGGTTCATCCAAAATCAGGAAGTTTGACGGCAACGACATCGCACGGGCAATCATCACCCGCGCACGTTCGCCGCCTGAAAGCTTACCCACACTCGTGTTTGCTTGCTCAGGCAAGAACAAAAAGTCTTTCATATAGCCGACAACATGGCGTGTCTGTCCATTGATGACAACATTGTCGCCTCCCCCACCCGTCAACGCGTCCCTTAGCGTCATGGCGGGGTCAAGTTGTGTCCGCTTTTGATCAAGCGTCGCGACTTCCAGTTTTGTGCCAAGTTTGACCGCACCGCGATCAGGTGCGAGTTCGCCAATGATCATTTTGATCAGCGTGGTTTTGCCAGCACCATTGGGGCCAACGATACCAATACGGTCGCCGCGCAAGATGCGACCAGAGAATTCACTGACGATTAGATTATCACCAAAGGCTTTTGAGATTTGGTCAATATCCGCAACAATTGCCCCGGACTTTTGACCGTCCGAAACGCTGAGCTTTACACTGCCGGTTGGCCCACGATGATCGTCACGTTTTTGCCGCAAATCCGCCAGCTCTGACATTCTGCGCACATTGCGTTTGCGCCGCGCGGTTACCCCGTAGCGCACCCAATGTTCTTCGCGCACGATTTGCCGGTCAAGTTTGTGTTGCTCAAGTTCTTCAAGCGCCAAAATCTCGTCGCGCCATTCTTCAAAATGGGCAAACCCCTTATCTGTTTGCCGCGTCACGCCCCGATCAAGCCAAACGGTGGAGCGTGTTAAATCTGATAAGAACCGCCTATCGTGCGAAATGATCAGCATTGCCGATTTCATGGACGACAATTCGGCCTGCAACCATTCAATGGCTGGCAAATCCAAGTGGTTGGTTGGCTCGTCTAACAACAAAATATCAGGATTTGGGGCAAGTGCACGGGCCAGCGCCGCGCGGCGGGTTTCACCGCCGGACAAAGATTTCGGATTTGCATCTGGGGACAATCCCAATTGCGCCAATAAATACGGTGCTCGATATTCGTCGTCGCCGTCCGTTAGTCCAGCTTCCACATATTCAAGTACTGTGTTGAAAGCCGACAGATCAGGCTCTTGCTGCAAATAACGCACCGTAACACCCGGTTGCACAAACCGTTCAACTTTGTCAGCTTCCACATCGCCAGACGCAATTTTGAGCAATGTCGATTTGCCAGAGCCGTTGCGCCCGACCAATGCGATGCGCTCGCCGGGTGCCACATACAACTCAGCACCCTGCAAAAGCGGTGTGCCGCCAAAGGTCAGTTGAACATCTCTTAGGCTTAAAAGCGCTGCGGCCATCGGGTCTCATCTTTGAACTGGATTAGATATGCGCTTGGCTTTAGCATTGTCATGCAAAAGGTCAATCAATTAGATGGTGTAAGCAGATGACAAATCGTTCAATTCTCATCAGCGCAAGCGATTTACACGCCAAACTTCAAGACAAGAACCTGATCGTCATTGATGGTTCCTGGCATCTACCAAATGCCAACCGCGACGCCAAAGCCGAATATGTGAGCGGCCATATTGAAGGCGCACAATTTTTCGATATTGACGCCATTTCGGATCAAAGCTCGGGGCTACCGCATACCATCCCCACACCAGATCAATTTGCATCCGCAGTGGGTGAGATGGGCATTTCGATCAATAGCCAAATTGTTGTCTATGATACCGCAGGCATGTTTTCCGCTGCTCGAGTATGGTGGATGTTCAAAATATTTGGTGCAAAGAATGTGCGCGTGTTGGACGGTGGAATGCCCGCATGGAAAAGCGCGGGCTTTGAGGTAACAGACAAAAAGCCAAGCCCAAATGTTGCGCAATTCAAAACGTCGCTAGACGCTACCCGCATCGTTTCGCTGGCCGAAATGCGGCAGCGCGTAAAGAACAATGATGCTCAAATCTTAGACGCACGCGGCGCGGCGCGGTTCTTGGGACAAGCGGCAGAACCGCGCGCCGGCATGCGAGCCGGCCATATGCCCGGCGCGACAAATATACCCTATTCCACCCTATTGAACGCAAACGGAACCTTTAAATCTAAGGCTGAACTGCGCGCATTGTTTGCGGCACAGGACATCAATTTGGAAGGGTCCACCATCACAACCTGTGGGTCTGGCGTCACCGCCGCCATTATTTTGCTCGCGCTTGAACTTATCGGCAAGACCGACACACGCCTATATGATGGATCATGGGCAGAGTGGGGCAGTTTAGCTGACACACCAATTGAATAGAGTTGACCAGTCGATAAAATGAATATATTGCAATTGTTCAGCCAATCAACATGTGCAACATATGACCCTTACCAATCTTGAAGCACGCCTTCTTGCCCAAATAAAGTCCCAACCATTTGCAACCCAAAAAGAGCTGGGTAACGCCGTTGGCATATCGCGCGCAAGCGTTGCAAACTATGTGGAGCGCCTACAATCCAAAGGACTGATCTTGGGTCGTGCCTACGTCTTTGCAGAGACGCCAGCTGTCACCTGCATTGGCGGTGCCGTGCTTGATCGAATTTTGCGGTTGCAAGCTGCAGGCATTCCGCAAACATCGCAACCTGGCACAAGCAGCGAAACACGCGGCGGCGTCGCCAGAAACGTTGCAGAAAACCTCGCGCAGCTGGGTGAAAACGTAAAATTGATTTCAGTTGTTGGCAATGATGAAGCTGGGCGCTCCATAATTGATGCCACAGCCGCAATTGGGGTTGATACAGCGCTTGTCGAGCGCAAAAATGGCGGCGCAACTGGCACCTATACGGCAATTATGCAACCAACTGGCGAGCTCTATCTGGGTGTTGCTGAGATGGACATAATCGACCACTTGAATGCCGAGGTCATCGACCGCGATTGGCAACATATCGTCTCTTCACGGCTGGTCTTCGCTGACACGAATTGCTCTGCGAGCTTACTATCTGTTCTAATTAAACGATGTCTAAACAATAACCTACCGCTAGCAATTGATGCCGTATCAATTCCAAAATTCAAACGACTGCCAAACAATCTCAAAGGAATTGAATATTTATTCTGCAACATCGATGAAGCGCAGTCCGTGCACGGCGAATTGCCGCCACCAACATTGGCGAAGCAACTCCATTTGCGGGGTGCAAAAAACGTTGTGATCACCAATGGCGCAGGCCCGGTCACCTGTCTTTCTGCCGAAGGGATTACGTTGGTTGAAACGCCCAAAACCGATATTGTTGACGTATCTGGTGCCGGTGATGCGTTTATTGCCGGGTTCCTCCACGCTATTTTGGAAGAGAAAACACCAATTGAAGCCACCCAAGCGGGCATTGTTGCCGCCGGATTGACCGTGCAAAGCGAGTTGCGCAACAGCCCTGACCTTACCGCACAAATTGTTGCCCAAAGGGCGCCAACGATTAATATTCAAAGGACTTAGAATGAAATTCGACTTGCAATTTGGCGAACATGTACTCAACGCCAAAATGTCTGGCCAACCGATTGTGGCGTTGGAAACAACAGTTGTCACACATGGCATGGACTATCCTCACAATATCGACACCGCTCTGGCAATGGAGCAGGCTGTGCGGGACGCAGGGGCATGTCCTGCAAGCTTGGGCATAGTTGATGGACAACCCATCATCGGCATGAGCGAAGAACAGCTGCGCGACTTTGCCAAATCACCACGCGGATCAATTGCAAAATGCTCTCGACGCGATTTCCCAGCGCTTATTGGCTTAGGCAAATCCGGGTCTTTGACCGTTGCCGGCACAATGATTTTAGCAGCCGCGGCGTCCATTGACGTGTTTGCAACAGGCGGCATCGGGGGCGTGCATCGCGGTCATCCATTTGATGTTTCTGCAGATCTGTTGGAGTTGGGCAAAACACCAGTGACGGTTGTTTGTGCTGGCGCCAAATCCATTTTGGACCTGCCCCTGACAATGGAGGTTTTAGAAACCCAAGGCGTTCCCGTAATCGGGTTCGGCTGCAAAAACCTGCCCGCCTTTTATACCCGCGATAGTGGCATTGGTGTGCCTCACACTGCAGCCAACACAGAAGAGGCAGCGCAAATCCTGACCGCTTGGCGCAAACTCTTGGGCGACAATGGTATGTTGTTTACAGTACCCGTCCCTCAAGAGGCCGCGCTATCAAATGCCGAAATGGAAACAGTCATCAACAGCGCCATTGCAGCGGCCGACGCTGACAACATTCATGGCGCAGCGGTAACGCCTTATGTTTTGGGAAAAGTGGTTGAACTGACGAACGGGCGTTCACTTCACACAAACATTGCGCTATTGATCAACAACGCTAAAATCGCAGGCGAAATCGCGGTGCGCGCCACCCAATAAAAAGGCAATGAAATGACGGCAGTGCGACATGTGAAAAACCATTCAGATGTCGCATTTGCAAAAAAGCCGATTGTCAAAGTTCTTTGGATGGGCGCGGCGCTGCTGATTGCGCTGCGCTTATTTTTTTGGCTCAGTGGCACCAGCCTTCCCGATGAAGCTTATTATTGGATGTGGTCGCAACATCCCGCCATTTCTTATTACGACCATCCCCCGCTGAATGCATGGGCAATGTGGGTATCCTCAAAACTATTTGGCTGGAACATTTTCGCGCTGCGCATTGTTCCAATTCTCACATTTATCGCCGACATTTGGCTGTTATGGTCCATATCAAACCTGTTGAGTGAAAAACCAAAACAGCACTTTTTTGTCACGTTGATTTTGTTCCTGAGCACCCCGATATTCCTCACCATGAGCATGTTGGCACTGCCAGATCACTTGTTGATCCTATTCCTGTTGCTCAGTTTGTTTTTCTTTTTGAAATTCTTCAGCCCCAAAAAAACAACCACTGCGTGGCAATGGTCTTCCCTGTATCTTGCTTGTGTGTTCTTAGGTTTTGCAACACTTGCAAAATATAATGCGGTGCTGTTTGGGGCTGGCATATTCATATTCGCCATCACCAATGCGCGAGCCCGCACCATTTTTTCCCACTGGCAAAGCTATTTTGCATTTACCTTGTTTTTGGCGGTCGTATCGCCTGAAATTTATTGGAACATCGCCACCAAAGCGTCCTCTGTCACATTCGTCTTGCAGGACCGACATGCAGGCTTACCAACAGACAACAATTTTGACGGCGTGAAGGGTTATGTTGGCGGGATGGTCGCCTTTCTTTCGCCGTTCCTAATTTGGCCACTGCTCCAAACGCTGTTTGGCAGACGCACGACCCTGCACGGCGACGGAATCAAGTTGGCGCGCGCGATATTCTGGGCGTCCAGCTTGCTATTTCTGACCCTCTCCTTGACGACAGAAATCATGTTCCACTGGAACCTTGTGGCCTATGTGGCAATTTTGCCTTTCATCGCACTTTATATGCGCGCAGGCTGGACGCTGATCGCCCATAGCCTATTCGGTATTTTGGTCGCGGGGCTGATTGCGTTCAATTTCTCTGTGCTCCCGTTGCGAACCTATTTCAGTTCTGCGGACTATTTCTCTGCCCGCGCCTATGGTTGGCAACAAACCGCACAGAAGGCGCAAGTTTTTTTGGCGAAGAATGATATCGGTTTTATCGCGGGCACCCACTACACGATTTCTGCGCCACTTGGCTTTGCGCTGAAAAACCCAGACGTCACTGATCTTGGCCCACTGCGCTCACAATATCGCTATTGGTTTGAGCCAACCAAATATCTTGGACAAAACGCCCTAATTGTCACGGAAACGGCAAACGGCCTATCCTCGTCTTTGGCCAACCGTTTTGAAACTGTCGAGCATCTCGACAGTTTGCGAATTGAGCAAAATGGCTATTTGGTCGAAGAACGCCATTTTTATCTGGCGTCGGGTTTCAAAGGCTAAAGCTCAAACCTGCATGTTTTGTCGACAGAATAAGTGTTTAGAGTTCTTCAGCCCATGGCGGATTTGCACCAGCGCGCGATACGGTTATGGCAGCAACGTCTGCTGCCAGACGCAAAGCCGTTTGCAGGGCGGTACTCTCAATATTTGCAAGCGCTGTTTTGCTCAATAATCCTTGTTGGCTAAGCCCGGTCAATAAACCACCATTAAAACTATCGCCAGCCCCAACAGTGTCGACAACAGTTGCTGTTGCCGCCGGTACAGTCAATTCACCAGCTCGGGTCACCGCGTCAACGCCCGCAGACCCTTTCGTCATCAACACAATCGACGCGCCATCACCAATAAACTGCGCCGCAGCTTCTTCAAACGCCACACCCGGCATCAACCATGCCAAATCTTCGTCCGAGACTTTGATGATATCGGCAAGCTTGAGCATCCGCTGCATCCGCGCCCGATAGGTCGCCTCTTCCTTGATGAAGGTTGGGCGAATGTTCGGGTCAAACGAGATCACCCGTTTTTTGGCTTCCCGCACCATCAAAGCTTCATAAGTTGATCCACAAGGGTCCGGGATGAGACTGATCGCCCCAAAGTGCAAAGCTGAAACATCATCCCCCAATGTCTGCAAATCCGCTTCTGTGATCATGCGCCCGGCGCTATTCTCATCATAAAATGCATATTCCGCGTGACCATTGTCAAGCTTCACAAAAGCCAAAGTCGTCGGCAAATCGAGCCGTTTGCAAAAGGATGCATCAACATTAGATTGTGCCAGGCTCTGATCAATTTGTTGCCCGAACAGATCAGTCGAAAGCCCCGTGAAAAAGCCAACCTTTTCGCCCAAACGTCCCAGCGTGATCGCTGTGTTAAAAACCGCACCGCCAGAGACCGGAAGATAACCAGCGCCCTCACCCGCAATCTCGCGCGGCAACATATCAATCAGCGCTTCACCACAACAAACGATCATCTTGCCCACTCCCGCGCATCACAAATTTATTTTCGCCATCTAGTCTGTGTTAGACTAAAGTCGCAAGTACTAATCTGCCAATTTGGCCCCATTGACGACCCAGATTAATTTGGAATTTTTATGCATATACTGGCACAGCGATACCAACGCTTCGCAGATATTGAAGCACAAGGCTCCTCTCCATTATACGAAATTTTGGCACGACACGTCGCTCAAAATCATAAGCTTTTAGCGTTTCTCGAGACAATGCCAGATGAAAAGCAACAACCAAACCTGCTGTTCGCCGCCGTTCGCCATATTGCCGGGCTACAGGCAACAGCAGCTGGGTTTGAGCGCGCGCTTATAGAAAACGAAGATGCAGTACGCACCACTATGCTGACACGTTCGACCCAAACGAACGAACCAGCCCGTTGTGCTGTTTTGCTGCCCATTTTGGCGCAAATTGATGGCCCGATAGCATTGATTGAAGTCGGCGCATCCGCTGGTCTGTGCTTGTTGCCGGACAAATATGGCTACATTTATGGCGAAAAGACATTAAAGCCGCCAGATTTTGACGATCAAACCACACCACTGTTTCACTGTCACGCGACAGCCAACACGCCAATCCCAGAAAAACTGCCAAATATCGTTTGGCGACGTGGGCTAGATCTCAATCCGCTCGACGTTAGAAACGAAGAAGACATTCGATGGTTAGAAACCCTTATCTGGCCGGAGCATGAACAACGGATGTGCAATCTCAAGATGGCGATCCATACTGCCAAACAAGAACCGCCGATTGTCCAAAAAGGTAATTTGCTTACTGACTTGAATGACCTCGTCGATCAAGCGCCAAAAAACACCACCCTGATAATTTTCCACACGGCGGTGTTGAGCTACATTGCTGAACAAGGAGACCGAGAAAGTTTTGCAGAAACTGCCCAAAGTCGATCCGATTTCTGGATCAGCAATGAAGCTGCACAGATTTTTGACCGGATTCGTCCACCCAAAACCAACCTCGCAAAAACAGGACGTTTCCTGCTCAGCGTCAGCGGCGTGCCAAAAGCGTGGACCCATCCACACGGCAAATCCATTAGTTGGATTTAGCAAGTTAGCGACTATTTCTTCGGTCGGAAACTGTCGAGTTTGCCATTTTCAGTTTCAATGCGGCCAGCGCCGATCAAATCAAGGCAATAGGGCACGGCTGGGAAAACGGCGGAAAGGCACACATCAATCGCGGACGGTTTGCCCGGCACATTGATGATCAACGTTTTGCCGCGTATGCCCGCTGTTTGACGGGACAGGATAGCGGTTGGTACGTGTTCAAGGCTCACTTTGCGCATCAACTCGCCAAAGCCCAAAAGCTCTTTTTCCATCACCAAAGCCATCGCTTCGGGTGTCAGGTCACGCGGTGAAGGACCCGTGCCGCCCGTCGTTAAAATCAGATCAACTTCAACATTGTCGCACAGGTCTTTCAAACAAGCTTCAACCGAAGCAATACCGTCTTCAATCACCCGTTTTTCGGGTTGCCACTCAGATGAGATAATGTCGTTCAACCATGCCTCAAGCGCAGGCCCACTTTTGTCCTCATATTCGCCGCGGCTTGCACGGTCCGAAATGGTGACGATCCCAATTTTAACACTCATAATTCTATCCACCCAAAAACGACATGTGCCGCTTGATACCAGATGTGCCGTTCTCATCAATCGAGAAATTGTGACATTCGGGTTTTGCAAACACTGTTTCGCGGATCAAGCCTTCAACAGCGGCGTTGCTTTCTGATGAGCGCAGCGCTTCCCGCAGATCAACCGACCCTTCTGCTCCCATGCAGGTGAAAAGCGTACCCGTGCACGAAACCCGCACACGATTGCAGGTCGAACAAAAATTATGCGACATCGGGGTGATAAAGCCTAAACGCCCACCGGTTTCACCAATCCGAACATAGCGCGATGGACCGCCCGTACTGTCTTTGATGTCCGCCATGCTCCAGCGTTGCGCCAGTTCTTGCCGGAAGTCCGTCAGCGAAACATATTGATCATTCCTGTCAATGCCAACGTCACCCAAAGGCATCGTTTCGATCAGCGTGAGGTCCATCCCACGGCCATGCGTGAAACGAATGAGCTGGTCGATCTCACTTTCGATCTTGCCTTTCACCGCCACCGTGTTGATCTTGATGTGCAGACCCGCTTCTTGCGCTTTTTCGATGCTCTCAAGCACCCGCTCCAAACGCCCCCAACGGGTAATCGCCGCGTACTTGTCTGGGCAAAGTGTATCAAGAGAAACGTTCACACGCTTCACACCACAATCCACCAACTGCTTCGCATATTTGCCCAGCAGAGTACCGTTTGTGGTTAGGGTCAATTCATCCAACGCGCCGCTGGCAAGGTGTCGCGACAGGCCCTCAAAAAGGCTCATCACATTACGCCGCACAAGCGGTTCACCGCCCGTCAGCCGAACTTTGCGCACCCCATTATCCACAAAGGCTGTAACCAACCGCTCCAATTCCTCGAGCGACAGCACTTCTTTGCGTGGCAAAAACGTCATCTGCTCCGACATGCAATAGGTGCAGCGCAAATCACATCGATCAGTGATCGACAAACGCAGGTAACTCGCTTGCCGACCATACTGGTCTGTCAATTGGGAACTGGTTTGGTCCTGCATAAAGCTATTGCACCAATGGGCTGTCAGCACCGTCGATTTGAATGCCCTTGATCTTGGCTTCCCCGGCCAGAATGCCAATATATTGCGCAACCGCGCGGCTCCAACTTGAAGCCTCTAAGAACGCTGCAATTTTAGCTTTCACATGATCAAATGGCAGTTGCCGACCTTCAATTTTCCGGTCAAGCTGAATAATGTGATAGCCAAAAGGGGTTGGCACTGGCGTTGGGCTCATCTGCCCTTCTTCAAGTTCAAACAGAACGGTTTCAAATTCTGGCACAGTCTGACCCTTGGTCAATTGGCCCAAATTGCCACCTTCTTTAGCAGAAGGGCACTGCGAGAATTCACGCGCAAATTCACTAAAGCGCTCAGGGTTCTTCTTGATGGATTCAATGATCTGTGCGGCTTTCACCATGCCTTTGCGACGTGCAACCGGGTCTTCCAACGCCCCTGCCAACAGGATATGCCGGGTTTCATAAATTGTCTCAGACGAAAACTTATCGCGGTGTTGATCAAAGTAACGCTGGCATTCTTCTTCACCAGCGCGTGGCACGTCAACTTCTTGTTCTAAGAGCTGGCGCACCTTTGCGTCTTCGTCCGTCTCGCGGCGGCCTTGTGCGTCTTCCATTGGCTCGGCATCCAAACCCAATGCGTTTGCTTTTTGCAAAAGCAACTCGCGGATCACCAGCGCGCGCGCCGCAGAAAGATATGCATCTTTGGCCGTGTCAGCTTCGTGGTTTTGCACCTCTTGCTGAATAGCCTCGAGCGTAATTTCAACGCCATTTACGAATATTTCAGGCGATTTCGGTTTTGGGTCAACTTTCACAGTCTCGCCACTTGCCAGTTTGGGCATAGTATTATCGATGAGTGTTGCCATGATTTTTCCCTATCAAATTCTGTGGGTGGTGAGGCGTAGCCCGCCTCACCATTTAAGCCAAATTATATGCGTTTTTTCTTTGTCCGCACGATTTGGTAACCTGAACGCCACATATAGCGAACCGGCGCACTAAGCATGTGCACAAGGCGCGTAAACGGGAACAACAATAGAATTGTCAGACCCAAGAACATGTGCGTCTTAAAGATCGGGCTGGCTTCAATGATGAAGTTTGATGCTTCAAAGTTGAAGGTGAATATGCCCTGACTATAGTTCATGAAATTCACCATTTCTGCCCCATCCAGGTGCCTTAATGACACTGGGATCGTGCCTAGACCAAGCGCCAATTGCACCCACAAGATCAAAATGATCATATTGTCAGCAAAGCTGGACGCGGCGCGCACCCGCGCATCAAAGAAGCGACGATGGATCAGCAACGTGGCTCCAATAATTCCAATAACACCGGCAATACCACCACCAATAATCGCCATCAATTGCTTAGCTGTGTGGGTCACACCAAGGGCATCAAACACCGCAATGGGGGTTAAAAGACCAACAAAATGGCCAACAAAAATAACCAGCACGCCGAGGTGGAACAAGACCGAACCCCACATTAATTGCTTGCGCCGCAGCAATTGGCTCGAACCAGCTCTCCAGGTGTAAGGGTCTTTATCATAACGCAACACGCTGCCCACAATCAGGGTCGCCAATGCGATATAGGGGTAAATCCCAAACACTGCAAAATTGAGAAATTCCGTCATCTCTCTTCTCCCTATTGTATCGTTGGTTGTGGGGCTGGGCGCTTTGCAGCACGCAACTGACGGCCAAGCCGATCAGGTCCACAATCTTCTTCACCTTGACCACCGCCAAAGGTAATTGCTTCTTCTTCCCACACCGCATCAAGCGCTTCCAAATCGTTCGGATCATCATCCGGTACGCTCAAAATCTCTGCAACAACTGCAGGATCGGCTTGGGTTGAAATGATTGCCTCAAGAGCCTGAAACGCATTTGCGTAAATGCTTTTCTTTTTCTCCAAGCGCTGACGCAATGCCGACAGAATATGCACGGTTTGCCCAAGCAATTCTTCACGCTCATTCTCAATCTGAATGGACGCGAATTCGATGAACATGGGCAAGAAATCTGGCAGGTCACTTACCGCCAACTCAAAACCTTGTTCTTCATACATTTGCTTGAGGTCAACCATTGCTTGGCCACGGTCACGACTTTCGCCATGCACATGTTCAAACAAGTGCAGGGACAAAGTGCGTGTGCGGTCAAACAATTCCACATAACGCTCTTGTGCTTCATAAACATCACGCGAAGCAATGTCGTCGATCAGCCCATTAAGGAGAGCCTTCTCAGGCTCCCCAGTCATACTATCATTAAGCACAGCGGCTTTCAGTTCCAACGCAGCGTCTTTCAACTCCTTTGACGGATAAGAAAGCAGCGTTGAGATGATTTTCAATGCATTCGCCATTTTCATTCCCCCATCATTACGTCAGTTGGTGTGGTCACTGTTTTGGTCTTTTTCGCCCCAAACAGATCAACTTCTGAATTGCCACCTGAGCAACCATTGCCAAAGCTAAAGCCACATGAACCACGAAGGTCATACGCATCTTCGGCTTCTTCACGGTGTGAAGTTGGAATAACAAACCGATCTTCATAGTTTGCGATCGCCATGATCTTGTACATGTCTTCGATCAATTCAGGGGTAAGCCCCACATCGGTCGCAAACTTGTCGTCGATCACCCCATCAATGGTTTTGGTGCGCATATAACCACGCATCGCCAACATCCGTTTCAAGGCCAGCGCAATTGGCTCATCCTTACCACCTGTCAAAAGGTTGGCGAGGTAGCGAACCGGAATGCGCATGCTGTCCACGTCTGGCATGTTGTTTTTATCAACACCAATTTTGCCAACAGCCGCCGCATTTTGTAGCGGTGACAATGGTGGAATGTACCAAACCATCGGCAGGGTCCGGTATTCTGGGTGAAGTGGGAACGCCACTTTCCAGTCCATCGCCATTTTGTAAACCGGTGATTTTTGAGCGCTTTCCAACCAATCCTCAGGAATGCCTTGCTTACGCGCTTCAGCAATGATTGCCGGATCACTTGGATCAAGGAACACTTTGAGTTGTTTTTCGTACAAATCCTTGGTGTCTGGTGTTGATGCAATCTCTTCGATCTTGTCTGCATCATAAAGCATCACGCCCAAATAGCGGATCCGGCCAACGCATGTTTCTGAACAAACGGTTGGCAGACCTGCTTCAATCCGTGGGTAACAGAATGTGCATTTTTCTGATTTGCCTGAAGACCAGTTGTAATAGATCTTTTTATAAGGACAGCCAGAAACACACATCCGCCAACCGCGACATTTTTCTTGGTCGATCAACACAATACCATCGTCTTCACGCTTATAGATCGCGCCAGATGGACATGCAGCCACACAGGTTGGGTTCAAGCAGTGCTCACACAACCGGGGCAGATACATCATGAAGGTGTTTTCAAACTCACCGTAAATTTCTTTTTCGATGCCTTCAAAATTATAGTCTTTGCCGCGCTTGGAGAATTCACCACCAAGAATTTCTTCCCAGTTTGGACCCCAATTGATCTTTTCCATCCGCTCACCGGAAATCAAAGACCGTGGACGTGCCGTTGGGAACGCTTCACTTTCTTTGGCGGTTTGCAAATGCCCATAATCGAAATCGAACGGCTCATAATAGTCGTCGATTTCCGGCAGATCAGGGTTGGCGAAAATCTTCGCCAAAATCCGCCATTTTGCACCCATTTTCGGCGTAATCTTGCCGTTTGAGTTGCGTGTCCAACCACCATTCCATTTCTTTTGGTTTTCCCAGTCTTTGGGGTAACCAATACCTGGTTTGGTTTCCACGTTGTTGAACCAAGCGTATTCAACGCCCTCGCGGTTCGTCCAAACGTTTTTACAGGTGACAGAACATGTGTGACACCCGATACATTTATCAAGGTTCAACACCATGCCGACTTGTGCACGAATCCGCATTATTTCGCCTCCTGCTTGCCTTTGTATGGCCCTTCGAGCCATTCGACCTTGTCCATTTTGCGCACAACCACAAACTCATCGCGGTTGGAGCCAACAGTGCCGTAATAGTTGAAACCATATGATTGCTGCACATAGCCGCCAATCATGTGGGTCGGTTTAGTTATGACGCGGGTCACTGAGTTATGGATACCACCACGTAGGCCTGTGGTTTCCGCACCCGGTGTGTTCACAATTTTCTCTTGCGCATGATACATGAAGACAGTGCCTTCTTTCATCCGCTGAGACACCACCACACGAGCTGTAAGCGCGCCGTTGGAGTTGTAAACTTCCACCCAATCATTGTCTTCAAGGTCCGCTTTTTGTGCATCTGTTTCAGACACCCAAACAACAGGACCACCACGGTTTAGCGTCAACATCATCAAGTTGTCAGAATAGGTGGAGTGAATCCCCCATTTCTGGTGCGGCGTGATGAAGTTCAACACCACTTGCTTGTTGCCGTTTGACCGCTTGTCGAGTTCCGGTGTGATCGTTTTTGTATCGATTGGAGGGCGATAGACGCAGAAGCCTTCACCGAATGCCCGCATCCAAAGATGATCTTGATAAAGCTGCTGACGACCCGTCAATGTCCGCCAAGGGATAAGCTCATGCACGTTGGTATAACCCGCATTGTAGCAAACCTTCTCGCTTTCAATACCCGACCATGTTGGAGAAGAAATGATCTTTCTTGGCTGCGCAACAACGTCACGGAACCTGATCTTTTCATCTTCTTTTGGCAGCGCCAGATGTTGATGCTCGCGGCCAGTGATTTGCTCAAGAGCTTCCCAAGCTTTTACGGCAACTTCGCCGTTGGTCTCAGGGGCAAGGCTCAAGATCATTTCGCAAGCGTCAATTGCGGTGTCGATTTTCGCAAGACCTTTAGAAATGCCCTCATCCAACACAACGCCATTGAGTTCTTTGAGCAAGTGCACTTCGTGCTTGGTATCCCAAGCAATCCCTTTGCCGCCATTGCCAATTTTGTCGAGCAATGGCCCCACAGAGCAGAACTTTTTGTAAAGGTTCGGATAATCCCGCTCAACCGCAACGATGTTCGGCATGGTTTTGTTCGGAATGGCGTCGATTTCGCCTTTTTTCCAATCTTGCACATCCATCGCCTGGCCCATTTCGGCAGCGGTGTCGTGAAGTATAGGAACGGTGACGATATCTGTTTCAACGCCCAGAACTTCTGGCGCGATCTCAGAGAACTTTTTCGCCAAACCCTTAAAGATGTTCCAGTCAGATTTTGCTTCCCATGCAGGATCCGCCGCTGTTGACAGCGGGTGGATAAAGGGGTGCATATCAGACGTGTTCAAATCGTCTTTTTCGTACCATGTGGCTGTTGGCAACACGATGTCCGAATAAACACAAGTCGTTGACATCCTAAAATCGATGGTGACCAACAAGTCCAACTTACCTTCAGGCGCTTTGTCGTGCCATTTGGCTTCAGTTGAACGTGCACGGCCTTCTTCGCCCAAATCTTTGCCCATCACACCGTGTGAAGTGCCGAGAAGGTGCTTGAGGAAGTATTCGTGGCCCTTACCGGATGATCCGAGCAAGTTTGACCGCCACACAAATAGGTTACGTGGCCAGTTCGCAGGATCATCAGGATCCTCACATGACATTTCCAAATCACCAGACTTGAGTTGTTGAACAACATAGTCTTTGGGGTCCATGCCAGCTTCTTTTGCTTCAGCAGCAATGGTCAATGGATTTGTCTTAAGCTGTGGCGCAGAAGGCAACCAACCCATCCGTTCAGCACGAATGTTATAGTCGATCATGGTGCCGTCCCACGGACCATCTGGTGCCGTTGGCGACAAGATTTCATCAACTTTCACAGTTTCATAGCGCCACTGATCAGTGTGCGCATACCATGCACTGGTTGAGTTCATGTGACGTGGTGGACGGCTCCAATCCAGACCGAACGCCAAAGGTTGCCAACCGGTTTGTGGGCGCAATTTTTCTTGCCCCACATAGTGGCTCCACCCACCGCCAGATTGACCGATACAACCGCACATCACCAACATATTGATGATGCCGCGATAATTCATGTCCATATGGTACCAGTGGTTCAGACCAGCGCCCAGAATGACCATGGAGCGGCCATTTGTTTTCTCGGCATTGTCCGCGAACTCACGAGCAACAGTGATAATTTGTTCTCTTGGCACACCCGTGATCTTTTCAGCCCATGCTGGTGTGTAAGGGGTTTCATCATCATAGCTGGTGGCAACATTTTCGCCGCCCAAACCACGATCTAGGCCGTAGTTTGCCACGAACAAATCAAACACTGTCGCAACAAGTGCTTCGCCGTCTTTCAGCTTAACCTTTTTCGCAGGAACTGACCGCACCAAAACGCTCGCATGGTCTGTGCCTTGGAAATGATCGTGCTCACGATTGCCGAAATAGGGGAAGGCCACGTCTGCAACTTGATCATGTTCATCATCAAGCACAAAGCTCATATCCAGCTCGGTATCATTGCCCTTGCTGTCTTTGGGCTCAAGGTTCCACTGTTTGCTATCGTCCCAACGGAAACCCGCAGAGCCGTGCGGCACAACGATCTTTTTGGTTTTGCCGTCAACCGCAACAGTTTTCCATTCTGTATTTTCTTTTTCACCCAGATTGTCTTCAAAGTCAGAGGAACGCAGCAAGCGCTCAGGGATCATATTGCCGTCTTTTTCGACCAAGCGAACAAGGTTCGGCATGTCTGTGTAACGACGGCAATAATCTTCAAAATATTCAGCTTGGCGATCCAAATGGAACTCACGCAGGATAACGTGACCCATGGCCATAGCCAACGCGGCATCTGTGCCCTGTTTTGGGTGCAGCCACAAATCGCCAAACTTTGCAGCTTCTGAATAATCTGGACAAACAACTACAGACTTGGTGCCTTTGTAACGTGCTTCTGTATAGAAGTGCGCATCTGGTGTACGTGTTTGAGGAACGTTTGAGCCCCAAAGCATCAAGAACCCGGCATTATACCAATCAGCACTTTCAGGCACGTCAGTTTGCTCGCCCCACGTCATCGGAGACGCTGGTGGCAAATCGCAATACCAATCATAGAACGACATACATGTGCCGCCCATCAATGAAAGGTAACGAGAACCGGCCGCATAAGACACCATCGACATGGCTGGAATTGGCGAAAAGCCAAATATCCGATCCGGGCCATATTTCTTTGCAGTATAGGCGTTCGCCGCTGCAATAATTTCGTTTACTTCTTCCCAATCCGCACGAACAAAGCCGCCATGGCCCCGCACTTCTTGGTAGGATTTTCTGGCCTCTTCATTCTGTTGGATATGTTCCCAGGCAGCCACTGGCTCGCGCATAACGCGGGCGTCGCGCCAAAGTTTGACCAATCGTGAGCGGATCAAAGGATGCTTCACGCGGTTGGCAGAATACATGTACCAGGAATAACTCGCGCCACGCGCGCAACCACGGGGTTCGTGGTTTGGAAGGTCCGGCCGTGTACGTGGGTAATCCGTTTGTTGGGTTTCCCAGGTAACAATGCCACCTTTAACGTAGATCTTCCACGAACATGAACCCGTACAGTTCACGCCATGTGTGGATCGCACAATTTTATCGTGCTGCCAACGCTTGCGATAAGCGTCTTCCCAGCCCCGATTTTCGGTTGTCGTCACACCATGGCCGTTGGAAAACTTTTCCTTCGGTGCCAAGAAGTTGAGACGATCAAGTAAATTACTCATTTCATTTCCCCCTAAAATTAGGACAGTGCGGGGTGCCCTGCCGACACCCCGACAAATTGTTCACTCAGATCTTATGGATTTTGAACGTAGGCGTTCGGCCGGAGGTAGAACCACCAGTTGATCACAATGCAGACCGCATAAAAGATCGCGAAACCGTACAAAGCGTACTCCGGATGTCCTGCACCCAACTGCTCACCAAACACCTTCGGGATAATGAAGGCACCATATGCGGCGACAGCTGCAGTCCAACCCAATGCTGGGCCGGTTTGTTCCTTATCGAACACCATCGCAATGGTCCGGAAAGTCGAACCGTTACCAATACCAGTGGCAGCGAACAAGATCAGGAACAGTCCAAGGAACGGCCAGAAGTAGATTTCTGGGGTTGCAGAGGAATAGGCCTGCTGGATGAAGTAGGCAACGCCCAACGCGCTCGCAACCATGACGACCGAGATGATCTGGGTCACTTTTGCGCCACCCATTTTGTCAGCCCACATGCCGCCGATCGGACGGATCAAAGCGCCAATAAATGCGCCCATCCATGCAAACATCAAAGCAGATGGACCATTCGGGTTGGCCAAATCGTGGGTCATAACACCATCGACTTCAATGTGGCTAAAGCCAAACACAACTTTGATGGTCAACGGTAGAGCTGCTGAAAAGCCAATGAACGAACCAAATGTCATGGTGTAGATGATGGTCATCGCCCAAGTGTGCTTGTTGCCAAATATCTTGTATTGACGGTTCAGGTTCTGTCCAACTGCCCCAGGGATCATTTTAAGACCCAAAACAGTCAGCACGATAACGATAGGCAGAACGATCCATTTAGATAGGGCCAAGCCTGATGTGGGCATTCCACCCTCAACGCCAGGCAACAACAACCAAATACCGAGCGCCGATGTCAAAAGACCAATCGCCAGCATGCCAAGGATAATGCCTGCTGAACCAAAAAAGTTCGGGATCTTTGGCGAAACATGCTCATCACGAATGTTGTTCATGAAGAACCAACCAAGGAACGCAAGCGGCACCAAGAACACCAACCAAATAAATCCAGCGTTCTGAATATATGTTTCAGTCCCTGCAGGGATTTTGCCAATCAGCGTACCTGAAGTGTTCACCAATGTACGGCTGACACCACCGAACAGGCCCATTGTCATCGCCAACGGGATCAGGATTTGCATGGTGGTTACACCAAAGTTACCCAAACCAGCGTTCATCCCGAGTGCGTAGCCCTGAATTTTCTTCGGATAGAAGAACGAAATGTTAGACATTGAAGATGAGAAGTTACCGCCACCGATGCCAGACAAGAAAGCCAGCATTTGGAAGTACCAAAGCGGTGTGCCTGGGTCCTGAAGCGCAAACCCAGCGCCAATAGCCGGGATCATCAACAAAGCTGTTGTAAACACGATGGTGTTTCGCCCACCCGCAATGCGGATGAAGAAGGTTGATGGAATACGAAGCGTCGCACCGGTAAGACCGGCGATCGCGCCCAAAGTAAATAGTTCAGATGAAGCGAACCCAAAATCTAGGTTCACCATTTGCACGGTGATGATGCCCCAATACAACCAAACAGCAAACCCACATAATAGAGATGGGATTGATATCCATAAGTTCCGGGTTGCGATGGCTTTGCCAGTGGATTTCCACTGCGCTTCATCGTCCGGGTTCCAATCGCGAAGGTCTTGACCCACGACATTTCTCCTTTTTAAGATCAAATTGGATGAAGCAACCCAGTGCAGGTTGCTTCGTTGCTCGTTTATTTTTTTTCAAGAATTGCTGTTGCTTCGGCAATCATTTTTTGAGAGTTCATAACAGCAGCTTTTGCGTTTTCTGCTTTGTAAACCAACACATCCATTTGCGCCTGTTCAAATGCAATCCGTTCCTCGGCTTCACGTTGTGGTGAAAAACGCACCAAGAATGAAAGGAATGAGGCGATCACTACGACAACACCAATGGTGAAAAAGACGTCGTTCCAATCCATAGCGCCCTTGAACAGGAACCCTGCAGCAACAGCCCCGGCGTTTCCGCCCGCACCAACGACCCCAGCTACTGCACCCAAGGCCTTTTTGTTGATGAACGGAACCACTGAATATGTGGCACCTTCAGCCATTTGTGTGAACAAGGAGAATAGGATCAGAGTTGGAATGGCCAAGAACAGCACATTCATTTGACTAAACAACATCAATGCTAGGCCTTCAGCGAGCAAAACGATGAACAACCAGAATGAACGCCCCTTTAGACCCCATAATGAACCAAAGTTGTCCCCGAATATGCCGCCTAATGTCCGGGCGAAGATATTCATCAAACCAAATGATGCAGCGATTGCACCGGCTGTGATCAAATCAACATCAAAATAGTCGAAGAAGTAAAGCGCGGCCACGTTGTTAACGGTCAGTTCGATACCAAAACTTGCACCGTAAATTAGAAACAGTATCCAGACCCGGTAATCCCGCATTGCTTGCCAGTATGCTCCGGTGACATTTTCCTTTTGAAGCATCTTCCCCTGCGCGCGTAACTCCTTGAAATTGCCGTCTGGCGCATCCTGAGTTAGGAAAAAATAGGCAATACCAATGACAAAAATGACGATCCCAACGACGACCATTGACAAACGCCAACCTTCAGCATTTGTGAACCCAAATCCGACTACGAAAGCACTAAAAACAAGCGGCATCATCAACTGGGTCACGCCACCACCAAGGTTGCCCCAACCAGCGCTGGTCGCGTTAGCTGTTCCCACTACGTTGGGCGCAAACATGACGGATGTATGATATTGAGTGATCACGAATGATGCACCGATCATACCAATGCCCAAACGAAACAGCAGAAAACTTTCGAAGCTGTCTGCCATACCTATAAAGGCTACCGGGAATGAACCTAGAATGAGCAGCCACGTGTAAGTTAAACGTGGGCCAAACCGATCAACCATCCAGCCGACCAAAAACCGCGCAAAGATTGTCATCGTCACTGAGCCGATAATCGTCCAACCTACTTGCTCTTTAGTCAGCATTAATTCTTCGCGCACGATGATCATCAACGGCGCGATACCAAACCATGCAAAAAAGCATGCAAAGAACGCAAACCACGTCATATGGAACGTTCGAATTTGTACCATGTTGACCTTGAAGAAGTTGGCCCAAAGGCTGGTAGCCTTATTTTGTATTTCCATTAAACCTGTCCTCTATTTTATCGACGGCCCAATTCGCGTAGCAGCAGATACCGATCTCTCACGCGAAATTTTGGTTCACTTATTTGCTGAAAGTCTTCAAAGACGAATACGGAGCGGCTGTGATTTTTGTGCTAACCACGATAGCGCAACCGTTAAAAAATCAGCGTCCCGTCCTGCCCCAGTCAGTTGGCCTGATGTTACCCCAAGTAAATTATTCATCTATCTAGCCCCTTTTAGTTGCCCGAACAGCGGACAATTAAACAACTGGCAGCAAACTCTCTGTTCGCCCCCTTGGCTCCCTTGATCCAGATCAAAACGAGTGAGTTTGTGGACAAAACAAGGCAAAAAAACCCATTGTTTGTGCATCATTGAAACAATTGTTATGCTGTAACTAAGAGGTTGCAAGACACGCACAAAAATGATCAAATGACCCCTTGATAATTATCAATAATAAGAGAATTCGCATATGCGACAAGACGATCTGCCAAAGATTCGCGACCTCACCATCTTTAAGGGCATCTCAGACCAAAGCTTTGACGAGCTGATGACAGCGTCCTTCTTGCAAACATTCCCAGTCCAAATGGAGTTGATAGACGAAGGCGAGCCCGCCGACTTTTTGCACATTGTGGTGGACGGTTGCGTCGAACTGTTCGCTCAATCCAATGGCCGCGAAAGCACAATGGCTATGGTTTACCCGGTCAGCTCGTTTATTTTGGCAGCAATTTTAAAAGACGCTGTCTATTTGATGTCGGCGCGCACCAACAAAAAATCTCGCATCTTGATGATCCCGGCTGAGAGCGTGCGTGACGTGTTCGACAAAGACCCTGCATTTTCAAAAGCCATGGTGATCGAACTTTCTAACTGTTATCGAGGCGTCGTCAAAGAACACAAGAACCTCAAACTGCGCACTTCGGTTGAACGGCTGGCCAACAGATTGTTGCGCTACCGACAAAATCAACGTTCTGACCAGATCACCCTGCCCTATGACAAAAAGATATTGGCGTCGAACTTGGGCATGACACCCGAAAACTTATCGCGCGCTTTCAACACGTTGAAACCCTATGGCGTCAAAGTCGATGGCAACAAAATAGCGCTCACCGACATTGAAGCACTTGCCAACTTTGCCAAACCAAGCAAACTGATTGACGACCAGTCCGTATAACAAAGTCGCGCGCTGAAATTGATGGAGGGGAAATGACCCAACAGCAAAAAACATACGACGTCGCAGTTTTGGGTCTGGGCGCAATGGGCAGCGCCACGCTTTATCAGCTCGCCAAGCGCGGGATTGATGCGATTGGTTTTGATCAATTCACCCCGCCGCACACACATGGCTCCACCCATGGCGAAACCCGCGTCACGCGCTGTGCCATCGGCGAAGGTCATCAATATGTGCCACTGGCGATCAGGTCGCATGAAATTTGGAAAGAGCTGGCGGCCGAAACCGGTGAGCAATTATTGTTCGAGGTGGGTGGGTTGATGATTGAAAGTGCTACTAGCCAAGGCGACGTGCACGGCAGCAAACACTTTTTGGACACCACCATTTCCGCTGCCAAAAAATTTAGCATTCCACATGAAGTGCTCAAGGGTGCTCAAATCCGAAACCGTTTCCCAGCCTTCAACGTAAATGATCAGGACTTTGCCTATTTTGAACCAGGTGCCGGTTACCTCAAGGTCGAAGAATGTGTAGAGCAGCAACTAAGGCGCGCCGCCGAACTGGGCGCAAAAATGCTGCAGAACACCAAAATCATATCAATAAAGCACCATACCAATCACGTTGAACTCATCACCAACGACAAAAACTTTCTCGCCAAAAAGCTTGTCGTGTGTGCGGGAGCGTGGGTGAAGGAACTCTTGGGTGCGCCATATGCAACCAAGCTTTCAACCACACGCCAGGTTTTGCACTGGTATCCGATTGCTGCTGGTGCCAAAGACAAATGGCATGACCATCCTGTCTTCATTTGGATACATGGCGACGGTGAAGGATATTACGGCCTCCCCTCGCTCGCTGACCCAACTTTGCTCAAAGTCGCAAATGCCAATTATGGGCAAACAACCCATCCCGACAAAGTCGAGCGTCAAGTCAGCACATCCGAACAACGCGAAATGTTCGCCACCCATGTAAAGGGCCGACTTGTGGGTATAGAGCCAACCGCCCAAAAATCGGTGACATGCATTTACACCGTTACATCCGATAGCGATTTCATAATCGACTGGCACCCTAAACACAAAAATACTTTTGTTGTTTCGGCATGCTCTGGTCACGGTTTCAAGCATAGCGCGGCCATTGGCGAAGCCGTCGCGCAACAAATAATCAACGCAACTTCTAATATCGACCTATCTGCCTTCAAACTGTCAAGATTGTCGGATTAAAACCACATCGAAATGAAGTTTGCATCTGCCACAGCACCTCGTTAGGGTCGCCATCTGGTTGGTGATTTTAAAATCGAACAAGGTTAGTTTATGTGGCGCACAATTAGGTCGGCATGGCCGCTATTCGTTGGCATGATCCTGTTGATGGTCTCTAATGGCCTATTGTCGACCATCCTCACCATACGCGCGCAAGAAATTGGGTTCTCTGAGACCGTGATTGGTTTCATGCAATCGGGCTACCCGATTGGCTTCATTTTTTCCTGTTTCATCACCCCTCACCTTATTTCCCAATCAGGCCATGTCCGCGTGTTCGCCGCACTCGTGTCCATTGCAAGCACTTCGGCGCTGGTGCACCTGATCACCAATGATCCCCTTAGCTGGGGCGCAATGCGCATTCTATCAGGGTTTTGCTTTTCCGGGATTTATATCGTTGCTGAAAGCTGGCTCAACTCCTTGTCAGACAACAAAAACCGTGGTTCGCTGCTTTCAACCTATTTCGTGATCCAAACAGCGGGCTATATGGTTGGCCAATTGATGCTTGTCCTGTCCCGTCCGGGCGACATTAGCTTATTCATCTTTGTTTCGGTCCTCTTGTCGATTGCCCTCGTGCCGATCCTTATCGCCGCGACCACCCAGCCGACAAACGAGGAACCCCAGCGCGTAACTGTGCTCGAACTGTTTAATTTCTCCCCAATGGCCCTCATTGGTGGCTTTGCCACTGGCATTGCCAATGGCGGCTTGGTGTTTATCACCGCGCTTTATGCCCGCAGCATTGGTTTGAGCATCAGCACAACCGGCTATTTGTTGGCAGCGACAACACTTGGCGGCCTACTCTTGCAGTTCCCGCTCGGCGCGCTTTCTGATGCAATCGACCGACGCTTAGTGATTACCGGATCTGCAACCATTACGCTTATTGTCTGTATTTTGATGATCGTCATGCCCAGCGCCCAAACAAACGCATACATCCTCTTTGGTGGGTTTTTGCTCATCGGCGGCTTCACATTTCCGATTTATTCAATCTGTATGGCGCACATGAATGACTACCTGAAACCCAATCAAATGGTCGCAGCTTCCAGCACATTGGTGCTCGTATTTGCCGCCGGCATGGTGCTGGGGCCAATCGTTGGGTCTTTGGCATTGGATCAAGCAGGGCCAAACGGCATGTTTATAATGTATATTGTGGTCGCCGCCGTTTTGGCTGGCACCGGCATTTATCGGGTTCTGCTCTCCGACAAAAAGGTGGTCGATGGGCGCGATATTGTGCCAATGACGTCAACCATGTCACCCGAAGCAACACAAATCCAAATCGACGACTAAATTTTGCTACGGATAAACGTGAATGCCTAAACCGACCAAAATCGTTTGTTGTTCATCCTTGCTGATCTTCATGCCGTCATAACCCGACAATGAACCAATGGAGAAACCTTCCAGCTTTGCACCACGCAAGTCGGTGCGTTCAAAATTCGCCCGCTGCAACTGCGCGCCCGCCAAATCACATTCACTCATATCAGCACCAATCAAATGCGATGAACGTAGGTCTGCATATCGAAGGCTTGAACAAACCAAATTGCAGCCTTCCAGATCCAACCCCGACAGGTTGCAATCATCAAAAATCGTTGATTGAAGGTTTGCGCGCGTAACTTGCTGCCGGCGGCCATAAGTCCGGGTAAATGTGGCGGTGCCAAAATCAGACCCATTGGCTTTGCAATCTTTGATTGTGACGTCGTACATATCCGCGCCAACAAATTTGGATGCCGCCAGATTGCAATTTATAAAACTGGCTTCGCGCAGATTTGCAAAAGAAAAGTCTGTGCCTTTACCCAAATCAGGATCAAAGAACACGCAGTGATCAAATTTCACTTCGCTCATCTGCGAACTGGAAAACGAACACCCGACAAATTGGCAATCCGTAAACAGCCCGCCAGTGATATCGCTCTCTATGAAGCGCGCGTTCTTGAACAGGACGCGGCTTGCGTGCAGCTCTTCCACATTTTCAGGATCAAACTCCAAGCCCTCAATGACAAGCTCGATCAACGGCGAACGATCCTCCAGCAACTGATCCAATTCGGCTTGAGATATTTGGCGATAGTCAGTCATGAAGAGAATCTCGATTGGTGGGAACTTACATATTAACGGCAAAAAGCGACGGGACAAGCCGCCGCTCTTTATTCCACAGGCATTGCGATCTAGTTCGTAGCGAGTGACTTTGCAGCCTCTACTAGATTGATGAATTCAGCTCGATAACCGAACTTGTCTACACCTCGACCGGATCGGGCAAGCGCGGCAATATCGTCAAATGAGAAGTCGCTAACCACATCATTTCCGCGCAGCTTCTGTCCATATCCAGCCACTGCTGTTCCAAACTGAATATCCGCGGAAAGCGCATTCAAATCAGCAGCCACATTGGCCTGATTGACAGGCATTTCCAGCAACGTGCTTTCATCCGCACCGGGCAATTTGTAGCGCAGTTTGAAGAATGCCAACTCATCAGATTCTAGCGTTGCGTTTACCTGCGTGTTTTCGCCATAACGCAAGGGGTCCACAGGTTGCTCAGCGCCAACTGGCGTTAGCTCATAAATCGCGGTCACTGTATGGCCAGCACCAACATCCCCTGCATCAACTTTATCGTTGTTAAAGTCTTCGCGGTTCAGCGCGCGGGTTTCATACCCGATCAAACGATAGGCAGAAATTTGCGCTGGGTTAAACTCAACTTGAATTTTTACGTCGCGGGCAATGGTTTGCAGCGTCCCACCAACCTCATTGACCAGCACTTTGCGCGCTTCGGTGAAGCTATCAATGTAGCTGGCATTGCCATCACCATTTTGTGCCAGCGCCTGCATCAAAGCATCATTGTAGTTGCCTTCGCCAAACCCGAGCACAGAAAGTGATATGCCCTTGTCGCGCTTTTGCTTGATGAAGTCCTTTAACGCCTCAGGTTCTGAAATCCCCACATTGAAATCGCCATCCGTGGCCAAGATAACGCGGTTTACGCCGCCATTATTCTTTGCTTCATTCGCCAATCGATAAGCGGTTTCTATACCCGCCGCGCCAGCCGTTGAACCGCCCGGCGACAGATTATCCAGCGCATCCAAAATCTTGCGTTTTTCGTTGCCATTTGTTGGTTCAAGCACAACCCCAGCAGCACCCGCATAAGTCACAATCGACACGGTGTCTTGTTCATCCATTTGCTCAACCAGCAATTTGAACGCCCGTTTGAGCAACGGCAATTTGTCGGTGTCATTCATCGACCCGGACGTATCGATCAAGAACACAAGATTTGAAGGCTGGGCCATCACGTTCTCTGGAAAATACCCCTTAATCGCCACATGCATGAGCTGACGGGCACTATTCCATGGTGCAGGGTAAACCGATATTTGCGGTGCAAACGGCACATCGGCACTTGGTGGCGTTGCATAATCATAATCAAAATAATTGATCAGCTCTTCGGTACGTACCGCATCCTTTTGCGGCAAACGACCATTTACAATTGCCCGGCGCACATAGGCATATGAGGCTGTGTCCACATCAATCGAGAACGTGGAAACCGGCTGATCGCCCGTCAATTTGATGTTGGCGTCATCAAAGCTTTCAAATTGATCACCGCTTTGCATATAACCAACAACTTGGTCTTGCATCAAACCTGGGGCGCTCATCGTGCGCGTCGCCAACTTCGCCATTGCGCCTGCGGGGGGGGCCGCTGCGGGCGCTTCCATGGCCATGTCAGCCGCTTCCATCATCATTTCAGGCTCCGCAATTGCAAGCTCTCTCGAAACCAACGGAGCCGGTTCATTTTTCAACGGGCTTAAAGTTTCATCTTTATCTTTTTTCTCAGTTTGCAAGGCACGCCCATCGCTAATTGGCGGTGGCGTCAGCGACGTATTGTTCATCAACTGCCAGCTAATCGGCACGATCAACAGGGCAGCAATTGCAGCGGTGGCCGGAATGCGAATATCCATCAGTCTAATCCCTTTCAAAGGCGTAAAGATGGACATAAGACGCATCGACCAGGACATTCCTTGGAAAGTTTTTGAACTATTTTCTGCGCTCTCATCAAAAGCTGCCATCGCCAAAGCAGCAGCGCGCTTCTTTGCTTCGCTGTCCGCAGCTGGGGTTTCGACTTTTTTCAGGCGCTCTAATTTCTTTTCCATGTCATCCATCGGATTACAAAAGCCCCTTCAGTGTTTTTTTCGCTTCATGCACATACCAAGACACCGTCTTTTCTTTGCAGTCCATAATGGCTGCGCATTCGGCATGGCTCATATCTTCGCCATAGATCATCAAAACGGCATCGCGTTGTTTTTCGGGCAGTTGCCGCACCGCGGCCCATACTTCATTCATCGTCACATCATCTTCTTGGTTTGATGGCGCTGCAGTTGGACTGACCAAGCTCAATGCCGCAACATTGCGACCCTGACGAATGGATTGGCGTTGATGGTCGCGCACCGCATTAAGCGCGATCCGATAAAGCCAACTGGAAAATTGCGCGCGGCCGTCAAATTGTCGAATTGATTTGGCGAGTTTAATCACCACATTTTGGGTGACATCTTCGGCGTCGCTGCGGTCGCCCAACCATTTATATGCGACCCGGAAAATAAAATCATATTGCGCGTCAACAATGGTGGCAAAGGCATCGCGATCACCCGCAGCGGCAAGCTTCACCAGCTCGCCGATCGGTGGGTCATTTTCCATTTGGTCTTTTGTCAAAACCCGTTCCAAACAAACATCCAATTGCGCACCCATTGGGTATCAAACAACTATAAGACGATTGCAAGATCACATTCCTTGGAAAGATTTTTCAATCTTTGACTTGTCACACACAAAGACCAACTACACGTCGCAACCAAAATGGGTCTGCACATCCTTTGCCCACCCCAAAAACAACCCATCATCAGTTTGAATAACGGGTCGTTTCATCAACGATGGATGGTCACGAAGCAAAGCAAGGGCCGGAAGGGCGCGCGCCGCCGCATCGAGCTGTCGCCAAGTAGTGGACTTTTTGTTCAGCAGCTTGTCGTCGCCAAAAGTGTCCAAGAATTTTGCAAGTGTCGTCGCATCCAGCGGGCTTTGGCGCACGTCAATAAACTCAACATCATTGCCGAACGCTTGCAACGCTTTTCTTGCCTTGCGACACGTATCGCAGTTCTTCAGTCCATATAGCTTCATACCATTTATTCCTTGAATTGAACGGCCACATGCAATCGCTTGTTAGTCCTTACCCCACCACATCAGGGCCAAAGGCACAAAAAAGCTCAGATAGAAAATCCGCGCAATATGGTGCGTTGCAACAAAGGTTGGATCAAGATTGAGCGCAAATGCCATCGCCGCCATCGCTTCTACCCCACCTGGCGCAAAAGCCACCAGCAATTGGGCGAGCGGCAAATCAACAACCAATGTCAGTAATCCAGCAAACAACAATGCGGCCGAAATCCCAACAAATGTAATCGCCATGCCCGCACCAAATGCCTTGCGCAATTCAGCCATCGTAACCCCGGAAAACCGGGTCCCGATCATCGAGCCCAAAATGGTGAGCGCAGGCAAGGCAAGCCATTGCGGCATATGCCCCGAAATCAAGCCCGACAAGTGCGTAACAATAGACACCAGCATGCCAGACAAAACGAAAGCGGCTGGGATGCGAATTTTCTTGAACGCTAAACCAATAAGCGCCGCCAACGCCAAGCTGAAAGCCAACCACGGCAAGGTCATAAACGCGCTCGGCACAGCAAATCCATTCACCGCCATTCCAGACCAAACGATCAACATCGGCACGACCAAGGTCAGCGCCAGCACACGAATACTTTGCACAATCGACACGGTTCGAATGTCCGCGTCTGTGTCCATCCCCAGCCCGATCACAAAACTCAAATGCCCGGGCGATGCGCTGAGCACAGCGGTTTTAGCGTCATATTTCCAAAACCGTTTCAGGACCAATTGGCCAAAAAAGAATCCCACGGTCACGGTCACAACGATTGCGATCAAACTCAAAGGCCACTGTTTCGCCGATTGATAAACTTCTGGCGTTACGCTGGTGCCCATCGACAGGCCGATCACCAAAAATGAGACATCCCGCACCCGCGTTTCAAACGCTAAATCGAGCCCTAAAAGCCCGGCAACGGTCACCGCAATCGAAGGCCCCGTTAGCGCCGGAGCGGGCAGGTTAATCCAAATAGCAACCATCGCACCAACGCTGCCAATCACAAGCGCAAGCACGGTTTTCCGCCACAATGCGAAATCTGTCATATTTTTCACCACAAACTGTTCGAACGCGAACTCGCTAGTGCCGAACATGTGTGGGACGATTGGCAAGCCTGAACGAGTTAAGTCTTTAAATGCTATGCTCAATTGGGCTGCCGGACAAGGCCAAAATTGTCCAATTCCGTGAAAACTTGCGGCTTGGCGGGAATTTCATTATATGCAATTCTGCACTGCCCACCTTACGCACAAACACCCACAAAGGTGCCCCAATGTACCAAAATATGACCAGCCTTGCGGCCCAAAGCGACCTTCCTGTTTTGGATTTACGTTCCGACACAGTAACCCAGCCAACCGCACAAATGCGCGCCTATATGATGGACGCCAAAGTTGGCGATGATGTGTATGGCGATGACACCACCATCAATGCTTTGGAAGAAAAAATGGCGACGCTTTTGAACAAAGAAGCGGGCTTATTCCTGCCCTCCAGCACCATGTCAAACCTTGCCGCAATGATGGCCCACACCCAACGTGGCGAAGAAATCATTGTTGGGCGCAACTATCATATTTTCAAATATGAAGCCGGGGGCTCTTCTGTTTTGGGTGGCGCATTTCCTTATCCGTTAGAAGCGGGACCAGATGGCGGCTTGGCACCCAAAGACATAGAAGCTGCGATCAAACCTGACGATTCCCATTTTCCAATCTCGCGCCTTTTAAGCCTTGAAAACACCCATTCGGGTCAAGCTGTGTCGCTAAGCCGGATGAACGCTTGTCTTGATGTTGCCGACAAACACGGCTTGGTTAAACATCTGGATGGCGCGCGGTTTTTCAACGCCATCACCAAACTAGGTGTTGCGCCAACCGACTTGGTAAACCGTTTTGACAGCATCAATATTTGTCTTTCAAAAGGCCTTGGCGCGCCAGTTGGCGCGGTGCTTGTCGGGTCCCAAAAAACCATAACCGCCGCCCGGCGCTGGCGCAAAATGCTGGGCGGTGGCATGCGCCAGGCCGGAATGATTGCAGCGGCTGGCATTTACGCCCTTGACCATCACATCACGCGCTTGCAAGACGACCACGATCGGGCAGCAATTCTAGCCAAGGAATTGACCGCGCTCACCAAGTTTAACGTCACCTATCAAGACAATCAAACCAACATGCTCTTCATCGAACCCGCGCCAAAAGACATCGAGCCATTGCGCCAACATTTGGGCGAACGGGCAATCAATATGGCGGGCGGCAGTTCCATTCGCATCGCGACACATCTGGACATTGACGATGATGGATTGACGCGGATTATTGATGGGTTCAAAAGCTATTATAGCTAGGGTCTGAACTCAATTGAACTGCTGTCCAGACCCTAACCATTTTCGAGACCACATATGATCGCGCACAAATACGACAATAACCTTTGGACCAAAACCGCACCAAGCGCCCTTGGCCGCGCCCAAATAGAAGGTGAACATTCAGCTGACCTGATCATCATTGGTGGCGGCTTTACCGGTTGTGCGGCCGCGCTTGAAGCGGCACAGTCTGGGCTTTTGGTCATTTTACTGGAGGCTGAAACAATCGGCTTTGGCGGCTCTGGCCGAAATGTCGGTTTGGTCAATGCCGGGCTTTGGACCCCACCTGACGACGTAGAAAACACAATCGGACTGGCTGCTGGGAAAAAGCTCAACAAAGCCCTCGCCGCTGCCCCCGATCTTGTTTTCTCACTAATTGAACGCCACCAGATCAATTGCGACGCGGTGCGCAACGGCACCCTACATTGCGCACATTCAGCTGCCGGTTTGAAAAATTTACACACCCGGTTTACCCAACACCAAAAGCGCAATGCGCCCGTTGCACTGATCAACCAAGAACAAACCGCACACCGCACCGGCACCGCCGCGTTCAAAGGCGCGTTATTTGACCCGCGCGCCGGCACCATCCAGCCCCTAAGCTATTGCCAAGGGCTTGCCCAAGCGGCCATCAACGCGGGCGCTAAACTGTTCGAAAACAGCCCAGCCCTTGCAATTGCCCGAAACGCAGAGCAATGGACAGTCAAAACCCAAAACGGCCAAGCATGTGCACCGCACCTCATCGTCGCCACCAACGCCTATTCAAACGATCAACTCTTGGGCCAACAGTCCCGCTTTACCCTTGTGCACTACTTCCAGTTCGCAACTGAACCGCTCACTAAATCGGAGCGCACAAGCATCTTGCCGAATCTGGAAGGGTGTTGGGACACAGCCCTGGTTATGTCCTCATTCCGATATGACAGTGATGGTCGTTTGCTGGTGGGCTCAGTCGGCTCACTTGACCACGCAACATCGCCAACCCATGAATTTTGGGCGCAAAAGAAACTGGCCGCGATCTACCCACAATTGGCGCGCAAAAAGCTTGACCATGCTTGGCATGGCCGCATCGCAATGACCAAAGATCATTTGCCCAAAGTGGTTGAGTTCGGCCCCAACGCCTATTCTGTGTTTGGATATTCTGGTCGTGGAATTGGCCCGGGCACTGTGTTTGGCACATCTTTGGCGAAAATGATCGCCAATAACGACACATCACACTTACCTGTTGAACCCATTAACGCCTACGCAGAGAACCTCACCAAAACCGCAGGCCTATATTATGAAACCGGTTCTGTGCTGACCCACGGCCTATATGCTGCGGGTCGCACGCTGATTGGACGCTAGGCAGCATTTGCCTTTGCACGCTTGCCCGCCAAATCATCCAATATCGGACAATCCGGGCGGTGATCACCTTGACAGTTTTTGATGAGCACGGACAGGGTCGATTTTAAGGAATTCAACTCGACGATTTTTTGCTCAATCAGATCAATTTTTTTCTTTGCGATCTTCTTTACGTCAGAACTGGCGCGTTGCTCATCATCATAAAGTGACAACAAAGTGCGGCACTCTTCAATTGTAAAACCTAGGCTTCTGGATCGCTGCAAGAAGCACAATCTGTGAATGTCCGCGTCGCAATAATCTCGATAGCCATTGTCCGCCCGACCCGGACGAACAAGTTGAATTTCTTCATAATAACGAATGGTCTTCGCTGGTAAACCAGACTTTTCAGCTGCTTGCCCGATATTCATCGTTTTGCCTTTTCCCGACAACCATAGGTGGCCACCAGATCAGCAATATCCTCTTCGGTAAAACCAATTTTTTCTGCCAATTCGATCATATGCTCGAATTCCTTTTTCTCTACAGGACACATGTTCGTATCTTTCTCCGTATATCTTGACTTGCAGGCCACGCAGCCAAATCGCACTTGCAAGTCCAAACGCCGATCCACTGGCTTAGGTTGAATAGAACAATATATATGAACCTTACAGTAATTGGAAGGTCAAGACTGCATAGCTGATGCGATATTTTGGAGCATCACCGCAAAAACTGCCCGCGTGCTTGCGCCAACTCTTCTGCCTTTTCAAAATGCGCCAACTCTTCTGCCTTTTCAAAATGCACAAAGTGCAACCCGCACATTTAAAGCAAGAAATGGCAAAAGATGGAGGTTAAAATAAACTCTTAAGAACTTATTAACCAACCTGACCTTGATCAAGGCAATAAATGACACCATCATTAGTCTGTACTCTGGATCTTTTGGAAAATAGGGAAGACGAACATGCGTGTGATTTCCTTAATACTGGCAATAACAGCAATATTGGTAAGCCCAATATTTGCTCAAGAGCAAAAAACACAATCATTGAAATTCGGCGGCGATGTATTTATCGGCGCGGATCGACCCGAAATACTCACCTCCGTCCCAAACGATGTTTTTGCCGCTGGCTACAAGCCACTGGTCAATACCGATGTGGCGGGCGATGTTCATGCTGCCGGGTTTGAAGTATCTATAGAAGGCCCTGTTGCAGGCAATGTGTACGCCTTTGGCAACATGGTGCGGATCAACGGCACAACCGGCAAAGACGTCACAAGCTCTGGCAGCTCAGTCATCATTAATGGCGCCGTTGGTGGCAATGTACGGGCCGCAGGCGCCGATGTAACCATCAATGCACCCATTTCAGGTTCAGTGCTTATTGGCGCGGCCTCCTTCAACCTAAACGCAGCTGTTTCAGGCGACCTCAGTTTCTCAGGCGACCGCATTGAATTTGGTGAAGGGGCAAAAATTGACGGGCAAGTGCTGATCCGCTCAAACAGAGACGACATTCAAGTCCCAGCCGCTGTCGCACCCCCCGACCGGGTCACCATTCAAAAAGTCTCAACCCCCGACATGGTGTCGGGCATGGGCGACATCGCCAAACAAACCACACAAGGCCTGTGGGTTGCATGGGCGTCCGCACTGCTGTTACTGTTGGTTTTACCCATCATCGGCGTAATCTGGTTGGCACTGTTCCCAAAACGCAGCCAAATCGCCTACGAAGTGGCCATCGCCAGACCGTTCAAAAGTATATTCATTGGATTGCTGGGTGTGGCGATGTTCATCGGCCTCATCCCCGTATTGGGCATGACGCTGATCGGCATTCCGCTGATCCCAGTGGCCATTGTGGTGCTCATCGTCGCGGTACTATTGGGATATATTGCGGGCGCATGGTTTCTTGCCGCGCGGGTACTTGAAGCGTTTGGCTTTGAAGGCGACACTCTCATCAAACGCGCCATCGCCATGGTTGCAGGCATTATCCTCGCCTTCATCCTCGGGCTTATCCCGTTCATTGGTTGGCTGATCGGTCTTGTGTTCGGCTTTGTCGGCCTTGGCAGCATTTTGTTTGCCTATATCGGCCGCTCCATCAACAAACAATTCCACCAGGATGTGGCCGCTGAAGTAGAGCGGCTGGGTTAAATTCGAAATCAGAACCCCGCGTCAAATCTCGACGCGGGGCATTTTGAAGCCAAAGACATTTTCTGCACTAAATTCCATCAATCTCTTCGCAAAATACTCAGTTAATTGGTACGCAAACACACATTTTGGCACCTAACTGACACATGCAGGAACAGTCCCACCACAAATGTGACAAGATATTTGCCCAACTGTCTGCAAAGGCAGGGAAAATCAACGAAATTCAAATGTCATCAATTTTGAAACGTTCCCGGCACAAACCCCGGGACCAAAGCGGGACAAATCGGCACGTTCCGACGAGGCAAAACCCGCCCTTAAAAACGGTTTTTACCGTAAATATGGTCCAGCATTTCCATCGCCGCGGCAACAGTTTCCGTGTCGCTCAACTGCTCAATGCTATCGGCCACACTGCCCGCATTAAAACCCAAAAGGATCGGCTCCCCGGTATATTTGTAAATATTCAACCATTCAGTGAAATGGCCGCGTTTTTCGCCCTCCATGCCGAGCATATCAGCTTGTTTATCCCAAAAAACATCATCAAACTTCAAATAGACTTTGTTGAGCAAACCCATGCCTAAATCATTGATCGCTTTCAGCTTTTTCTTTGGCAAGGCAGGCTGAAAATCAATTGTTCCAGCTTTCAAAACGCCTAAAGGCACGCTGATAATCGCCACGTCAAATGCTTCAAACTTACCTTTTACACCAATCTCAACACCTTGTTTGCCGTAGGCGATTTTATCGACAGGTTGCGAAAGTTTAACCTCAAACCCACCTATCAATGCTTCAGCTATCTGACTGTAACCATTAGCAAAAATCGCGTCTCCGCCGCGCAAATCTTCGCCTTCTTCGGTGGCATCCTTTGATAGCTGATCGATATCGGCCGCATATTCATGTTCAAGTGCTGTGACTTGCTCAAACCAGTCTGGCAACTGGTCTTCATCGTCAATTATGCCATTGCCGTTGCGCGTGATGTAGTTTTCATAATCAGTCGGCAGCAATTCTGCGCCAATGTCTTTGGCGATTTTTGTCAGTGGGTTACCCTTGAGCCCATGGATCCAGCTCGCGCCCAAATCCAAAGGAATACCAAGGCTTTGCTCCGTCCACACGCGCCCACCAATCCGGTTTCGTGCTTCAAAAACGGTCACGTTATAGCCCTCATCTGCAAGCGCCCGCGCCGCGGCCAAACCAGCAATACCAGCGCCAATAATCGCAACGGTTTCAGCATCGCTTCGCATGACTTCTTCAGCCGCACGAATACCCGAATTCAACGCGCCATGTACGGTGGCGGGGGCTTCGCGATCTGTCGCTTCTCCGCAAAAATTGATCCGCTCATCTACATGTTTTGCAAGGTCTTTTCGCTGCGAACTCTTTGAGCCTTTGGCCAAATACGAGTATGAGCCAAGCGCAAACGGGTCCTGCCGCCAACGGGTAATCTGATAGCCAATCGGTTGCGGCATACTACCTGTCTCACCCTGCGCAGCAAAAGCCGTGAACGGACCAATCGCTGCCATTATGGCGGTGCCTTTTGCGCCATTCGCAAGGAAGTTTCGACGCGCGTTAAATGTGCTGCGTTGCTTCTCGTCCGGCATGTTCGCTCCCCAAAGATGCAGATCAAACCATATCTACACGTGGCGTCGATGTGCGGCAACACTTCTATCCCTTAACCGCACCGTCACCGAGGTCGGAAACCAAAAACCGTTGCGCAAACAAAAAGATAACAGTGATCGGCAGGCCGGAAAGAACCGCCGCTGCAGCAAAGTCACCCCAGAGATATTTCTGCTCATAAAGATATTGCCGCGCACCAACCGCCAACGTCATCTGGTCTGTATTGCGCAGCAAGACCGACGCAACCGGATATTCATTGATCAAAAAGATAAATGACAAAACGAACACCACCGCCAAAATGGGCACTGAGAGTGGCAAAAAGATAAAGCGGAACGCTTGCCAGGGCGTCGCGCCATCAATCATGGCGGCTTTGTCCAACGCCGGATCGACGCTGTCGAAATAGCCCTTGATGGTCCAGATATGTAAAGTGATTGCGGACAAGTAAGACAGGATCAATGCCGGGTGGCTATCAATGCCCAGCCAAGGCACCACGCGACCAAGCGCATCAAATATCGCATAGGCCGCAATCACCGTGAGCGCGGCGGGGAACATTTGCACGATCAGCAATGTATCGAGCAGCCCGACGCGTCCTTTGAATTGCATCCGCGCAAACGCATAGGCAGACGTGGTCGCCAAAACCAAAATGCCGATGGAAGCAATCATCGAGATTTTGACCGAATTCCAGAGCCACAACAGCACCGGATATGGCGGGATCATCACGGTGCCATCGGCGCGGGTAAACTCAAACCCAAGCGCTAAAGCCCAATGTTCAAGCGTTGGGCGTTCAGGGAAAATGCTTCCCGTCGAAAAGTTGCCTTCCCGGAACGAGATCGACAAAACCATCAGAAATGGAAACATGATCAGGGCGATAAATCCGACCAGGAAAACATGCGCGGCGACTTTGCGCCAAAACAGCGAACGGCGATTTTCAACCATCATGAGCGGGCACTCCGTTTGGCGGCCAATCTTTGCATGGCGCGATAATTCACATAGGCAATGATGCCTGTGATGATGAAGATCAGCGTTGAAATGGCGCCTGCTAAGCCGAAATCTTGACCCGAATTTTGAAACGCGATGCGGAACGTGAACGAGCCAAGCAAGTCGGTTGAGCCTGCTGGAATGATCGTGCCTGGAATATCCGGTCCACCGCGGGTGAGGAGCAAGACCAAAACGATATTGTTGAAGTTAAACGCGAAATTGGCAATCAACAACGGCACCATCGGCGGCATAATCTGCGGCAAAGTAATAGCGAAGAAATTACGGACAGGGCCTGAATTTTCAAGTGCTGCGGCTTTAAAGTGGTCACGCGGCACACTTTGCAAAAAGCCCGCTGAGATGAGCATCCAATAGGGGAAGCCAAGCCACGTATTGACCAGCAACAGCATTGATCGGGTCAAGGTTGGGTTGGTGAACCAGTCCGGCTCCAAACCAAACAGCGCCCCCAAAATCAAGTTGATTTCGCCGAAATTTTGATTGAACAGGCCGCGAAAGACCAGGATCGAAATAAAGGCTGGCACGGCATAAGGCAGGATCAAAAAGATCTTATAGATGGCCTTATACGCAAGGTGCTCCCACTCCAAAACCACAGCCAACATGGTGCCAAGGCCCGACGTGAAAACCATCGACAGGAACGCAAAGGCACAGGTCCAGATGAAGATTTCAAGCATCGGTTGGCGGATGCCATCTGCAAACAAAACTTTGGTAAAATTCGCCCAGCCAACACCCACGGGCCAACCGGGGGTGACCATTTCATCGGCTTCGTTTTGGTAAAAGCCTTTTTCGTGATTTGGCACCAGCACCGTACCGTCCACCCCGTTCAAATTTTCATTCTCGTCGAGAGTATAAAAGGGCGCGGAAGTTGCGAACTCGCGCAAGCCGTCCATGGTCAATTCGCCTCCGTCCGGCAATTCAACGATGAGTTTTTGCAGCGCCGCCCGGTTTTGCAAAACCGCTTTTACGTTCTGCGTTTCAGGCGCATCACCTTCATAGGGCGTAGCAATTAGGCGGTCATCTTCAGCCGCGCCAAGTGGCCCGGTGATCAACGCGGGTCGACCATCGTCTTGCGCAAAATACAGTCGCAAATCTTCGGTCAACGCAAATGGACGCCCGCTGTCTGGCGCTTTGACCATCTTATCAAGGTGAATTTGTTGCACCCGCTCAAACGGCAAAATATTGGAGGCGCTATAGTTGGTGAAGCCAATGCCAGACGTGTAGAGCACCGGCAACACGATAAAGACTGCGATGGCGGCTACACCGGGGAACACAAATCGCCAGGTATAAAAACGCGCCCAGCCAAACAGAATGACAATAGAAATGCCAAGGGCGAAGGCAACCACGGCAAATATGGGTTCACCGGCAAGATACAGGCCCCAAATGACATACAAAAAAGCCAAGGCGATAGCCGTTAAACTGGCAAGCCGCAAAAACGGTTTAAGCGTTTGAACAAGCAAGGAGATCATCGAGGTTGCCGCACGGTTTGGTTGCGGATTGTGATCTTCAGTCGTAACGGACATGGCGTTGACCTTTGCAGGTTAGGTGAGGCACCGCCTTAATGGCGATGCCCCCATTTTGACTATTCTGCCAAGATACGTGTTTCAGCACCAGCCAAAGCGTCTTCAACAGACGACTGACCATTGGTGATTGAACGAAGTGCTGGCTCCATAGCGGCCCAGAATTTACCCATTGCAGGGATTGAAGGCATTGGAACACCTGTTTGCGCATTGGCCAAAGTCGCCGCGATATTTGCATCCGCTTCAACTTGTTTTGCAAACGAGATAGAAGTCACCGCACCCAAAGGCACATCATCATTCACTGTTTTTAGGCCATCGTCAGATAGCATGTAGCTTTCGATGAATTCTTTGGCGATGTCTTTGTTCGGGCTAGCCGCATTAACAGTTGCCGCCAAAACACCAACGAATGATTTTGAAGGTTTGCCATCAACTGAAGGAATTGGGGCCACACCGAAATTGATGCCAGATGTTTGAAGGTTTGACCAAGCCCAAGGACCATTGATCACCATGGCGGTTTCGCCTTTGTTGATCGCTGCATCCATCACGCCATAGTCAGCGCCTTTTGGCATTACGCCACCGTCGATCAAAGATTTGATCATGGACGCGCCAGCAATAGAGCCAGCATTTGCGACGCCCGTTGTGGTTGCATCATATGCGCCATCTTTTTTCTCAAACGCGTAACCGCCGCCAGCCATAAGCAATGGGAATGAGAAATAGGTGTTGTTGTAATCCCACATGATCGGGAATTCGACGCCGTCAATTTTCAGATCAGCAATTTCTTCAAATGTTGTTGGTGGTGTTGGCACCAAATCTTTATTATAGATCAAGCCAACAGCTTCAACGGCAATCGGGTAACCCCAGATTTTACCGTCAGAAGTTACTGCATCCCAAGCAAAATCAAATGTGTTGGCTTTAACCGCATCGCTTGGATCAACTGGCGCAATCAAGCCGCCAGCTGCCCACTCGCCAAAACGGTCGTGCGCCCAGATGAAAATGTCTGGGCCTTGGCCGTTGGCTGCAGCTTGCTGGAACTTGTCTGTCACACCTTCTGGGTGCTCAACAACAACTTCAACGCCAAGTTCTTCGGTGAACTTTTTGCCAAGTTCTGCAAGACCGTTAAAGCCTTTATCGCCATTGATCCAAATGACAAGCTTGCCTTCTTCCAACGCATAAGTTGGCAAAATGGATGCCGCAGAAATCGCAATTGCGCTTACTGCTAGGGTGAGTAGTTTCTTCATGTCGTAATCCTCCCGACTACCGATTAACCGCTTATTTCAAAGCAGCGAAAAAGGCCTGATGGCCACCAAGGGTGACGGTTTTGCCGTCATACCCAAATTCAAATCCGTGGTTATCTAATGCTGTTGCTGCCATGCTGGCGGGCAGCTCAAACGCCACCTCGTCATTGCTTAAATTGATGACGCACAGCACCGCGTCTGCCCCCTCACCACGCACAAAGGCTAGGCCCTCGCGATCCCAATCAAGGAAACGAATGTCTCCCGTGATCAGCGCTGGCAGTTGCTTGCGGAACGCTAAGAACCGCTTGAACTGCGCGTGAATGGAATTGTTGTCCGCTACCTGTACATCGGCTGCAGTGGCCATATGCTCTGGCGCAACCGGCAACCATGTTTTTGCAGAAGTTGAAAATCCAGCATTGTTCTCATTAGCTGACCAAGCAAATGGCGTGCGACATCCATCGCGGCCCTTAAACTCTGGCCAAAAGCGAATACCATATGGATCGGTCAAATCTTCAAACCGAACATCAGCTTCTGTAAAGCCAAGTTCGTCGCCCTGATAAAGGCAAACCGAGCCTTTAAGGCTGAGCAATAATGCACCGGCGAGTTTTGCGAATTGGGTTTTGTCGTTGGCCAAGTCAGCCCAACGGGTCATGTGACGGTTCACATCATGGTTGGAAAATGCCCAGCATGGCCAGCTTTTTCCGCCCGCAAACTCGTCAGACGCATCTTCAAACTTTGTGATGCATTTTTTGAAATGGGCGGCCGAAAAATCTGGCCCAAGCATATCAAACGAATAACACATATGTAAGCGATCATCGCCCGCCGTATATTCGGCCATCGTGCGCAAAGAGCGATCACCGTCGCCAACTTCACCCACCGAAGAAGCACCGGGATATTGATCAAGCAGCGCGCGGAACTTCTCTAAGAAGCCGATGTTTTCGGGTCGGGTTTTGTCGTAAATGTGTTCTTGAAATCCATATGGGTTGAGATCAGGCACATCGTTTGACCCACCGCCCACAACGGGCGGATTGTCGCGCAATTGCTGGTCATGCACGTAAAAGTTCACTGTGTCCAAACGGAAACCATCTACCCCACGCTCAAGCCAAAACCGAACCGTTTCCAACAAGGCATCTTGCACATCACCATTATGGAAGTTGAGGTCCGGCTGGCTCGGGAGGAAGTTGTGTAAATAATATTGGCGCCGTTTTGGGTCCCAGCTCCACGCAGCTCCGCCAAATACCGACTGCCAATTGGTCGGCGGTGTGCCATCTGGCCGCGCGTCTGACCAAACATACCAATCCGCTTTGTCGCTATTGCGGCTTTGGCGACTCTCGGTAAACCACAGATGTTGATCTGACGAATGTGACAAAACCTGATCGATCATCACTTTAAGACCAAGCGCGTGCGCCCGAGCGGTCATCGCGTCAAAATCTTCTAACGTGCCAAAACTTGGATCAACGTCGCAATAATCAGAAACATCATAACCCATGTCTTTCATAGGCGAGGTAAAGAACGGCGACAGCCAAATCGCATCAGCGCCAAGGTCAGCTATATAGGGCAAACGCTGTGTTATGCCGCGCAGATCGCCAATACCATCGCCATTGCTGTCTTGAAACGAACGCGGGTAAATCTGATAGATCACCGCACCGCGCCACCAATCCTGTTGCGTCTGCAAATTCTTTGCAGCGCCTAAATCCAACTGTTTGACAGCAAGTGCTTCGCTCATTCTCGTCCCTACCCCATTTACCGACCCACCTATCGGATTCGGCAACAAATTCATTGAAAGCGCTTTCAACAATTGTAAATACAACTGGTTTTGTCAAGAAACAAAATTAAGAAAAAAACTTCGCATGAGAACAATGAAATTTGGATATCTATGTTAAATGGTTGTTATCATATGATTTTACACCAAAAAACCTAGATATTTTCGCCAACATGGTTTTGCAGGACTTGCCAAAAACCCATTTCACCAATATGAAAAAGATAAGAAAGCGCTTTCAATGATTGCGCAAATTGCTGCCAAATGGGAGTCGTGGAAGAAGGAGGACGCTGTGGCAAATCTAAAATCACTTGCAGAGCATCTCGGCCTTTCGCAGGCCACGGTTTCTCGTGCGCTCAACAATTATTCAACCGTCAATCAAGCCACCCGCACAAGGGTCTTGGAAGCGGCACAAAAATTGAACTATAGGCCCAATTCAAGCGCCCGCCGTTTGGCCACCGGGCGCGCCGATGCCATCGGCATTGTGTTGCCGCATGACGACGACCTGCTTGTTGATCCGCACTTTGCTGACTTTCTCGCCGCCTTCACCAAAAAGCTTGCGACCTACGACAATGATGTGGTGCTCACCGCTGCCGATAATCCCCAGACCTATCAGCGCTTTGCCCAAATCGGCAAAGTCGACGGGTTTGTGATTTCCGCCCCCAAAGCCCATGATGAACGCATAGCGGTTTTGTCCAAACTCAACTTCCCTTTCATCGTGCATGGCCGTTGCGAAACCAATCTGCCTTACGGCTTTTACGATATCGACAATGAGGGCGCGTTCTATGACGCGACGAAACTATTGCTGGAATTAGGCCATACGCGCATTGGCCTTTTGAACGGCGCGGCAGACCTTATGTTCGCCAAGCAACGGTTGGATGGTTATAACCGTGCGCATAAGGACTTTGGCCTAAAAACCGCACCGCAACTCGTTCATCATGATCACATGACCGAAGAATATGGCTACCGCCATGCCCAAGCGTTGCTCGAACTCGATGATCGGCCAACGGCGTTCTTGTGTTCCTCAACCCTGATCACGGTTGGCGCGCAGCGCCGCATTCGTGAAATGGGGCTTGCGATCGGCAAAGATATCTCGATCATCACCCACGACGATGGATTATCGTCCCTTAAAACCGAAAACTTTTCGGTCGCCCTCACCGTCACCCGTGCGCCGATCCGCAATGCGGGTACTGAGATCGCCAAAATGGTCGTGGAACTGGTCCGCGGCACACCAATAGACCAATTGCAAAAAATCGTCCCGGTTGACCTGATCGTGAGAACATCAACCAGCGCCCCAAGAAGGAAGAAATCGTGAGCAAAGCCAAAAAGGTCTTGGAAATCAGCAACCTCAAAAAGAACTATGGTTCGGTTGAGGTTCTGCACGACATCAACATCGATATGGACGAAGCCGAGTTTTTGGTTTTGCTCGGTCCTTCTGGTTGCGGCAAATCCACCCTTTTAAATTGCATTGCGGGCCTTGAAACCATCAATGATGGCGCGATCAAAATTGGCGGCAAAGACATGACGCAAACACCGCCCGGCGACCGGGATATTGCCATGGTGTTTCAGTCTTACGCGCTCTACCCGACCATGAGTGTGGGCGAAAACATCACCTTTGGATTGAAAGTGCGCGGCACCGCCAAAGCAGAGCAGAAAAAACAGCTGCAACGGGTCGCTGAGATTTTACAGCTCGATCAATTGCTTGACCGCAAACCCAGCGCCCTCTCCGGCGGCCAACGACAACGGGTGGCCATGGGCCGCGCACTCGTGCGTGATCCACAACTCTATTTGTTCGACGAGCCCCTTTCGAACCTTGATGCAAAACTGCGTGTGGAAATGCGCGCCGAGATTAAAAGCCTGCATCAGCGGGTCAACGCGTCAATTGTTTATGTGACCCACGATCAAATCGAAGCCATGACTTTAGCCACGCGCATTTGCATCCTAAAAGACGGACATATCCAACAAATCGGCACCCCCGACGAGGTTTATTACAAACCCGCCAACACCTATGTTGCGGGCTTCATGGGCTCACCGCCGATGAATATTTTGCCTGTTTGCGCAAACAATGATGGTTCGATTTCCATTGCCAATGACAAGCGCACCCTCAAAAACGCTGGTTTGAACATTAAAGGCGATGCCCTGTTGGGTATCCGCCCAGAGGAAATTCGCGTTGTTGCAGAGGATCAGGGACTTCTTGACCAATCCGTGACAGCAACCGCCATTGAGCGCACCGGCTCAGACACTTATATTACAGCTCTGATCGGCGAACAGAAATTCACCATCCGCGAGGCGGCGCGCAAACAGGTCAATGTTGGCGACCATTTCAATATCCAGTTTGATCATGACGCGATTAGCTTGTTTGACAAAGACAGCGGGCAACGGATTATCTAACACCCCCAACGCCTCAAAACCTATTCTGCGCCACAAAATTTTGTCCAATCACTCAACTTTCCGAAACGAAATTCACACAACCGCAGGTTCTGTACAGATAATTGTGAAAAATTCTTGACAGCAGCTAGTGACTTGAAGGAACATCTTCAGATTGTCACAAAAGTGCTATGGTTGATGTTTATCTCTTCACCAGCGCTTCAAGTGGCGCAACGAAAATAAAAAGGGGCTCACGCGGCAATTCTGCTTCGCGGTTGAAAGCCCTTCACAAGTGGAGTGAAATCATGAACAAGATTCTATCATCAGGCATCGCGCTGCTTGCAGCAGGTGTTTTGAGCGCATCAGCGGCTCAAGCTGAAACATTGCGTTTGCTCACATGGGGCGGCTACGCACCTGAGAACGTTGTTGAATTGTTTGAAAAAGAAACAGGCCACATCGTTGAAGTGACCAAATCAAACAACGAAGAAATGGTTGCCAAACTTCGCGCAACAAATGGCGGCGGTTTTGACCTTGCTCAACCGAGCCAAGACCGTATCGCGGGCGCACAGGCCGAGTTTGATATCTACAAACCAATCGACATGTCAAAAATCGACGCAAGCCAATTCATCCCCTCCATGTTGGAAGCCACAAAAGGCAACACCATGATTGGTAGCGATGTATATGGCGTGCCGCACGTTTGGGGCACATCTGGTTTGGTGGTCAACACGGCTGAAGCAGGTCAAGTCAAAGATTATTTGGACCTTTGTGACCCATCAGTTGCAGGCAAAGTGTCTTACCGTTTGAAACGCCCAACTTTGATTGGTTTTGCTTTCTCAATGGGCCTAGATCCATTCGCAGCTTACAATGATGAAGCAGCTTATGCAGACATTTTGGCACAGGTAGAAGCCAAATTGGTTGAATGTAAATCGAACGTCAAAACCTATTGGGGTGGCGGCGACGAAATTAAGAACCTCCTTCGTTCAGGCGAAGTTGTTGCTGCAATGGCTTGGGATACAGGCGGTTGGTCTTTGAACGAAGACAATGCTGACATCACTTTTGTGGCCCCAACAGCTGGTGCTTTGGGCTGGATCGATACATTTGCAATGCCAAAACGTGGCCGTGCAGATGAAGCTGCATATGCTTGGATCAACTTCGTGATGCGTCCTGAAATCGCGGCGATGATCACAACAGCTGCTGGCAACTTCACCGCTTCACAAGGTGGCGACGCTGGTGTTGATGATGCCCTTAAAGCCCGTTACCAAGCGAGCTTCCCACAAGCGGCTATCGACAACATCAAATGGTACCCAACGGTTCCAGCAAATCTTGAAACCCTTGAGGGCGCAGTACTTGATCGCGTAAACGCAGCCAAGTAAACTTAGCTTCTTAAGGCAAACCAAATTGAAGGGGCGCGATTTCGCGCCTCTTCTGCCATCCTTTGGGGGGATAGATGAGCCAGACCAATTCAGCCGCGCAATTCGACCTTGAATGCCGCAAGATCAATAAAGACTTTGGCGGGTTCAAAGCCGTAAACGATGTGAGCTTTGGCGTACCTAACGGCACGTTCTTCTCCATTCTGGGACCATCCGGCTGCGGCAAAACCACCCTGTTGCGCATGATTGCTGGCTTTCAAGAGGCAACCAGCGGCGACTTGCTGATTAAAGGCAATTCGATGATCGGTGTGGCGCCAAATAAACGCCCGGTATCGATGGTGTTTCAACATTTGGCACTTTTTCCGATGATGGATATTGCGGCCAATGTCGGCTTCGGTCTTCGTCAGCGCGGCTTCGCGCGCGAAGATATTGCCAAACGCGTTGAAACAGTACTTGAGCGTGTCGGCCTGCCTGGTGTGGGATCGCGGCAAATCAACCAACTGTCAGGTGGGCAAAAACAGCGTGTGGCCATTGCCCGCTGCATGGTTTTGGAACCTGACGTTTTGCTGCTCGACGAACCGCTGGGTGCGCTCGACCTCAAGCTGCGCGAGCACATGAAAATTGAGCTGAAAACACTGCAATCAGAATTTGGCACCACGTTTGTTTACATCACCCACGACCAATCCGAGGCGCTTGTGATGAGCGACCAAATCGCGGTGATGAACCATGGTGAGTTTGAACAAGTGGGCACAGCCCGCGAGCTTTACCACGAACCAAACACCGCCTTTGTTGCGGGTTTTGTGGGCGAAGCAAACAAATATAATGCAACCGTTGATGCAGCCCACGGCGATGCGGTAACCTTGGTCACCCAAGAGGGCATGGAACTAAAAGGCATTAGCCCGATTTCAACAATGGCAAAAGGTGATAAAGCCGAAGTGTTTGTGCGGCCCGAAGCGGTGCGCCTTGCAACACAGGCCGACCAATTCGGCGGCATTGAAAACCTGAACACCGGGATTGTTGAAAAAATCCTGTTTAACGGTGCCAACAGCCACATCATATTGCGTGAAGAGAAATCTGGCGGCGAGATGAATGTCGCCATTCCGCAAACCGGTGAATTTAGAGACCTCAACAAGGGCGACAAAATCTTTATTGGCTGGGAAGCAGCGCAGACCCGCTGCTATGCGGCAGGAGCCTAAGATGAACCAAGCCCAATCCCGCCTCGGCCTCTATTTGCTCTTGGCACCCTTAATGCTTTGGCTCATCCTGCTGATTATTGTACCCCATATCGGCATGTTCCTTGTCTCCATCAGCGTTAAAACCGGTGTCCGACAATATGTGACGGGCTTGGGCAACTATATGGTGTTCTTCACAGAACCTTTATATTGGAACACATTTGCCCGCACAGCTTTCATGTCCATTGCGGCAACTTTTCTCACCTTGTTGATCGGCTTTCCAGTAGCTTACTACATCGCAAAACTAACGCGCGGCCGCACCAAAACCACCCTATTTCTGATGTGCCTAATCCCGTTTTGGGTGAGCGAATTAGTCCGCACATTTGGCTGGATGATTCTGCTGCGCGAAACCGGCGTTTTTTCCAGCTTCTTGCAATATATCGGTATCCTGTCTGGGCCGGTTGAGTTCCTTTACAATGACACCGCAATTATGATCGGCCTTGTCTATACTTCGATGCTGTTTATGGTGGTGCCACTGGTCACAACGCTCGATAGCCTTGATGATAGCCTTATCGAAGCAGGATATGATCTGGGTGGCAACGGCATTTCAATTTTGCGCGAAATTATCATCCCCCACGCAATGCCTGGCATCGTTTCAGGTTCCATTGTGGTGTTCATGCTTTCGCTTGGAAACTACCTCACCCCAATTCTGTTGGGCGGCAAGGACAGCCTGTGGTTCACCGGCCTGATCTATAGCCAGTTTATCACACGTTTCAATTGGGAGTTGGGGTCTGCGTTTGGCTTCTTGTTGCTTATTCTGTCGTCGACCATTGTTTGGCTTGGCCTAAAGCTTTCGCGCCAATCCCTAACCGATACAGTGGGGCGCTAGGTCATAGTCGTACAAATAGGAGGAAAATGGTGATGAGAAATTTTTTGACCAAACAGGCGCAATCTTGCAGTAAACCTTCTGGTTTTCAAAAGGGTGCAACGCATTTGGACGTAAAATTCCCATCATCCTGTGGACGTGAAATGGCTTCATTCTCCTTCGTCATCCCCCGCCAACTGGCCAACAAGGCCACCTATCGGCAGCTTCCTCGTATAGTTTTGCCATTTTGGTGCCATTTCCAGCCTATTAGTAGGACTATGACCTAATATGATCGCAACAATCCCACAATCCAAAACCTTCAAATGGACTTACCGCGTTTACGTCACGCTGTTCTTCATCTATCTGGCTTTGCCACTGGCTGTTGTGAGCGCCTTCGCGTTCAACGATAGTGTCTTCCCATCCCTACCCTGGGAGGGGTTCACGTGGGCCTGGTTCTTCGGCGATGAAGCGCCCTATATCGGCGTGTTTAACGAGCGCTCGATCATCAAATCCATCGGCACATCACTATTTGTCGCCTTCTGGGTGTCGCTATTGTCGATTGCGGTTGGCACATCAAACGCCTTTTTGTTTGTGCGCTACCAATTCAAGTTCAAAGAGTTTCTATACATCTTGATGTTATTGCCGCTGATCATTCCCGGCATCATTTTGGGCATCTCGATCTTGGTGTTTTCCAACACTGTCGCCAATAACCTTGAAGATGCGACAGGCATGTGGTTCGATGGGCTTCGCCCCGGATTGCCATTGGTTATCCTTGGACAATTCAGCTTTATCGCCACCTTCGCAACGCTGGTCATTTCGGCAAGGCTCGAAAAATTTGACCGCTCACTGGAAGAAGCCGCCCTTAATTTGGGTGCCAGCAAATGGGGCGCGGTGCGCCAGATCACGCTCCCATTCCTAATGCCAGCAATCGCGGGCGCAGGTGTAGTTGCTGTGTTGATGAGCTTTGAGAACTTCAACACCACGCTCATGCTGGTGGGTTCCGATGCGCCGCTGACCATCACCATGTTTGATCGATTGAAACAGGGCTCAACGCCGGTGCTCAATTCGGTTTCATTGTTGCTGATCGTCGTTTCTGCGTTGCTTGGCGTGGCGTCGTTGTTGTTCCAGAAGAAAGAAAAAAACTAACGCGTTAAATCGGCACCGTCTAGTTCAACGCACTTGCGATCCGAAGCCAATCTCGGCGTGCATGATCGATCTCATCAAACTACGCATAGGCGTTCACCTCCTAAGATCAATCAAACACGAACGACGCCAAACAGCAATTCCTGGGCACGCACAAAAAAAGCCGATCCTTTCGGACCGGCTCAAGTTTGTCGTTAAAGGGAAACGACTAGGGTTCAAAAATTAGAAACAGGCTTTCAGAAGCTCGAGCGTGTTTTCGTAAGTCATCTCAACCGGATTACCGCCAGTGCTTGGGTCTTGCAGCGCTGATTTTGTGAGCTGGTCCAAGTCGGGGTTGGTCACACCAAGTTCGGTGAGGTTTTTCGCAATGCCAAGGCTGTCATTTAGATCGCCCACATAGGCGTAAAAACCCTCATAGCCCCCGGCAATACCGAGATAGTTCGCTGCCATTGTCAGGCGATCTTCAACAGCTGATCGGTTGAAGGTCAAAACCGGTTGCATCACCACAGCGTTCGTCGTGCCATGATGGGTGTTGTGAACTGCACCAATCGGATGCGATAGCGCATGGATCGCCCCGAGACCTTTTTGGAATGCGGTTGAGCCCATTGCAGCGGCTGACATCATGTGCGCCCGCGCTTCAATGTCTGAGCCATCGGCATAGGCGCGTGGCAAATAGTCCTTGACCAACCGCATACCTTCAAGCGCAATGCCTTGGCTCATCGGGTGATAATGGGGTGAGCAAAACGCTTCCAAACAATGGGCAAACGCATCCATGCCGGTGCCTGCCGTAATAAACTTTGGCATGCCAGTGGTCAGTTCTGGATCGCAAATCACGACAGAAGGTAAAATCTTCGGATGGAAGATGATTTTCTTTTCGTGCGTCACCGAATTGGTGATGATCGACGCGCGGCCAACCTCTGATCCAGTGCCTGCGGTTGTTGGCACGGCAACGATAGGCGCAATGCCGTTCACGTCGGCGCGTGTCCACCAATCGCCCACATCTTCAAAGTCCCATAGCGGGCGGGTTTGGCCGGACATGAAGGCAATCACTTTGCCCAAATCAAGCGCAGAGCCGCCACCGAACGCGATCACCCCATCATGGCCGCCTTCGCGATATTGCTTAAGGCCCGCCTCAGCGTTCAACTCGTTTGGGTTCGGATCAACTTCAAAGAACATCGCGCGGCCAAGGCCCTCAGCTTCCAGCAAATCCAATGTTTTGGTGGTAATCGGCAGCGTCGCCAAGCCTTTGTCGCTCACGAGCAACGGTTTCTTGATGCCCACCGCAGCACATGCGTCCGCGATTTCTGAGATACGGCCCGCGCCAAAACGGATCGGGGTTGGGTAGTTCCAGTTTCCTTGCAACAACATCGTCGTCACGCCTTTTTCAAATGATATGATTTTGGTCGGGTCAGGTTGTGATAGCCGATCACGGACAGGCCACCGCCCTTGCCGGTATTTTTGCATCCGGTCCAGCACAAGGCCGGGTCAAGATAATCTGCGCGGTTCATAAACACGGTGCCGGTTTCAATTTGATCGCCGACGCACTGCGCCCGCGCTGTGTCCTTGGTCCAAAGCGAAGCAGTAAGACCGAACTCACTGTCGTTCATCAGTTGAACAGCTTCAGCATCGTCCTTGACCTTCATGATCCCGACAACTGGGCCAAAGCTTTCGTCTCGCATTACCCGCATGGAATGATCAACATTGACCAAAATCTGTGGCATCAAATAAGCGCCGCCATCATCTTGGGGGAACAATGAAGGGTCGATCAAAGCTTTGGCACCAGCGGCAATTGCTTCATTGGTTTGCGCCCGAACTTCATTGGCAAAGCGCACATGCGCCATGGGGCCAATAGTGGTTTCTTTATCCAGTGGATTGCCCAGTTTATACCCCTCAACAATCTTCACAGCCTTTGCGACAAACTCGTCGAACAGGCTTTCAGCCACATAGATGCGCTCGATGCCGCAACAACATTGGCCCGAGTTGAACATGGCGCCGTCGATCAGCGTTTCAACGGCAGCGTCTACATCCGCGTCGTCCATCACATAGCCGGGGTCTTTGCCGCCTAATTCTGTGCCAACGCCGGTAAAGGTGCCCGCCGCTGCGCGCTCCATCGCCTGCCCGCCACCAACAGAGCCAGTGAAATTGACAAAGCCAAACGCGCCTGAAGCAATCAAAGAAGATGTCGTGTCATGGTCCAAAAACACATTTTGGAACACGTCCGCCGGAATACCCGCCGCATGAAAGGCTTCAGCCATGCGCTCACCCACAAGCAGAGTTTGCGACGCGTGTTTAAGCAATACTGCATTGCCCGCAATCAGTGCAGGGGCAACTGTGTTAATCGCGGTCATATAGGGGTAGTTCCAAGGCGCAACCACCAACACGACGCCATGTGGCACGCGTTTGATATAGCGATTAAACGCATCACTGTCTTCAACTTCAATTGGGGCAAGCGAGCTTGCAGCAATGTCCGCCATATGTGAGGCACGCTGATTAAAACCACCAAACTCACCACCATAACGCACCGGGCGACCCATCTGCCACGCCAGTTCTTCAACGATCTGCTCGTTCATCTGGCCGACTTTTTCAACGCCAGCCCGCACCAAGGCAACACGCTCGTCCAACGGTCGTGCAGCCCATGCCACTTGCGCCGATTTGGCGCGCTCAACTGCGGCTTTGGCATTCACTTCGCTTAGCGTTTCGCGCTCAGCATAAAGGGTGCCATCAATGGGCGAGATACATTTCACACTGTTTGTCATTTTTATGCTCTTTCAAATCCCCGGGCGATTTCATAATCGGTCACAACCCGGTCAAATTCTTCTTGTTCCCACTCGGCCGCATGCACATAGTGGTCGACAACTTTGTCGCCAAACGCTTCGCGCAATAGATTAGATCCGCGCAGCGTTACCGCAGCGTCACGCAAAGTTTGTGGAATTTGACGGGCATCTTTGTCGGCATAAATGTCCCCCGTGGTGGGCGGCGCCAGCTCCATCTTTTCTTCCATGCCTTTGATGCCTGCGGCCAATTGTACGGCCAGCGCCAGATATGGATTAAGGTCAGACCCACCAATTCGGCATTCCACCCGCACCGCTTTGGTGCCATCCCCACAAAGCCTAAATCCAGCCGTGCGATTGTCCACCGACCAAACGGTTTTGGTGGGCGCAAACGTGCCTTTTTGGAAGCGCTTATAACTGTTGATATAGGGCGCTAAAAAGTAGGTATAGTCCGGCGCATAATGGATCAGACCGGCCATATAATGGCGCATCAAATCGGTCATCCCCAGCTCGGCTTTGGGGTCAAAAAATACGTTTTTGCCGTCTTGCCACAAAGACTGATGCACGTGCGAAGAGCTACCAACGCGATCCTTATGCCATTTGGGCAAAAACGTCGCCGCACGGCCCTGCTGCCAAGCAATTTCTTTGGTCGCATGTTTGGCAATCGTGTGGTTATCCGCACAATCCAACGCACCCGCATAGCGGATGTTTAATTCTTCTTGACCCGCTTCTGCTTCCCCTTTGGAGTTCTCAATCGGGATACCCGCCGCATAGAGGTGGTTGCGCAACGGGCGCATCACGTCCTCTTCCTTGGTGGTTTGCAAAATATTGTAATCTTCGTTGTAGCCGCTGATTGGCTCCAAATCACGAAAGCCAGATTTGCGCACCGCATCAAAGCTCTTTTCAAACAAAAAGAACTCCAATTCCGTTGCCATCATCGCGGTTAAACCCATCGCCGCCAAACGCGCGATTTGCTTTTTCAGCATGGCGCGCGGCGAATGCGGGATTTCTTCATAAGTATGATGATCCAACACATCACACATCACCATCACCGTGCCTTCAAGCCACGGCACGGGCCGCAACGTTGAAAGGTCTGGCTTCATCACATAGTCGCCATAGCCAGACTGCCAGCTGGTTGACGCATAACCCTCAACCGTGTGCATTTCTAAATCTGTTGCCAGCAGATAATTGCAGCAATGGGTTTCTTCCCAAGCACTGTCGACAAAGTGCTGCGCATGAAAACGCTTCCCCATCAGACGACCCTGCATGTCAGGAAAGGTCACCAAAACGGTGTCAATTTGGCCTGATTTCGTCAGGTCTTTCAATTCGTCCAATGTCAGATTACCTGGCATGAATCTTCCTCTCAGATAAAAAGTGGGCCTGGTTTGATCAGCTTCTTCGTGCCATCAACCAAATGCAGGACCCTGGCTTTCACTTTCATGTTCTTCAACATTTTCCACAAGACGTGTTTCAAGCAATTGACCATTACGATACAAGATTGGATAGGCAATTGATGAAATTCGTGAGTTCAAATCTTTGAGCGCCCGCAACGTCTCAAGATGAATATCACTCGTGTCAAAACTCCGGGTACTGCCCTCTCGCAATCGCTTGAGGTGCCATTTTCGGCTATTTCGTTCCGCCGCAGCGACGCTAGATTTCTCTGCCATAAGAAGGCGAGCACTTTCAATATCTTCAGACACAACAACATTAAATGCCAATGCCATGTTCGCCAGAACACGATCATGAAGCGCGATCAATTCCTGTTGTCCTTCGGGCGAAAACTCTAACCTTTGTCGCCGTTTTGCCGAGGCTAGAACCATTAGGTTCTTCGAAACAACATCGCCCGCTGCTTCCAAATTGATCGCATATTCGCCCAAGTCCCGCACACGGCGCACAAGATCTTTAGACATGTTCTCCTGCGGCATATCGGCGACATATCGACGAATGCCATCCAGCGCCTTGTTCACATCATGATCCATCGCCCGCACGGCTTTAATGGCAGTTTTGTCACCATTTTCGTATAAGTCCATGATCGGCATACTCATGGCCAACACGGTTTCACTCATGCGAAGGGTTTCGCGGGTCAAACTGGCAATCGCTAATGCAGGCTTATTCAAAACAGTAAGATCAAGCGCTGAAGGTGCTTTCAGCTGCCCCTCAGTGTCCATAGCGTTATTGTCGGGAAGCGCCGTGGCCATCAAATTGCCCAGAGGCTTTAGAAGCGGCAAAGACAGAATGAAAACCGTTAGATTGAATAAGACGTGCGTAAGAACCAAAACCTGTCCGTCCGGCAGCCCACGCATCCATGAAAGAACCGGAATATAGGTGACGAACAATAATGCCAAAACTGAACCTGTGCCGCGAAGCAACAGGTTTGCATAAGGCAAACGGCGCGCAACAGGCGACATGCCGCGCGAAAGCCAGATCAGCAGAACAGAAGAGCCAAGATTTGCCCCAAGCACGACGGCGAGTCCAACTTGAGTTGAAAGAATGCCGATCGACACAAATGTTACGCACATTAAAATCGCAGCAACACTTGAATGCATGGCAAACGCAATAACCGCGCCAACAATAAAGGCAACAATGAAATCACGCTCCAAATAGAATGAGACTGCCGGTAAAAACGAACTTTCGCGGATCGGATCAACTGACGCACTAATGAGGCGAAGCGCCAACAATATCAGAGCAATACCGAGCAAAACACGCCCAGCTTGTCGCACAGAGCGCGTTTCAGTTTTCAGGAATAAATAACCACCAACTGTCAGTAAAACTGGAATTAGCCAATCGGGCCGGATACTCAACAACTGAATGACCAGGGCCGAGCCAATATCTGCGCCCAAAACTACGGCTAGGCCGCCAGAAAATGAGATTAGCGCTGAAGCCAAAAAACCAGCAGTCAAAAGCGATGCAGCCGTAGCGCTTTGCAAAACCAGCGCAAGCATCACGCCAACCAAACCCATTCGAATATGGCTATTGCTGTGGGTGGTGATGATGCGCTTAAAATTCTGTCCAATAGAACGCTCGATGCCGGTTTGAACCATGCGAACAGCGAACAGCAGCAACATCGTCGCGCCGGACAGGTTAAGTAGAAAAATCAGAACGGCCATTTCCTGCTCCTGTCAGTTGGCGGTTGAATTTGCGATGCAAAGGAACTTAAAACTCACATGCGCCCCAAAAACCGGGGGCGCATGGATTTATCGTTTGCACACCATCATCTGATGGTGTGCACTTGTTTAGCTGTATCGGTACGGGCGGCCAGCTTTTTGCATGTCCGCATTGTACTTTTTGAAGATGTTTACAACTTCAGCTTTGGTGTCAGATTCTGCAGCGATCTCATCCCAGAATTTATGAGCAGCATCTTCTACTGTTGCCCATTCTGCATCTGGAATTGTTGTCAGTTCCATCTTAGAACCATTAACCCGCAATGAAGCTTCTCCACCCCAGTACCACCACTGACGATAGTAATGAGAGCTGTCCATAGCGAACTGAAGCAATTCTTTAAGATGTTCTGGAAGCTCGTTGTAGCGATCCATATTGGCAAAGAACGAACCAGCCCACGCACCGGAGATATTGTTGGTGAGGAAGTAGTTGGTCACATCAGCCCAGCCCACAGTATAGTCTTCTGTGATGCCTGACCAAGCGATACCGTCGAGTTCGCCAGTTTGAACTGCAACCTCAATATCTTCCCAAGGCAATGTTACAGGAACAACGCCGAATTGGGTCAAGAAACGACCCGCAGTTGGGAAGGTAAAGATGCGTTTACCTTTAAGATCTGCAAGGCTGCGAATTGGATCTTTGGTTGCAAAGTGGCATGGGTCCCATGCGCCAGCTGACAAATGTTTGACGCCAACTTTTGAATACTCTCTGTCCCAAATCTCATTCAAACCATATTGGTTGAACAACACTGGCACGTCGAGCGAGTAGCGGCTGGCAAACGGAAAGTAGCCGCCAAAAACCGTAACTTCGGTCGGTGATGCCATTGAATCATCATCTGACTGCACAGCATCAATTGTGCCCTTTTGCATCGCCCGGAACAATTCGCCAGTTGGCACCAACTGATCGGCATAGAACAGTTCGATTTCCATTTCATCGCCAGCAATTTTGTTAAAGCTGTCAATGGCCGGTTTAATCACATGTTCGCCCAAAGCCGAACCTGCATATGTTTGCATCCGCCAGCGGATTTTTGATTGGGCAAGTGCCGGTGTGGCGAGTGCCGCAGCCGGTGCAAGCGCTGCCCCGGTTAAAAACTTACGTCTAGTGGTCATTTCCTTCTCCTTGTCTAAGCTTTGTTGTGTGCCCAATTGGCTTGGGTCTGGTTTTGAGATTATTTTCCGTAGACTGTGTTGGGAAGCCAGAGCGCAATCTGAGGGAATAGAATGATCAATGTTAGCGCCAAGAGCATCACCAGAACGAATGGCAGAATAGAGCCGTAAATATCTTTCAAGGTGATTTCTGGTGGTGCCATCGCACGCATCAAAAATAGGTTATAGCCAAATGGCGGGGTCATATAGGCGATCTGTGTGGTGATCGTATAAAGCACCCCGTACCAAATCAGATCAAATCCAAGCGCCCCAACCAAAGGCACATAAAGCGGAGCGACAATCACCAACATGGCGGTATCATCCAAAAATGTACCCATGAGCAAAAACGAAAGCTGCATCAAAATTAGGATCAGCCACGGGTTCAACCCCAACTGCTCGGTAAACAAATTATCGATGGCACGCACCGCACCCAGCCCATCAAACACCGCACCAAATCCAAGGGCGGCCAAGATAATCCACATAAACATACATGAGATCAAAAGTGTCTGACGAACCGAAATTTCAAACACTTTGCGGTTCATGCGGCCTTTTAGAATAGCGGCGACAAAGGCTGTCATTGCACCAATGGCCGAGCTTTCAACAAGCGAAGTCCAGCCATTGATGAACGGCACCATCATCGCAGCAAAAATAGTCAGCGGCAAAAGTCCAGCGCCAAGCAGACGGATTTTTTCGCCCATCGGCACGTTGCGCTCTTCTTTGGGCAGCACCGGCCCGAGTTCAGGCTGAATTCTGCACCGGATATAGATGTATAGGATAAACAACGCCGCCATCATGAGCCCCGGGAAAACCCCCGCCAACCACAGCTGGCCCACAGGTTGGCGCGCAATCATTGCGTAAAGCACCAGCACCACAGAAGGGGGCACTAATATCCCCAGCGACGAGCCTGCTTGGATGACGCCTGTGACCATACGCTTGTCGTAACCACGACGCAGCAATTCTGGCAGCGCGATGGTTGCGCCAATTGCCATGCCAGCCACCGACAAACCATTCATAGCTGACACGAGCACCATCAGCCCGATGGTGCCGATGGCCAAGCCACCATGCACAGGCCCCATCCACACATGGAACATCTTATAAAGATCGTCGGCGATCTTGCTTTCCGACAGGATATAACCCATGAAAATGAACATTGGCAGCGTCAAAAGCGGATACCATTTCATCAGCTTCATAGCGGACGAAAACGGAATGTCAGACCCGCCAGTTCCCCACAGGAAAATAGCAGCAACAGCAGCCACAGCACCGATGGCACCAAACACACGCTGTCCGGTAAACAACATCAGCATCATCGAGGCAAACATAAAGATAGCGATCAATTCATAAGACATTTACAGGTCCACCCCTTTGAGTGTGGCAATGTCTTTGAACAATTCAGAGATCGATTGCAGGAGCATCATGAAGATGCCGAAAAACATGACGACTTTTATGGGCCACAGATAGGGCCGCCAAGCCGTTGGGCTGCGTTCCCCATATTGAAATGAGTAACTGGTGCTGTCGTAGGCGCCATACAGCATCACCCCAAGATAGAAGATCAAGAACAGCACGGTTATCGCATCAATTTGTGCTTTTTTTCGAGCTGACCAGTCGCCATAGAACAGATCCATGCGCACGTGCGCACCTTGCTGCATCGAGTAAGGCCCGCCCAAAATGTAATAGGCAACCATTGCAAATTGCGCCAATTCCAGCGTCCAGAGCGAGGGCAGAAGAAATGTCTTTGAGATCGAAGACCATAACAGGATCGCCACCATCACAAAGATAAAATACATCATGATCCGGCCCATCCGATAATTGACCGCATCCACTGTTCGAACAAATTTTCCTGCAAATGAAAGCACTAGTTCCCCTCCGCGCCGCTGGTTGCACCAAGCATGGTAAGCGATCGAGTGAGCAACTCACAAAGCAGTTGCGCAATCTTGCACTGCTGATCCGCAGTGGCGACCAAGTCATTGCGCACCTCAATCATAACGTTGAGCAACCCGTTCGCAATGCCATGCTCTTTCAGCGTATATGTGACACCGTCTTCAGGTCCATAGGGGCTGTTGCGTTCAATCTTCATCGGTGAAAGATGTGGTGCTAGCGCCAGCATTGCGTCAGCCAATTTGCGATCTACGTCATGCAAAATACCGATATCAGTGTCGCGAATTTCACCCTGATAAACCGGCGTGAAGCTATGGATGGTCACAACGATGCGCGGCATTTTGCTCCATTTGATGGTTTTTTCAACCATTTCTGCAAACGGGGCAAAACACAAATCAACGCGGTTTTGATAGTCAAGTGGTGATAGATTTTGGTTGCCAGGCACGTCAAAAATTTCACTGCGCACAGGTACGGCATCGACGGCTTGCGGTGGGCGATTGCAATCATAAACCAGCCGCGAAACGCAACCAACAATTGCCTGCGCATCAAGCATTTCACTTAGATGCTGCGTCACACCAAGCGCACCAGGGTCCCACGCGATATGGCTTTTTTTAACGTCTTCGTTCAGCCCAAGAGAGCCAAACTCATCTGGAATAAAGTTTGAGGCATGCTCACAAATCAACAGAACAGACGAGGCACCGCTTTGGTTGAGCAACTCAACAGCGGCGAACTTTTCGCTCTGCATTTTTGACTGTTCTGTAGAAATATTCACAACCTCTCCCGTTTTGTACATATTTCTTCAGAATGGACCGACCTGTCAATATGATTTTTGAAACTTTTTCTTCATATTTGTTCAAATTGTTGGTAAACCGAGATAAAGTGGAGACCAGACATTGTCCGAAAACGCCAGCACCGTTGCGGAATTGCTGCAAAGCAATTTTGACAACCTCACACGCGCCGAGCGACAATTGTCGCACTCGATCATGGAAAATTACCCTGTGTCTGGGCTCGGCTCGATCACAGCTGTAGCCCATGCTGCAAGTGTGTCGACACCAACTGTGGCCCGCATGGTGCAAAAAATCGGCTTTAAGGGTTTCCCTGATTTCCAAGCAGCATTGCGCAAGGAAGTTGAGGCAACAATTTCAGGCCCGATTGCCAAGCATGACACTTGGGCGGAGCATGCGCCAGACGGCCATATCGTCAACCAATTCACTGATGCTGTAATCGACAATATCCGCAGATCACTTGGCCTATTGGACATCAACACATTTGAACAATCATGTGAATTGATGGCCGACACCAACCGCTCACTGTTTGTCGTGGGCGGCCGCATAACGCGCGCTTTGGCCGACTATTTCTTTTTGCACATGCAGGTGTTGCGCAAGGATGTAACTCACATCCAGTCCATCTCAAACGCATGGCCGCATTATCTTTTGGACATCAAGAAAGATGACGTCATCGTTATTTTTGACGTCCGTAGATATGAAAACTCGACCCTTAAGCTCGCTGAAATGGCAGCTGAAGCCGGTGCCAAAATCATTCTGTTTACTGACCAATGGTTGTCGCCAATCAGCAAACTCGCCGACCATACGTTCAGTCTGAAAATCGTCGTGCCGTCGGCTTGGGATAGTTCGGTGACCACCATGTTGTTGGTCGAAACCATCATCGCTGATGTGCAACAACGCACGTGGCCCGAAACCCGTCAGCGCATGGAAGAGCTTGAAGTGATGTTTGACCGCACAAGGTTCTTTAGGAAATTCACTTAAAGGCCGCAACCAATAATTGCTCATGCTCCCGATCTATGGCACCACCTAACCTATGACCACAAAGCAAATTGCTATCATCGGCGGCGGACCAGCAGGACTTGCTGCGGCAGAGGCCCTGATGGGGCGCGGATATGCCATCACGATTTATGAGGCGATGCCAACCCCAGCGCGCAAATTATTATGGGCCGGGAAGTCTGGGCTCAACATTACGCATGCCGAAAAATTTGAAACCTTTAGAACGCGGTTTGGCAGCGCATCTGATCGCTTGTCAAAAGCGCTGTTAGACTTCCCACCAGCAGCCATTCAAACCTGGTCGGCGACGTTAGGCGTTGAAACATTTGTCGGCACGTCGGGGCGCATCTTCCCCAAAGCCATGAAGGCATCGCCTCTGCTTCGGGCGTGGCTCGCCAAGCTTGAGAATGCCGGCGTCCAACTGAAAACCCGACACAATTGGCGCGGGTTTGATGGCGAAAAACTAAAATTTGAAACGCCTAACGGCTCGCTCATCATCAAGCCAGATGCGGTGATTTTGGCATTGGGTGGTGCGTCTTACAAACGGCTTGGTGCCAACGCACAATGGGTGCCGTGGCTGAAAGAACAACACATTAGCGTGACACCTTTGCGCCCGGCCAATTGCGGTTTCGAGGTGGACTGGTCTACTCACTTTGTCAAAAAACACGCAGGCGACCCGATAAAAACCGTGGTCGGCTCAGTCCATGATGCGGCCATAAAAGGCGAATTTGTTTTCACATCTTTCGGCATTGAAGGCAGCTTGATTTACACCCATTCAGCAGCGCTCCGGGACCAACTGGAAACAGACAGCTTTGCCACCCTCAACCTCGACCTTTTGCCCGACAAAACCATTGACCAGCTGACAAGTTCGCTTGAGCGACAGAACCCGAAACAAAGCCTGTCTAATCGTTTGCGCAAGGGGGCAAAACTTACAGGCGTCAAAGCAGCACTTGTGCGGGAGCTTCATCCAGAAGCAGGAAAAGCCACGCCACAAGTCCTGGCACAGACCATAAAATCCCTGCAAATCCCACTGGTCGGCACGCGACCAATTGACGAAGCGATTTCCGTTGCCGGTGGCATTGCATGGGATGACATTGACAGCAATTTTATGCTGAGAAAATTGCCTTCAGTTTTCGTCGCCGGGGAAATGATTGACTGGGAAGCGCCCACCGGGGGGTATCTTATAACCGCATGTCTTGCCACGGGTCGGGCTGCTGGGCTGGGCGCCCACAATTGGCTCACCCAAACGAACGATCTGTGAGCAACTGTCAGTTTGCGACAAAACAGCCCTCGTGGCATCCGTATTTTTACTGTTAAGTTTCCCCTTCAGGCTGGAGAGTAAGCATGGACCATTCAAATTACGTTATCGACCAAATGATTTCGGCCAAATCCATCGCTGCACGCGTGGAAGATTTGGCGGTTGAAATTTCTGAAAAGTTTGCAGACACGGACAAATTGATTGTTGTCGGTTTGCTGCGTGGCTCGTTCGTATTTATTTCTGACCTTGTGCGCGAATTGGAATTGCCTGTCGAGGTCGATTTCCTTGAAGCTTCTTCGTATGGCGACAGCACACATTCGTCACGCGAGGTGCGAATTTTAAAGGATTTGCGCGGCGAAATTGGCGGGCGCGACGTGCTGGTGGTCGAAGACATTGTGGACACCGGTTATACGCTCACCCATGTGACGAACCTTTTGAAATCTCGCAATCCCAAACGCCTTGAAGTTTGTGCGTTGCTCGACAAGCCATCCCGTCGTGAAGTTGATATCAAAGCCACTTGGACTGGCTTTGAAATTCCGGATGAATTTGTGGTCGGCTATGGCATCGACTACGCGCAGCGCAACCGCAACCTGCCCTATATTGGCAAGGTGCGTTTTTTGCCTGAAAATTAAAATGTCACGCCGTTATCGCTAATAAAAACCAAGCCGCGTGCGGCAACCATTGCTCGCCCCAGCGCCATGATTGGTAAGGGTCTTCCGTCTCACAGAACGCAATATCATTCTCGTGTGCCATGCCCGATGTGATGCCATTACAAATGCCCCCATCAACATTGGGAAACTTTGCAATCTCATATTGTGCCACGTTGCGGCCCACGCCCTGCATCATGCATGAATGATAGGGGTTGGCCCCCAATATCCAATCCAGCATGCGCTGCGCCTGCTGTTCGGCCTTTTCAGCGAGTTCTGCTTCAAGGTATGGCTCAACACGTCGCAAACCATATGCTAGGCTTGCCAGGCGCGCGTTTTCACCCTGCCACCAATACCCACTTTCATTCACATGCGGATAGAAGAACTGAGATTTGATCTCGCCATCAATCGAGTTGGCCAATTGTCGCGGATAAGCAAAAGGGTTATTTACCTCATTCGTTATGTTCAATATGTGGGTGACCGCCTTTTCCAGAACGCCCACGATATCGCGCGCCTCGTTTTCGTCAGCAATCGATAGATATTCCACCAAACCCATCAGCGGCATACCCTCATCTGCCGCATGCGAGAACGGCCTATTGCCATCATCGTCCGCTCGGAACCAACCGTCATATCCATGACCACTTTGCAACCTTTCAAGCAACCGCACGGCGCGATATTGCGCACGATTGTGATAAGCAAGATCGTGCGTTGCCTTGAACAACTCAATGGCTGCAAGCAATGCGCAATAGTCGTCGATGATGTTTTCTTCACCATCATCCAAATAGTCGACATTGTGGATTTCAAGATGCTCAAACGCGCGCTTTGCCGTGTTCAAGTATTTTGCGGCACCGAATTCACCACAAAAATCTAGCCGCGCGGCGAGCGCCAATGCAGCAATCGCCATGCCCCCACCTTGCCGGTATCCAGCCTGCCAATCATCTGACTTGTGACCCAATTGCGTCGCGTACGCACAAATTTCTCGCTGGTTGATGTCCCCGGTCCATTTGTCAAACACGGTCATATAAAAGGCACCAGTCACGTCACACATGCGCACCAAAAAATCTGCGCCATATGCAGCTTCGTTGGCCAAGCCGCTAGCAACATCTTTTGACAAACCCACATTCTGGCTTGCTCTTGCAAGCGACCAAACAACCAGTGGCGTTTGCTGTGGGTTCATATAGTTGGCGTATGACAAATGGCTCAGATACTTACTCACATCACCTGACGCATCATACCAACCGCCATGAACATCGGCTCGGCTGTTCTTCTTATTGCCCACAAATGGAACCGATTTGTCCGCCTCATCATATTGGTCAGCGCATCTTTGACTTTTGAAGTAGCTCAACACCAGCGGCACCAATTCAGGGGTGAACAGGCAATCTTGAATGCCAAATTGCTCCGACAACAGTTCCGATCCATCAGCCCGCTTGGCGCGCAAATAGTAGCGCCCTTCATCCTGAACGCTCGTGAAATCAACTTGTTGAAAGCTTAACCCGTCCCAACCGTCCACTGTGCACACAGACCCTAATTGCACCGCATCCGTTGGCGTCAAGCCGCCGACTTGCCAAATCTCACATTTATCAAACGCCGCCTGATCGCCCAAAGAAATCACAGCGTGCTTAGCGCTGGCGGCTTCATATCCAACATGATTGATCGCAATGCCAATACCGTCCCGCAAAGCGGGGAATAACTCATTCATAATTGACCTATCAAACATGGTGGCAGCGCACAAAATGCCCGGTTTGGGCGGATTGCGGCTCTGGCATTTCGTGGCTGCAAATAGACGTAGCCCGCGGACAACGGGCAGCAAACGGGCAGCCGATTTTGTCCGATGTCCACAATGGGATATCTGCGGCTTTGCGCTCTGTAGAAACAGCGACACGACGGTCTGGATTGGGAACTGAATCGATCAACAGCTTGGTGTATGGGTGCTGCGGGCGGGACGTAATGTGCTCGCTGGGCCCCTGTTCCACCAAATGCCCCGCATATAGTACAGCAGTGTCCTCAGCAAAATACCGCGCCGTGGCAATGTCATGCGTGATAAACAGGGTTGCTAGATTTTTCTGAAGTTTTTGCTCTTCCAATAAGTTCAAAATGCCCAACCGAACCGAAACATCAAGCATTGAGGTTGGTTCATCCGCCAGCAATACCTTTGGTTGCACAGACAGGGCGCGCGCAATCGCCACCCGTTGGCGCTGCCCGCCGGACAATTCGTGCGGACGCCGCCGCACAAAATCTTTTGCGGGTGTTAGGCCAACTTGTTCGAGCAATTCAACGATATGATTTTGAACGTCGGCCCCTTTCAGCTCGCGCCGATGGAGCTTTATTGGGCGCTCCAAAATATACCCAACCGTGTGGGTTTGGTTGAGCGAACCAAATGGGTCTTGAAAGATCATTTGCACGTCTTCGCGGAAATGCGCCAGTTCGGATTTGCGCAAGGTCGATATATCTTGGCCGCCAAATTCGACTTTGCCTGAACTGGGCTGATAAATGCGCGACAAGACTCGCGCAATTGTGCTCTTGCCGGAACCTGATTCACCAACCAGCGCCAATGAGCGCCCCGCATGCAGCTCGAACGAAACCCCAGAAAGTGCGCGCAGCACTTTGGGCTTAAACATGTTACCGCCGATAGCAAAATCTAACGTCGCATCAACCAGTTTCAGCAAGCTGTCAGGTATCTTTGCCACAGGCTGAGCAGTTGTCATCATAGTTGAAGAAGATGGCATGCGGCCCTACTTTCCTGTTTTGGATAGTCGATCAGGTGGGGCGACTGGTTTTTGCAAACCGCAATTGCTTTGCTGCATCTTGGTGAGAACCGACAGCCCAATGGAATTTCCGAAAGCCGGGGCGGTGAGCCTTCAATGCCCTCAAGCCTCACTCTTGGCCCCGTTAGCGGCGGAAATGATTGCCCTAGCGCTTCGGTATAGGGGTGAAGTGGATTTTCAAAAATCGTGGCTGAAGGCCCCACTTCAACAAGTTCACCCGAATACATGATGCCAATCCGATCACAAAACTCAATCATCAAGCCAAGATCGTGCGTGATGAACAGCACGGAAAACCCGAGCTGCTCTTGCAACGCTCTTATCTGCTCGATGATGTCCCGTTGCACAACCACATCAAGGGCCGTCGTGGGCTCATCCATGATGATCAGTTTGGGCTCAAGACAAAGCGCAATCGCAATACAAATCCGTTGCCGCATCCCGCCCGAGAATTGATGCGGGAAATCTTCAAGCCGATCGGGATGTATGCCCACCAGTTCAAACATTTCCGCAGCACGTTCTCGGGCGACCTGCAGGGAGCAACTCTTGTGGGTTTGAATGACGTCTGTCAGCTGCTCGCTGACCCGAATGACCGGGTTGAGCGCGTTCATCGCGCTTTGAAAGACAAAACTAACTTCGCCCCATCTATATTGGCGCAGCCGATCCCCATCAAAATTCAGGACTTCTTCGCCGTTAAAAGAAACTGACCCACCGCTCACCAACCCCGGCAATCTGGTCAGCCGCGCTAGCCCGAATGCAACGGTTGACTTGCCGCACCCACTTTCACCAGCAAGACCAAATATTTCGCCGCGCTTAATGTTAAAACTAATGCCATTTACGGCACGCAAGACTTCATTGTCGCCAACATAGTCGATGGCTAAGTTTCGCACTTCCATCAAAGCGCTTGGATCAAAAAACATCGGTGGACCTCCCCCGTTTTGCCAAGAATTTTCTGATCGCTGGAATGTGCCTGCCTGCCCTGAGCTGTGGGCTGGTGATTTCGTCGACCGCAAAATTGACGAGAACAAGTGCCGCGCCCGTCACCATGATGGCGATACATTCGGGCCAAACTTCCCACCACGCGCCGGTTTGAAGTGCGGAGTTTTTCTGCGCCCAAAAAAGCATCGTCCCCCATGTCACCGAACTAGGATCCCCTAGCCCAATAAACTCCAACCCAGCCTCCGCGAGAATGGCGTAAATCGTTGCCAGCACAAACCCGCCAACCACGAAGCTGAGCATGTTGGGGAACAGTTCCATAATGATGATGCGCCATTTCTTTTCGCCCAACAATTCAGCGGCCAAAATGAACTCTTTGGTTCTGAGCGAAAGCGTCACGGTGCGAATGGTGCGGGCGCTCCACCCCCAACCTGTGAGCGCCAAGACCAGGCCTATGACAGGCGGACTGGCTTCTTCAATAAAGGCAGCAATAACGATGATCAGCGGCAAGGCGGGCAAGACAAGGACCACATTGACGAAGAAACTGAGGATTTCGTCGACTTTGCCGCCAAAGTAACCAGACGCAATGCCAACAAACAAACCAATGACTGTCGCCACTATGCCCGCGATAAAGCCCACGGCTAAGCTGGTTCGCCCGCCATAAAGCAGTTGCGTCCACACATCTTTGCCCACCCGGGTGGTGCCCAAAACATGTTCTGCATTTGGCGAAACGTGCGGACCACCCGCCCTGCGGTTTGGATTATACTCAGACAAGGCTGGCGCGAACACAGCACTCAGAATAAGCACCAGCAGCAAAATGACACCCGCAAGCCCCTTTTTGTTGGTGATTAAGCCGCCCAGCATGGGTGGCAATTTACGTAGCCAATTTTGCTGCGGTTTTAACCCGAGTTCACGCGCCACCTCTTCAGGCGTTGGCGCAATATTGGGCATATGAGTTTGACCGTTCATTTGGTTTCCTCCCCGTCAAACGCGGCTATGCGAGCGCAAACGCGGATCAAAAATGACATTCAAAATGTCTGAAAAAAGATTGGCGACCAGCACGCTGGCCGTTAACAACAACATCTGTGCTTGAACAAATGAATAGTCGCGCGACTGGATCGCCGTCAGCGTGAACTTGCCGAGCCCGGGATAGTTGAACACCACCTCCGTGATCAAGGCTCCACCGAGCACAAATCCAATCGAAAGGGCGAGCGACGTAATTTGCGGCAAAATCGCGTTGCGTGCCACATAGCGATACTGGACGCGGCTGGCGCTCAAGCCCTTGGCTTTTGCGAGCACCACAAAGTCTTCGTTCAATAAATTGATCATCGTGTTGCGCATACCAAGGTGCCACGACCCAAAGGTCACAATGACAATGGAGAGCACCGGCAGCACAGCATGGTGGGCGACGCTCAAAATGAACGCCCAATCCCAACCCGGCTGAACGCTTAACGAATGTGCGCGCCCCAGCGGAAACCATTCGAGTTGAAACGAGAACGCATAAAACAAGATCAATGCCACAATTGCTGGGGTAAACGCGTTCAACATCACATTGACTGGTGTGAAAACACTGTCGAAAAATCCGCCGCGATGTGACGCCGCATAGATGCCCATAACAATGCCAATGACGAAGGATATCGCTGTGGCCATGCCGACGAGCAGCAATGTCCAAACAGCGGAATAGTACAGCAGGGCAGAAGTTGGCTCAGGGAAATTGATCGTTGAAATGCCAAAGTCAAACTGCGCCAGCTTGCCCAGATAGGCCACATACTGATCCCAAAGTGATCCATCGAACCCATAAGATTTACGGATGGCGTCCATTTGTTCAGGCCGTAACTTGCCGCGCAATGACGCAAATATCCGAGTTGTCGGATCACCCGGCATCCACCGGGGAATGAAGAAGTTGAGCGTGATGGCAACAAAAAACGCTGCGCAATAAAACGCCAATCGCCTGAGCAAAAACTGCATAGTAAACCCCTGTCAAATGGGTGGGCACCTATTGCGCGCCCACCCAGATTGCTACTTAAAAGCTTAGTTTACTGGCTTCAAAGACAAAGCGTGGATAACACGCTCAGGGGTACCCTGATGCAGCATTGGCCGCACGTAAGGGTTGTCTTTTGATACCCAACCCTCAAATCGACGGGTTGAATATTGGTACCAGCTTGGGTTCGCAAACAGGGAAATCACTGGCAGATTTTGCGCCACCAATAATTCAACCTCTTGGATTTTGGCGCGCTGTACAGCCTCGTCCGACGTTGCAGCCACGACTTCTAATGCTTCTTCAATGGCTGGAATGCGCATTTGGTGCATCGCCGGTTCACGGATCTGTCCTGGAACCATAGAGCGTGGATTAAACATGCCCTTATATGTGCGCCAAGGTGTTGTGTAGCTCTCAACCCACATGATGAACACATCGTAATCGCCGGTTGGGATTGTATCGAACCATGAACCTTCTTCTGGCGTGTGCAGATTTGCATTCACGCCAATGTCTTGAAGGTTTTCAGACACTGTTTGCAGGGTATTGACCCAATCGGTCCAACCTGAAGGCACAGACATTTTGAAATCAATCGCGGTTCCATCTGGGTTGTCGCGCCAGCCGTCGCCATCTGCATCAACAAAACCAGCATCATCAAGCCGTTTTGCTGCCGCTTCTGGATTATATTCCATGAGATATTTGTAGGGCGCCAACTCTTCTTCATTGTACCAGCCAGCATAAAACTCACCCGTGCCAATTGGGTATTTGGATTCTGTGGTCAGCCCAAACGTTGAGATTTCCAAAATCGTTTGCCGATCAATCGCTTGGCTCATCGCTTTGCGGAATTCAAGATTGTTAAACGGCGCTTTTGTTGTATTCAGTTGCAAGTTGGTATTGCCAGCAGCAGGCAACCAATAATTGTTGTACTCGCTCTTCGGCGTGAAAGTAATTTCTGGATCAGTCATGCCATCGCCCGACCAATCCAAATCACCACGGCTCAAAGCGGCAATAACTTGCTCGTTGCCAGACAATTGTGGGTACAACAAACAATCAATCTTATTCTCCGCATCACCTCGGAAATATTGATTGCGGCACAGCTTATACGAAGATCGGCTAAAATCTGTCACCTCGGTCCAAGGGCCGGTCCCCACAACGCTTTTATTATCATAGTTGCGAGGATCTTCCACAGAACTCCAAATGTGCTCTGGAAGCGGATAAACCGTGCCAATTGTCAAATGTGCCAAGCTGTCAGCATGATCCAAGTTAAAGCGGACCGTCAAATCATCCAATGCTTCAACCGACACAATATTGCCGCTGTCATTAGCCGCATCGAAAATGTCATAGCCAATTGGAAATTCTGGGTTTGCCTTATCGTAGTTAAACGTAAACACCACATCGTCTGCCGTAAATGCTTCACCGTCCGACCATTTCACGCCTTCACGTAAATGGTAGGTCACGCTCATCAGGTCGTCAGCGACATCATAAGAAGTGGCAAGCGCCGGGAAAGGCTTCTCCGGGTGGAAAATGTTGTAAATCCACAATGGTTCATAGGCAAAGTCCTGCACATAAGCAGACGGCCCACCGTAATTGTAGGGATTAAAGTTTTGCACATGCGCGTCCGTGTGCCGTGGCAACATACGCAGCAATGTTTCTTCGGCTAGAGCCGCGCCGCCTATCGACGTGCCACACATAGCAATAACGGCCAATCTTATAGCCAGTTTATTCATGATTTCCTCCTCGCTATATGATATGGGATCGTTCCCACATCACGCAACATCTCGCCCTCACGAGAGTATTGCAATTGCGACTTTATGGGAACGATCCCATAGGCGCAACTAGAAATTTGGATTTTTGGGATTTGGTCGCTGGGATCAGGAGAAACCGCTAACTTGATATGCGCGCGACGCTTTCCCGCTCAATCAATTCAGTCTTTAAAACCACATTTTGATCTGCAACAGGCATTTTCAACAAAAGCTGCAGCAACATTTCAACTGCAACTTGTCCCATCTTTACAATGGGTTGGCGATTTGTCGTTAGACTAGGGGTCAAATGTCGGGCATGGAAGTTATCGTCAAACCCGATTATCGAAACCTCATTCGGCACATTTATGTTGTTGTGTTTGAGCGCAAGCATGCACCCAGCGGCTATATCGTCGTCACCCGCAACAATTGCGGTAAACTTCCGGGTTGATTGCAGCAAATCCATTGTGGCGTCATAGCCAAATTGATCTGAAAACGCCCCGTGCCGCACAATAATATCGCTTAGTTGCAAACCAACTTCACCCAATGCCAGCGCTACACCGTCCAACCGATCACGCGCATCTCGAAAATCCAATGGCCCATTGAAATGGACGATTTCGCGATGCCCTTTATCAAGTAGCATTTTCATGGATTGATAGGCGCCAGCTTTATTATCAACCGAGACGCTGGCCTGCGCCACAACATATGGATCACTGCCAATCACCACCACAGGCAGCTTGGCTTTTTGCACCAGCTCGGCGACCGCATCGTCCATTGGATTTTCAAGGTAAAGGATAAGACCGTCACACGAGCGATCGACAAGTTCAATTATTGCCCGGCTTTCACTCTCTTGTTCCGCATAGCCACTGGTGACCAAAAGGCTTTTACCTGCTTCGCGGCAAGCAGATTGAACACCGCCAGCCAATTGCGCATAAAACGGGCTCGCCACATCAACCACAACCAAGCCGATAATATCTGATCTATTGGAACGCAGCCCACGTGCCATTTTGTTTGGGCGATAATTGAGCTCGTTTATCGCTGTTTCGATTGCTTTGCGCTTCTCATCCGAAACATATCCGTTATCCGCAATAAATCGCGACACCGTGGACTTGGAAACACCTGCCCGTGTTGACACGTCTTTGATCGTAACCATCTCACGCCATTCCCGACATTCAAACTCGTTGACTATCGCCAATAGCACGTCGCGTGGACAAACCTAACCCTTCAATGAAGAAATTTTGGGCACAGATACATGATTACAGATCCACTTCGATCTCACCATTTGCAGCCGCCGCGCGCGATTGGCAGAGAATTATCGAGGTCTCTTTTTGTTTCTTCGACAGCACAAAATCTCTATGTTCCACCTCACCCGACACCAAACCGCATTTGCACACGCCGCAAATGCCATCCGAACATTTCACATCCACATGGATGCCATTTTCGGCCAAAACATCGGTTGCGGTTTTGTCCGCAGGCACCTCAAAGCTTTTGCCTGATTTCACAAGTTTTAGCGTGAATGGATGGTTTTCATAATCCGGCAATTCAGGCACGTTGAAATATTCGATATGCCGCTCTTCTTCTGCAAAGCCTTGCCGCTCGGCCGCTTCCATCACCGATTGCATGTAGCGCTCGGGCCCGCATGTATAAACATGTGCGCCCACAACATATTCGCCAAGCTCCGCATCCAAGTCCGCACGACTGCCTTCGTCGCTAAAATGGAGATTGACACGATCTGCCCAGTCCGCTGCCGCCAAATCCGCTAGGTATCCTGCAGTGGAGCGAGATGAGCAGGAATAATGGACAACAAAATCTGCTCCAATTGCATGCAGCCGATGCGCCATTGCAATCATCGGCGTGATGCCAATGCCACCGCCCATCAAATAGGTTTTGTTGGCCGTCTCATCCAATGGAAAATGATTGATTGGTTTTGAAACAAAAATCTTGCGTCCAACTGTGAAAATTCGGTGGAGTAAAGCAGAACCGCCGCGACCCTCATCCTCTCGTAAAACGCCGATTTGATATTTGGAACGATCACTTGGATCACCCGACATAGAATATTGTCGCAAAAACTCTGGTGCGACCACAATGTCCAAATGCGCGCCCGCAGTCCATTCAGGCAAATCGTCGCCAATGATCGACGAGAACTCATATTTGGTAACGCCGTCGGTCATTTTCTCAGCTTTAGTAATTTCAACCCGAACAACTGGCGCATCACCTTCAATCTTATACTCGTGTGCCAAACCATCCGTTTCGCCCACTGCCAGTTTGGCTTGGTATTGCTTTGCGGTAATCATGGCTTGATAGGCTTCGATCCCCTTTTCGCGATCCATCGGGAACGGAAACGGCCAAGGGTGAGGCGCAAGATTGGCGGGATATACCGCCAAGGTTTGATCTTCAAATTTCAGATCGAGATCTTTTTGCAAGTCCCGTTTATTCACCTTATGGGCGGTGGGCCGGTAGCCACCATCGTCCTGAATTTCGAGGTCCCACCACCATTTTTTAATCTCATTGCGCTCACCATTGCCAACAAAATCGTCAAGCTTGGCCAAAGCGGGCGCAGCCTTTGGCACGTTCATTGCGACCCAGCGAAAAGGAGCCTCAGCAAATATGCCTTCTAAATTCCAAGGACAGGTTTTCATACAGCGCCCACACATCGCGCCCCCTTCGTTGGTGATCCGGTAGGTCGTGCATTTTTGGCTGTCAGACTTCCACGTCTCATAGCCATTAAACATCAATTTTGGCCCCGCAGTAATCGCCCCAGCCGGACATTCGCGCGCACATTTGTTGCAACTCTCGCAGAACTGCTGCAACCCAAACGAAATCGGTTTGTCATGCGCCATCGGCATGTCGGTCGTAACAACGCCTGACTTCAAGCGCGGCCCCAGAAACGGGTTAAGAATAACCTCGCCGATCCGGCTAACCTCACCAAGCCCGGACAACAGCAAAAGCGGCGGTTGCAACACCTCGCCATCCATCACAGAATGGGCTTTGGCTTTGTAACCAAGTCGACGAATTTGTTTGGCAACAATGCTGCCGAAAATCGAAAACCGCAGATAGGCTCGCATGGACTGCGAAACCGCAATCCAATCATCGCCCGATGCGCCTTCCATGGTTTCATAGCCCTGATCAATCACCATTGAAATCGCTTGATCATGCGGGGGGATTATTGGCTCGCCCGTCGCATCGTGGGAATACCACGTCCATTCTGGACAGCGAGACACCCCAACCGCGTCGACCCCCAAAAAGTATGACATCGCTTTGATATTTTCGGCATTGGTGTTCGGGTTTTTCGTAGCCGCAGTGGCCGTTGCCTCTTGGCCGCCATCCTGCAACAAAACAAATGCGCCAAGCCCGCGCCGCTGCGCCATCGACGGGGCTGTTTTGCGAACATAATGGCCGTTGCGCGACGCCTGCTGGTTTTTCTTTCCCATATCGCCGAACAATGAGCGCGCAAACATATCTGTCCGTTTGGGTACCCGCGGCACACGGTCTTCATCGATAAAGGTTGTCGGCTTGTCTTGGCGTTTTAACGTTTCAAACGGATGCATTCCATCAACAAACCGTCGATTTTTGTACGGATCAAGATTGGCGGCGCTTTTTGCGGTCCCTACCCCAAATTTCCAGGCAAACCCATGGGTTTTGGATTTCGGCTGCTCCGCAAATGGCACCAAAGGCAAATCATGCGCAAACTCAAACTCGGTGGTTACCGCCGCAATTGAAAACCGCGTACCAAGATATGGATTGTAGAGTTCTCCATTTTCAATCGTCGCTAAACCGGATGCAACTGCCAGTCGGTTGAGGTCCACATCAGATGTTGAATGGCCATGCGCCCGCGCTTCATAGCCTAACAAGCGCAAATACTGCGCCAAAATGACTGCCGTTTCCATGCTCCGCAATGCGGATCTGGCATGGCCCGCCCCCTTCAACCATACGCTTCCAGGTTCATCTTGACGGACTTCACGCGGTTGCTCGACCAAAAATACCAGCGCGTGTTTATGCCCCAACATCTCCTTGGGTGGCGCGTTCATTGCGTCACGCAAATCTGCCATGATGACGTCAACGCCAGAAGCTAAGGATTTGGTTTGGTTTGTTCTTAGTTTTTCTGCGAGCGCATCAATGTCGGGATTGCGAAACGGCTGAGCGAGCAACAGTTCCGGGCCAAATGAACAGGTTGCCGCCATCGAAACATCACAAAAATACCCGAACGCCTTCATGTGGTTTTGCCGCTCTCTCAGATCATTCGGCACTTCCGCTTTGGCCTTGTTGATCAGCCCGTCACGAATGGCGTCCAGCATGGCTTGCGCTTCGCTCATGGCATTGACAATGTTTTCTGGCGAATTCTCATCGACAAAATTCAACTGTTCACAAACAGGAACATTCGAAAAATCTGTTACACCAGAAGCAGCACGTTCAAGCCGTTCCAGTGGGAATGGACCTAAATGTACTGGACGATGTTTGTCGGAGAAATACTTCATACTCAAAGTTCCATTTACAGCGAAGCAGTGTTCGCACTCATTTCTTCGACAAGCCGAACAACGGCGTTTGCCGCAAAGATACAGTCTTTTTCATCAACCCCAAGGTGGCTAACCAGCCGTATAGTTCTGTTGTCCAAAGCATTCACCAAGACACCATGTTCTTTAAGGGCTGCCACCAAACTGAAAGCACTAATTGCCCATTCATTGAGCTTAAAAACCACAATGTTGGTGCACACTGAGCTCACGTCCAACTCGATATATTGACTTTCATTTACAAGCCTTGCCATTTGCCCTGCATGGGCATGATCTTCAAATAGCCGCGCGATATTGTTCTTCAACGCAAAGCGCCCGGCAGCGGCGTAATAGCCAGTTTGCCGCATCGCGCCGCCCAACATTCGTCTTTGCCGAATGGCGGACTGAATAAAATCAGCATTCCCCGCCAAAACGGAACCACCCGGCGCGCCAAGTCCTTTTGACATTGAGACCATCACAGCATCAAACGGCGCTGCCAACGCGGCAACACTTTGCCCGCCAAATATTGCAGCGTTCCACAAACGCGCACCATCAAGGTAACTGAAAACGCCAGCGCTTTTTGCCAAATCGCAAATTGCGATGAGCACCTCAAAATCAAAAACTCCACCTCCACACCGATTGTGCGTATTTTCAACTTGAACCATCGTTGTTGGCGGATATATGTGGTGATTACGCGGTTTGATGGCATCTTCAAAATCACTTGCCGCAAACCGACCAGCACTACCGATTTCGGTGAACTGCACACTAGCATTTGCTGCACCTGCGCCAGCCTCGTGCCAAACCGCGTGGCTTTGCGTCGAAACGATAACATCGTCGCCCGGGTTGGTGGCGACACGCAGCGCAATTTGATTGGCCATTGTTCCAGAGGGCACCCAAAGCGCGGACTCTTTGCCTAGCTCTTGGGCAATTTCTTCCTGCAACAAATTGGTTTCGCGATCATCCTGGTATTGGTCGTCGCCCACTTCAGCAGCCATCATCCCAGCCAACATATTGACGCAGGGCTTGGCGACAGCATCTGAGCGCAGATCAATTAAATTTTTGGCTTTTTTCACTCATCCCCCAAATCGATTCGCGACTAGAGACGCATCAGTTTCACGTCTTCTCCCTCTGTCAGAACATCTATGGCGCTCATCAAAACCCTATAGGTTTCAACATCCAATTTTTGGGCGAAATGATCGTTCAATGCACGCACCAAAATGTGGCAAGCTTTCATTTTTTCTTCGCCCAATTCTGTCAGCACAACCTCGGTAAAACGCTTGTCATCATAAATACCGCTGCGCTCCACAAACCCCCGCTCCTCCATGCTTTTTAGAAGCCTCGAGACCGCAGGTCGCGCAATGCAGATATAGTCCGCCAAGCCCGAGGGAGTATTCACATCTTCCATCCCAACGCCACGCAAAACGCACCACATGAGGCGCGTAACGCCGTGTACTGATAGCTGCTTTTCTAGCCGCGCCTCCATAATTCTTGCCAACCGCGTCACCTTAAAACCGACGCGATTATGTAACGTATATTCTTCCGCCAATGCATGCCTCCAAGAATTGAGCTGACAAGCATTATAACATATTCAAATAGACGGTTAACATGGATAACTATCTATGTTAAGTACATATCGTTATTTTTTTGAGGGGGGAGACCAATGAAAACAGTAAGAAACGTATTTGGCGCTGTAGCGTCGGCAACAATTCTGGCCGCAAGTGTGACATTTGGGGCGACAGCGGCCAACGCAGCCGAGCTAAAAATCGCGCACTTTATGCCAGCCATGCATCCAATGGACCAAGGCGTAATGTCGCCACTGGCCGAGGAAATCAATGCCGCCACTGGCGGTGAATTGACCATGCGCATTTACCCGTCTGGTGAATTGGGAAAGGGACCAGTTCAACAGTATAAGCGGGTCGTAACCGGCGTTGCCGACATCGTGTTCGGCATTCCAGATTACACGCCGCAGCAATTCGCAAAAACCGGCATGGTGCATATTCCGGGCCTATTCGCCAATGGCACCGAGGCCACCAACGCATTGTGGGACAATATCGGCCTTATCGAAGATGAGTACGCGCAAACCAAACTGCTTGGCCTTTGGGCAAATAACCCATCTGTTTTGATCACCAGCAATAAAGCCGTGCGCACGCTGGCCGACATGCAAGGCATGAAAATTCGCACACCAAACCCTGTGATGGCTGAGCTGGTCAAAGCCTGGGGCGGCGTTCCAGTATCCATGCCAACAACCGAAACATATAACGCGATGAATACAGGCGTTATAGATGCAGTCATGATTGGTCCATCAGGCATTCGATCATACAAACTCAACGAAACCGCAAAGTATGTCACAACAAATATCCCATCAGCTTTGGATAGTTTCTATCTCTTGATGAACAAATCTAGCTGGGACAACCTGAGTGACGACCACAAAGCAAAACTGGACGCCCTTACCGGACGTGCAATGAGCTTGCGTGGCGCAAAAGCTTTTTATGATGCAGGCCAGGCTGGCCTTCAACTGGCGAAAGACAGCGGCGTTGAAATGATTGAAATTGACGCAGCAGCAGACGCGGAATTCCGTGCACAAATGGAAGATACGCTGAACGCATTCATTGACAAAATCGGCTCCGAAAACGGCGTTGACGCCCACGCGATCGTTGCCGCGCTTGGCAGTAAATAAATATGTCAAAGCAAGACTTTGGCGCGTCAATCCAGAAAAGCTCTGGCTGGCGCAACTGGGTCGAGGTGCCGCTTGTCATAAGCGGCGCCTTGATCATTTTCGCCTTGATGGGACTGTCCGTTTCAGACGCATTACTTCGGTCGTTTTTCAACAAACCGGTTTTCGGGGCGAACGATTACGCCCAGATATTGCTGTCGTTCGCGGTAGCAGCAAGTTTCCCATTGTGCGTGATCGCGGGCAGATTGATTGCCATTGATACTTTGGTGCTGATGATGCCTAAACCCGTGCAATATTGGCTTGATTGGCTGGTAACAGCTCTCGGGGCAATCATGCTGGGTTACGTGGCTTGGCGCGCTTTTTTTAATGCGTTAGAGGCGGCAACGTTTGGCGAGGCAACCCTGCTTTTGCAGCTGCCCTATGGCCCTTCATATTATGCGGTAGCTGCAGGCTGTGGCGTATCCGCGGTCCTTGTTGTTTTAGAAAGAGTATTGCGATGAGCCCGGAACTCTATGGCGTCTTGGGCTTCGCCGCCCTATTCATATTTTTGGCGATAGGCACACCTGTTGCTGTTGCTTTGCTCATTGTTGGTTTTGTTGGCACGATTTTGCTGTCTGGATTTCAAGCCGCTGCATTCACCCTAAGTGGGCAGGCATTTGCAACCGTTACCGTTTATGAATTGACGATTATTCCGCTGTTCATTCTGATGGGAAACTTGGCTTCATCCGCTGGGTTGAGCCGCGATTTGTTCGAAGCCGCGCACAAGATCATTGGCCACTTCAAAGGCGGTCTAGCCGCCGCAACAATTGTCGGTTGCGCAGGATTTGCAGCTCTGTCCGGCTCTTCAATAGCCTCAGCAATCACGATGGGTAAAGTGGCATATCCAGAGATGCGGCGTTTCAATTATGGCGCACGTTTGGCCACCGGATCAATCGCTGCGGGCGGGACACTTGGCATTCTCATTCCACCATCCACTGGCTTTGTAATCTACGCCGTACTGACCGAGGAATCGATTGGACGCTTGTTTATGGCAGGCGTATTGCCGGGCATTTTGCTCACGACGATGTTTTTGGTCGCCATTTCGATTGTCACATTCTTTTGGCCCGAAGAGGGGCCACGCGGCCCCAAATTCAGCACCAGGGAAAAACTAACAAGCTTGGTGCGGGCAACCGGAATCGGCATCATCATATTCATCACTATCGGCGGCATTTATACGGGCTTTTTCACGCCTGTGGAGGCGGCTGGCGTAGGCGCGTTCTTCGCGTTGGTCATGCTGATCATCCGTGGCAAGTGCGACGCCAAAACGCTATACGATGTGAGTGCGGAAACGCTAAAAACCACAGGCATGGCCTTCTTCATCTTGGTCGGCGCAAATGTGTTCAGCCCGTTCGTTTCGCTATCGCACTTGCCTGAAACAATAGCCAATGGCATGACGGGTTTGGCGCTAGGCACCTACGGCACACTGGCCATTATTTTGCTTGGTTACGTGATTTTGGGCATGTTCATCGAAGGGCTTTCGCTGCTCGTCATAACGCTGCCAATTGTGTTTCCATTGGTCGTCGGCATGGGTTTTGACCCGATATGGCTCGGCGTCGTTATGGTTATCGTATTGGAAATGGGGCTTATTTCACCGCCCGTCGGGGTCAATGTCTTTATTGTAAAAAGCGTTGTCGCTGATGTAAAGATTGAGACAATTTTTGCCGGTATCATGCCCTTTTGGCTTGCAATGATCGTCACACTGGCACTGATCGTGATCTTCCCAGAAATCGCACTTTTACTGCCAAATGCGATGTTCAACAATTAGCCATAAAATGAAGCGCCGCTACGACAAAAACCTTGCAAACTTCCTACACTGAATAGCGTGGCAGCTTATGAAAAGCCTCTTTTAGCGCAGCACCCCAGCCGGTTGAAATGCTTTGATATATCGCATCACCCACCTCAACACGTTTTTGTCGACCCAGGTCAAAACTGTCATTCTCATAAACAAGAATATCAATTGGCAACCCGACCGAAAGATTGGATTTAATTGTTGAGTCAAACGAAACCAGCAACAGTTTTACAGCATCATCAAAGCTCATGTCCGCATCATATGCCCGCACAAGAATGGGCTTGCCATATTTCGTTTCGCCAATTTGAAAAAATGGGGTGTCCTCAGTAACTTCGATAAAGTTACCCTCTGGGTAAATCAGAAAAATCGTCGGTTTACCATCCTTCACCTGACCCGCAAGAATTACCGACGCTCGAAATTGATCATCAGATGTCTGCCCGTTTGGGCTGCTATCCGCGATAACTTCTTTCAAAGTTTCGCCAACAAGTCGGGCAACCTGAAACATTGAGGGCTGACGCAGAATGCTAGGATCACGCTCTTCAACCGTTTTCGAGCGCTCTTCCAACAGACTAATCATCGCCTGTGTCGTTGCAAGATTACCGGCAGTCATAATTGTGAAGGCGCATTCGCCCGGAACAAACCAGGTGAACATTTTTCTGCTCACCGAAAAATTATCTACCCCAGCACTGGTGCGCGTGTCGGCCATCAAAACCAGGCCATGGTTTAACCGCATGCCAACACAATATGTCATCTACTCAATCCAAAAAGGTTTCTTCACCTCTATCTACTGCTGCACTTGCAAAGATACAATCATTGATTCATCCGAGTTCCCAAGCCGCATCCCTTTGATTGGAGCCGCATCGCGGGCATCGCGTCCCACAGCAAGGCGAACATATTTTTCGTCCGGCGCAACCCCGTTCGATACATCAAAGCCAACCCAGCCCAAATCGTCCACATGCACCTCGGCCCAAGCATGGCTGGCGTCCTGATCAACTTGCTCATTGATCATCAAATACCCGCTCACATACCGCGTTGGGATACCGGCTAATCGAGCAGCGGATGCAAAAATGTGCGCATGATCTTGGCAGACGCCATTCCCCATCACCAAAGCGTCTTCAGCTTTCGTTTCAGCGTCTGTTGCACCGACTTTATAAGGTGCCGCTTCCAAAAGAGCAGCGGACAGTGCGTGCAGCCCAGACAGCGGATCGCTGCTCTGATCAATGATTTTCGATAGAGCCCGAATTTTGGGCCCTGGACTTGTTAAGGACGTGGCTTGCAAAAAATGCCAAAGCGGCGCGCGACCATAAACTTTGCCGATAATGCCGTTTGAATCATGGGTTGTCACTGAACCTGTCGCGGTAACCGACAATGTTTGCGTGCCGGGCAAAGTGCTCACCAGGTCAGTGTGATTGCCATAATGGTCTTGATAGCTAGCTTCAATCTGACCGCCATCTACAATAAGGTCCCAAGAACCAACATCTTGGTTATTGGTACTCAGTGGCCGCAAATGCACACGTTGCAGAGCATAGTCAACCGGCTGATCATAGCGATAGAGTGTGGTATGAGATATCTGGAGTTGCATTTAGATGTTAAACCTAAAATCTTGTTCAATCTGATATCCAAGATTTGCTGTATCTTGGATAATGGAGCTGATGAATTCGTGCAGTCCTTCATCAAATATTGTTGAAATGTCACGATTTCGAAATCGCATCAACAAGGCATCAGCTTGGTCATGACATGCGGCTCTTTCCCCGTAGGTTTGTTCAAGTTGGCCAAGATTGGCAACAATTTCATCAATACAGAACGACAGTGAACGCGGTAATCGTCGATCCAATATCAAAAATTTGGCAATTGCGGGTCCTGTAAAACCGTCCTCGACCGCCCATCGAAACGACCTATGCGCCGAGACAGATCGAAGCAATGTCTCCCATTGCACATTGTCGAGCCGACCACCGACAAACGAAGACGCAGGAAGCAAAGAAAAATACTTAACGTCAATAATACGCGCCGTGTTGTCGATACGCTCAATATGGATACCAATCTGACAAAAATGATAAGTATCTTTTCGAAGCATCGTGCCAATAAGTGCTCCACGAACCAGCGCGGTCTGCTGCCTGATGGTTGACAATACTTCTGGCAAATCGACGTCACGCACCTGATTTTTCAAAATATCGGACAAGAGCATCCACGTTTCGTTGACAGACATCCAAACTTCAGTCGTCAGCGCAGTGCGCACCAGCCGTGCATTGTCGCGCGCCGATTTTATAACCGACAAAACCGAGCTCGGATTATCAGCGTCCCGAAGCAAATAATTGATGACCTGCGTACTGTCATAGGTGTCGTGTTTTGCCTCAAATCCCCGCTGCGCTGCCAATGTGACAATCACAGATTTCCATTCAGACTCGGTGTCATTTGATCGCGTCAACGCAATTCGAAATCCAGCCTCAATCAATCGAGCCGTGTTCTCAGCACGCTCAAGAAAACGGAACATCCAATAAAGGCCACCTGCGGTTTTCCCCAACATATCAGTCTTCCAATACCCAAGTGTCTTTTGTGCCGCCGCCTTGACTCGAATTAACCACCAAACTGCCAGCTTTCAATGCAACACGCGTTAAACCGCCCGGCGTAATGTCGACCCCGTTCGGAGAGACCAGCGCAAACGGCCGCAAATCAACGTGGCGTGGTGCCAAACCTTTTTTGGTAAAAATGGGAACCGTGGACAAGGAAAGTGTGGGTTGCGCGATATAATTGTCTGGTCGCGCTTTCAACTTCGCTTCAAATTCAGCCAATTCACGTTTGCTGGCAGCAGGGCCAACCAACATCCCGTATCCGCCAGACCCATGCACTTCTTTCACAACCAATTCAGCTAGATTGCTCAGCACATATTTCAAGGCATCTGGTTCCGAACAACGGTAAGTTTCGACGTTTTTTAGAATAGCTTTTTCGCCCGTATAGAACTCAATGATTTCAGGAATATAGCTGTAGACGGCTTTGTCATCAGCCACCCCAGTTCCAGGCGCATTGGCAATCGTTACATTGCCCGCACGATAAATGTCCATAATGCCCGGCACACCCAATGTCGAATTTGGGTTGAAGGTCAGCGGGTCAAGATATTCATCATCTACCCGGCGATAAATAACATCGATAACCCGATAACCGCGTGTGGTGCGCATGGCCACATGACCATCAACCACGCGCAAATCATGCCCCTCTACCAACTCAACGCCCATTTGATCTGCTAAAAAGCTATGCTCGTAATAGGCTGAGTTGTGAATACCCGGCGTTAGAATAACCACACATGGCCGCCCCTCACATGACTTTGGTGCGCAAGCTTCAAGCGAGCGGCGCAAGTCCTTTGGGTAGTTGCTGACCGATTGCACTTTGATCTTGCTGAATAGTTCTGGAAACATTTGCAACATTGTTTCGCGGTTTTCCAGCATATAGCTGACGCCAGAGGGCGTACGCGCATTGTCCTCAAGTACAAAAAAATCATCTTCGCCGGTGCGCACGATATCCGTACCAACAATGTGCGTATAAACGTCCCCCGGGGGGCTAAAATCCATCATCTGCGGCAAAAAAGCGTCGTTCTGTGCAATCAATTGTTTCGGCACCACACCAGCGCGTAAAATTTCCTGGCGATTATATATGTCGTGCAAAAACGCGTTGATTGCTCTTACACGCTGATCAATACCCTTTGCTAACTTGCTCCATTCGGTGTTTGAAACAATCCTTGGCACCAAATCAAACGGGATCAAACGCTCCTCTGCATCTGTTTGCCCGTAAACATTGAAGGTGATACCGCTCCGCCTAAAAAACGCCTCAGCCTGCGCCGCTTTTTTGGCAAGTCGCCCATGATCTTGTTCGGAAAACCATGCGTCGTAATGACGGTAAGTTGGTCTTACGCCGTTTTCAGAAGACATCTCGCTGAAGTGCTGTTTTTGCATACTCATACATTCAGCGTACAGAATTTCCTTGCGATTGCAAATCTTTAGAAGAGGTTCGGAACGATGTAGCAGCTGCATTTACCATTTCAGCACGCCGTTCCGCCGTCCTCCACAAACATAAACAGCTTTGCGGTAATAAAGCCGATACGGTGAGTAAAAAGGAACGGCGTCAAATGCGATACGCCCTCTTTCATACATTTATGCAGAACTAAATCTGAGCGGTTGCTTGTGCCAAATAGCCTTTCAACTCGGGCGGCACCAAATCTGCAAGTTTTCCCTCGACCAAGCGGTGATAATTGTTCAACCAATTGATCTCATCTTTGGTCAACATTTCACCCACGATTGGCGCTTTTGCAATCGGGATCATCGACAGTGTTTCAAACTGCAAGTAGCCATCTTTTGCCTTTGTCACCTCGAACAAGTTCTCGATGCGGATGCCATATTCGCCCGCCACATAAAACCCCGGCTCAATGCTGATCACCATGCCGGGTACAAGTTCAATCTCGTTTATTGCGCGGCCGATGCGTTGAGGTTGTTCATGGACGGAAAGATTGTGTCCAACACCATGACCCGTGCCGTGATCATAGTCTTTGCCCATAGCCCAAAGCGGCGCGCGCGCGATGGCGTCTAAGTGGTGGCCATAGGTTTTGGTTGGGAACCGCACATTGGCGAGCGCAATAAACCCTTTTAGAACCGCGGTGTAGTTTTCACAAAATTCGCGCGAGGGCGGCTCGAAAACAAACGTACGGGTTGCGTCTGTGGTGCCATTTGTGAACTGCCCGCCTGAATCATGCAAATAGATATCATTGGCTGCAATTGGCCGGTTTGATTGTGCGTTGACCTTATAGTGGCACATGGCGCCGTTCGGTCCAGAACCCGAAATCACATCAAAACTGAGTTGTTCAAACGTGTCGGTTTCGGCGCGCAATTGCTCGATTTTGGCGGCCGTTTCCAATTCCGTTATCGGGTTGCCTGCATCGGCGCGACGTACAACATTTTGTTGCAGCCAGTGCGCCAACTGCACCCAAGCAACGCCGTCTTGGATATGACAGTCGCGCATGCCCTCTAGCTCTGTGGCGTTTTTTTGCGCTTTTGCCAGTGTGATCGGACTGGGTTGCAATGTGATAGTTTCCGCATCACCCGCCGCAAACTTAACAGCGACGGGCAACATTGCCGGATCACAACTTAGCTTCAACCCTTGCGTTGCTGCTTGTTCTACTGCTGTCAAAAAGCTTTCTGGTGCGCGAATATTCACGCCCTCCAGTTCGAATGCGGAGCGGTCCTGCGGCACTTTTTGATGATCAACAAACCATGTCACTTCGCCGGTCTTATCTAGGGTCAAAAACGAATTGACGAACGGGTTATAGGCAATGTCATCGCCACGAATGTTTAACAGCCACGCGATATTGTCCGATTGATTTTCCACCAGCATATCCGCACCAGATTGCTCAAGCAGCTTAGCAATGCGCGCGCGTTTTGATTGAGAATGCTCACCACAGAACGCTTCGCCAAATGGCCTTGCTAGCACCTCTGAAGGTTCGGGCCGATCTTCCCACAATTGATCAATGATATTGCCTTCTGTCGACACCAAGAAATTGTGCGATTTTTTGACTGCCGCTTTGAATGCTTGGTGCCAGTCGAACGGAATATGCATCGGATCAAAGGCAAATGTTTTGTTGCGATCTTGGCATTGAGCAAACCAGTCTTTTAGCGGCTCATCATGCAAATGCCGATATTGGAACAAATCATCTGGACACTGTTCACGGACTTGCACAGTGTAGCGGCCATCAACAAAAATAATGGCTTCGTCCAGTGTGATCAGCGCAACACCCGCAGAACCGGAGAACCCGGTTGCCCACTGTAAACGTCGATCGCAAGGGGCGATGTACTCGGCCATGTGCGCATCAAACCGCGGAATGATAAGGCCATCAAGCCCGTTGGATTTGAGCACGCGACGAATGGCTGAGAGCCGCTCTTTTTGAACGGAGAACTGTTTTAGCATAGATTGGCCTAATTCGAAGTTGGATCGACAAGATGGCACGCAACTTGTCCGGTTTCAGGATTGCCTTGCAGCGTTGGCTTCGTCTGACGGCATATAGCTTGAGCGATTGGGCAACGACTATGAAATGCACAGCCAGATGGGATATTGAGGGGGCTGGGCAGTTCGCCAGAAAGCACAATCTGATTGCCTTTTTCATCCGGATCAAGCGACGGCGCAGCACTTAACAGCGCTTGCGAGTATGGATGTTTAGGGTTGGCGAACAATCCACTTGCGGACCCGACTTCAACTACAGACCCTAAGTAAATAACGGCAACACGATGCGACACATGACGCACAAGTCGCAGATCATGGGCGACAAACAGAACGGTCAACCCAAGTTCATCTTGCAGGGTCAATAACAAATTGACCACTTGGGCTTGCACGGATACGTCAAGCGCAGACACCAGTTCATCGGCAATCAACACTTCTGGCTCCACGCTCAAAGCGCGCGCAATGGCGATGCGCTGGCGTTGACCACCAGAGAACTCGTGCGGCAACTTATCAGCGGCGTCCCGCGGCAGACGAACCAATTCAAGCAGCTCGTAAATACGCTTCTCAATTTCCTTAGGTGGGCGCATTTTGTGCACGCTTAGCGCTTCGCGCAGCATATCGCCGACCCGCAGGCGCGGATTAAGCGACGAGTAAGGATCTTGGAAGATCATTTGCACCCGGCGATTATATTCTCGCTGCGCTGCGCCCTTATTTTTGGCGATGGAAACCCCGTCATACTCAATATCGCCCGATTGTGGTTTATATAGCCCAGCGATAGCGCGCGCCAAAGTTGATTTGCCGCAACCGCTTTCGCCAACGATGCCGAGCGTTTCGCCTTTTTGCAACTCTATAGAAACGCCATTAAGCGCCTGCACAGCTTGCGCAGGCTTACCGGACAGGAGGTCAAGCAAGGAGCGGGTTTTCTTGAAATGTAGAACGAGATTATCTGTTCTAAGCACCGGACCGGACATTTACGCAGCCCCCATTGATTTTTGATCGTCATCAACCGGATTAAAGCACGCCACTTGATGAGTTGCGCCAACCAGCGGCGGCTTTGCATCTGCACAGGATGCAACACGATGCGCGCAGCGCGGCGCAAAGGCGCAGCCTTTTGGTAAGTTCAACAAACTCGGCGGAGTGCCGGGCAACGAATAGAGCTGCGTGCGCGGCGCAATGTTTTCGGGAACCGATTTGAGCAACCCCATTGTGTAACGATGTTGCGGATCACGCAGCACATCGCGGGTCGCGCCGGTTTCAACTAGCTTTCCGCCATACATCACGGCTAACCGATCACATGTTTGCGCAGCAACGCCCAAATCGTGGGTTACCAAAATCACCGCCATGCCAAGGTCTTTGGATAGGTCCAAGATCAGCTTCAGGATTTGCTTTTGGATGGTCACGTCAAGCGCGGTAGTGGGTTCGTCCGCCAGTAAAAGCTTTGGATTTGACGCCAGAGCAATTGCAATCATCACCCGCTGGCGCATACCACCGGAGAATTGATGCGGATAGTCGCTCAAGCGGTTCGCTGCGTCTGGAATACCGACCATTTCCAAAAGTTCAATGGCACGGTTCTTCCTGCCGCTTTTATCCAAATTGGTGTGCTCGACCAGGTTCTCGCGGATTTGCAGGCCAACCGTGAGGAGCGGATTGAGCGATGACATTGGTTCTTGGAAAATCATCGCAATGTCTTTGCCACGGATTTTGCGCAGATCGCGCTCCGGCATGGTAACCAGATTTTTCCCGTGCCAATTCACCTCGCCTGACACTTCGCCATAACGCCGCGATAGGCCGATGATGGACCGCAAAGTAATCGACTTGCCAGAGCCGCTTTCGCCGACAATGCCGAGCACTTCACCTTCCGCGACTTCAAAGCTGACTTCATCGACCGCTTTGAGTTGGTTGCCGCCAACCAGAAAACTGGTAGAGAGCTGCTTGACTTCCAATATGTTGGGGTAGGTATCCGCTTCTTTGGCGTTTTTGATCATGATCCCTACCCCCTAGGCCGCATGAGGTCAGCGATGCCATCCCCGACCAAAGAAAAACCTAGCCCGGTCAGAACGATAGCAATACCCGGCATCAAACTGAGCCACCATGCGGTTGTTATAAAATTGCGTCCTTCGGCGATTAGCACACCCCATTCTGCCTGTGGCGGCTGCGCGCCCAAGCCGAGATAACCGAGCGAGGAGCCGAGCAAAATCGCCAGCGCCATGTCCGTCATCCAATAAACAATCACCGGGGTGATCGCGTTGGGTAACAGATGCCTGAATATGATGCGGCGATCAGAATAGCCCATCACCTTGCCGGCCGCGGCATAATCATTGGCCATTTGACCCATGATTTCTGCGCGCATGAGACGGGCATAATAGACCCAACCCACAAGGGTAATCGCGATATACATATTGGTGAGGCCCGGACCGAGCACCGAAACAACTGCGATCACCAGCACCAAAAATGGGAAGGTGATAATTGCATCCACACATCGGCCGAAAATCGCATCTGCGATACCGCCATAATAACCAACCAACGCACCAACCGTCACGCCGATCACAAGCGCGAAAATGGTGGCAACAAAGGCCATTTGCATATTGACTGAATAGGCCCAAATCACCCGAGAAAACGTATCCCGTCCGAGATTGTCTGTGCCAAACCAATGTTCCATCGACGGGGGCTGCTTAAGCGCTGAATAATTGAATACGTTGGGCTCAAACGGAGCGAATATAGTAGGAAACAGCGCGAGGGCGAGTGAACCAACCAAAATGGCAAGCCCAACCAAAAAACCGGGGCGCAATAACACAAACAATTGAGAACTATGGGGCATAAGTTTTTTAAACATCATGACACCCGCAATCTTGGATCAAGCATCGCTTGAACCATGTCGGTGAGCAAAAAGATGATCGACACCAGCACAGCAAAAGTAAGTGTCAGCCCTTGGATAAGCGGATAGTCGCGCGCAAAAATCGCATCCAGCATCAAACGTCCGACGCCGGGCACCGCAAAAACAGTTTCTGTTACCAGCGTTCCGCTCATCAAGTTGCCGATGGAAAGCCCAAGCAAGGTGACCGTGGAGATAAGCGCATTACGCAGAATGTGGCGGCCTAAGATAACGTGCTCCGGCAATCCCTTTGCGCGGGCAAATTGAACATATTCGGCGTCCATCACTTCGATCACCGAAGACCGCAAATTGCGCATGATAATGGCCGAGGTGTAAAGAGCCACAGTTAGCGCAGGCAACAACAAGTGATACATGTGTTCCCAAAATGTAACGCCATATCCGCCAACTGGGAACCAGCGCATTTTTGCGGCCAAGAAGGTCAAGAGCAGCAGCCCAATGTAGAAAACTGGGGTTGATAGACCGATTTGAAAAACCGAGCGGATGGTGACATCCAGCCATTTGTTGCGGTTAAGCGCGGCGACAAATGCCAGTGGTCCGGCAATCAGCAAAGAGAACAACACAGCATAAAGCGCAAGGAAGCCTGACGCTGGCAACCGTTCAAAAATCACTTCGGTCACCGGTGCTTTAAGGAGAATAGAGTCTCCTAAATTTCCAGTGAGGGTGTTTTTCACAAAATAGCCAAATTGCACCCAAATCGGCTCGTTCAAACCAAGCCGTTGACGGATTTGTTCAAGCTGCTCTGTGGTGGCCTTCGCATCTGCCATGGCGATTGCCGGGTCGCCCGGCAAGGCCCGGACCAGCAAAAATATGATGACCATCACAATTAGAAATGTAGGGATAATCTGCAGCACTCTGGAGATAAAATAGGAAATTGATGACATGGGCGATCCCGATTTCATACGGGCGCCGTAGCGCCCGTATGAGGGTTAGTCGAGGGGAAGAACTTAACGATCAATCCACGCAGTCGCGAATTCATTGTTACCGAGCGGCGTTTGCAAATAGCCTTTCACGTCTTGCGAAAGCGCAACAGCAAATGGCGTTTCGTACATGAACAAGAGCGGCGCAGCTTGCGCGTAGATATCTTGCATACGCGCATATTGCTCAGCGCGTTTTGCCGGATCCATTTCTGTATTCGATGCCTCATAAAGGCCGTTAAACTCATCATTGTTCCAGCCCGTACCAACAGCCTTCGCCGTCGGGAAATAGCCAAGCCAGCCTGCAACTTGAGCCGGATCGTTGACATCATTCACCCAACCATAGGTGTGAATGTCAAAATCGCCGGATCGGTTTTTCGCACCGCGTGTTGGGCCGTCAACCTGAGCAACATTTAGCTTGATGCCGATGTCAGACCACATTTGTTGCAAAGCAGCGAGAATAATCCCATCATCAGCTGACCCCGCCAATGTGGTGAGTGTAATCTCAGTGTTTGCGGCCACTCCAGCTTCGGCAATCAGCGCTTTGGCTTTGTCCAAATCATACTGGTAAAGCGGCCCATTATCGGTCGCAAGCTGCGTGGTAGAGGCCATCAGACCAGAGGTTACTGGCTTGCCCGCACCGTGCAATATAAGTTGAACCAGCGCGTCTTTGTTTGTTGCATAGTTCAATGCCTGGCGAAGTCTTACATCCGACAATGGGTTTGCACTACCATCGGCGCGTTCGCTCCGGGTATTGATCGGCGAGTAAATGATCCGGGTTGATGGGAACAGCTCCATATTGATATTTGGATCTGCTTCCAGCTCTGAGACCCGTGCAAACGGAATGAATTCAGCCCCATCAACTTCGCCAGCTTGTAGCTTTAAGATGCGCGTTGCATCGTCAGGAATGACAAGAAAGTTGATGCCGTCAATATAAGGCAATGGTTTACCGTCTTCGCCTTCACGCCAATAGTGTGGATTGGCTGCGAATTGCATCATTGAACCACGTTGATGCGACTGCATTACAAACGGCCCTGAACCAACAAAACCATCAATGCTCAACGCTTTGGCTTTGTCCTGATCGGTTTCCCCGGACGCCGCTTCAAACGCATCAGCAGATACAATGGCTGTATTAAACGTTGCGAGCATCAAGACGATTGTTGGATCGGAATTTTTGAGACTTATCGTGACGTTGTTGCCCTCAGCCGATACCTCATCAACCGAAGCCAGCAGTCCTGCCCAAGGGCTCAAGTCTGGGTTGGCTGCACGTTGAAGTGAAAAGACAACGTCTTTGCCTTCAATCGGCGAACCGTCAGAAAATTTGATGCCGTCGCGCATTGTCAATGAAACGCTCATGCCATCTGCGGCAACCGAGTAATCCGATGCGAGGCCCGCTGTAACGGTTTTGCCGTCCGCCTCAGTGCGCAACAAAGTATCGTAAAGATTGGTGACCATCCAGATATCAGGATTTCGATCCGCATAGATCGGGTCAATCAAAGTTGAATCGTCATAGCGAGCAAAAGTCAGTGACCCGCCTCGCTCCAGCGCAATCGCTGGGAACGCTGACATCATTGCCGTCACCGCGACGGTGGCCATAAGAAATTTTTTCATCGTGCATTTCCTCCCTTGCAGATGAGAAGCGCCTGAACGCCTTTGGAGATTGTATCCAATTTCGAAACTTGCACTATCCACAATTGAAGTCAAACTATAATTTATTGAAGTAACAATTCAATCGGACTTGATTTGCATCGCAACGCGGTGCAGATTGCCCACCAAGTGAGTCAATGGCTGGTGTTTAATCGAAGGGCGGGAAAATATTGACCAAGAAAAGCCCGGAATTGAGCAATGAACAAATTGGCAAGTCAATTAGACGGCGTCGCAAGGCGCTCGGCAAAACGCTTGTCCAAGTTGCCGACGAAGCAGAATTAACAGTTGGCTTTATCTCGCAAGTTGAGCGCGGCATTTGTGCGCCCTCACTGTCTTCATTTATGCGGATCGCATCATCGCTCAATACGAGCCTTGAGCAACTGTTAAACGTTTCTGAAAGCTTTGAGCCGTTGACGAAGGCAAAGCACCGCCAAAGCTATAGTTTAGGTGAAGCGGGCCGTTGGTATGAAAAGCTCGGGCCGGGATTTTCAGGCGCACTGTTTTATCCGTGCATCATCCATCGACCTCCCGGACATGTTTCAGAGCACATGAATCACAAAGGTGAAGTGTTTTGCTATTTAATCGAAGGGGAACTTGAATACCATCTTGGCGATGCGGTTCACCACATGGTTGCTGGCGACAGCATCCACCATGACACGACACAAAAACACTTTTCTAAAGTAGTAAGCGATACCGAAACCGTTGAACTTTGGGTCAGTTCTCATCCCATTACGGGTCACTAAGTTCAAAACATTTAGTTCGCACAAAATCATTGCGCAGCCAAATACCCCACACTGAAGGTTTTTCGGATGTTCAAAGCTCGCATTGCCGGGCAATTCCCATCGCAATGTTCTCCATATGCATAACGCCCCAACTCATGCGATCCATTTGGCACGCAAATAGATAAAATTTTATCTATCTGGGCTGTTTTGGAACACCAGTTTCAAATTGGGGTTTACGTTAATAATTAATGGAACCTAAATACCCAATTTGTGCACCAAAATGACCCAAAAAAACTGGCATACTCATTGCACTCTATTTGGCAACCGCAACAGGGCGGCCAATTTGGTCAAGCAAATAGAGGTTATTATGAATAACACAGCAAAAATTATCTCAGTAGCAGCATTCGCACTCGCAACAACAACAATTAGCGCATCAGCTTGGGAGTTGACATCATACATCACCAACACCCAAACATCGCCCGCTCTTGTAACGCAAAACACCAATATCAATATCGGTTCTGTTGCAGAGGATTTGGAAGTAACAGGATTGGCAATCGGTAACGACTTCCAAGCAAACCTGCTTGGCAATGTGAACATCGAAACAACGCAAGCTTTTGGTTCTGACGTGCGCTCAACTGTCAACGTTAACGTTGGTGAAGTTTGGGGTGATACAAAAATCGCGAACCTTGCAATCGGCTCAAATGTTGACATCAAAACGTCAGCAAACCCATGTGATTTTGGCGGCGAATGCTTGGGAACTCACGTTGTAACAATCAACAACGATCAGTCATTCATCACTCCACCACCAGCTGTTCCGCCACGTCCGATTGATCCAATCGCGATCAGCAACATAAACATTGGCACGACAAATGGTGCGTTTGAACTCACAAACTTGGCTTCAAACAACCAGTTTAAAGTAACCTCACCTGGTGCCATTTTGGACATCACATCAACTCAAGGTGCTGGTGCAATCACAACGTCAAACGCCAACGTCAATATCCAAGAAGCGCTACAAGGTGTTAAAGTAACATCAGCTGCAATCGGCAACTCAGTGAACATTTCTAACGTGTTCCCAAGCACCGACTAATCAACACATTTGGTTGACCAAAGAGGGGGTAGCGAGCGATCGCTGCCCCTTTTTTGTTTAGCATTCAATTAACCAAACTTGTTTACTTTAAGCGCCAACAACTGCAATCCTCAGCTCCAATAAGGGATTCTCACGTGCGAGTAACGAGTATCAGCTTTCTGATTGCCGCCCTTCTGGCATCAACCAACCAATCAGTCTTCGCTGAAGATCTTTCCAGTCCGGGCATGGATTGGGCAGAAGACAATTTTGGTTGGACCGATGATGAAGAAAAATCAATTTCAAAATTTGGCCTTCGCGACAGCAACGGCAATGTGACTTTCACCAACACATTTAGCGGCTTTTGGAACGGCACTGTATTTGATTATGGCGTTCTGTCTACCGGCACAATTGATCAAAATGGCAACAATGGATCAACCGGCGGCGGCATCAATGTCACGGTTGGCGGCAACATCATGAATGTCATTACCTCTGGCATCAACAACACTGTGATTGTGGATGCGGACCAAACAAACACCGGCGACCAGTCAAGCACCATTGAGCTGAACGGCAACCTTCTATTTTGAGTAAACACATGAAAAAACTGATATCAGCACTCACAGCATTAACCCTGGTCGCAGGCTGTGCTGGCCCAGTGGGCAGTTCGAAACTTGGCTATGCCCAACCCATCGGCGGTTCACAAGTTACAAAGAACGGCACAATCTATTCAAGCGCACTGACCTGTATGGCCGAAGCGGCGAAGGCGAATGGCGCCATCATTCCACGTATCGCGGTCGGATCGATTTCAGACTACACGCAAAAAGCCGACGAAGATGGCGGCAAGAAAGTCACTCAAGGCGCATCATTAATGGCCATGAGCGCGTTTTCCAAAGCGGGTGCAAATCTTGTCGAACGGTTTGACATGAGCATCCCTGAGGCTGAACTTAAGCTGGCCAACAATAAACTGATCGGTGACGCGGGCGGTGACCCAAGATTGAACCCTAATGCGGCCAAGTCGCCTTATCGCCCGATCAATGCGGGCATGATTGAAGGCTCTGACTTCTTGCTTTTGGGTGGCATCACCGAGCTCAATTACAATATTTCGTCCCAGGGCATAAATGGCTTTTACAATGACAGCTCAGTGCAAGGCATCAAAGCCGCCTTTAAAGGCAAAACTTACGTAATGAATGTCGGGCTCGACCTGCGGCTGGTGGACTCAAAATCGCTGCGCGTGGTCGACACAGTTTCATTGCAAAAACAAATTCTTGGCCGAGAAGTTTCAGGCGGCGTTTTCGCCTTCCTATTTGGCAAGCAAATATTTGACATTGGCGGCGGCGATCGCGCCTTGGAGCCAATCCAGTGGGCTGTTCGCTCGGTTATTGAACGTAGTGTCTTGGACATGAGCAGCAAAATCTATCAGGTTGAAATTGCACAATGCCTCAACTTCGCAGACAGCAAATATGACTATTTCAGTGGCTAGTTGGCAACAGGCGATCAATGTCGCAAATTCGATCAGGCTATTCGGCTCACTTTTGACAGTCATATGCTTGTCATCAACAATCTATGCGCAAGACTTAAATGGCCAATTGACGCTAGACCAAACGCATACAGGGACGCAATTCACTGAAAATATCATCAATGTTGAAGATTTTTCAGGCACCTACATCAAGGACACCACCTTGGCGGTGGGCAATCAGGTCATCGCCGATCTTCAAGATGGTGGCGCAACGATTACCCAATTACAAACTGGCATTGCCACAGCCTATTCAACAGTCAATGTTGGCAAAGGAACCTTGTTGCTTGACACATCTATTGTATCTGGCAACGCGATCACCCTAACGGGGGATGGAAACGTGCACGAGTTTACAGCTAACATTGGCCAAACCAATTCTGGCCCAACGACAGCGGATATTTTGCTCAATGCCGGTGCCATCGAATTTTATGGTGCGATTTTGGATGTGTCCGGAAATGACGGCAAATTGACGTCTGACCAGTTTCGGTCAAACTTCTTGTTAAACCAGGAAAATTCAGGTGATAATGTGGGCATCGTACGCCAATCAGGCGGCCTATCCAGCGCAAAAACCAACATAGTTATTTCTGGCAACAAAGCAAATTTCGGCTCCAAACAACAAATACCCGCGCGCGAGCCAGCCTATCGGCAATAGCAGCTTGGCGTTGCTGAACTGTTCGTTCACATCTCATAAAACCTATGGATAGAGTTGCGGGGCAGACATGGGGAACCGACTTGATCAACCAATATGGACATTGATCAAATTTTGCTATTATGCTTGATCGACGAAGTGGAGAGTGAGATGGCAAAGTTAGTCGTGGTCATGGCATTTAAGCGAAATGAAGATGGGGAGCTATTGGCTGCAATGGAACCCCTCCAGGCGACCAGCGAAGGCGCGGCCATTAGTCGGGCCAAACTGTTGGCAGCAGATCATGACGGTGTGTTGGCATGGTCACGCGAAGCTGATCCCGCCATTGGCGAATATGGTGAACCAGTTGAGTTGTTCCGATCCGGTGAAATCCCCGATATTGATTAAGGTCTGGAACACCATTTCTCAATTCTGGCCAAATTTTGTCCGCATTCTTGATCGCGTGCGCGTAGTTTGGCACACACCTTGTGCCAATCTTTTGCGCAATAGCATCCTGATTTAAAATCTCACCAAATCTTTTTTTACCCAACATATTCCCCTGTCCTCAGTTTCAGGGGACAAAGTGTCTGCAAATCTACAGGCAATTCAAATGTAATGAATTGATCAGGGCGGCGTCTATATGTGTAGACGACCTTTAAGGGCGTGAGTTTTCATTGGAGCTTCCCGAAGGAGCAATGTCATGAGCAATCAGCCTATTTCTCACAAATCGGACGCCAAAGGAATAGCATCCTGGTTCCCCAGCGCATATACCATTCTGTTTTTCTTGATCATTATCGTTGCCGCGCTGAGTTGGATCATCCCGGCCGGACAATATGACCGCGTGATGAGCGATAGTGTTGGGCGCGAAATCGCTGTCCCTGGCACATATCAAACAGTCGATCCAAACCCACAAGGCTTCATGGACGTCATGCTTGCACCGGTTGCTGGATTTTATGATCCAGACAGCTATGCAGCCAATGCAATTGATGTTTCGTTATTTGTTCTGTTTCTGGGTGGTTTTTTGGGTGTCGTAAATGCGACCAAGTCCATTGACACCGGCATACAAACCGCCATGCGGCGCATGAAGGGACGGGAAATCTGGATGATCCCGCTCTTAATGACCCTGTTTGCTATCGGTGGCACAACCTACGGCATGGCAGAAGAAACCTTGGCTTTCTACGCATTGTTAATCCCGGTAGTTCTTGCGGCTGACTTTGACGCAATCACGGGCGTTGCCATCATTATGATTGGCGCGGGTATTGGCACGCTTGGTTCAACGATCAACCCTTTTGCAACGGTCATCGCATCAAACGCTGCGAGCATTCCCTTCACCGATGGCATGGCCTTACGGTTTATTTTCCTCATCGGCGGCCTCCTTATCAGTATCGCGTTTGTAATGCGCTACGCCGCACGTGTAAAAGCTGATCCCAGCCGGTCAATTGTAGCCGCACAGCGCGAAGAGAACCGCAATATCTTCCTTAAAAACGCAGATGGCAAAGATAGTGCGCCTGTTCTGACTGGCACTCAAAAACTAATCTTAGTTCTGTTCTTTGCAACCTTCGCGGTTATGATTTGGGGCGTCTCCAGCCAAGGTTGGTGGATGGCACGCATGGGTGCATTGTTCTTTGGCATGGCGATCGTCATAGGCCTTGTCGCGCGCATGGGCGAAAAACAACTCACAACAACTTTTGTTGACGGTGCAAAAGACCTACTCGGCGTCGCCTTAGTCATCGGCTTAGCACGCGGCATCGTTGTGGTTATGGAACAAGGATTGATCGCAGACACTATTCTGTTCAGTGCAGCGGCTACATTGGGCGCGCTGTCAAATATTGCCTTTATCAACGTCATGCTTTGGATTGAAATCGCGATGAGCTTTCTCGTCCCATCCTCTTCTGGTCTCGCCGTTTTATCGATGCCTATCCTTGCCCCACTCGGCGACTTTGCAGGTGTCAACCGCGACCTTGTCGTCACCGCCTACCAATCTGCCAGTGGTCTCGTAAATCTTATCACGCCGACCTCGGCTGTGGTTATCGGCGGCTTGGCCATCGGGCGCATTTCGTTTGACAAATGGATCGCCTTCATATGGCCACTTCTGTTGATCTTAACCCTCTTCATATCGGCTGGCCTCAGCATTGCCGCCATACTTTAAGACGTACAAGGAAACCAACCAATGTCACTCCCAAAACTCGGCGTACATTCCGAGACAGGAAAATTGCGACAAGTCATCGTTTGCCGTCCGGGTTTAGCCCATCGGCGATTGACACCCTCTAACTGCCAAGAACTGTTATTCGATGACGTTTTTTGGGTCAAACAGGCGCAAAAAGATCACGACGAATTCGCACAATTAATGCGGCACGAAGGCGTAGAGGTACTCGATGTTAACACCCTGCTTGCCGACATTTTTGAACGTCCCGACGCCCGTCAATGGGTGTTAGAACAAAGGATCACCCCGAACGAAATTGGGGTGGGTATGCTGCGCCAACTGCGCCAATGGATGCAAGAACTTCCATCCGCAAAACTGGCAGAGTACATGGTTGGTGGTCTCGAAGTTGAAGATCTGCCATTCGCGCCAACCGGCTTATTCGGCAACTATTTGGGTCAGCACGGTTTTATATTACCTCCCTTGCCAAATTTCTTGTTTACCCGAGACAACAGTGCCTGGATCTATGGCGGTGTTACACTTAATCCTATGTATTGGGCGGCGCGCAAACCCGAAACGATCCTAACAACAGCCATCTACAAGTTTCATCCAAAATTCGAAAAGCAAGTCAATGTGCATTGGGGCGATCCAACTATTGATCACGGCCATGCAACCTTGGAAGGCGGTGATATCATGCCTGTCGGCAATGGCACCGTGCTCATCGGCATGGGAGAACGCTCATCGCCACAGGGCGTCGGCCTTCTGGCAAAATCTTTGTTTCAATCTGGCGAAGCCAATCGAATTGTTGCCTGTCGTATGCCAAAGACACGCTCTGCCATGCATTTGGACACAGTTTTCACGTTTTGCGGCGGGGACGTTGTGACGACGTTCAAAGAAGTTGCCGACGAGATGACATGTTTCGAACTCTATCCAAGTGACGACGACACACCATTTAAATTTCATCAGGATTCTCGAAATGTGTTCGACATCGTTGCTGAAATTTTGGGCTATCCAAAACTCAACATCGTGCCGACCGGCGGCAACAACCTTGCCGAACAAGAACGCGAACAATGGAACGATGGCAACAACGTGCTCGCGCTACGGCCCGGCGTAGTCGTTGGTTATGATCGAAATGACGACACCAATGCGGCCCTGCGCGCCAACGGGATTGAAGTCCTTGAAGTGCCTGGAGCCGAGTTGGGTCGTGGACGCGGCGGCGGGCGGTGCATGAGCTGCCCAACCATCCGTGATGCAATTTAGCGAAGGAGACACTTGTGTCATTCAATCTTAGAAATCGAAGTTTTTTAACCCTGCGCGATTTTTCACCGCGGGAGATCTCTTTCCTCTTAAAGCTTGCGGCTGACTTAAAAGCGGCCAAATATGCAGGCACAGAGGTACGAAGACTGCAAGACAAGGACATCGCACTGATCTTTGAAAAAGACAGCACCCGCACGCGCGTCGGTTTTGAGGTTGCAGCTTATGATCAAGGGGCGCGCGTGACCTATTTGGGACCAACCGGCTCGCACATTGGTCACAAAGAATCCGTCAAGGACACTGCACGCGTTCTCGGGCGCGTTTACGACGCCATAGAATATCGTGGTTTTGGCCAGAATATCGTCGAAGAACTCGCCGCGCACGCCGGGGTACCAGTTTTCAACGGCTTAACAAACGAATTTCATCCAACGCAAATCTTGGCGGATTTTCTCACCATGCAAGAGCATGTTGATAAGCCCTTGCGTGAGGTTGCCTACGCATTTTTAGGAGATGCGGGCAACAATATGGGCGACAGCCTTCTCATCGGCGGCGCAAAAATGGGTATGGACGTCCGCCTTTGTGCCCCAAAAGCCTGCTGGCCGGCGCCGGAGATTATCGACGACGCCAAAAAAATCGCCGAACAAACAGGCGCGCGGATCACCATAACTGAAGATCTGGACCTCGCCGTGAAAGGCGTCGATTTTGTCTATACCGACGTCTGGGTTTCAATGGGCGAACCAGACGAAAAATGGGCTGAGCGCATTGAGCTTCTCATGCCCTATCAGGTCAATGCAGCGGTCATGCAAAAAACAGGTAATCCGCGCGCGCGCTTTATGCATTGCCTACCGGCCTTCCACAACACTGAGACGTCAGTCGGCGCTGATATAAAGTCAAAATTTGGCATCGACGCGATGGAGGTCACCGAAGAAGTTTTTGAGAGCGACGCTTCAATCGTTTTTGATCAGGCAGAAAACAGAATGCACACCATCAAGGCGGTTCTTGTCGCCAGTTTGGGAGCATAAAATGCTGGTCGTCGCAGCCATTGGTGGCAACGCGCTGCTGCAACGAGGTCAACCGTTAACGGCCCAAGCGCAACGCGCCAATGTCGCAACAGCGGCCGCGGCATTGGCCCAAATCGTACGTGCGGGACATCAATTGATTGTCACGCACGGCAATGGACCCCAAGTTGGTCTATTGGCCTTGCAGGGCGCTGCCTATAAACCAGAAGAAGCCTATCCGCTCGACATTCTTGGCGCCGAGACTGAAGGTATGATCGGTTACCTGATCGAACAGGAACTCGAAAATGTCTTGGGTCACGACCATGCTGTCGCAACTCTTTTGACCCAAGTGGTAGTTGATGCCCAGGATCCTGCATTTCAGTCCCCGACCAAGTTTGTTGGCCCTATATATGAGCGACAAGACATCGAAGAACGGGCCAAATCAGCGGGATGGTCAATCGCTAAAGACGGGGACCATTGGCGACGCGTCGTGGCCTCACCAAAGCCTATAGAAATCCCCGACATGCGCGTATTGCAGCTACTCCTCGCCCAAGGGGTCATCGTGATTTGTGCCGGAGGTGGCGGCATTCCAGTGGTCCGGCGTGCTGATGGCAGCTTGGTTGGCATTGAGGCCGTGATCGACAAAGATGCGGCAAGCGCCCTACTTGCAAGCAACCTTGGTGCAGATGCCTTGCTGCTGCTCACCGATGTGGAAGGGGTTTACCAAAATTTTGGCACGAAGGACGCAACGCTGATGCAGCGCATCTCCCCAGACCAAGTCAACGCGCTGAATATGCCGAAAGGCTCCATGGGGCCAAAATTATCGGCAGCGAGTGATTTTGCCCACAAGGGGGGATTTGCGGGCATTGGTCGTCTTGCAGATGCTCTGGATATTCTTCAAGGCGCAGCAGGCACGCGCATCGAAAAAGAACACTAGGGTCTGGACTCAATTGAACTGCTGTCCAGATCATTTCTCAATTGAGTTCAGACCTTTGGGAAATCTATAAACCCTGGAGGTGAAACAGGCGACGACCCGGCCATTCCAAGCCCGCATACATTCCAAGCCCGCATAATCGCCTCAACTCAACCCGCATCAGCGCATCAATACACTTTAAACCTAGCGCACAGATGTTTCCTGCAGCGCCGCACTATTACTATGCACGGTCACCATGGCGACGCCGGCAAGTGCCAAACTTATTCCCATGAACGTGAACGCTGTTAGCGTCTCATTATAAAAGAGAAAGCCAATTGTTAGCCCGAAAACGGGGACAAGAAAACTGAATGCATTTGCTGTGCTCAGCGCAACTTCGGATAAAACAGAAAGCCAAATCACATAGACCAATGCCGACCCAAATAGCGATAAGGCGAGCAAGACCAACACAAATTCGCCCGTCCATTGAATTGCTGTGGGGTCTTCCGTAACCGCAGAAAAAATAGCCAACGGTACGGCACCAATTAGCAACTGCCAGCCCACAGCCATGATGGGATCAATACCTCCAGCAATGGCTTTAAGCATAACGTTGCTCACCGTAATGCCCAGCGCGGCAAGAACGATATACCCAAACCCCGTCAGAAAATTGTCCTGATTGCCCAACAATATCCCAGGTGCGGCGATAATCAGGATGCCACAAAATCCCAGAACTAGACCCAATTTTCCCAGTCGAGATATCCGTTCGCGCAACACAATGCCGGCTAATATTGCTGCCAGCAAAGGCTGACTGTTTGCGATGACGGTTGCTAGGCCGGGGGCGACGAATTCTGCGGCATGAAACATGCCCAAATACCCTAGGCTGGTGGCACCAAAACCGACAACACAAAGGGCCAGCCAAGTTTTAAACCCGCTGGGCATTTTTCGCCCCAAAGCAAATGCCACGCCGACCAAAAACAAACCGGCAATCAGAGCCCTTAATGTGGCAAAAGCCAAATGCGGTGCATACACAATGCCAATCGTGAGCAAGGGAAAACACGCAGCCCAAAGCAACATGACCAATACAATTTTACTAAGTGAAGTTAGGCGCAATAACTCGTACCTTGCAATTAGGGTCTGAACTCAATTGAGAAATGATCTGGACAGCCGTTCAATTTTGATCAGATTTAGGCGAAATCGGCCGAATTGACTTGCTGTCAATGAGGATATTTCAACGACAAACTGGCAAAATTGAATGCTGCCTTTCGGGTTGCATGCAATCCAGACCTTTTCTCAATTGAGTTCAGACCCTAGCCAATATCAGCAAAAACAAGCTAATCACAACGCAAGTTGCGGACCCGTGAAAACAGTTTGATTGGCACGCGCTTCGTGCCATCGGTGACCGTTGAAAAATCTACTTCACGACCTTGCCGCAAAGAAATTAAACAGAGGCGCAAAAATCAGGGCGACAAACCAGCCATAAGCAAAAGCTTCAATTATGCCGATCGCAAAACTTGCCCAACTTATCCACGTCACCCAAGGCAAAAGTGGTAGCCAAGCTTGATACATGGTCACATTGGGGAAAATCAGCCCAAAGACGACACAAATTGCAAATGTTAGAGCCAGAAAAATGCCAAGACTCCAGCCAAGTGCCGCTATTGGAATACGAGGCGCGATACGTTCAATAACATGAGTGCTCATATCAGTTCTCCTATTTGAGAGCGCGAAACCAAACCTGGTTGCCAAATGACAAACGCGCTCAGTATATAGACGCGCAAGCGCCACACTTATTACAGAAGTAAACACTTTTATGTGGGCTAGGCTGAGCGCTTAAGCGCGCCGTACACCGGGCCGGCCGCAATTCAAGTTAGCACTTTGTCGAACTATCTTGCTCTTCGCATCCAGTTGGTGGGCAAGCACAGTCTTCAAAACCATGTTCACAACAGCAACCGCAATGCTCCAACAGTCGATCGCGCAATGACGCTCGAGCCCGATACAAGCGAACGCCAAGTGTGCCCAAACTTATGCCAAGATCGCTGGCCACGACCTGTCGATTTTCGTCCTGTAGATCAATTCGGCGGATCAATTCACTCTGACCAGGTTGCAGCGATGGCACCAACCTTTTTACACATTGGCAAATATACAAAAACTCATCCGCGCCGACCTGATGGCCAACCGTACTTTCTTGCTCTCTTTCGTAAGCTGCGGCCAATCGGTTATTCCGACCATTCTTTCGAAAATGGTCGTTCATTGCTGATCTCAAAATCGTGTATAGCCACGCGTTGAGTTTTTCAGCATCACGCAACTGATGTTTTCGGCGAACCACCCGGAGGCAAAACTCTTGAAATACATCTTCCGCCTCGCCCATATTGCCGAGCTGCTTGATCAAAACACCCATAAATGCTGGTCGATTTACAAATAGCGCCTCAACCGCACGATGTTCTGACTTGCCCGATATCTCGCCCTCGTTCAATTTACAATCCCCGGTCTCATATAAATCTTGTCATTTCGAGCAGAACCACAATTTTATGGTGACGTCGCGATCCACCCAAACTTAGGCTAATAGCTCAACGTTCGTTACGCAACTGTGTTAGGATTTGCAACCACGACCCGTTTTGTCGCACCTGGTTTGATTGACGACAGTTCTTTAGCTGCTTAAATTGCAACCAATACAGACAAAGCGCGCCTCACCCCTAACATGGAGCAGTCTTTTGCACCCAATTAAAATAGAATATCACTCCGATATTCTTTGTATTTGGGCTTATATTGCCCAACGTCGCGTTGAACAACTAATGTCAACATTTGGCAACCGGATTGAAATAACATCTTATTTTTGTTCAGTTTTTCCAGATGCTCATGGAAAAATTGCTTCGCAGTGGGAGAATAAAGGTGGCTTTGAGGGGTACAACGCTCATGTACTAGGGGTTGCCAAAAAATTCCCGCATGTTGAAGTGCACAAAAATATCTGGCTCGGCAATGCAATTCCGCGCACGTCTGCCGCTCCTCATCTATTTGTTAAAGCTGTTCAGATCATTGAAGAGCAAGAAACTTTAGAAGCCGAAGCCCCCATCCATTATCATGAAAAGCGATCCAGCCAAGCCGCTTGGGAACTTCGAAAAGCATTCTTCGCGGAAGCAAGAGACATTTCTAATTGGGACACTCATCGAGATATTGCCAAAAAACTAGATATTGACTACGCGCAAATTGAACGCGTTATTCGTTCGTCAGAAGCTCTTGCAAGACTTGAAGTTGACTACAATCAAAGACTAACGAAAGACATTAAAGGTAGCCCAACATATTTGATGAACGATGGCCGTCAAAAACTATTTGGAAATGTTGGCTATAAATTGATTGAGGCAAATGTGCAGGAAGTGATGGAGGGAAGAAACGACGATGAAGCGAGTTGGTGCTGACGCACTTATCGCCCCATCGTGAGTTGCAAACGCCCAATATTTACACGGTTTCAAGCAAATAAGGTCGGGCATTCCCGCGCACATTTATTGCGCACTATTATATAAATCAGGTGCAGTGTACCCAGCCCTGCGAGCAAACAAAAATATGAGATATAGGCGTATCGCAAAAACAATATATCAACAACGACAACCAAGATGATCGTCAAAGCAAACCAACGCATGTGCAAATATGTCGAGATGAGCGGTGGAACGATAATCAGAGCCAAATAAATCACATATGTCATCGCACGGGGCATAAGATAATCCAAAATCATCGTGCCTTCATAAGCCAGAGAATTTTGGTTGACCGTGACCTCAATCCACTCCGGATTGACCAAGTGTGGCACATAAAGCAATAAGCCAAAAATCAGACCGATTAGCATCATCGCAAACATGTAAGGACGTCGACGGCTGCCGCGCGGCTCAAGAACATATGTGGCAAGCGGTATCCAAAATGGCCACATAAACCATGTGAAAAAGATAAAGCCGAACGCGCCAAATAGAGTGGTTACAGGATCCCCGGTATTCACCCCCCACCACACATTGCCTTCCATGAATTGCTGAAGCCCAGCAAACAATGGCATCAGTGCAACAGGCACATATCGTTTATTTATTTGCACAGCCTTGGTCGTTGCTAATATGCCGCCCGCCACCAGAAAAACACTGGCAGAAAAACTCACTGTTTGAGAAAAACACATCCGATGGTCCCCCACGCAAGCGAACGCCGCTTGTTCCACAACTCGCCAAAACTTACTATCAACTAGCTCTTACGATAAATCCATCATGCAATTTGTCAAAACACTCAATTTGCGCAATATCCAATTGCAGCAAAACAAAAATGGCAGGCACTTTGCTTGGTGCCTGCCAGATGATTGTCAGGAAGGTTGTCCTAAAACTTCAATTTTCGTAACCGCAACGCATTCAGGACCACAGAGAGCGACGACGCGGACATGGCAAACGCCGCAAACATCGGACTGATGAGAATGCCAAGGAACGGAAACAGAATTCCGGCCGCCACGGGAACGCCTGCTGCGTTGTAGACCAGCGCAAAGAACAGGTTTTGCCTGATATTTCTCATTGTAGCCTGTGACAATCGGCGCGCACGAACAATACCATCCAGATTACCTTTAACCAAAGTAAATCCGGCGCTTTCAATCGCAACATCAGCCCCGGTGCCCATTGCAATGCCAACATCTGCCTGCGCTAAAGCTGGCGCATCATTAACGCCATCACCAGCCATCGCCACTTTTTTCCCTGCGGCTTGCAGTTCTTTGATGATGCGTGCTTTGTCTTCTGGCATAACGTCTGCACGAATTTCATCGATGCCCAGACGGTTAGCGACGGCTCGGGCAGTGCGTTCATTATCACCAGTTGCCATGATGATCCTAAAACCGAGTTCATGGAGCTGTTTTAACGCTGCAGGGGTCGTTTCTTTAACCGGATCCGCCACACTGACCAAACCAGCGACGGCGTCCCCAACCACCACAAACATGACAGTTTCGCCATCATCCCGACGCGCATTTGCTTTTTCAAGCAATGCATCCGCTGTCAATCCCATTTCTGTTAACAGTGCAAGATTGCCCAAAGCTACGGGTTTTCCATCCACCACACCTTTAACGCCTTTACCGGTGATGGCCTCAAAATCCTCAGCTTTTGCCATTTCGACGCCGCGCTCTTCAGCACCGCGCACAATGGCTTCCGCTAAGGGGTGTTCCGAACCACGCTCTAGGGACGCAGCAAGGCGCAAAACCTCAGTCTCATCGTGCCCTGCTTCTGGCAACACCGCCACAAGGCTTGGCTTGCCTTCAGTCAAGGTTCCCGTCTTATCAACGATCAAAGTATCAACCTTTTCAAATCGCTCCAACGATTCCGCGTTTTTGATCAACACGCCAGCCTGTGCACCACGTCCTGTGGCGGTCATAATCGACATTGGTGTCGCAAGGCCCAAGGCACAAGGACACGCGATGATCAACACAGCAACCGCTGAAATCAGACCGTAAGACATGGCAGGCTCAGGCCCCCAAATCGACCAGCCGATAAAGGATAGAATTGCAATTACAATGACCACGGGAACGAAAAGTCCAGCAACCATGTCGGCATATTTTTGGATCGGCGCACGAGAACGTTGTGCATTGGCGACCATTTCCACAATCTGGCTGAGCATCGTGTCAGCACCAACTCGAGTTGCTTCAATGATCAGCGATCCTGTGCCGTTGATCGTCGCGCCGGTCACTGTGTCACCAGCCACTTTTTCCACGGGCAATGGCTCACCAGATATCATGCTCTCATCAATTGATGACCGACCCTCGATGACAAGTCCGTCAACGGCCACTTTATCACCCGGAACAACCCGTACGTGATCGCCAACCAGCACTTCTTCAAGCGGCACTTCTTCTTCACTACCGTCTGGGCGAATTACACGCGCAGTTTTGGCCGCCATATCTAACAGTGCACGAATGGCTTTACCCGTGCCTTCTCTGGCGCGCATTTCCATCACTTGTCCAAGCAGGACAAGCGTTACAATCACAGCGGCGGCTTCAAAATAAACCCCGACATGACCTTCAGCATCGCGGAAGCCATCTGGGAAAATATCAGGCGCAATAATGGCGACCACGCTGAACCCGTAAGCCGCTGAAATGCCCATCGCTATAAGGCTGAACATATTCAGTTTCATGGTGCGGAAAGATGTCCAGCCCCGCGTGAAGAAGGGCCAGCCAGACCAGAGGATAACAGGTGTACCCAAGACAAATTCAACCCACAACGTGGTGCGTTCACCCAAAATCTCACGTATCCAACCCGCCCCAACATAGGGCGACATAGTCAGGATCAGCAGAGGTATCGTAAGCACGACACCAACCCAGAACCGCCGGGTAAAATCAATCAATTCAAGGTTTGGACCTTCGTCACCAGCAGCCGCTGATTCCAGCTCTAGCCCCATACCGCAAAGTGGACAGGACCCAGATTCTGATTGGCGCACCTCAGCATGCATAGGGCATGTGTAAACCGGCCCATTATACCCTGCTGGCACAGTGTCATATTGACCGCCTTTGGTCGGCTTTGTTCCAGCGGTGTGTCCATCGCCATGCCCTTTATGATCATGCCCCTTATGGTCATGTGCGTGATGACTATGATCGTGACCGTGTTGGCCCACCTCACCTTCGGGCACCAAATGCATATTGCATTTTGGACAGTCGCCAGGCTCAGTTTGTCGGATTTCAGGATGCATGGGACACGTATATACCGTACCTTGATGATCGGCTGGGATAGCATTCCCTTCATCTATTTTGGTTGGCTTTGCGTGGTGCTTATGTTCATGTTCCGTCATATGATTATTCTTCCTGAATTTATCAAATCCGCCAAATCGTTGCCAAAGATCCGCTCCTTAGCAACAGGCTATCATCTAGGGCGCTGAATTCCACCAAGTTAGTGTCCGCAACCACATCCATTGTCTTTTGCGCCGATTTTTTCGTCAGCCGTCGAACTGTCTTGGCAGCAACCGCTCTTTATGTCGGATTTTTCCACAATGTTTCCTTGCGGATCAGCTGACGTTGCATTGTTACAGCAGCCTGATTGTAGCTGTTCGGTAGCTTCAACAGCTACTTTGTGTTGTTTACACATGATGAAATCCCCTTTGAATATTTATGCGTGTAGTTTGTAGACGCTGTGCAAGGCAGAACATTACGAGGAAGTTGCTATGGTATAGTATTTTTTTTTTTGCCCAAATGACATTTGCAGTGTGAAAGGCCGTGATCAGGGCAAACTATACGCAATTGAGCAAAACGCTGTTTGAGCACTTTACGGCCAGCATCTGCATTTGCAGCCAGTTCTGCGAAAACTGGTCCAGTCGCTTGCGGTCCCAACTGCGTTAAATTGTCTTGTAAACCTTGTGCTCGGACACTTTGTGCCTGTTCCAACGGCAGTGTGGACAATAATAAGTCCAAACAATCGCAGACCAGCGCATCTATGTCTTCATCGGGTATCAGATGCAAATCGCTCGGCAAATTCATAGCGATTTCCCCAACCCAGTTTCCGTCTTATCCGGATGGCACCCTGCGTGATCAGACATTCAAACCTCCGAATATTTTGCTATCGTCAATGAAGACGCGCAACGTCGAAGTTTATTACATCCGTGTCATTACTTTCGCAGGAGTTGAGGGCAATTGGGCAACAATACCTGTTAGGTTATCGCACTCACATTGCATAAATTTGCCATCGCCACATACCGGGCAAATTTCCGCTATTCTTGTCTTAAGTGCAGCCCGGGCTCGATGAATTCGAACGCCCAAAGCATTCACGCTAATTCCAAATTCCTCTGCCACGTGTCTGCGCAACTCGTCGTTCATATCGACCCGCGAGAGCAAAGCCGCTTGTCCCGGATCAATATCGGCCATCGCCCCAACAACACATTTGCAACCATGGTGCTCAACATCAGTTGTATCCGGCTGTAGTATTTTGGCCTCAACCGAATATGCTTCAACCGCGCGCTTGCGGGTGACTTTGCGCCGATAGTGATCCGTTAGTGCATGGCGCAAGGTCGTGGACAACCAAGCATCCAGGCGTTCAGCACTGTTGATTGAGCCGAAATTACGCAACACTTTAATGCAAAAATCTTGAAAA